>NZ_BLZO01000110.1 GCF_014132355.1 Okeania sp. KiyG1
ATTAATTATGTTTGAACGCTTCACCGAAAAAGCAATCAAAGTGATAATGTTGGCCCAAAGAAGAGGCTCGGCGCTTGGGACATAACTTTGTGGGGACGGAACAAATCCTCCTGGGTCTAATTGGAGAAGGCACAGGTGTTGCGGCCAAAGTTCTCAAATCTATGGGTGTTAATCTCAAGGACGCTAGGATTGAGGTAGAAAAAATAATTGGCCGTGGCTCTGGATTTGTGGCTGTAGAAATTCCATTTACTCCCAGAGCTAAAAGGGTTTAGAATTATCCTTGGAGGAAGCACGGCAATTAGGACATAACTATATTGGTACTGAGCATCTACTTCTGGGTTTAATTCGAGAAGGGGAAGGAGTTGCAGCAAGAGTTCTAGAAAACTTGGGCGTAGACCTCTCGAAGGTACGGACTCAGGTAATTCGGATGTTGGGTGAAACCGCAGAAGTCACTGCTGGTGGTGGCGGTGGACGGACTAAAACTCCTACTCTGGATGAGTTTGGTTCTAATCTGACTCAAATGGCATCTGAAGGTAAGTTGGACCCAGTAGTGGGAAGGCAAAACGAAATTGAACGGGTTATTCAAATTCTAGGTCGTAGAACGAAAAATAATCCAGTCTTGATTGGAGAACCAGGGGTCGGAAAAACAGCGATCGCTGAAGGTCTGGCACAACGTATTGCTAATAATGATATACCAGATATTCTGGAAGAAAAGCGGGTAGTTACTCTGGACATTGGTCTATTGGTGGCTGGCACAAAATACCGAGGTGAGTTTGAGGAACGTCTGAAGAAAATTATGGATGAAATTCGCTCTGCGGGTAATGTCATCCTAGTTATAGATGAGGTTCATACTCTAATTGGAGCTGGTGCAGCAGAAGGGGCAATTGATGCGGCTAATATTTTGAAGCCTGCTTTGGCTCGTGGGGAGTTACAGTGCATAGGGGCAACTACCCTCGATGAGTATCGCAAACATATTGAACGAGATGCGGCACTTGAACGTCGTTTCCAACCAGTAATGGTGGGTGAACCTTCCGTTGATGAAACAATTGAAATCTTATACGGTTTAAGGGAACGTTACGAACAACATCATAAGTTAAAAATTTTGGATACAGCTCTAGAAGCTGCTGCTAAATTGTCAGACCGCTATATTAGCGATCGCTATTTACCGGATAAAGCTATTGATTTGATTGATGAGGCAGGTTCCCGGGTTCGTTTGATTAATTCTCAACTTCCTCCCGCAGCTAAAGAATTGGATAAAGAGTTGCGTCAAATTCTCAAAGACAAGGATGAGGCGGTACGCTCCCAAGATTTTGATAAGGCAGGAGAGTTGCGTGACCGGGAAATGGAAATTAAATCTGAAATTCGTTCCCTTGCTCAAACTAAAAAAACAGATTCAACTACTGAAAATGATTCTCCAGTGGTTAACGAAGAAGATATTGCCCATATTGTTGCAAGTTGGACTGGTGTTCCAGTTAGTAAGCTCACAGAATCTGAGTCTGAGAAATTGCTACACATGGAAGATACTCTGCATCAACGTTTGATTGGTCAGGAAGAAGCTGTCAGAGCAGTATCTCGTGCTATTCGTCGGGCAAGAGTGGGATTGAAAAACCCCAACCGACCAATTGCCAGCTTTATTTTCTCTGGACCTACTGGGGTTGGTAAGACAGAATTAACTAAGGCTTTGGCTACATATTTCTTCGGGTCAGAAGAAGCAATGATTCGGTTGGATATGTCCGAATATATGGAACGTCACACTGTTTCTAAGTTGATTGGTTCTCCTCCTGGTTATGTGGGTTATAACGAAGGTGGTCAGTTGACTGAAGCGGTTCGTCGTCGTCCTTATACTGTGGTGCTATTTGATGAAATTGAAAAAGCTCACCCTGATGTCTTTAATATGCTGTTGCAAATTTTGGAAGACGGACGGTTGACTGATGCTAAGGGTCGTACAGTAGATTTCAAGAATACTTTGATTATTATGACCTCCAATATCGGTTCTAAGGTAATCGAAAAAGGAGGCGGCGGTCTTGGTTTCGAGTTCTCCGACAATGAAGCGGATGCTCAATACAACCGAATTCGCAACTTGGTGAATGAAGAGCTGAAGCAATATTTCCGCCCAGAATTCCTCAACCGTCTAGATGAGATTATTGTCTTCCGTCAGTTGAATAAGGATGAGGTGAAGGAAATTGCTGTGATTATGTTGAAAGAGGTCTTTAGTCGTTTGACAGAAAAAGGCATCAAGCTAGAAATTACCGATCGTTTCCAAGAGCGGTTAGTTGAGGAAGGTTATAATCCCAGTTATGGAGCGCGTCCTTTACGTCGGGCAATTATGCGTTTACTTGAGGATGTTTTGGCTGAGGAAATTCTTTCCGGTGCGGTTCGCGAAGGCGATACTGCTGTGGTTGATGTTGGGGAAGATGGTCAAGTTAAGGTTACTCAAGGTGAAAAACGAGAGTTGTTGCCCCAAGGAGCTGAGTAGGATTTAGTTTCTTTAGGGAAGGAAAGTAAAGTTAATTTTTCAATCTAAAGACGGCAGGGAGTTTAAACTCCTTGCCGTTTTTTAGGCAATTAGTAAGGTGGTTTTTTTGTAGATTTTTAGTTCCCACAATTTTAGTTTACAGGACTTACGCAAAAACAGTATCTAAAATCTCTAGTTAATTAGAATTCATTCGCTAGTTTCAGGACAGTATAGTGATACCAATTCTCCATGAAGTTGCGCTTAATAAAAGATAAAAGCTATTAGTAAAATTCAGGTTTTGGTAAGAATTATTAAGCGCATTGTTACAGAGAAATGGTATGAGTTGTTTTATCCAGATAAAATCCCAGTATGATTAATTCTTCTAGTACTGGTTTGATTAAGTCTAAATATCCTGTTTGTTTTGCTTTTAAAAGTACACCAACTGTACCTGTAATTTTTATTCCTAAATCTCTAGCATAACTTCTGGCTAAACCATCATCTATAATGGCTAAGGAATCAGAAATTTCCAACCCTAAAGCCATTACTTCCTTTTCACCGCGACCAAGAATATCTCCCATTTTTGAGAATTCAGTTAAATTTAAGTCTGGTGATGGATAGATTTGAAACCACGAGTAATTTTCTATTTTTGGCACAGCAACTCCTAGATTTTTACCATCTTCTAGTTCTAGAACAACGCCCTGGGGTAGAATAATACTTCCATAAAGCTGAGGTAATAACTCAATTAAATTCGTTTGATATAAATACTGGATAGGGGAAGTATTACTAATAACATTACGCATTAGCCAAATCCTCAATTAGTTCGGCTTCAGTTAGTTTAAAAGTATTCACACCATAATCCCCTAATTTTGTCAAAAATAAAACCTTGGGAATACCAGCAAAAACTGCTGCAGCACCTGTAGAAAGTCTACCCATTTCATAATATTTAATTGCAGCTATTAAACGAATCTCCGCAGTTAATTTTTCGGGAGTTATTTCTAGTGCTGATAAACTTTCATCTGGTATAGTAATAGTAATTTCTTGTGTCATAAATATCTTTTTGTATAAGATGAGTTTTATTGATTATAATCAAATTTGATAATCATTGATAATTTAACTATAGCTTCAATTAACAAATAGACAGAGATTAGATAGATATTTTTTTAACACCTGTAGATATTCTATGTAACGTCTCTAAATCCGAGAGATTTTATGCTCATAAATAAATACTAAAACTCGCCCATCTCCAGAAGAAATTAATGCTTAGGGGAGAGCGAGTTGATAGAATTATTTGTAACTAAAATTTCTGGGAGGATTTATTCCTAAATATTTTGACACAGATATTAATATTAATAATTAAATGTTTCCAGTGCGGGCATCTTGCCCGTGTGGGTGTACCTCACAAAAGTGGAATCCGCTGTAATTATGAATTATTAATTGCTAACTATTAATTATTAAAAGTATGGATATTCAAGATGTTTTAAAACTTGCCGATCGCCTAGTTTTTAATCACACCGGAAAACACTTGGATGACTTACAAAAAACTATAATTGAAGGTGTTTGCCAGGGTAACAAATATGCAGATATAGCAGAAAAAATTCCCTGTAGTGAAGGTTACGTTAGAGATAAAGCTTCAGATTTATGGAAAGTATTATCAAATTTGTCCGGTGAAGAAATTAATAAATCAAACTTCTGCTCTGCTCTAGAAAGATTACAATTTTCGATATCATCAAGTGTTGGTCTTGCTGTTGGAGTTACAAATAATTTAAGCTTATGTCGCGATCGCTTCTCCTCTTCAGAAAATAAAACAAACGGCAAAAAGAGAAACAGATCGACAAACAAAAATCAGAAAATCAAATTACAACCTTACCCAATAAAAATATTAGAGAAGCTCCCGAACTAGGGAAAATGTACGGTCGAATTAAAGAAATATCTACCCTAGAAAATTGGATATTACAAGAAAACACTCGGTTAATAGGAATATTAGGAATAAGTGGTATCGGCAAAACCACATTATCACGACATCTGCTAGAAAAAATACAAGATAATTTCGACTATATCATTTGGAAAAATCTATATCATGCTCCCTCTTTATCAATACTAACCGCCCAATTAGTCTTGTCATTATCAAATCAAACTTATATTAACTTCTCCTTACCCAAAACAACAGAAAAGAATTCACTCTTAGATTTAGAACTAGAAACATTATTATCAATATTTTATGAATATTTGCGGAATTATCGGTGTTTGATAATTTTAGATAATTTGCAGGCAATCTTAGCAGAAAGTCAATTTTCAGGAAATTATCAAAATCAATTTCAAAACTACAGTGAATTTTTTCAAAATATAGGTGAACTCCCTCATCAGAGCTGCTTAATTTTTAATAGTTGGGAATCACCATTAGAAATAATCAACTTAACAGACCTGAAAACTCCTGTAAGAATAATGTCATTAAACGGCATTGGAGAAACAGCAAGAGAAATTTTTCAAGCACAAAATTTATCCGATGAAGAAACCTGGCAAAAATTAATTGATACCTATCGAGGCAACCCTTTTTATCTAAAAACAGTATGCCGAATGATTCAAGAAATATTCAATGGGAAAGTCAGAGATTATTTAGCATACAATAGCCTATTTTTGGGCGATGAAATTATTACCAAATTAGAACGATATTTTCAAAGATTATCCTTATTAGAAAAACAGGTAATATCTCAATTAAGTCAGAGCAATGCACCTGCAACAGTGACAGAAATTTTAGAAAAATTACCACTATCACCACCCCAGGTACTTCAAACAATTCAATCATTAGGAAGACGCTCATTAATAGAAAAGATTACAGAAGAGGAATTGACATTATTTACATTATCGCCAGTAATTAGAGAATATGTAAAGCAGAACAGTTAAAAGTTATTGCACCCTGGAGTGCATACTTTGAGGCTGTCCACTGAAACAAGCACAATTGTAAAATCAAAAAATTATTGCCAAATTAAATCCTTTGTAATTTAATGGTAAATATTTACCCAGTTTATCCCTTATATATATGTTCCGAAATAGTTTATGAAAGAGATAAATGATACAAGCACAACTGGAAAATCAAAAAAATATTGTCAAATTAAATCCTTTGTAGTTTAATGGTAAATATTTACCCAGTTTATCCCTTATATATATGTTCCGAAACAGTTTATGAAAGAGATAAATGAAACAACCACAACTGAAAAATCAAAAATTTATTGCCAAATTAAATCCTTTGTGTTTTGATAGATAAAGATATCTAGTATATGCAAAATATATTCCGGAACAGTTTATGACCGAAAAAGTGGGTTTCAAGCCTCGCCCTTATAGGGCGACTTTAATTATTTGGTAAAAATTTCTTCTTGTTCAGTTGGTTTAACAACAACCTCTGGCAAACTATCAATCAGTTCTTCAATTACTTGAGTCATTGTTTTACCTTTTACTCGTGCATATAATCTTAACTTATCCATCCTTTCATCATTCATCCGCAATCTTAATTGATTATTTTTCATACTTATCCCCAATGTGTAACCAATTATATGATAAGATAAATCAGGTCGATGAGGGAAAAGATGAAAGCAAGATATAAGTACAGAGTATATCCAGACAATCTACAAAAGAAAGCTTTAGCTAAATTATTTGGATGTTGTAGAACAGTATGGAATGATAGTTTAGCTTATTGCAACGAGTTGTACAAAGAAGGTAAGAAAAAGCCTAGTAATGCAGAACTACAAAAACAGTTTATTACCCAAGCTAAAAAGACTGAAAATAGAGAATGGTTAAAAGAAGTTTCCAATATTCCATTGCAACAGTCATTAAATGATTTGAATGCAGCATATCAAAACTTTTTCAATAGTTGTAAAGGTAAGAGGAAAGGAAAACCTGCAAGACCTCCTAAGTTTAAATCTAAACAGTCTAGGCAAACAGCTAGATTTAGGAAAGGAGGATTTAAAATTTATCAAGACAGAGTTGTTTTAACAAAAGTAGGTAAACTCAAAATTATTTGGTCTAGAAAACTACCTAGTCAGCCTAGTTCTGTAACAGTTATTAAAGACTCTGCCAATAGATATTTTTTAAGTTTCGTAGTAGAAATACAACCAGAATCATTACCTCAAACTGATAATTCAGTTGGAATTGATTTAGGAATTAAAACTTTTGCTACATTGAGTGATGGTCGAAAAATTGATGCACCAAAGCCACTTAAGAAACGAATCAAGAAATATAGAAAATTAAGTAAGTCACTATCTAAGAAAACTAAAGGTACAAATCGTTATGAAAAAGCTAGGTTGAAAATAGCTAAGTTTCATGGAAAACTGAAAGATACAAGGACAGACTTTCTGCATAAATTATCTACTGAAATTATTAACGAAAACCAAGTAATAGTTTTAGAAGATTTGAATGTATCTGGAATGGTTAAAAACCGTAAATTATCTAGGGCTATTTCTGATTTAGGATGGAGACAATTCCGAACATTCCTAGAAGGAAAAGCAGAAAAATACGGTAGAGAATTTAGAATAATTAATCGTTGGCAACCAACCAGTCAAATTTGTTCATGTTGTGGTTTTCGTGGAGGCAAATTAGATTTGTCAATCCGTGAGTGGCAGTGTTTAAACTGTGAAACCACACATGATAGAGACCACAATGCAGCAATAAATATATTAGTCGCGGGCGGGCAGTCTGAGACATTAAACGGACGCGGAGGCAAGCATAAGACTACTGTCAAAGTAGCAGCAGCCTGTGAAACGTCAACCCACTTTGAACCTATGCAGTTATCTTTATTTGATTTGGATGACTATTAGGTGGATAGGAATCTCCTCGCCTTTAGGCAGGAGAGGATGTCAAAGATGCAACTACTAAACCAGATACAGTTGGTACAACAGAAGCAGCATTTCTGTTAAATATTTCTACTGCTAGACTCAGGTTACTTTTGAGGCAAGGTCGTCTCAAAGGAGCCAAAAAAGTCAAACGGTTTTGGGTAATTCCTTTAAATCGTCGAGGAATGCCAGAAATTACTCCAGGTCGTCGAGGTCCTCAAGGAACTTGGAATAAAGGATTCCGTACAGGCAATACTTTTATCCATGTACTACGAAGAGAAATTGACTATAACCGAGACCACGGTACTTCTCTTCGAGCAATTTCTGTCAAACAAGGAGGCAAAAACCATCGCTGTCACGAAGTAGAAATTCTGGGAAATTGCAAAATTGTCTATCGACCTCATAAACCTAACAAGAGTCAAGCAGGTGGTGCCCGCCTGTGGATTGAGACAGAGCCTGATGTTGAAATTATTCGCAAATATTTCCGAGATACAGAACTAGATGAAAATCAACTTCAAGGTTCTAGTTAATTTAGGTCTGATTTTTAGATTCAACTAATTTTTATCTATATTGATATGGTTGTGTTGGCTTGTTTAACTTTGAGGCTGGCATTAGAAATTTTTATGCAAATAATTATGATATTTGTAGCAATATAGTAGTCCTAATTTTAAGTTTTAATATTTTGGTAGTAGAGGCGATTTTCTACGGAATGCTCTGAATTGCGCAAATCATTATCAAATTTCAGTATTATTCATTTGCCAAAAACTCAAGCTTTGATTTTTCCCTGCCACTACTAGAGCAGCAATATAATTAGATTCAGGAATAAACTGATATAAATACCAACGGGAAGCTTCTTGAAAATCTCCATTAATACTCATAAATTGTATTGGTTGTTCTGGTTTTAAACAAACTTCGACTTTTTCCAATCCTCCTGCTAACCCATCTCCAGTAGCTTTTAAATAGGCTTCTTTACAAGTCCATATTTTGAAGAAAGTTTCTTGCTGTTGTTGAGGAGGAAGCTGACTAATAAGATTGTATTCTTGAGCAGTAAAGAAACGTTTTGCCAAACCTTCAGCATCATTCATTGGGCGAATATATTCTAAGTCAATACCAATTGAATTAACTGTGGTAATAGCATATAAAGCTAAATCTTGAGAGTGAGATAAATTAAATAATATAGAGGCATCTGGTAAATAGGGTTTGCCTCGCTCACTATAAGTAAATTGTAAATTTTTAGGTTCAATATTTAAGTAAGTGCTGAGAATTTTTCTGAGTGTTCCTCTGGCAATAATAAAACGATTTTTATCTCGTTCAAAATGAAATTTATTGGCTCTATCTATTTCGTCTGAGGATAATATTTTTGATAATTTATCAATGGCAGATGGAAGTAATTTTAGATTTGTACTCCAAATATGAACATGATTTGGTGATAATTGTGACATACTCTCACACTAAGCTGGCGCTACAATGTGGGCTTCTCGTTTCCCTGCCCCGGTATTCCGTCGGGCTCCACGAGCTTTAAGGACGGAATGCCCTACCGCCCTATTTTTGATATTTATCGCCGCATTCAAGTCGCGGTCTATTACAACACCACAATGTGGACAAGAATGAGTTCTTATGTTTAATTCTTTCTTGACTTTTTCACCACAATTTGAGCAATCTTGGCTAGTATTTTTGGGGTTCACTGCTATAGTTTTCTGTCCAGCGTTTTCGGCTTTGACAGTCAAAATAGTTAGAAAATTTCCCCATCCAGCATCATTAATTGATTTACTCAAACGGGTCTTTGCTAGCCCTTTGATATTTAAGTTTTCATGGGCTATAACTTCAGCTTTCAATAACAATTCATTGGCTGTTTTGAAATGAAAATCTTTACGTTGATCGGCAATCTTTTTATGTTGTTTAGCTACAGTTTTAACAGCCTTGAGCCTCCTTTTACTTCCTTTTTTCTTTCGAGATAAACGTTTTTGTAGAGTCTTTAATCGCTGCTGAGATTTTCGATAGTATTGAGGTATGGGAACAGACTCTCCTTCACTTGTTACTAAGAATTCCTTCAGTCCCATATCAATTCCCAGAGTATTTTTTAATGTAGGTTCAACTTTAGTTGTTAAAGCTGGAACTGATTTGTCTTCTAGGGATAAAGTAATATAATAACCATCAGCTTTACGACTAATCGTCACAGTTTAAGAGTGAAAACCATCAGGTAACGGCCGATGTTGAATCAACTTTACCTTTCCAATTTTGGGCAAATTAATTTGATTTCCTTCAATGCAGTCAAGTTTGATTTGAGGATAAGTAAAACTGCGATAACGTCCTTTTCCTTTAAACCTTGGTTTTCCTAATTTATGTCCATTTTGGTCTGCTTTCAACCATCTATCAAAGGCAAGTTTTACCCGTTTTATGCAATCTTGTAAAACTTGAGAATGAATTAGCTTGTAGGAAGGAAACTTGTCTTTGGTATTGACCAAATCTCGTTTTTGAGAGTAATAGTCTGGATGATCTCTTAGTTGAGGAATTGGCATTACCAACGGGCAGGCGTTAACTGGACAACGGTTTTCTTCCCACCATGAGAACCTTTCGCCTAACCTATAGTTGTACTGCCGACGCAACAATTCCAACCACAATTCTATTGTGGCTAACTGTTCTTTGTTTGGCCTTAATTTATATTGGTAGGCAGTGCGCATGGTGGAAAGTTTCCGGGGTTATTGCAATATCATAATACAAATTTTTCAACTAGGGCGAAGGTTTTTGCTGGGATAGCATGCAAATTGAATGGGCATCGAACCCGTTCAATTTGCCACCGATTCATCTCACACCAAATCTGCATATTATAGTGTGAGGCTTCTCGGCGATTCAGCTAAAAGTAGGAAATGGAAATAAAATAGGTCAGCATAGTGGTCTGCTGAAATATAGCAGTCGCCATTACTGTATTTGACATATTAAAAGCTTAAAACTCAGACAACGCTAGATTTTTCCATCTTCCATCTTCCATCTTCCTTCTTTCTTCTTCCTTCTTCCTTCTTACACCATGTTTTGGAGACTTATTCCTTTACTAACAACAACCGGAAAGTTACAAATGGCAATAGATGAATGGTTGCTACACCAACATCTGCAAGGAAATATTCCACCAACTCTCCGCTTTTACACCTGGGAACCAGTGGCCATTTCTCTGGGTTATCATCAACGACGTTATCCTGAATATTGGCAAAACCTAACTTGGCAAGGGCAACCTATAGATATTGTCCGTCGTCCTACTGGTGGGAGGGCGGTTTTGCATCAGGGAGATTTAACTTATAGTGTGATAACTTCTGGTTTTCCTGGCAGTCGCATTGAGTCTTATCAAGCTATTTGTGAATTTTTAATACTGGGGTGGCGATCGCTTGGTGTTGACTTAGTTTATGGCAGTGCGGGAAGAGGTTATATCCACAACCCTAACTGTTTTGGCACTTCTACTGGTGCAGATTTAATATTACCTAATGGTGGAAAATTAATTGGTAGTGCCCAATTGAGAAAGGGTAAGGGAATATTACAACATGGTTCTATGATTTTAACCCCTGATGTTGAATTTTTTAGTTATGTTTTTAATTCTCAACCTTCTCCGGGAGTTTCTGATATTTCTACATCTGTTTTATCTCCTGAAAATAGGAGAGAAGTTATGATTAATCAGATTATTGAGGCATTAGTTAGAGCAGCTATGGAATGTTTTAAAATTCAGCTAATTACAGAGCCTTTATCTGAGAAAGAATGGATAGAAATTAAGAGTTTTTCTGATAGTAGTTAATGCTAATTTTATTGATTTTTATGAATTTATATAGCAATATGATTTGAGTTGTGAGATATTGGAAACTTTTAGGGAACAGGGAACAGGGAACAGAGAAGAAGAAAAAAACTTATCATATGAATATAATAATTGCTATATTTTATACTTTTAAGGAACACCTCTAAGGAACACCTCAATTCTCACAACTGATTCCCGATATATATTTAGGGTTTGCGCTTCACTAGTCTTTTAGTAGGGGGGAGACAGCTATACTGGAGACAGGAGAAATGGCAATGAGCGAGGAGATAGGAGTAAGAATTGTAAGAATGATTTTTCTGCCCAACTATGCGCCTAAAATACGCTCCTTTTTGAGAGTTTTAGACTGAAATAGGCGCACTTTTTTCGACCCCAAAAAGGTACTTGTCTTTATATGTCAATGCTTTTAGATTTAATCAGCAAGCCCTATGAAAAAAAAATGACTTTTTGCATCTGCCACACCCCACAGGGTCGCACCGCTGTTCCCTGTTCCCTACTATATTAATTACTCGGTTTCTGCAATAGACATCTCCAATAATAAAAAATAAAATAAAATCAATTATCGCACAGAAATTATCAATTACAGGACTTACCCATAAGAAGGAAGAGGGAAGAAAGAAGAAGGGATAAATATTTAAAAAATGGAAAAACAATATAAATAACTATCTAAAATGAACTAGACTAGCTATTTTTAAGCATATCCGATCAAGAACTACCTTTTTGTAGCATTCTTTTTTCAAATTGCTATTACTTCTTACTTTTGACTTATACTTTTATGCTACATTTTGTGGTGCGGAATGTGGGTCAATTACTGGGTTTCTGCAATATATTCCAATCTGTTCTCATTAGGAAGTCCCAATCTCGTAGTGCTTCTCGTGACCATAACCAGTTTTGTCTAAGTTGGGGAATATGATATTCTATTGCTGCTTCTTTCATTACTTTTGTCCGATATTGTAAAGCTCTCAACCAGCGTTCTCTTTGCTCATTTCCTTGATAAGTTTGAGCAGATTTCATCATTACTAATCCAATACCTGCATAGGCATTAAGAGCATCTTTTTGTTCAACTTCTGGAGTTGGCAAAGCCTCAGTTGAAATGTTACGCAGTATTTGTGTTTCTGGTGCAATTTCTCCTGATAATTTTAATACTTTTAACCAAGAATCATAAGCTTTTTTCAAGTCTCCTTTGGTATAGTAAGCAAAACCTATAGCATTCTGATATGGAATAGAATCAGGGAGTTTAGCGACTGCTTTTTCCCAGTAATATATAGCTTCATCTACAGTATAATTTCTATTTCCATATTGTGACCATTCCCAAACTAATCGACCTTGTAAAAAAAGTATATCTGGGTCAATATTTTGCTCATTATTATCTGCTTTTAACAGAATATTAAGTGCTTCTTTTGCTTCTCTAAAAGCACCTCTATTTAATAAAGATTCTACAGCTTTTTTTCCGGCTTGAATATCGTTTTTACGAAATTGTTCAATAGCTAGTTGTTTGTCTGCTTCTACAGTATTCGCACTATAACTAATTGGTTGCTCTTTATTATATCTTGCAAGGTTAATTGGATCGGGGGTTATAGATATAGTTTTTGAATAAAATATTGGTTGATTTTGAAATAACCAAACACCACTTAGAGTTAATAAAACAGCAATTAAATGTGAAGCTATTCTACCGGGAACTGAGTTAAAAAAAATAATAGTGTTTTCAGATTTTTGTGTCATTTTAATATCTTTGATAATTATCAATCTTCGGCGGCAGGAGTTAAAATAGAGTAGAAAATAAAAATTATCTAACTCTTTTGTCTGCTTAATACTCTACTTTTTGAGAATGCTTAAATAATTTTTAAAGTAGAGAAGCAAGGAGTGGATATAAATTTTAATTTTCCCCTTCTCCTGCCTCCTCCTTTATTATTTTTTCGGCTGCTTGCTCTGTATTCCGACTCTTTTTTAAATTAGGGTTTGCTGAATAAAGATCAAAGCATTAACAGGCAAAGGTTTGAGTATTTTTAAATGCGGAAATAGTACCTGATTTTTGGCAGGAAGAGGCTCAATTGTTGGTATTTGTGTAAGAGTTAAGCAGGGTTTAGTAAGGGATAATTCTTCTGAAGTATATCCTCTATAAATCCTTATTTATCTTGATTCTTAACTACTCCCTACTCCCTACTCCCTACTCCCTACCTCCACCATCAGACTTTTTCAGCAAACCCAAATTAGTTATTAGTCAATTTAAAAATAAACCGTTACTAAATCTAATTTTGCATTGCTGAAATAAGATATGAAATTCGTGAGTGAGTAAGATTGATAGTCAGGAAAAAAGACTATTTTAGGGGCGAATAGCCATTGTCCCCTACTGACTACTAAAAATCATACAATCATTCAGCAAACTCTCTAATTTTAACTAGCTATTAGCTTTTCGTGATAGTCATGCTCCGCAAACAGCATTTAACTATCAACTAAAAATCCAAGGGTTTAATATCATGTCCGGTTGAACAGTTATAAATAAACTACTCATAATTTCCGTTTGTCATGCTCCGCAAACAGAATTTAGAATTCAGGAGGGAAGAAAGAAGAAAAGAAAGAGAAAGTTTTTTTATCACGCTCTTATCCGGACATGATATAACTCCCCCACGCTTAGGGTGAAAAAGCGCGTGGTGCACCTTTTATTGGGGTTTTAATCCCTCATTATACACCTTGAGAAGCTGTTAACAAAGTTCCTCCGCAGGAGGCTAGCTGACCGCTGAGGTGCTGACTGCTATTTCAATCTATTACTAAGCAATATCTTCAAAATGCTTATTCTGTTGAACTGGCTGTTTGTGATATCGAAGCCTTAATAATAAATCCCAATCTTGACGAGCTGTGGGAGACCACAACCAGTTTTTTTGTAATTGTTGGATATGAAATTCTTTGCCAGCTTCTCTCATAACTTTACTCACATATTTTAAAGCTTGGTCGGGAGCTTTTTGTAAGTTTTTAGCGGATTTTAGTTTGATTAATCCTAGACCTGCATAAGCATTCATAGCCTCTCTTTGATTGACAGATAAATTTCTCCGCTCGCTATTAGAAACAGGACGAACTTTTTCCATCTCTGGGGTTATTTCTCCTGACAAATGCAATACTTTTAACCAAGCTTCATAAGCTTTTTCAATATCTCCTTTAGTGTAATAAGCAAAGCCTAAAGCATTTTGATATTGAATAGTTTCTGGACTTTTGGACACAGCCTTTTCCCAATAACTTATAGCTTCATCTATCAGGTTATTTTGATTTCCATCTTGGAATATTTCCCAAGCTAATCGACCTTTAAGAAAATTAATTTCTGGATGGTCATTGAGTTGAGTAGGCACAGCAGCGATCGCTTCTGCCACTTTTTCTAATTCTCCTCTTTCTAATAATGTTTCTACGACCATTTTTCCAGCCTGAATATCATTTTGCTTAAACTGTATAACTGCCAGCATCTGTGCCTCTGGGATGCTACCAATTTTTTCATTAACAAGTCGAACTCTGTTATAGTCGTAATTAATACCTGGGTCGGGTGCTTTAGGAAGCAATTGAGCATTCACTTGTGACTGTCTATTGAAAGTAATTGTATTAGTACCAAAGGTTAACATTACTAATGATGCTGCAGATACTAATATTTTTTTCCAGGAAAATTTATGAGACTTTTTCTCAGCATTTAATGTGGTTAATACTGACTGAGTTGGTGTTACTATTTCTTCTTGTTTTTCATTGTTTTGATTACTGAGTTGTTCTCTTATTTTTCTTTCTTGCAATAACTCTTCAAGAGTCTTTACTTGACCTTGATTATTGGTAGTCTGCCAATTAAGATTATCTGTCTGAGGTTCACTAGGAAATTCCTCCATATTCTCCAAATCGATATTTGGTTCTACGCGAGTTGAATCTTCTGGCGACTTTGGTGATGCAATTTTTTCCTCAACAAATTCCTCAACAGGTTCAACAATTTCATTTCTCAAATTGCTGGGTTTTTGAATCAGACAACCATCAAACTCTGAATGTAGGTAAACAACAGGTAATGCCCAATAAAGTTCATGTGAACCGTAAGCAGAAATTAATCCTTGTCGTGCCCGACTCAAACTTAAATCTATTGGATAACCTTGATTGAGATTTCGATAAAAAAGCCGTGTCAAACTTAGAGAAACCTCATCTGGAATACGTTCTGCCATTGCTAGCACTCCCGGAATACCACGTTTAACTAGCGCTTCTGCTAAGTTGAGCGCTACTTCATCATCAGTGGGGTTAACTAAGTGGTTGTAAGCGCCTCGACATGAGTTGAAGACCGCCATCTGAATACCATTGTTAACTAATAACCCTGCTAAGTCTCGACCACTGAGACTTTCTGTTAACCCTGTTGTATTGCTGACCAAAGATATTTCACCACCAGAAACACCCCAGTTGCTATGACCTGCATAGTGGAAAACTTGATATTTACCTTGCTCTAAACGTTGAGTAAGTTGTTCTCGTCCAGGTTGCCTCAGAATATCTAGGTGAATCTGAGTTTCTCCACTATTTATTTGTAGTTCTTGTTGCAACGCCTCGTATTCTTTTTCTAGTTGCAGACTGTCTTTATCGCTAGGAGCAGCGATCGCCATTAAGATTTTTAATGGTTCTTCTGGAGTTCGTGTCCGGGTTTGTTTAGGTAAAGAAGTATTAGGTTGATAGCGAGAGAAAATTACATCAGTACCAGTAGCAAGGGGGCGATCGCCTGCATGGAGTACCTCCCAAGGCAAACTGGATATACGTCTGTCTTTTGTCCCCAGACGTAACTGTAATACCTCTCCTCGATTATGAGCTATTCCTTGAGCGCAACTCCAGCTATCTCTCAGGGTGTCTTTGAATAGCTCTTGATACATTTCTTGGCCTAATGCTACTAAGCTGGGACTGACTAATTCTCCCGACCTGGCCACAACCTGACTAGGGATGACTACCTGAGTGTTGGACTTTCCTTCTAGGAGATCGAGTAATGGATCGCGAAATAGGTGACGTGCTTGGGCCAACCATTGTTCTACAGGCCATTCGACAATTTCTTCAGCCACTAACCCACCAATAGGTACTTTTTCTGTCCGAACAAAGTATTCGTCTTCTCCCAGGGGAGTAATTGAAATATGAAATTCCTGTGTCACTTATTTTCATCCTTCTGCTAAATTTACTCTGCCAAAACTCCCGATCTTTGCTTTTGATTATGAATAAATGGGAAAGAAATGACGGTTGTAGACTTGGTGTTCTACCATTTTGGATTTTAGATTTGGGAAACTTTCTCTGTAATAGGAGTGTTATACCGTTTCATGGAAGTCATTTCAGTTATCAGTTATCAGTTATCAGTTAGCCTCCTATCGGAGGAGCTACGCTATCAGTACCTCTGCTTAAAGTCAGAGGCTTGAAATATTGAAGTTGATTTTCTCTTGGTCTCATGGATATGACGCAGGTTTCCTCGCCATCCCACCCAACGGGGAAGCTCCGAAGATAGAACTCCGTTCCGCTGTCGCGTTTCGCGTCAGCGTTGCGTTGCGCCAGCTTTGCGTTGCGCCAGCTTTGCGAAGCAAAAGCAAAAGCAAACGACCGCTGTCTTGGTTGATTGGATATGGCGAGGGGACCTCGCCATCCCTCAACCGCTTTTTCATCCCCTTGTAGAGCGGTAGCTCGCGGCGCAGCCAAGGGGAGGCTTGAGACCTGATTTTTTGGTCAGAAGTCAGAAGTCAGTAGGGGCGTTTTGCTCCACAACATGTAAAGCGTAGCTTTGTGCCAGCAAATGGCCATATAGCCTGACGGCATGGGCTTCGCAAGGGCGCCCGTACAGAAGTCTGAAATTAGACTTGATAGACTAAAAACTTTGACAAGACAATAGTTTCAGGTAATTATTTGACATTTATCAGGAGTGAAACTATTGGTGACATCCTTAAAGTGAATTGGTATTAGGTTTCCTTGATGTGGCAATCTTTATTTCTAGAAAGTTTTGGTATAAAAAAGCTCGAAGTAGTGCTAGTTCTGATAAATCATAACCAGCAATTTGCACGCCTAGTTGTAGTGTTATCTATTACTAACTCAGACTGCTTGGTTAGTATGGGTAACGCTAATTTTTTTGCTTCTTCATCTATGTTACTCTCAGATTTCTAAGGGTTGCTCTTTAAATCTCCTCTTCCACCACTTATTAACTAATTCAGGAGTACTTTCCGGATAATTCGATCGCCAGCACTAAAATATGGATCTATAAGTATTAATTCGGTTAAATGCCCAATTTAGAAAATCTGCAATGGCAATAATTGGGTAACAATGTACCAGTGATCGATATGGGTAAGTTGGCCGGGTTATAGTTCATAAAAATATAGTCAAATATGACTAATCCTTATTTTGTAGGGGTTACCCTGACTGGGTGAACTACAACACCACGCCAGTTGCGTGACTGTCGGGGCACCCGCCCAAGGGCGTACTGGCTTCTCTATCCCATGGTCAAAGACATAAGGGAGCTGCTTTTTTCATTATGTTTAGAGAACCGTTCACGTGACTCATTGATTAATCCAATGCTTGCGGTACAATTGCATTCCTCTTTGTCTTGATGCAGTCGCTCATGGGGAAACCCCCTTGGCCGCGCTGCATCGCTTTATTCTTTTTCCAGAAAAGGTGACTTGATTGTTCTCACCTTTCTTGTAAACAGGAATCAAATCATTATCTATAAAACTTGATGCGGAGGTATAAGATTCTTCTGTAATAATTACATCTATTCCTACCATCTTGGCTTTATAAGATAACATTTCTATTAACTTAGTTATAGGGAACAGATACAAAGTATGAAATATTTCTTTTCCCTAAATTTATCTTCTGCTTCCACTCTTCATTGTGCCCTATTATCAATGTTCCTATTTTCTGATTAATCAGGGTATTAATAATCAAACGAGATGATTTATGAAGATAGTCATTGATTTTGAATTCTCTCTTTAACATAAGCTTTTTTAGTCTCTTACTTGATTGATTTTCCTGGAGTTGAGATTGTAGGAAGCTTTTGACTTTATTATAGTATTGATTGATAGATTTTAACGGTCTGCCATTTATCACTCTTGGGTTTTATTCCGGCGCTTATTAAAAGTTTCGGCTGTCGCCGACATGAAAATGTAGCTAGATTGTTTAATCCTATATCAATACTGGCACAACGATTTTTTTCTAGCTCGTATTGTTTTTCGCATTTCTCATAAATGACCTCTATTACATAATGGTTAAGTCTAGGGACGAGACGAACTTGTTTAATTTGTGAAGTAGGTACTAATGTTTTTAGATAAATTCCTGTATAACTTGGATTAATAATTCCTTGTTTTAATTGCCTCTTGCTGATAGCTTGTGTCGTATAAACTACAAGATTTCTTCCTGTTATTTTATTTTTATATCTAGGAAGACGAGCACGAGCGTTAAACTTTGATGGGTTCTTTAGATAAACTTCGTTTGCTGCTAAAAAACTTTTCGGTGTTTCTATCTAGTACCATCAAGATTTGTTGAGATACTTTAGCTGGAATTGCTTGATAATCTGATTGAGTAGATAGTGTTTTTTGCAGGTCATAATAAGATAGATTTGTCTTTTCAAATATAAAAGACTGACGAACTAAATAATTAGAATAGTTATAGAGATTTTTAGACAATAAACACAGTCGGTCAATTTCAGGATAAAACCGATGATTTTTTGTATGGGATATGTCTCTCAACTAATTTCATAAATCAAGGGATTAAAATTATATTAGGATTCGAGGATTTCGGAATTTTGATGATTATTTAGTCTGAAACTAAGCGTGCCAATTTCATTATACTATTAAACCTTTAGCCTTGGAGTTATTAAATTTTGTCAAATATTTAGTAGCTATGCTTGTATAAATCAACGAAGATCTTTGACATCACTTGACTATATATGACTATATTTATGTATAACTTTTATTATACCATTTCTGAATAATAATGCTATCAGGACTTACCGAATAATTAAGGTTTAAAGCCTCTCCTTTTAAGGAGAAACAAGAAAAATTTTCCTTTGATTCAATCCTCTTCCTTTTAGGGAGAGGTAATTATCAATTATCCATTATCAATTATCAATTATTGAAGCATGCTTCACCTTTAAAACGCCATATGTAGGGGCGCCATTCGGAGCTTTGCGGAACGCAAATGGCATTTGCCCTCACTACATTTAGTTTCCGTGCGTAAGTTCTGGCTATATAGCATTTCTCAGGCTAGCCAGGTACACTGTTGGAAGTCTCTCCACTTCCCCCTTCCCCCTCCTTGACAAGGGGGAAACCGGAAGTCCCCTTTTTTTCAGAAGAATTTAGGGGGATCGTTAATGTACCTCACGCCTTGTGAAAACCGCTATATTTGATTACCATCTCACCACTCCTTATCTCTCCATTACAAAGATATGTAGTAAACTTTTTGATATTTGGTATTACATATTTATCTACTGTATATCTAGACAACATTATAAGTAAAAGTTTCTTTTTGCCTAGTTTATCTACAGTTAATTTATTTCAGTTTACCGAAATATTTTTGTTTGAGGCTATTTAAGAACATTTTTCGATTTATACAATACTAAATTCTAAACTATTGTTTTAAGTCCGGAAGGTTAAACCATCATTTTTTTATATCCTTAAAAACTAGAAAGCTTTTTGTCAGAACAATCTAAATATCGATAAATTTTGCTGTAGAGTTGGTGTCGGATAATTTTATTATTGAGTGGGCGAGTAAAAGCGTGACACGCCGAAAATGTTGTATCGGGTAGGGGCTGCTTGGTGCGCTATTCTTAATTGCTCAATATTAAATTTAGATAAACCCGCCCCATCCCCTACCCCCTACCCCAATGACCTAATGTACCATTTTAGCTGTGTCAGTCCAGTAGAGTGGGCTAGGCGACAATACTCATGAGTTGCTCTGGTATAGCGCTGCGCGCAGCTCATCTGGCAACAGGCAATAGGCAACCCACCCTCGCCCCTCCCCTCCCAGGAGGCAGGGTCAATTTATTGTCACTAGAGAAAAATGGAGTAGGGGAGTGGGGGGAGTGGGGAGTAGGGGAGTGGGGTAGTGGGGGAGTGGAGGAGTAGGGGAGTGGGGAAGTAAGGTCAATTCATTGTCAAGGGAGAAAAATTGTATCCTTTGAAATTTTGAAATTTTGTACATCTTGGTAGAGTTAGTTAACCAAAAATATAGAGTTGTAAATATTCTAGGCGCGACAATGAATTAGCCCTGCTCCCAGGAGGGGAATAAATTGCCGATAATATAAGACTTTTAGTTATTGGACACCTCCTGCAATTTGTAAATATAGCAGTCGAAGTAAAGGTTAGGACAGGTCAAAAGCTTAAAACTCAGACAACGTAATACTTTTCCTTCTTCCTTCTTCCTTCTTCCTTCTTTCTTCTGCTATATGCCAGCGCACATTGCTGTAACTGCTGTATTTTTTGTTTGTCCCTTCTTTCTTTTTCTGAATACTATGTGCTACTTTTAACCTCATCAAAACGCTTAAATATTCTTAAAGCGCTCCAGTAGGTATGGCATCACTGACGACAATAGAATCATTGACAACAGTGAAGGCAGTAGCCTGCAAAGCTCTCAACATTATGTTGCGAGCGCCATTGATATCCCGTGCGATTATATGACCACATTGAGGACATTTATAAACCTTGGAACCACCCAAGTTCTTATGAACGTGACCGCAGTTTGTACAAGTTTTAGAAGTATAAGCTTCATTACAGCGAACTACTAAAACACATGAGCGAGCTGCCTTCTGTTCTAGGTAACAAGCAAACTTTCCATGACTCCAGGAGAGCATATTTCTGACAGATTTGCGGTTAATTTTTCGTATTGATTTGAGAACCATTTGAGAGGTTTCATAAGTAGGCAGAAAAATTAACTTATAGCTATTAACTAATACTGAAGCTACCTTGTTATGCAAATCCTTTACCAGATATTGAATGCGATTTCTCATTCTAGTTGCTGCCTTGCGCATTTGATAACGTTGCCGTTTGTTTTTTGATAGTGCCACACGACTTAATAAATTGTCAAGGTGCGAGCATAAACGGTTAATTCGCCCGATGTCTCCCTTACCAATTTCTAAAACGTTTTCACCATCATAGCCAGTTAAAAAGGCTCTATTTCCAGGGTCTAATGCAATAACTTGATCGGAACCAGTAGTCGTTGGCTCAATGTATTGAGGAAAGCAAGCAAACCATTGTCCTCGTTGATAAACCAGCTCAGTTCCATAATTACAATTACGAGGTACTTGATATCCAATCGCAGTACAAAAAAGCATACCTTTTACTTTTTTAGGAAACCAAGTTCCATTCCGATAAGCATCGTTTTTAAATTGAATTACTTGGGATTTATTTCGACAAGAACGATAACGCAATTGAACACTTTGACCGTTATTAGCAGTTTTGGCTTGTTTGTATGCCTGTTCTGCTTCACAAACAGCTTCTTGTCTAGTTTTTCCTAACCCGATCGTCCATTCATTCTCAGGTTTAACTTGTTGGCTTTGAATTACTTGGTCTAAGGATTTCCCTTTTGGCAAAGTTCTTTGATTATTAAAAAACTCAACACACTGATTGTAAACCCAACGATAAGCAGCCAACCATTGCTTCCAGATTTTATGTAGTTCAATACTGGGCCAAACTGGAACTTTTAAAACACTATTTGGCCTCAGTTTTTGACTCTTTTTGTATGGGTTTTTCCCGTACTTTTTCACCGATCTCTTTTTTGTATCTTCGTAACCCATAAAGCCGCGAACTGAAACAGTGGATGATGGACAACATATCTTGAACGAGTTCTTGTTCGGGAGATTGTTTGCTGTCATGGAGAACCAAGAGTTCGCACTCGTTACGTTCGCATAGCCACTTAACCAATTCAAATCCAAATCTAACGAGTCTGTCTGGGTGGGCAACGACAAGGCGTTTGATATCACCTGTGCAAATTCTGTCCAAAATGGAGAGGAATCGCTTCCGCTTAAAATTAAGTCCGCTGCCAATTTCTGATACAATTTCTGCTTCTGGGAATCTTGAGAGCAATAGTTCAATTTGTCCCTCAATATCGTCTCGTTGGGAATGGCTTGAGACTCGCGCATAACAAACAGTGGTAATTGTCCTGGGCAAACCTGCTGCTTGTTCGATTTCTGCGATTGAGTACCTCCTGTGCCCTGACGGGGTTTTGATTGCCTTGATTTTGCCTTCTTCTTCCCATCGTCTGAGACTTGAGACTGCAACTCCAAGGATGGAGGCTGCTTCTTTGGGTCTGACATATTTCATCTGAAACATTGATTTTTTTCGATCTTAGCACGATTTATTACTTTTTGAGCGTTTTAGATAGAAAATAAATAATTTGTTACAAACTCTTGTTCTTTAATTGATAACTGAAGTCCACAGTTCCTATCCAGGAGGCTAACTGAAATTACAAACATTATCTAATAATACCTGTATAAATACTTATTTACTAACAATTAGTAAAATTTAGTAAATAATTATAATGAAAAATTTAATCTTTCTATATAAAAATTTAAATAATAATGGCAATAATACGGATAAATAATGTTAATTTAAAAATAAGATGTGTGAGTAACAACCAGGGAGCCACCCCAAGAAAGACGGAATTATAAGTAAGTAATCTTACCTAAAATTAATAGATGAATAGTTTAGTAATCAATTGTATTTGGTACTAAATAAATAATCAGGGTGACTCCTTAGAATTAGCCAATTTAGGTAAATAACTAAGGAGAAAAAAATGAATAATACTATTGTAGGAACTCAGTTTTTAAGTGAGTCTGAAGCATCTGCTTTGAATTCAGGATTATTAAGCTTAGAAGAGAGCTTGAAGTTAATTGCTACAGATGGGAGTTTATTACCAATATTTGAAGTTGCTTTTGGTAAGGAATTTGACCGAGAAAAAGCAGAAGATTTACGAGGGAAGTGGGAAGTAGAAAATTTAGAGTGGTTGCCAAAGATTGATATTCGCTCCGCAGCAGAGATTAATGGTGGGAATGGTGCTTTTGCCGGAGCTAATAATACTATTTATTTAGCCACAG
This sequence comes from Okeania sp. KiyG1, assembly GCF_014132355.1. Classification (GTDB taxonomy): domain Bacteria; phylum Cyanobacteriota; class Cyanobacteriia; order Cyanobacteriales; family Microcoleaceae; genus Okeania. Next base: position 23,115 of record NZ_BLZO01000110.1, read on the forward strand.
AATATATTAGTCAGAATGTGGGAAATGAAGGAGCGATCGCCAATCTACTATTGGAAGAAGTTGGGCATTTTGTGGATTATGAAATTAATCAGGTTGATGCTGCTGGGGATGAAGGAGATATTTTTGCTCATTTGGTACAAGGTGTGGAATTAAACGAACAAGAATTACAAGCGTTAAAGACAGAGGATGATACTAAAGTTGTTAATATAGACGGACAGCAGATCCAAATCGAACAGAATGTAAACGACCTTCTCGACACAGTTAGTGGGGCAATAACTGACATTCTAGATGGTCTTGAAGATGCTAAAACAGTAGTAGAAGGAGTAACCAGTGGTTTAAAAGAATATTTAACAGTTATTCAAGCAGCAGTTGACAATCAAATTTTTACAAAATTGCCTATACTAGGCGATGAACTGCAAAAATCTACAGACAAAGCAGCCAAATTTCTTAATGACCTAAACAACGATATTATAGTTCAATTAGAACAGTTAGAAGACTTAGTAAATCTGTCTTCAGAACAAGTCAAACAAGTTCTGTTTGATGCACTAGAGCAGCTTAATGTACTGAAATCCGGGATAGATATTACAGATATTCCTACATCAGTTGCAGAGCAAATAATTGCTAAATTTCAGTCTGAAATTAATAGCAATATAGCTATTCCTGATGCACTAGATACAGCTATTTCCGAAGCTTTAACATCTTTAAATCCGGAAATATTTAAAGGAGAAATTCCCACAGTCGATGCAGTATTAGAAATAGCAATAACTGAATTTAGCCAAGAATTACGAGGTCAGTTTAGTGGGTTATTAGCTGAAGTTTTGGATGAACCCCTAAGTATAATTCGAGAAACTTTCCGTGATGCTATTCCTACTATAGATAATATTGAACAAATCCCAGAATCTCTTCCTCAAAATATTCTGAATTCCATACTAAACCCACCCAGTGGAGCAGAAATTAAAGAGGTACTTCAAGGCGCGATAGAAGATGGAATTAATCAACTAGGTGTAGCTGGAGAAAATTTGTTAGAAGATATTCTCTCACAACTAGAAACTAAATTGGTTAACCCATTAGCAGGGCTATTAGACAATGTATTAGAACAACCAAAACAGTTAATTGAAGAAGCACTGGAAGACTTATTAGGGCAAGATATTAGTATTGGTAATATTGCCAATGGTTTTACTTTTAATATTGATTTGAATCAAGGTAAATCTTTAGAAACTTCTTTAGCTTCTGACATTGGTTTTCCAGGGTTAGGATTAACAACTGATGGGAAAGCAAAAGTCGATTTAGGTATTGATTTGAATTTAGGTTTTGGTTATACACCAGATGATGGTTTATTCCTGGATACTTCTGCAGATAAAGAATTAGATATTGGTCTGAATGCTTCATTACCGGGCTTAGAAGCACAAGGTGAAATGGGATTTTTGCTACTTGATGTTACAGACAAAGGAAGTCAGCTAAATGCAGGTTATTCTATTGACGTACAAGACCCAAATTCAGACGGTAAATTAACATTATCTGAAATAGGCGCAGCTCAATTTAATATTAATACTGAACCCAGTGCTTCTGCCGATATAAAATTAAATCTCGTCTCAAAACTTGGCGACTCAGCAGCACTACCAAAAGTTGGTACAGATTTGAATATTAGTTGGGATTTTGCTGAAAATAATGCCATTCCTCAAGTTAGTTTTGATGACACAACTATATTTTTAGGTTCGTTTCTCAGCGATTTTGTCAAACCAATTGTTGAACCAGTTCAAGCAATTACTGAACCTATTCAAACAGCCACAGATTTTCTCACAAAACCAATAGGAATTTTAGACAGATTAAATTTAGGAGGTCCTGACCATAACTTACTCGGTTTAGCTAATGAATTTTCCGATGACCCAACTATTAAAAACGTCGTCAAGGCATTAGAAGCTATTGATTTTATTGGAGACTTATCTGAGATAGTTAATAATATTTCTTCAGATTCAGGCGAAGTAGGAATTAATATTGGTGATGTTAATCTGGGTGACTTTGATATAACTTCCGCTACTTCTATTGCAGAAGCAGAACTTTCAGCAACTGAGAAATCTCTAGCAGAACTAGAACAAGAGTTTAACGCATTCCTAGAAGAAAATCCTGGAAATTCTAGTCAATTTCAAGCTCAAACAGAATTCTTCAGTAAAAAAGACTCCATTGATGAGTTTCTGTCATTCCCAATATTAGATAATCCCACTTCAGCAATTGGATTATTGACTGGGCAAAATGTAGACTTTTTTGAATTCCAACTTCCCGACTTTGATTTTTCTTTTGGTATAGACGGTTCATTTCCTATTGTTGGTCCGATCGCTGTATCTTTTGGAGGTGAAATAGGAGCCCAATTAAATCTAGGATTTGGATATGATTCAGAAGGAATAAAACAGTGGTCTGAGACAGGATATGAATTTGATGAAATAGAGAAAATTTTTGATGGCTTTTTCGTTAGTGATAATCGAAATGGCACAGAAGATTTACCGGAATTAGAAGTTCGCGGACAACTCAAAGCAGGCGTAGGTCTGGATGTAGTTATTGCCAAAGCAGAAGTTAACGGTGGCATTGAAGCAACGATCGGTGTTGATTTGGAAGATTTAGGAGAATCTGGTGATGACTTAGGAATAAGTGACGGTAAAATTCGTGGGTCTGAATTCAAAGCTATTTTTGACTCCCACCCAGGTTGCTTATTTGATATTGGTGGTCAATTAGATGCGTTTCTCGGATATTACGCTCGAGTTGGCTGGCCTCCCTTTGGTAAAGAATGGGAAGGAGAATTTGCCAGAACAACCCTAGCCGAATTTGGTATTGAAACCTGTCCTCAACAACATCCCATATTAGCAAACGAAGGTCCCGAAAGCTTTGGTGGTGGCACTCTAGAATTAAATATGGGGCCACGGGCGGAATTACGGTTATTTATTGATACCACTGACAATGGTGAGACATTTATTCTCAAAGGTTCAGGAAATCCAAACAATGACACAATAACTGTTAATGCTATTGGATATTCTCAAGATTACGCTGGAGTGAATAATATTAAAGCTAACGGTGGTCAACTTGATGACAAAATTGATGTTGAAAATATTGCCATACCAGTAGAGTTTTCTGGTGGTGAAGGAGATGACGATTTTTCTGGTGGTGAAGCAGATGATGTCATCAATGGAGATAGTGGAAACGATAGAATATTTGGTAGAGCCGGAAACGATAATCTCTCTGGTGGTAGTGGTGAAGATATTATTAATGCTGGAGAGGGTAACGATAATGTTTCTGGGGGTGCTGACAATGACGAACTTTCTGGCGAAGCAGGAATAGATAATATTGATGGTGGCGCTGGAGACGACTTTATAGATGGTGGTGCTGACAATGACGAACTTTATGGAGACAGCAATGACTCCCAAGCTGGCAACGATATTATCCTCGGTGATGAGGGTGATGATCGAATTTATGGTCGTGCTGGTAACGACAATATTAGTGGCGGTACAGGAGAAGACGAATTAGACGGTGGTATAGGTGATGATGAAATATTAGGAGATGCTGGCAACGACCTCCTCAAGGGAGAAGCAGGTAACGACAATATTAGTGGCGGTGAAGATGTTGATGTTGTCAGTTATGAAAGCTCTCCCGATGCAGTTGTTGTTAATATTGATGAGACACAAGGTTATCAAAACTCAGGCGCAATAGACGACTTAGAAGGCAACTTTAATATCGACGCTGCCACAGCTCAAGATGGCTTTGGTACTGAAGATAGTTTTAACTTTACTGCTACCAGGGCAACCTATGATGAAGCAACAAATACAGTTGTTGAGGAAACTATTGATGTTTCTGGCGAACTAGAAAACATCATCGGTTCAGAATTCAATGACGTTCTCATCGGCAACGAAAAAGATAACGACATCGACGGCAACTCAGGCAACGACCTAGTTATTGGCAACGCAGGTAACGATAACCTCGATGGCGAAGAAGGCAACGATGCAGTCAGTTACCGTCGTGACCCCAATGCAGTAGAAGTCAACCTCGCAACCAACACAGCTACCGATGGCTTCGGCAATACAGATCAAATATTGAACATCGAAAATGTTGTTGGTTCAAACTTCAACGATAATATTACAGGAGACAATAACGCCAATATTGTCACAGCAGGCGCAGGTGCAGACAAAGTTAAAGGTGGTGCAGGGGATGACGAGCTGAACGGCGAAGCTGGTAACGACCTCCTCACGGGAGAAGCAGGCAACGACGAAATAGATGGTGGCGATGATGTAGATACAGTCAACTACGACAACTCCCCCAACGGCGTAGTCGTTAATATAGATGAAACCAATACCTACAGTAATGACACCTCTGATGCTAGCTCCCTCGACCTAGAACCCAACTCAAGCATAGAAGCAAGAACAATATCCAATAGAAACTCCATTGTTCAAAGATCGGGATTGTTGGAGGTGTCTAATGATGCCAGTTCCCCCGACCTAGAACCCAACTTCAGCATAGAAGCAGGCACTGCTCAAGACGGCTTCGGCACAACCGATATCCTCACCAACCTAGAAAACATCATCGGTTCAGAATCAAACGACGTTCTCATCGGCAACGAAAAAGATAACGACATCGACGGCAACTCAGGCAACGACCTAGTTATTGGCAACGCAGGCAACGACAACTTCGACGGTGGAGCAGGCACAGATGTAGTTAGCTACCTACGCGACCCCAACGCAGTAGAAGTCAACCTCGCAACCAACACAGCCACCGATGGCTTCGATGCCACCGACAAAATATTCAACATCGAAAACGTTGTCGGTTCAGAATTCGATGACAACATCACAGGCGATGACGAAGCCAATATTGTCACCGCTGAAGCAGGAGACGATAACGTCAAAGGTGGTGCAGGAGACGACCAACTTTACGGACAAACAGACAACGACCTCCTCAAAGGAGAAGCAGGCAACGACCTGATCGACGGTGGAGACCAGAACGATACAGTCACTTATGACAACTCACCCAATGGAGTAGTAGTCAATATCGACGAACAACAAGACTACAAAAACCCAGAAGGCGAGCAACACACAACCATAGTCACCGAAAAACCCATCCCCACCGACACCGAACCAGACTTTACCATTGAAAAAGGCACTGCTCAAGACGGTTTTGACACAAAAGATATTCTCACCAACCTAGAAAATATCATCGGTTCAGAATTCAACGACGTTCTCATCGGCAACGAAAAAGACAACCGCATCGAAGGTCTTGCAGGCAACGACATCATGATAGGCAACAGCGGAGACGACACCTTAGATGGAGGCAACGACAACGACACCACCTCCTACCGTCGAGACCCAGACGCAGTAAACGTCAACCTCGAACAAAACCAAGCAAACGACGGTTTCGGAGGCACAGACCAAATCTTAAACACAGAAAACGTCATCGGTTCCGACTTCAACGACACCGTTACAGGAGACCAAAAAGACAACATCATCCACAGCGGCACAGGAAACGACATCATAGAAGCACGGGACGGAGAAGACATAATCTTCGGTGAAGAAGGAAAAGACCACATCAAAGGCGAAGACGGTAACGACTTCATCGTCGGAGGCAAAAACGCAGACAAACTAGACGGAGGCAACGACAACGACACCGCCTCCTACTTCACCTCCGAAAGTCGAGTCCACGTTAGTCTCCAACAAGGTAAAGGTTGGGCAGGAGACTCCAAAAAAGACACCCTCAAAAACATCGAAAACCTCGAAGGTTCAGAATACGAAGACCTACTCATCGGCGACAAACAAAACAACATCCTCAGTGGCCTAGGAGGAAACGACCTCATCAAAGCCAAAGGCGGAAACGACCTCATAGATGGAGGACAAGGAAGCGATCGCCTCTACGGTCAAAACGGCAACGACACCCTAGAAGGTCAAGCAGGTAAAGACCTCCTCAAAGGTGGAGCAGGCAAAGACCAACTAGACGGTGGGGAAGGCAACGATAACCTCCACGGAGAAACAGGTAAAGACACTCTCAAAGGAGGAGCAGGCAACGACAACCTCAAAGGTGGAGCAGGCAACGACCAACTAGATGGCCAAGCAGGCAACGACAACCTCGAAGGAGAAACAGGCCACGACACCCTCAAAGGTCAAACAGGCAACGACCAACTAGACGGAGGAGAAGGCAACGACCAACTAGAAGGTGGAGCAGGCAACGACCAACTCTACGGTCAAGCAGGCAAAGACAACCTCAAAGGTCAAGGCGGAAACGACCTCCTAGAAGGCGGCACAGGCAACGATAAATTAGCAGGAGGAGCAGGCAACGACCGTAACTTTGGTCAACAAGGCAAAGACAACATCACAGGGGGAGCAGGTAACGACCTCCTTAAAGGTGGTGCAGGAAACGACAAACTTCACGGCAACCAAGGTAACGACCAATTATTCGGAGAAGGAGGAAAAGACCTACTTAAAGGTGGTACAGGAAACGACAACCTCCGAGGAGGCAACAACACCGATACCCTTTCTGGAGGAGAAGGAGACGACTACCTCAATGGTGAAGCAGGAAACGACACACTTGAAGGTAATGAAGGTAACGATCGCCTCTACGGAGAAAATGGAGACGATGAATTAAAAGGAAATACGGGTCGCGACTACCTAGATGGAGGTAAAGGCAACGACGAGCTTCAAGGTAATGAAGACAATGACCGCATTTATGGTCGTGAAGGAGAGGACATCCTTAAGGGAGGAACAGGTCAAGACATACTCGACGGTGGAGCAGACGACGACTTTATGTATGGAGAAGAAGGAGGCGATCGCCTTGATGGAGGAGAAGGAGAGGACTACCTTGATGGAGGAAAAGGAGACGACCGACTCAAAGGTGAAGCAGGAGACGACCATCTGTTAGGTAAGTCTGGTCGAGACTATTTAGATGGAGGAGAAGGGGAAGATATACTTGAAGGAGGAAAAGAAGCTGACTTGTTATTAGGGAAAGAAGGGGATGACTACCTAGAAGGTGGTGAAGGAGATGATGAATTAGATGGTGGAGCAGGGGAAGACCAACTTTACGGTCAAGATGGTAACGATACTCAGGCAGGAGGTGAAGGTAACGACTATCTTGAAGGTGGTGAGGGCGATGACGAATTAGCAGGAGGTGAAGGTAAGGACGAACTTTATGGTCAAGATGGTAAAGATGACCTTTCTGGAGAAGATGGTAATGATAACCTTTATGGTGGAGAGGGTGATGACGAGTTAGATGGAGGTAAAGGCAACGACTTACTTTCTGGTGAGGAAGGAAAAGATACTCTTGATAGTGGGGATGGTGATGACTACCTCGATGGTGGGGATGGTGATGATCAGCTAAAAGCTGGTGGAGGGGAAGACCAAGTCTACGGTAAAGGAGGTAATGATACTTTAGATGCTGGAGTTGGTCACGACTATATTGAAGGTGGTGAAGGGGATGATGAAATTACGGCAGGTAAAGGTGATGACCAAGCTTATGGAGGTGCTGGTAGCGACAATATTAATGGTAATGCAGGTAACGACTTACTTGATGGTGAAGAGGGTGATGATGTTATTGAAGGTGAGGAAGGTGATGATTATATTGTTGGTGGGGATGGTGATGATGAGTTAAGTGCTGGTGCAGGTAATGACTTGTTGGAAGGTGGTGAGGGTAAGGACTCTTTACATGGCAATGAGGGTGATAATATTCTTGATGGTGGGAAAGGTGATGATGAGTTACATGGAGGTAGTGGTAGCGATACGTTTGTTTTGCAGCAGAATGCTGGGTATGATTCGATTTATAATTTCCAGGTGGATGATGATTTCTTTGAGTTAATAGATTTGACTTTTGAGGATTTGGAAATTGCTGAGGAAACGGAGTCGAGTGATAATGCTGTGATTAGTGTTTTGGATAGTGGGGAACAACTTGCTTTTGTGGAGGGTGTGAATGCTGATGAGTTGACTGGTTTTTATTTCTTCCCTTTTAGTGGCAGTGATGAAGCAGAGTTTGAAACTAATGCGGAGGAGTTAAAAACTGTTCTGGATGTTGAAAGTGATGAAACTGTGGCACAAGAGGAGGATATTACTTCTGAGTTTGTGGCAGGGGAGAAAGCGATCGCTTCCAACTCATCTAAGGAAAAGAAAGCTAATACTCTCATTGCTGAGGAGGACTCTACACCAACAGATGACAAACTATCTAATAATGAGTCTGACTCTCCCTCATCTCAGGAAAAGAAAGCTAATACTCTCATTGCTGAGGAGGACTCTACACCAACAGATGACAAACTATCTAATAATGAGTCTGACTCTCCCTCATCTCAGGAAAAGAAAGCTAATACTCTCATTGCTGAGGAGGACTCTACACCAACAGATGACAAACTATCTAATAATGAGTCTGACTCTCCCTCATCTAAGGAAAAGAAAACTAATACTCTCATTGCTGAGGAGGACTCTACACCAACAGATGACAAACTATCTAATAATGAGTCTGACTCTCCCTCATCTCAGGAAAAGAAAACTGATACTCTCATTGTTGAGGAGGAGTCTACACCAACAGATGACAAACTATCTAATAATGAGTCTGACTCTCCCTCATCTCAGGAAAAGAAAACTGATACTCTCATTGTTGAGGAGGAGTCTACACCAACAGATGACAAACTATCTAATAATGAGTCTGACTCTCCCTCATCTCAGGAAAAGAAAGCTAATACTCTCATTGCTGAGGAGGAGTCTACACCAACAGATGACAAACTAATTAATGGTGGGTCTGATTCTCCCTCATCTAAGCAAAAGAAAACTGATACTCCCATTGGTGAGGAGGAGTCTACACCAAAAGATGACAAACTATCTAATAATGAGTCTGACTCTCCCTCGTCTAAGCAAAAGAAAACTGATACTCTCATTGGTGAGGAGGAGTCTACACCAAAAGATGACAAACTACTTAATGGTGGGTCTGACTCTCCCTCGTCTAAGGAAAAGAAAACTGATACTCTCATTGGTGAGGAGGAGTCTACACCAAAAGATGACAAACTACTTAATGGTGGGTCTGACTCTCCCTCAGACAATACAGATGAGTTCCTACTTGCTGAAGACGACTTAACTTCTATCCCTGAAATTGAAGTTCAAGAGTTAACTACATCCAATCGTAATATGATTGAGGATGAGACCGCAACAGGTTCAAAGACTATTGAAACTAGCGATCGTGATAGTCAAGATCCTGTTTTAGCTGCCATAGATACGAATGAAATGGCACTGATTTGACATACTTGGAGGAGTCATATCATGTCCGGTAGCATCGGTGTTTCTCAGTATTCAGGACTTACGCACGGACACTATAGTCATTCTGGTTTAGATTGAGACGAGTTTTTCTTGCTGTGAAAGGGTTTGAGCTGAAAAAGTGCCCCATTCTTATTCAGAATAACTATATATCCACTGAGGGCGTTTTGCTCCGCAACATATAAAGCGAAGCTTTGCGGAGCGCAAATGCCATTTGCTTCGCATAACTATCGTTAACGCCCCTACATATGGCGTTTTTAAGGTGAAGCATGCGTAATATCATGTCCGGATAATTAGTTATAAAAAAATTTTCTCCTTGTTCTCCTGTTCTTCTTCTTTCTTCCCTCTTTCCTCCTGAGTTCTGACTGCTGAACTCTGACTCCTCCGTAGTTATTTATTTATCACTGTTCAACCGGACATGATATAAGTCCTGTTTATGATTCTCTCTCCTCCTGATATCAAATCCGCCTAATTGCACATAGATCCAATAACCTGATAATAAGCATTTTAAGCTATTGGTTGTGAGGTTATTTAACCGGATTTGATATGACTCCTAACTCCTCTTTACTTAACCAATCTATAACTATAGCCATTCTGAATAAGACTGGAAAACTTTTTCAGCTAAAACTCTTTCAAGGCAAGAAACCCTTGTCTCAATCTTAACTGGAATGACTATATTTAACCGGATTTGATATTATTTATAACTATTGGTTGTGCAGAGCGTAAAGTGTGGGATAAGTAAGTAGGGCAGGCCTATATAATCTAAAAGCACTGAGATTATATTGCCTTAGCGCATTTTTGTCGCGAAGGGGGTGCAAATTTTTCAGCCTTTAAGACTAAAAAGTTAGGACGGGTGAGAGACACTTCCCAAAAAGATACAGGTACAATTATTCCTCCTACTTTCGAGCGTCTTCCCACAGGAACCAACTTCCCACCCTCCCTACACTTCCTTGACGCATTACCTAACTATTTAACAAGAAATTATATAAATTATACACTCAACTCACACCAACAAAAATTCAGCTAATCAATATAGAACTCCTAACCGTATCTTTTTACGCGGTATGTGCTTTTGGATGTCCGACCCGAGGACTGATATCAAATCCGGTAGCATCGGTATAAATTAGATGGGGAGATGGGGAGATGGGGAGATGGGGGGATGGGGGATGGGGGATGGGGGGATGGTTGAAGATGGAACATTTTTTTATACCGAATTAAACGGATTTGATATGAGGACTGAAGACAGAAATTCAGGAACGAGAATAGGGGAAAAAGGTTGAAATTTGCTCCCATCTCTCCACACCTCCCACACCTCCCACACTCCCCTCCTGGGAGGGGTTAGGGGTGGGTCCCCACACCTCCCACATTCCCCTCCTGGGAGGGGTTAGGGGTGGGTCCCCACACCTCCCACATTCCCCTCCTGGGAGGGGTTAGGGGTGGGTCCCCACCCTTCCCACACTCTCCCTCTATTTTTAAATAGATCCACTCAGGGGTTCTATAATGCTTTCAAGCACCTCCACCACAAAACTACTATTTTTCACTTTCCAACCATTGCTCCCCTAACTGCTGGAGAGCCATCATCACTGGTTGCACTTCTAATCCTTTATCAGTCAAAGAATACTCAACATGGGGAGGCACTTCCGGAAATACCCGTCTTGCTAACAAACCGTGCCTCTCTAACTCCCTCAGTCTTAAAGTCAGTGTTTTCGAGCTAATTCCCGGTAGTGCTTCTAATAATTCGTGAGTTCGGCGATCGCTCTTCAATAACTCTTGCACAATCAATACCGACCACTTACTCCCCAATATTCCCAACACAAACTGAATTGGACAATTTTTGCTTAAACACAAAGCATCCAGTATTTTAACATCTGATTCGACATTTTTCTGTTTTACTTTCATTTTATTTTAACTATTAAATATTAATCTTTCTTTAATAATAACCTTTTCAACTGAAAAAACACAATTTTTTACTTTCTGTAACTAAAGGATTTTTCAGAGCCTATCTTGCAATTATATTGGGAATTCATAAAATATAAATGGAGGAGCAAAATCCTCCTCTAACCAAAATATCCAGGATGTATATATGAATAAATCAATTTACTTATGGAGTTTAACTATTAGGGATCGATAAACTTGTTTTCTTTACATCCCATAAATAAAGCCTTTTTTTACATTTTTACAAAAAGTAAACAAAAATAAATAAAAAAATCTGACTTCACAAAATAGCAGAAATAAAAAAATGGAGTATAAAACTATGGTGAACCTATTAGGTCAAAAAAGCCAATCAAATGTAGATAAAGAAACAGCTTTTATTCTCTGGTTTGAAGAAGTAGGAATTGACGATATCCCATTAGTTGGAGGAAAAAACGCATCCCTAGGAGAAATGATTCAACAGCTAACTCCTAAAGGTGTAAACGTTCCCAATGGATTCGCCACAACAGCCTACGCATATCGGTATTTTGTCAAAAAAGCAGGCTTAGAGAAAAAACTACGAAAACTATTTGCTGACCTAGATGTAGAAGATGTCAGGAATTTACGGCAACGAGGCAAACAAGCTCGCACCCTCATCCTCGACACCCCATTCCCAGAAGAATTAGAAACAGCCATCGTCACAGCATATCACCAAATGTGCGACCGCTACGGCACTTCTGCTGAATATTGTGACACACTAGAAGGCAACTCCAAACAAGAATGCGAGCATTACACCAAAGAAGTAGACGTAGCAGTACGTTCCAGCGCCACTGCCGAAGACCTACCCGATGCAAGTTTCGCCGGACAACAGGAAACATACCTCAACATTTACGGTGATGAAGCAGTATTAGAAGCTTGCCATAAATGTTTCGCCTCCATATTCACAGACCGCGCCATCTCCTACCGCACCATCAAAGGTTTCGACCACTTCGACATTGCTTTATCAGTAGGGGTGCAAAAAATGGTACGTTCAGACCTCGCCTCCTCCGGTGTAATGTTTTCCATCGACACCGAAACCGGATTCAAAAACGCCGCCCTGGTAACAGCAGCTTATGGTTTAGGTGAAAATGTCGTCCAAGGCGCAGTAAACCCAGACGAATACTTCGTTTTCAAACCCACCCTTCAACAAGGTTTCCGCCCAATATTGGAAAAACGCCTTGGTACAAAAGAACTAAAGATGATTTACGACATAGGCGGTTCCAAACTTACTAAAAATGTCTCAGTGCCAGTTTCCGAACGAGAAAAATTTTGCATTAATGACGACGAAATCTTACAACTGGCAAAATGGGCCTGTGTTATTGAAGAACATTATTCTGAAGTACGCGACCACTATACCCCAATGGATATTGAATGGGCAAAAGACGGTCTCACTGGGGAACTGTTCATCGTGCAAGCGCGCCCAGAAACAGTACAATCTCAAAAATCTGGAAGTATTCTCCGTAACTTTCAACTCAACGGTAGCAGCAACGTATTAGTTCGCGGTCGCGCCGTTGGAGAAATGATTGGGCAAGGTCAAGCTCGTGTCATTCTTGACGTGCATAAAATTGAGGAATTTCTGCAAGGGGAGGTATTGGTAACTAACAAAACTGACCCTGACTGGGAACCTATTATGAAAAAGGCTAGCGCTATAGTTACTAACCAAGGCGGGCGCACTTGTCATGCTGCTATTATTGCGCGAGAGATGGGTATTCCGGCAATAGTTGGTTGCGGTGATGCGACTAAACATTTGACTACAGGTCAGGAAGTTACTGTTTGTTGTGCTGAGGGTGAAGAAGGTAAGGTTTATCAGGGTATGGTGCCATTTGAAGTACAGGAAACTTTATTGGGTGACTTGCCCAATACTCGCACCAAGATTTTGATGAATGTTGGTAACCCAGAGGAAGCTTTTGGTTTGTCTTCTATTCCTTGTGATGGGGTGGGGTTAGCACGGTTGGAGTTTATTATTGCTAATCATATTAAAGCTCACCCATTAGCTTTAATTCACTATGATGAGTTGCAAGATCCGTTAGTGAAACGGGAAATTGGTAATTTGGCTGCGCTGTACGAATATAAACCCAATTTCTTTGTGGATAAACTGGCGCAAGGTGTGGGTACTATCGCTGCTGCTTTTTATCCAAATCCTGTAGTGGTAAGGATGAGTGATTTTAAAAGTAATGAATATGCCAACCTTTTGGGCGGTCGTCAGTTTGAACCAGGGGAAGAAAATCCCATGATTGGTTGGCGAGGTGCGTCTCGTTATTACGATCCGAAATATCGCGATGCTTATGCTTTGGAGTGTAAGGCGTTGAAGCGGGTACGGGATGAAATGGGTTTGACTAATGTAATTCCGATGATTCCGTTTTGTCGGACTCCTGATGAAGGTCGCAAAGTATTAGCGGAGATGGAGAAAAATGGTTTGAAGCGGGGCGAGAATGGGTTGCAGGTGTATGTGATGTGTGAGTTGCCCAGTAATGTGATTTTTGCCGACGAGTTTGCTCAAGTATTTGATGGTTTTTCTATCGGTTCTAATGATTTGACTCAGTTGACTTTGGGTTTAGACCGAGATTCGGCGTTAGTGGCGCATATTTTTGACGAACGGAATGAGGCAGTACGTCGGATGGTGAAAATTGCCATTAAAGCTGCTAAGAAATATGGTCGCAAGATTGGTATTTGCGGTCAGGCACCGAGTGATTATCCAGAGTTTGCCAGGTTTTTGGTTGAGGAAGGTATTGACTCGTTGAGTTTAAATCCTGATTCGTTGTTGAAGACTCTGTTGGATATTGGCAAGATGGAGGAGTCTGGTTCAGTGATGGATGATATTATGGATGTTGCGAGGGCGAAATAGTTTTATATCATGTCCGAACGCAATCGTTTGTGTAAACCCAAGGGTGAATATCTACAGGAAATTTAGGTTTTTTTCTGGCTCAATAGTCTTCTTCCCTCTTCCCTCTTCCTTCTTTCTTCTTCCTTCTTCACCTTTGCTATACAATACCGATGCTACCGGACATGATATTAGGTTGTTAAAGACAGAGACTCTTTAACATTTCCACAGTTAGAGCAAGTCTTAGAACTAGGAAACCATCTGTCAACAATGATTAGCTCAGAACCGTATAATATCATGTCCGGTTGAATACTTATAATTAAGATAGTAGGGGAGCGGGTAGGGACGCCCTTATGCAACGTCCGTATGGGGAGTAGGGGAGTAGGGGAGTAGGGAAAATAGAAAGATTTACTGTTGAAGCACTCATGATAAGTTTTTTCCAGATCGCTCTTATCCGGACATGATATAACTCACACTTGTACTCGCGCCTGTCTACGAAACTCGTAAAAACCCATATCGGCAACAGCTGCCGCTAGCTTGTGATTTGCCATCATTCCTGATACATTTAAGTCTTCACCCACCCCTCTAGCTCCCCTCCCGGGAGGGGATGGGGGTGGGTTGTGGTTTTTAGCCAAGTAAGTAGTTAGCTTGTGCAGTGTATCTTTTCTCATGTTGCCTATGCATGCTATGTACTTTAGCTATCTTGAGTTGAGCCTTTTTCCAATTGCTAGAGAACTTAGTTTTATGGCGGTTTAGATATTGCAACCGAGAAAGTTTTGCTTCAAACTTTCTGTAAGACTTAGCACCAACAAAAACTTTTCCAGTTGAGAGTGTAGCTAGAGATTTTACACCTAAATCTACACCAACTACATCTACTGATTTTTCAGTATTTTGAGGTATAGTTTCTACGTTAAAGCTCACAAACCAACGGCAAGATTTTCTACTAATAGTTACAGACTTGGGGTTAATATTATCAGGTAAGAACTCAAAAGTTTTTACCGAATTATTAATTATTAATTATTAATTATTAATTATTAATTATTAAATAATTCTGGTTTAAAGCCTCCCCTTTTAAGGGGAAAAAGCGGTCGTTTGCGGAGCATTCCGTAGGATGGGATGGCGTTTTGCTCCGCAACATATAAAGCGGAGCGGCTCTGATAAGAGCGGGTCCCCTCGCCATATCCAATCGACCAAGAGAAGAAATAATATTTCCTTATATTCAATTCCGTAACGGTTAAAACCCGAGGTAATTATCAATTATCCATTATCAATTATCAATTAATGAACCATCCAATTATAGGTAGTTTTATACGATTAAAATCTACTGTAATTGAGCCATCAAGAGTAAAGCTATCATCCCTACCTTTTTTCTTAAACTTAGGCTGACTAGACACTTTGGTAAAGCAGCGTTTCCAAGAAGTTGAAAATATATTAAAGCTACAAAATTATCTCCTAGACTTAGCGATCGCTCAATCTCGCAACCAGGAAGCTTTTATATCATGTCCGGTTGAACAGTTATAAATAAATAACGGCGGAGGAGTCAGGAGTCAGGAGTCAGAAGTCAGGAGGGAAGAAAGAAGAAGGAAGAAGAACTGGAGTTGAAGGAGAAAGTTTTTGATCACTAATTATCCGGACATGATATTACTATCAAAGCAAAAATTATAAACAGAAAAAATCAAAAGGAATGTCAAAGAAATTCCTGAAGCAATCTCATAGATATCCTACAGTTGAAGAGATTGCTTCGGGGTATCAATTTTTTCTGAATTCCCTACCTCTATCAAATAAATATTAAAGGTTTATCTTTTATCAAAGCAAATGCCTCAGAATTAAATCGATAAAGACTAGCTGGTCTACCTGCTCCCCGTGATGTTTTTATTCCAGTATCAGATAAGAAACCTAACTTTAGTAGTCTGGCCCGAAAATTAGAATAATCTGAAAAATTGTTTCCTAAAATAGTTGTATAAAGTTGATATAATTCCCCTAAAGTAAACTCCTCTGGTAGAACATCAAAAGCAACAGGACTATATTCAACTTTATTGCGTAATCTGAGATATCCATATTCAATAATTTGTTGATGATCAAATGCTAACTGAGGAATTTGTTCGAGAGGATACCAAGCAATACCTGTTACTCCATCGGCAATTAATTCTGCTTCTTCAAATCTAACTAAGGCAAAATAACTAACTGATAAATATCGACAATTATAAATAGATTCTCTGGGGTCACGACCAGGACCGCCAAAACTATATAATTGCTCTAAATATAGATTTTTGACCTTAATTTTTTCCGCTAAAATTCTGTAAGCTGCTGCTTCTAGAGATTCTCCTTGTATTACTAATGTACCTGGCAAACTCCAGTAGTTAATAAATGGTTCCTTTTGTCGCATTACTAATAAAACCAATAGACGGTTTTGTTGAGTATCGACAGAAAAAATTACGTTATCTACTCCTACTTTAAAATCTGCTTTATTATTTTTATCATTTACACTTTTTCTATAGTCGCGTCCTGGCATTTGTACAAATGCTCCCGATATATATAATCTTTAATGGGAGGGGTAATAATTGCTGGGTCTCCTTGCTCGCGATATGCGGATGAGGAAACATCAGGAACTTCTAAAGAAGCTATTTTTACTCCTGTATTTAGTTCTCTTAACTTTTGCAAATCTGCCTCTTCTATTGTAATACCTTTTCGAGGTACAACTAATAATCCTACTTTCTGCAAAAGTTCTTCTATTTTATACCAATTTGGTAATTGTTTGACTAAATCTGAACCTACTACTAAAGTAAATTCAGCATTATGCCATTTTTTTCTAGCACCTTCAACAGTTTCTATAGTACGACGACTACTTAATTCTGAATTGAGAGAAATATTGTTTTTATTAGAGTCAATATTTTCAATCAAAATTGATAACATTGCTGAACGTTGTTTGAGGGGTATTTTATGTGATTTAAAGGGATTATCTGATGCCCAAACTATTACTTTGTCGAAGTTTTGGGAAAGCCATTTAATAATTGTTTCATGTCCGGATGTTGGTGGATCGGCACTTGTACCGAATAAAGCAATTTGAGTCATTTTTTTTGATTTTGTATCAGTTCCTAAGTCGGGCATTTTTCTAATATATAGCAATATGATTTTAGTTGTGAGATACTGGAGACTTTTGTTTTAGGGAATAGGGAATAGGGAAGAAACGAATATATATGAATAAGATAACTGCTATATTCTATCCTTTCAAGGAAGACCTCAATTCTCACACCTGATTCCTGACTGCTATAGCCGTTTTTAAACGAGTCGCTAAATTGACTATATCATCTTTTATAGCAATAATTTATATCCACTCATTTGGCATATTTTCTATACTATAATAAATTCCTGCTAAACCTCCTGTCACCGAATAATTAATAATTATTAATTATTAATTAAATAATTCAGCTTTATTAGCCTCCCTTTTCAAGGAAAAAAAAGTGCTAGGATATTTCTTTATATTAAATCAAGAACGGTTTTAACCAGAAGTAATTATCCATTATCAATTAATGAAGGCTCCATTTGTATCTGTATATTCTACTAAATTTACTGTTTTGAGAACAGCTATTCTAGGGAATAAGAAATAGATAATAGGCATGGAGGGAAGAAAAGAATATATGAATCAGATAACTGCTATATCTTAACACCTCAATTCTCACATCTGATTCCTGATGGCTATGTAAGCATTTACTGCGGAATGCTGCGCAAATAGCTATTAGCTGTCAGCTCGAACGCAATAAAACTCTGCTCTTAAAACTATGCTTTATAAACATCTTTCTTAAGGTAAAACTTGACTAAATAGAGAAGTTATAAGTTATGTATTTGCTATTAAATCAATTTTTTCCTTCTTCCTTAGCTGATAGCTGACAGCTAAATGCTTACCATATAGCAGTTTGTAAACGATTAGCTAAATTGACTATATCATCTTTTCTAGCAATAACTTCTATCCACTCTTTTGGCAGATTTTCTATACCATAATAAATTCCTGCTAAACCTCCTGTTACGGCTCCAGTTGTATCTGTATCTTCTCCTAAATTTACTGCTTTGAGAACGGCTTCGGCAAAAGAATTTGTAGTTAATAAACACCATAAAGAAGCTTCCAATGTATCCAATACATAACCACCTGCATGAATTCTAGTTACAGGTAGAGTTTCAATTTCTCCACCCAATACTTTTCGAAAACGAGATATCTCTCCTGCATACTTTTCTTGTGAATATATTTGTTGAATATTTTCAATTCCTTGTAAATATGCTTTCTTTACTTCTAAACCTTGTAATAAACAAATAGCTATACTGATATAAATACCACAAGCCATTTGCGACCTTAAATGACCATGAGTTATACAAGAACAATCATGGACTTGCTGAATTAACTCTGGAAATTCAACGTTTTTATAGTTATAAACTAGGGGTAAAATTCTCATTAGCGAACCATTACCATTATTTCTTTCTTCTTTACCTCCAGCTTCTATTGCTGAGACACCTTTTTTTTAATCCGAGAAATAGCTGCAGCAGTAGTTCCTCCAATATCAAAAACTTTACCCCAAGGAGTCCAATAATCTTCATAACGCCACCGATAAAAAAGAGTGGGCGATCGCTTCTAAATCAAATCCTTCACACAGACATTCAGCTAAACATAATGTCATTGAACTATCATCTGACCAAGTGCCTGGTGGTTGGTTATGTGCCCCATAACCAATCATTTCTGTGACAGGTTTAATTGTTCTTTCGTTGCGACTGGAAAATTCGACAGGTACGCCTAAAGCATCTCCAATACACACGCCCATTAAACCTGATAATACTTGGGAATTATTCATAATTTAATCTTGATAATTAACTGAAATTAATACACCTATTTTAATTCTCAAATTTTTCTGTTCTTTTTACCAAAAAAGTCATTTATTTTAACTAATCCTTCTATTAAGTAAGTAGGCACAAATAAACCTAACTATGTAACAAAATGTAAACCACTTAAAACCCTTGAGATTGCTTCCTTCAACTCCGTTCCAGTCGCAATGACATAGTGATATTTAATTATGCCGGACTACTTATAGAATAGGTAATTATTAATTAATAATTCTAAATTCTTAAGGAAAAACTTTAAAATCTAGTAGATATTTCTCCAGCTTTTACCGAATGATTAAGATTTAAAGCCTCTCCTTTAAAGGAGAAACAAGCGGTCGAGGGATGGCGTTTGCTATCGCAAAGCTGCGCTAAAAGCGGAGCGGCTCTGATAAGAGCGGTCTCCTCACCATATCCAATCGACCAAGAGAGAAAAAATTTTCCTTTTATTTAATCCTCTTCCTTTTAGGGAGAGGTAATTATCAATTATCCATTATCAATTATCAATTATTGAAGCAGGACTATACCAATGAATATAATATTAATATCATGTCCGGTTGAATAGTGATAATTAAAGCTTGTAGTAGGGTTTGAGTAACTTCTATGGTTAGGGCTAAAGGCATGATATAAGGCTTCTCCTTTCAAGGGAGAAAAAATTCTTTTTAACCAATTCTTATATTACATAAACAGAAGAGGTAATTATTAATTAACAATTCTAAATTCTAAATTCTAAATTCTAAATTCTTTAGTTTTTCTGTAAGTTCTTGTAAGTTATCAGAAATTTTCATTGGTAACAAATTAGGATTTTCTAGACTACGAATTTCTGGAGGTAAACTAGCAACAGAAGCAGCGGTACGTTTAGCGATCGCTTCTAGATTTTCTGATTTTTGCACTATTTCTCCATTATGAACTACTTGTGACATTAATTTTATGAAAGAATCACTCTGATGTTCTGTTTGATTCGATACATCTTCGTCCATTAATCCCAAATAATCCTGTTTTAACTGACCATTTTCCAGATATCTATATATTTGTTTTCGACCAGGATAACTCACTTTCCCCGTAGCATTTTTCATCACCGGAATGCCGTCTATTTCTACCAATTTATAAACTCCATTGACAGGGGCACCAGTTACCAACTTAGTACCAATACCATACCCATCTATACAAGCATTCTCCCGCTGAAGTCTAGCTATTTCCCACTCATCTATATCCCCACTAGCAAAAATTGTCACTTCTGGCAGTAGCGATCGTACCTCCTGGGATAATTGGACTAAATTTCCTGAATCTAACCTTACCCCACTCACCTGTATTTCACCCTGCTTAACTCGTTGTGCCAATAAGCGGGTAGCTGCCGATGTATCGTAAGTATCAATCAACAGGGGTGCTTCAGGAAAATATCGTTGAAAAGCATGAAAAGCATCCTCCTCCGTACCTTCAACGGCAGATATTGCCATCACCAAAGCATGAGCCATTGTACCTACAGGTTTGCGACCTAATTTCAAAGCTGCCAAAACATTAGAAGTAGCATCCATCCCACCTGCTAAAGCAGCACGAGCCGCCCAAATACTAGCTTGGGGACTAAATGCGCGTCGAGTGCCAAATTCAAATAATTTTGCTTCATTGCCTGCAATATCCCGCATTCTAGCTGCTTTTGTGGCAATTAAAGTTTGGTAGTTGAGAGTATTCAATAGATATGTTTCCACTAACTGTCCTTGCCAAAGTGGAGCTTCTATCCGCAATAGAGGTTGGTACGGAAATATGGCTGTTCCTTCTGGTACTGCCCATACATCTCCAGTAAATTTAGCCTCTGCCAAAACCGACCAAAATTTATCGGGCACATTGGCAAATATCCCGGTTGACTTTAAAGCCTTAATTTGTGCGGGGCTAAATCGAAATTTTTCTAAATAGTCTAATACTTGTGCTAAACCCATAGCAATGAGATAGCCAAAACCTACCGGGAGTCTTCGCACAAATACTTCAAAATTAGCTTGCCGTTGGTCTATTTCCTCCCCAATATAACAAGCTGCCATTGTTAATTGGTAGAGGTCTGTTAACAAACTGTAATCTTCCGGCGAGAGAGAAAGTTCTCGATCTTCTTGTGTCATTGGACAACTTCCTAACTAAGCTGCTTCATAAAACCGACATAAAACGTCACAAGTGTGACATTTTAATGTTTACTTCCTGCTTCCACTGAGGCCGTCGGCGGTTACTCATCCACAGGCATTGACGGTCAAGCTGACCGTATTTCTTAAATTAATTGAGGCATTCAAGTCTCGGTCAATTGATAAACCGCATTCTGGGCAGTCATAAGTTCTGATGTTCAAAGGCATATCCTGTACATGACCACACCTACTGCAAGTCTTAGAAGATGGAAAAAATCTGTCTGCTACTACTAATTCACAGCCGTACCATTGACACTTGTATTCAAGCTGTCTTCTAAACTCGTAAAATCCTTGGTCTGCTATAGATTTCGCGAGCTTATGATTGCCTAACATACCGCTGACGTTCAAATCTTCTATGACAACAGTGCCGTGGTTCTTGGCTAAGTAAGTTGTCAATTTATGAAGTGCATCTTTACGGATGTTAGCTACTCGTCTATGTTGTTCGGCTAGCTTGACTACTGCTTTGTACCAATTGCTTGAATGCTTAACTTTCTTACTCAGTTGTCGTTGTAATTTAGCTAATCTGTTTTGCGCTTTTTTGTAAGGCTTAATACTCTTAAATACTTCACCTGTGCTTAGTGTTGCTAGTGTCTTAATTCCTAAATCTACACCTACAACTTCTGTAGTTTTTGGTGTTGAAGTCGGAGTAAATTCATTCGTAGGGGCGAACGGCCGTTCGCCCCTACAACTTAAATACTTAAATACCAATCACCAGCTTGTCTGCTGATTGTTATTTTTTTAGTTGTTGCTTCAATTGGTTCATAAGTTTTGACTATACCAATAAAAGGTAACTTGTGACTCCATCCGTTTAATTCTATTGGTTTTCCACAATTATCTATTGTGAATGAATCAGACCTACCTTTCTTCTTAAATCTTGGATATTTACCTAACCCTTGAAAAAATCTTTTAAATGCTTCACCTAAGTTCAGGAAAGCATATTGATAAACTCTAGACGACAAGTTTTTCATCCAAGGATAAAGAGGTTTTGTGTGATTGGTAAAAACTTCTCTCAGTCTACGGGCATTAGGTTTATAACCATCTTTATAAGCTGCATTCCACAAACTTAAACCCCAGTTATAGCACCATCTACCATACCCCGCGTGTTGAGCCATCAGAGTTTTTGCTGATTATTTAATTTAAGTTTGGTTCTAATGGATTTCATCTTATGGTTGAGCACAGCCTGCCTTGCGAGTATGCTTTTTTACGTATTATATCGTTATTCTTTGATTAAGTCAATGCTCTTAGTTTTAATTATAGTAAAAAATACTATATCTGTCCAGGTGATTTTGATAATTGTCCGTAAAACTATTAGTAAATCTTCTACTTATTTCACTTCATAAAGTTATTTCTAGCCATATAAGGCTGTATATCAAAATTTATTGGTGATAAATATAGTAACTTTAATTATAATCGGTAGCGCATTTAATATTTTTGGAGTCAAAATGTTATACTACATTTTAAGGATAATATGGATAAATGCGTGAGTTTTTACCTAAAACAATGCAAGTTTAAAGTAAATTTTTCTAAAGATAATACCTAAATTATTTACATTTTATATCGATCCCTGTCTGAAGTAGTTGCAAAATAATACAACATCAAAACAAATGTTACAACCATCATCAAATCAGAGAAGAAGCAGCTAGAATAAAAGTGTTGAGGAAATCAAAGTTTGATTGACAAAAAAGGGGTAACAATTATGAATATTTTCCAATCTATTGAAAAGGCTGTTGTTTATATATCAGAAGCAATTAGTCGCATTTTTGGTCCTAGCGATGATATGTATCCAATGACTGGTGTAAATCCTTTTGAAGGAGACCCTTATCGCGGACCTAATTGGGCTGAGTAATACAAAAGGTTCAGTAAAATTTTGTTAGCTGAGTAGAAACAAATAAGTTCTGTCAGAACTAATAATATCAAGTCACAATTAATTAACCATAAAGTAGGGAGTTTGCATACAACATTCCTACAGTTTCACCAGAAACAAAATTGATTATGGTTGTTTAATGAGGCTTGATTTTATTAGTTTTAACGTAAGCATTCAGCAGTCAGCCATCAGCTATCAGCTATTGCTTTTAGTTTAGGATAAAAGCAATATTTAATGGTATTACTACAAAAGTTGCTTCCCTTGCCCTTAAAGTCTATATTAATTTAAACACTTTCCCATAAGAAAGAATCTTTTTGCTGATAGCTGACAGCTAATAGCTGAATGCTTACGTTTTAACTAGCTATCAGCTATCAGCTAGCCTCCTCCGGAGGAACTACGTTAACAGCTATCAGCCTAAAAATTTGCCCATATAATTAGGTCTCTGTTTGCGGAGTATTCCGTCAGGAAAAGCTTGGGTTTAAATCCCCGAATTCTATATTTATGCAAAACTTCAACAATTAAGTAATTAGCAGAATTCAATAACATTTTGAGAAATTATTAGCCAGTAAGTGTATATTATTCTTATGTTTACTACTCCCCTACTCCCCGCTCAAAAAATAATAGAAAAGTTTTGAAATTTGGTATAATACCATTTTTGGATGATTAAGTATCATAAAAACATTCTCCTAATAAATGTTGAAGAAATATCTCAAATTTCCGCAAGTTCCAGTGTTTCTTCTTAAATTTACACCTACCACCGCGCCACCTAAGAATTTTATGATCACGCTACCCGAGCGGACATGATATAATACTAAGTTATCTTTACCGAATAATTAAGGTTTAAAGCCTCTCCTTTAAAGGAGAAACAAGAAAAAATTTTTCTTTGAGTCAATCCTCTTCTTTTCAAGGAGAGGTCATTGTTAATTATTAATTATTAATTATTAATTATTAATTGTTGAACTATTCCCTATAACAATTGATTTAACACAAAGCATAGAGCAGCACTACCCAGTGGCACAGTTAAATTATCAATACCAATTTTTGATAGAGTCTCCAAAGCAGTAGCACCTAACGCCACAGGAATAGCAACTACCCAGGTTTGCCAAATATTGCCTTGTACTGCCAAAAGAATCAAACTACAAATAATATAACTAACCAAACACATAGTTAGGGAACCCTCCCAACTTTTCTTCATCCCCCAAACTTGATAAGGATGTTTGCCAAAATTTTGACCAATAACGGCAGCTAAACCATCACCCCAAGCCATAATTAAAATACCCAGAGCTGCATATTGAGGTTGTTCGATAAACCAAAAGCAACCGATAAGAATGCCAATGCTAACTGCATAGAAAAATGTACCTAAACTTTTGCGTCCCACACTATTAACACTGGGAAGAATGGGAAGTCGGTAAGAAATTAAAGCGATCGCTGCTGAGAGAATTCCAGCCATAATACCTACCCAGGCGGGAATTTGTAACCACCAAGCTAATAGAATTACATTACCTGTGCCAATATGAACTACTTTTCGTGATATTTCTGGGTCTACTTTGGCAAAGCGGTTAAGTGCTTCAGCAAAAATTAAAATAATTCCTAACCATGCTCCGACTAGAAAAACTTGGATAAAAATATTGGGAAATGTACTGATTATCGTCACTATTAATTATATAAATTATTAACTTAATTCATCAGAAATAATATTACCAAATAATATCATAACTTATGCAAAATATCCTAAGCATTTAGCTATCAGTAATGTGAGTATTAGACATCTCCATAAAAGAGGGAACAGGGAACAGGGAGAAATCATTGACAATTTATGGATAATAATTGATTTTATTTTTAATTTCCACGCCTATTTCTAATCAATAATTAGGGTTTGCCGATCAAACCTCAAAGCATTGACTAATATTGGTATTAGTCTTTTTAGGATCGAAAAAAGTGCCTGGTTTTCGGTACTTCAGAGCTACAAAAAGTAAGTATTTTGGGATGATTATGGCAGAACAATTCAGGGATAATTTTTCCAACTACCTACTCTATTATTCCCATTTATCCTGACTCCTGACTCCTGACTCCTGACTCCTCCCCTTACCGAAAAATTGTGGTTTAAAGCCTCCCCTTTTAAGGAATAAATAAAAATTGTCTTTTGAATCAATCCTCTCCTTGAAAAGAAAAGGTAATTCTAAATTCTAAATTCTAAATTCTAAATTCTAAATTCTTGAACACTCATACTTTTTCAGCAAACCCTAATTACTTCTAAGAGCTGATAGCTGATAGCTGACCGCTGACCGCTGACCGCTGTTTGCGCAGCATTCCGCAGGAAATGCTTACAAATGCAATATTTTATGATAGTTAAAATTACGAAGTAGTTTAGTTGCTTGGTAACTATCCACTGGCTTTGAAAATAAATATCCTTGTCCTTTTTCACATTGAAGCTGCTTTAGTTGTTGCATTTGCTCTTGAGTTTCTATTCCTTCTGCAACGATCTCTAAGCCTAAATTATGAGCTAATGCAATGATGGCACTGACAATTTTTAATGACTGATCGGTAACATCCGAGTCTAATGGACTAACAAAAGAGCGGTCGATTTTTAGACTATTAATTGGGAATTGGTGTAGATAACTTAATGATGAATAACCTGTACCAAAGTCGTCAATTGATAATTTAATACTTCGATTTTTCAATTGATTCAATACTGTGGTTGCTAAAATCACATTTTCCATAATCACTGTTTCGGTAATTTCAAGTTTCAAACAATTAGGTTTACAGTCTGTTGCTTGCAAAATTTCCTCAATTTCTTCTACTAAATTTGGTTGTGAAATTTGGTGACTAGAAAGATTAACACTCATGGTCAAATTGTAGTTAGGAAATTCACAAGCAGAATTAAAAGCAGGGCAATTAGTATTGCATTTGCCATTGCCATTGCCATTGCCATTGCCATTTTTGACTTGAGAAAAACAGTTAGATGTTGAGAATATTTCTTGAGTGTTATTGACTACAAACTGACAATTGTTTTCTTGATGTTTATGTCCAAAAAACTCTTGCTGCCAAATAGTTAATTGATGACAAGCAGCTCGTAATACCCACATTCCTAAAGGAACAATTAAACCAGTTTCTTCTGCTAGAGGAATAAACTGTCCTGGAGAAATCAAACCTTTAGTTGGATGTTGCCAACGTATCAAAGCTTCAAAACCTGTAATTTTACCCGTAGATAAACAGACAATTGGCTGGTAATTTAAGATAAATTGAGAATTAGCTGGATCTTGTTTAATCATTTCTACAGCTCGTCGGAGGTCATTTTCTAGCTCCAGCAAGGATATAGCTTGGTCGTGCATGATCAAATCAAATACTTCATGTCTGGCTTTACCAGACGCTTTAGCCCTATACATAGCAATGTCCGCATCTCGTAGTAAGTCTTCTGGACTGTTATAGACAGGACAAATAGCGGGATGATTTTTATCAGTATGATTAGCAAAATTTCCGCGACTGTGAACAATGCCAATACTAGCAGTAGTAAAAATTTCATGTCCTTCAATATAAATTGGTTTGGCAAGTTCTTGATTAATTTTATGAGCTACTCTGGCAGCATAGCTAATGTCTGGTGGATACTCTAATAATATTGTGAATTCGTCTCCTCCTAATCTCGCTAAAGTATCTGATGCTTTAATACAACTCCGCAGTATCTTAGCGATCGCTATTAATAGTCGATCTCCTATATAATGTCCCAAGCTGTCATTAATTACTTTAAACCGATCTAAATCAAGAAAAAGAACAACAAACTCATAATCTAAATGTTGTCTAGACCGACGCAGTGCTTGCTCTAATCGATCGAATAATAAGGTACGGTTTGGTAAACCTGTCAGTGCATCATGAAGGGCGTCATGGAGCAGTTTTTGCTGTGCTTGTTTGCGTTGAGTGATATCTCTAATAATTATCTGCACTGCTGCCTCGTCATAATATGTATAGGGTATTCCAGTTATTTCGACATCTATAATTTCTCTATCCAGGGTAATTAACTTTTCTTCTTCTAAATGTGTTTGTTGTTTTTGGTTCTGAACTTTTTGTAGTCGCTGTTTCTCTACTTCTCTATAGTCTGGGTGAATAAATTTCCAGATCGATTGACCGATAATTTCTTTTGGATATTTTGCACCAAGTAAATGAGCGCCAGCAGTATTGATATAGACAATTTTTTCCATCCAAATGACTGATATCGCTGCTGGTGAATATTCTACTAAACGACGGTAACGTTTTTCGCTTTCTCGGAGTAACACTTCAGCTTGCTGACGTTCCAACTCTATTTGATGAGCTTTAATAAATTTTCCAATACCTTGAGCCATTAATTCAATAATTTCTTCTTCGTAGTATTCAAATTCTTTAGTTCTTGCTTGAGGAGATAAGAAACATAAAGTACCATAGATTTGATTATTTACAAATATTGGAGTACAAATATATACCTTGATTGGCATACTTTTTGCTTCTGAGGAATCTAACTCATAAATACAGACTGTTCTTTGTTCTTTAACTACTCTGTTACAAAACATATCGCATAAATTAAATTTTCTTCCTGGTACAAAATAATCCTGTTTTGATTGTACAGCTCTAATCGTATATAATTCATCCTTGATTTCTCCAATAACACCAGTATCCGTGCCAAAAATTTCACAACCAGCTTGGAGATAATCAGCAAAAAGATCTTCTATATTATGATAATTACAAGTAGCAATTCTATGCAGTTGCTTCAGGCTAGAACTAAATTTCTCTAAAGCTTGGGATTTAATAAATAATTCTGCTTCCCAATGTAATCTTTCTGTAATATCTGTTTGAATACCAATAAAATGTGTTAAATGCTGTTGAGAATTGTAAACTGGTGCAAGGGAAAGTTCATTCCAAAAATAGGTGCCATCTTTCCGTATATTTTGCAAAATCACATGACATTCTTCACCATGTAAAATGGCATTTTTTAACTTAGAAATTGCTGGCTGATTTGTTAATTCTCCCTGTAAAAATCTACAATTTTTTCCAATTACTTCTTCAGTTTTATAACCTGTGATGCGATTAAAACTAGGATTAACATAAATAATGGGATTATCTGACTGAGTAGCATCAGCGATCACAATACCATTGTTACTGCCATCAATAGCTCGCTTCATCAGTTCCAAATGTTCCTCATTAGCATGACGCTCAATGGTAGTTGCTAGAATATTGGCGATCGTTTCGAGAAAGTTTATTTCATCCTGAGTAAATTCTCGATATTTACAACTATGAACCCCCAAAATACCCCATGCTTTATGAGTAAGACCGGAATCGGTTGTTCGGTCTGCTTTAACTTTCAAGTTAGGTATGATGATAGTAGCACCACTAACTATGTGATGGTTATGTAGGAGAGGAGAACCTGAAAAGCTAGTTTCTACAGGCAAGTCTTTGATAATAACTGGTTTGTTAACAAAAAGAGTGTAACCAGCTTGAGACCTTTCTCTGGCAGTAGTAATTGTAGCTTTACCAACCAACCCTTTTTTCCAACCTACTCCAGCACGGAGGAGCAAAGCATTATTTCCTGGTAACAACTCTAGAATTTGGCTAAATTTTACATTTAAAGTTTTGGCAACTATGGTGGCGGCGGTATCAAGCAGTGTATGATAATCTGATGTTGCTACAGCTTTTTGCCCTAACAATGCTACTGCTGCTTGTTGACCTTGGCGAGATTTGAGGTGGTCTAAGAGTATATTTTCATTTACTTGCTTTTGCTTTTGCTCTGTAATATCTCGGTTAACTCCGATCGTTGCAACTATCTGATGAGATTTATCTAGCATCGGCACAACTGTCGTTTCAGATACGCCTTCACTGCCATCTTTGCGAATAAAGTTTATTTCTCCTACCCAGCGACCATCTTCCTTCACCTTCTTAAGAATTTGCTGAGTTAACACAGCAGCTTCTTGCGGTTTGTGTAAAAAAGCTGGAGTCTTACCCAAAACTTCAGTTTTGCTATAGCCAAACATTCTAGTTGCTGCTGGGTTCCAATCAATAATATGACCATTAATATCCGTAAGAATTACCCCATCATAGAGATTCTCAAAAGTTAAAGCTTGTCTTTTTAGTGACTGTTGGGCAAATTTGCGTTCTGAAATGTCCAAAAATATTGACAGTATTGCATTTTCCCCATTAAACTTTATGGAATGCATTGATATCTTAGCCCAGAATGGTGTGCCATCTGCTTTTTTTAAGTACACTTCACGGTCGCGCACGACACCTCCTTGATGCAGATTTGCGAGCAACAATTCACATTCTTGGGGATTGCAGTAAAAATCTGATTTGGGACAACCAATTAATTTTTGACCAGGTAGTCCAAAGGTAAATTCAAAGAGTTTGTTATGGAACAGTATCACACAATCAACTGTACGGCTAATTACTATTGCTGCTGGCATTACTTCAGCAATATTCTTCCACAATTCTTCATTTTGTTTCATAGCTTACTAAACACCTATATTTTAACTTTTAAATTTTTTTATAAAGTTATTTTTAAATTATTGATTTATTTTAATTTTATTTTGATTTTATTTTGTAATTTTTTGGTTACTATGTTACACTATTAATTTAAAATACAGCAGATTTCAGACTAATGTGGTACAATTGGCGGGCTAAATATTTTGTGCTTATGCGCTACCCTAATTCCCATCTACCCTGATCCCTACTACTCCCTAAGACCATCAACATAAGTACCTCATAACGCGCGGAAACTGCTGTAATTAGCTATCCTTAATTATAAAAGTTACATTGATTAGACGATCGAATCAAATAGCACCTGAAAAATTATCACACCCCGACCTAAACCTAATAATCATCTTGCGATCGATTGTTAATGTTACAACACAGATTTAATTTTAATCTAAATAATTAAACTTTCCAGTAATTTGTAAATTTTTTTTAAGAGATTTTATGAAGATTTATGAATTGAAAAATGGGAAATTTAGGGGATATTTAAAACATAAATGGTGGAGTTATCTATGTAAGCGATCGCTATCACAAAAAGGGAATAGGGAATAGGGAATAGTAATACCATTTCTCAAAAACTTTTCTACATTTTGTTGAGTAGGGGACCCACCCCTAACCCCTCCCAGGAGGGGAAACTAGGGGAGTAGGGGAGTGGGGGAGAAGCAAAAATAAGAATAATTAACATTAACGCAAGGTGAAATTAGCATGCAAAGTGATTTTGTTTGTACCGATCAGTTGACAACTGAAGTACTGCCCAAGTATAGCAATAATGCATGGGAATTGGTATAAACTGTTAAAGAGTTTTCGGTGCAATCCGTCAGGAAACAGGGTTTAGAAATGTTAAATACCTTAATGCGTAGCGCTATATCAGTTGTCACAAATAGTCAGCAACCGATCCGATGTGGAATAATAGGCTGAAATTATTGTATAGTCAATACTTTTTTCACTTCGCGCCTTCTGACTTTTGTACGTCGCCAATCCAGTGGCTCCCCTATCTGACTGACTTCCGTTAAATGGTATAACTACTTCTTCAAGTCGGTAGCGATCAAAAATTAGCCTTAGCATATAACTATAGCCTAGCTGAAATACTTATATAAAATTTTAATAATTTTGTAAACAATAGTCATTATAAAATAGACAATTGAGTGGTATGAACCTAAAAGTTATGCATAAATATAGTCATATATAGCCAAATAATGCCAAATATCTTCGTTGATTTGTACAAAAGAGCTACTAAATATTTGACAAAATTTAATAACTCAAAGGCCAAAGATTTAATAGTATAATGAAATTGGCTAATAATTCCAGACTAAATAAATAATCATAAAAATTCCTAAATGCTCCCATCCTAATAGTAAGCATTCAGCCGTCAGCCATCAGCTATCAGCTATCAGCTATTGTTTTTAATTTAGGATAAAAGCAATATTTAATTGTCTTAGTACAAAAGTTTGCTCCCTTGCCCTTAAAGTCAGTTGTTAATTTAAACACTGTCCTTAAGAAGAAAGTCTTGCTGCTGTTAACGCAGTTCCTCCGGGGGAGGCTAGCTGACAGCTAATAGCTGTTTGCGCAGCAGTCCGCAGGAAATGCTTACTCCTAATATAATTTTAACTCCTGGATTTATGAAATTAGTTGAAAGACATATCCCATACAAAAAATTATCGGTTTTATGCTGAAATTGACAGATTATATTTCTTGTCGAAAAATCTCTTAAACTCATGCTAATTATTTAGTTCATCAGTCTTGGATATTTGAAAAGATAAATAATTCCTATTATGACCTGCAAAAAACACTCTCTACTCAACCAGACTATAAAGCAATGCCAGCTAAAGTCTCTCAACAAATCTTGATGATACGAGATAGAAACACCGAAAAGCTTTTTAGCAGCAAACGAAGTTTATAAACACCAAGCCATCAAAGTTTAAATCTCGTCCTCGTCTTCGGTGGATATAAAAATAAAGTAACGGGAAGAAATATTGTAGTTTATATGATACAAGCTATCAGCAAGAAGCAATTAAAACAAGGAATTATTAATCCCAGTAAAACAAAGATTTATCTAAAAACTTTAGTACCTAATTCACAAATCAAACAAGTTCGTATCATTCCTAGACTGAATCATTATGTAATTGAGGTCATTTATGAAGCGACAGAAAAACAATACGGGCTAGAAAAAAATCGTTGTGCCAGTATTGATATAGGATTAAACAACTTAGCTAAATTTTCATGTCGGCGAGAGCCGAAACCTTTAATAAGCACCGGAATAAAACCCAAGAGTGATCAATGGCAGACCCTTAAAATCTATCAATAAATACTATAATAAAGTCAAAAGCTTCCTACAATCTCAACTACAGGAAAATAGATCGAGTAAGAGGCTGAAAAAACTTATGTTAAAAAGAGAATTTAAAATCAACGATTACCTTCATAAATCATCTAGTAGTTTGATTATTAATACTTTGATTAATCAGAAAATAGGAACATTGATAATAGGGCACAATGAAGAGTGGAAACAGAAGATAAACTTAGGGAAAAGAAATAATCAAAATTTTGTATATGTCCCCTATAATAAGTTAATAGAAAAGTTATCTGATAAAGCCGAGATGGTAGGGATAGATTTCATTAATGGATAATGGATAATGGATAATTACCTCTGGTTAAAACCGAGAGGATTGAACATAAGGAAATATGATTTCTTTATTTTCCCCTTGTAGAGCGACAGCTCGCGGCGCAGCCAAGGGGAGGCGGAATTAGCTGAATTATTTAATTAATAATGATTAATGATTAATTATTCGGTAATAATTACAGAATCATCTTATACCTCAAAAGCGAGTTTTATAGATAATAATTTGATTCCAGTGTACAAGAAAGGTCAGAAAAATCAAGTCACCTTTTCAGGAAAAAGAGTAAAAAGAGGAATGCAATTGTACTGCAAGCATTGGATTAATTAATGAGTTACGTGAACGGTTCTCTAAATATTATGAAAAAAGCAGCTCCCTTTTGTCTTTAACTATGGGATAGAAGAGCCAGTGCGTTGGACGAGTCCCCCGACTTAAAACAACTGGCGTGGTGTTGTAGTGCCTCCTCCGGAGGAGCTTTCCGTTTGTCATGCTACGCAAACGCTAACACGAGCGTCAGAGTAACACCTGCGCTCCGAAGGATATGTCATATTTGACTATATTTTTATGAACTATTGAAATCTACTGTTTTTTAGCTAAACCGCCCTTGAACCTCACACCATAATTTTAAAGAGGAGTGTGAGATGAATCGGCGGCCGATTAATGGGTTCGATGCCCACTCAATTTGCATGCTATCCCAGCAAAAATCTTCGCCCTAGTTGAAAAACTTGTATTATGATATTGCAATAACCCTGGAAATTTTCCACTATGCGCACTGCCTACCAATATAAATTAAGGCCCAACAAAGAACAGTTAGCCACCATAGAATTGTGGTTAGAATTGTTGCGTCGGCAGTACAACTATAGGTTAGGCGAGCGGTTCTCATGGTGGTCAGAAAACCGTTGTCCAGTTAATGCCTGCCCCTTGATGATGCCAATTCCAAGACTCAGGGATAATCCAGATTATTACTCTCAAAAAAAAGATTTGGTCAATACCAAGGACAAGTTTCCTGAGTATAAGCTAATTCATTCTCAGGTCCTGCAAGATTGCATAAAACGGGTAAAACTTGCCTTTGATAGATGGTTTAAGGCCGACAAAAATGGACAAAAATTAGGGAAACCAAGATTTAATGGAATTGGACGTTATCGCAGTTTTACTTATCCTCAAATCACACAAGACTGCATAGAAGAAAATCAAATTAATTTGCCCAAAATAGGAAAGGTAAAGTTAATTCAACATCGTCCAATACCAGAAGGGTTTATGATTAAAACTGTGACGATTAGTCGTAAAGCTGACGGTTATTATGTAACTTTATCCCTAGAAGACAAATCAGTTCCAGCTTTGACAACTAAAGTTGAACCTACATTAAAAAATACTCTCTTAATCGATATGGGGCTAAAAGAATTTTTAGTAACAAGTGAAGGAGAATCTGTCCCCATCCCTCAATACTATCGAAAATCTCAGCAGCGATTAAAGACTTTGCAAAAACGTTTATCTCGTAAAAAGAAAAGTAGTAAAAGATGCTTAAAAGCTCTTCTAGCTGTAGCTAAACAACATAAAAAAGCGGATGCGACCCCGCGACGACGACAGCTCGCTTGCGGTCAGACCCCGCGACGACGCCAGCTCGCTTGCGGAATGCTGACCAAGAGAGGGAACGCGCACCAAGCAGTAGCCGATAAACGTAAAGACTTTAATTTCAAAACAGCCAATGAATTGTTATCACTCATCTGAAGTTATAGCCCAGACGCGGAGCGGCGTGCCGGAGGCAAACTTAAATATCAAAGGGCAAGCATTGACTCGTTTGAGTAAATCAATTAACGATGCGATTTGGGGGTCAATTCCTGTCTATTTTGACTGTCAAAGCTCGAAATGCTGGAGGTGAAGACTATAGCAGTAAACCCCAAAAATACCACCCAAGACTGCTCAAATTGTGGGGAAAAAGTCCCGAAAGAATTATCCCAAAGAACTCATTCTTGTCCGCACTGCGGTATTGTCATAGACCGCGATGTGTTTGCGGAGCATGACCTAGGAAACGCAGCGATAAATATAAAAAATAGGGCGGTAGGGCCCAGACGTCTTTAAAGCACGCGCTTGCCCGACGGGATACCGGGGCTGCGAAACGAGAAGCCCACACAATTGGTGCCAGCGAGCGTGTGGGAGTATGTCACCTAGCTTACTCTTCTATATTGATTGAATTGATAAGATATTGGATCAGATATATTCCTGAAAAAAATATCTAAAATGACAATGTAAACCTGGAGGACACCTGAACAATGTTAGACAACTATGAAAATCATGTTAAACAACGGGCAGATTTAGGAATTCCACCACTGCCACTAGACGCCCAACAAACATCAGAATTATGCGAACTGCTGAAAAGTCCACCAGCAGGAAAAGAAGAAAAGTTAATGGCATTACTGCGCGATCGCGTACCACCTGGAGTAGATGAAGCTGCTTATGTCAAAGCAGGATTTCTCACAGGTATTGCTAAAGGAGAAATCGCTAGTCCCCTAATTTCCCCCACCTACGCAGTGGAACTATTAGGAACAATGGTTGGCGGTTATAACGTCCAATCTCTGATTGAGCTACTTAAATCAGAAAATTCTGAACTAGCAAACACAGCAGCTAAAGCTTTAAGTAAAATTCTGCTAGTCTACGACGCCTTCAACGACGTTATAGAATTGGCACAAACGAACCCCTACGCCAAACAAGTAGTAGATTCTTGGGCAGCAGCAGAATGGTTTACCACTCGCCCCCAACTGCCTGAAAAAATTACCGTCACTGTCTTCAAAGTTCCTGGGGAAACCAACACCGACGACCTTTCACCAGCCCCCCATGCCACTACTCGCCCTGACATTCCACTCCACGCATTAGCTATGCTAGAGTCAAAAATGCCGGAAGGGTTGAAAACTATTGCGGAATTAAAACAAAAAGGTTATCCAGTTGCCTACGTTGGAGATGTTGTCGGTACTGGTTCATCCCGGAAATCTGCCTGTAACTCCGTGTTATGGCATATTGGAGAAGACATTCCTCATATTCCTAATAAGCGATCTGGTGGATATATTCTCGGTGGTAAAATTGCTCCGATTTTCTTCAATACTGCTGAAGACTCTGGCGCATTACCCATCGAATGTGATGTTACCAAAATGGAAACAGGAATGGTAATAACTATTCATCCCTACAAAGGCGAGATAACCAACGAAGCAGGAGAAATAATTTCCACATTCACCCTCAAACCAGAAACTATCTTCGACGAAGTACAAGCAGGTGGACGTATTCCTCTATTAATTGGGCGTACTCTCACCGACAAAACTCGCAACGCTCTGGGATTAGAGACCAGCACTGTATTTACCCGTCCCCAACTACCAGCGGAAACAGGAAAAGGTTTCACTTTGGCACAGAAAATGGTTGGAAAAGCTTGTGGTTTACCAGGAGTTCGTCCGGGAACAGCTTGCGAACCATTGATGACAACAGTGGGTTCTCAAGATACTACCGGACCTATGACCAGAGATGAAATGAAGGAACTCGCCTGTTTAGGTTTCAGCTCCGACTTAGTAATGCAGAGTTTTTGCCATACTGCTGCTTATCCCAAACCAGTTGATATTAAGACTCACAAAGAATTACCAGATTTCTTTTCTGCTCGTGGTGGAGTGGCGTTGCGTCCGGGAGATGGAATTATTCATTCTTGGTTAAACCGGATGTTGTTACCGGATACAGTGGGAACTGGCGGAGATTCTCATACCCGTTTTCCTTTGGGAATTTCTTTTCCTGCTGGTTCTGGTTTGGTAGCTTTTGCAGCAGCTCTGGGTTTAATGCCATTGGATATGCCAGAATCTGTTTTGGTTCGGTTTAAGGGTAAGTTACAACCGGGCGTAACATTGCGGGATATTGTGAATGCTATTCCTTATGTTGCGATTCAAAAAGGGTTGTTAACTGTTGCGTTGGAGAATAAGAAGAATGTATTCTCCGGACGAATTATGGAAATGGAAGGTTTGCCCGATTTGAAGGTTGAGCAAGCTTTTGAATTGACTGATGCGACTGCGGAACGTTCTTGTGCTGGTTCGACAATTAAGTTGGGTACGGAGACTGTTTCTGAGTATCTGCGTTCTAATATTACGTTGTTGAAAAATATGGTGGCGCGGGGTTATCCAGATGCACGGACTATTATGCGTCGGGTTGCTAAGATGGAGCAATGGTTGGCAAATCCAGAATTAATGTCTGGGGATGCGGATGCAGAATATGCGGAAGTTATTGAGGTGGATTTGAATGAGATTAAGGAACCTATTGTGGCGGCACCGAATGACCCGGATAATATTAAATTGATGTCGGAATGTGCGGGGGATAAAATTGATGAAGTGTTTATCGGTTCCTGCATGACAAATATCGGTCATTATCGTGCTGCTGCGAAAGTATTAGAAGGAGCAGGGCGAGTCAAAGGTGTTTTGTGGATATGTCCGCCAACTCGCATGGATGAGAAACAGTTGCGGGAGGAAGGAATGTATGGTGTGTTTGCTGCTGCTGGTGCGCGGACGGAAATGCCTGGATGTTCTTTGTGTATGGGAAATCAAGCACGGGTTGAGGATGGCGTAACTGTGTTCTCGACTTCGACCAGGAATTTTAATAATCGCATGGGTAAAGGTGCGCGTGTGTATTTGGGTTCTGCTGAGTTGGCAGCGGTTTGTGCGTTGTTAGGTCGGATACCTAGTGTGGATGAGTATTTGGAGATTATGAAAGAGAAAGTCGATCCGTTTGCGGGTGATTTGTATCGGTATTTGAATTTCGATCAAATTGCTGGTTTTGAGGATGAAGGTCGGGTGATTCCGTTGGAGGAGATGCCGAAAATTGAGGAGATTTTGGGAATGCCAGCGTGAAGAAGTCAAAAGTCAAAAGTTAAAAGTCAAAAGTAAGATTTGAGCGGCTAAAAACTTTGACAATACAATAGTTTCAGGTAATTATTTGATATTTAAAGTTTGAAACTATTTGTGACATCCTTTTTCATACAGTAGGGGCGAATGGCATTCGCCCTTACAGGGTTTTGGTTGCGACGATGTGGTTTATCAATCTGAAAAGCGCTGAGATATACAAGATGATTAGTTTGTTGATCTCTACTCAAATCTGTGTTTGTCTCAGATTGCCTGATTAGTCAGAAGCGGAATAATATTTAACAGGACTTACGCAAAACAACGCAATTATGTCATTGCAAGCGGCAGCGTTTGCGGAGCATTCCGTCAGGAAAGCAA
Organism: Okeania sp. KiyG1; assembly: GCF_014132355.1. Lineage (GTDB taxonomy): Bacteria > Cyanobacteriota > Cyanobacteriia > Cyanobacteriales > Microcoleaceae > Okeania. The sequence goes on from NZ_BLZO01000110.1 coordinate 60,364, forward strand.
TCTCAAACGTCGATATTTCGTTTCTCATGGGTAAGTCCTGATCTAATCTATTATGGAGGACTTTTATGTGGGAAGCTATAGCAGCGATCGCTAGTTTGTTTACTGCGTGGGTTGCGTGGAAGGAATATAAGGATAAACAAGAAGAACGTCAAAGGCTTAAGTTAGTAAGAGAACAAGTTCCTTATGCAAGACCTAGACAAAGTTCATCATTTATTAGTGGGTTATTATGGTGGATTGTATGGTTGTTTGCATGGACTCTAATGTGGGCTATAATATATACTCTAATGATTGGGATTATAATATTATGGTTGGGGTTCCCCATTGGTATTTATCTTATTGGCTATATTATTGGTTATATTATTGGCGCTTACCCAGTAGGAAGATATTTCCAAAATAAATTTTACCAGAATAATCATCAGTAGTTTTATCCTTGATTTATGCGATATTATGCTAGGAAAATGATTGGCAATAAAAGTTGTGTTTGTAGTTGCGCTCCAGAGCAAAAATCAATCATCATTCTTGTACTAAAGTTCAACTACAAATTTTATTATTGAGCGTTTTACTAGAAACTCTATTAAGAGTAAAAATAGCAAATTTATTCTGCAAAACTCCAAACACAAAAAGGAAATATTCAATGCCAATAATTTATCAATTTGATGGCAGAATTATTAAGATGTTTTATAACGACCATGCTCCACTTCATTTTCATGCTATTTATGGCGAATACGAATTAGTTGTAGGGATTTTACCTATTACTATAATTGTGGGAAAAGCACCTAATAGAGTTCGTTCAATAATTTTAGAATAGACAGAACTGCATCAACAATAATTATTAGATAATTGGAACCGTTGTCGGCAAGCTCAAGCACCTTTATCAATTGAACCTTTAGAATAAAATTGGAGTTAATTATGCCTTATATTACTACCAGAGTCACTGCTGAATCTAACTACAAACTGCGTCTTACTTATTCTAATGGCAGTGAGATTATTGTAGATTTTAAACCTATTATTAACCAAGGTGGAGTTTTTGCCCCTTTATCCGATCCAAACTTTTTTTTCACAAGTAAAATTAGGAGAAGGTGGTAGATATATTGAGTGGGATGGAGAAATAGACTTTTGTGCAGATGCTTTATGGTTTGAAGCACATCCTAATGATAATCTTTTGAATCCTTCTACTACCGAATTTGTATAAATTGTTTGAGAATATTTTGAGCTAGTTAGCAAGTGAAGATAAGTAGTTATAGATAGGTAAGTTGAGGGTAGGCGATCGCTCACCCTTTCAAGGTAGTTACCGAATTTTCAAGAGCTAACGAACTCTACCCCTCTGAGCAATACTACTTCTGAGTTTATTGTAGAGATTAACTTCAGGATTAGAATGTCGAATGGAGGCTACTAAAGCATATCTTTGTACTTCTATTTCTTCTATTCTAGACCACTTTCTATTACAAATTACGACTAAGTACATAGACTTTCCGTTGTACTTCCAACTTCTACTTGATATTTTTATTGAGCCTTTCTGAAGAGTTCCTTTCTTTCTTATAGTAACTTTTGGCAAAAGATTAACTTCAACATTTGAACCATATTCCTTTTTTAAATCTCCTATTGATATTTCTGTTAAATTATTATTTTCATCTTCTTGAGTTGCTTTGAAAAATGCTCTTTGTATTTTTTCGCGTTCTACATTTCTGAAAAGGTGAAATTCCATAGTTATTCCTAAATAAGAATCTCCTCTAGTATGACGAGTAGGAGGATCGAAAGCTAAGGTAACAGAGATAGTTCTATTTCCCTTCTTTTCCAAAAATTCAGGAGGAAGGGGAGGTATTTCATAAATATGAAACTTACCCACAAATATTTCTCTATTATCTTCTAGTAAAACTACTCCATTTTCAGTTGAATATGCAGCTTTTTCAAAATTTGACTGCCCATATCCATATACCTTTAATTGTTGTTTTTCATCATCCTGAAAATCATCAGGAATTTCTTCAGGAATATCCGCTGAATCAGCAATTAATGCTCTGATTAAATTAGAGGAAGCATTGGGAAATTTTGTAAACAACCGAGCTGCTAAATTAGCCACACGAGGAGCAGCAAAACTGGTTCCACAATATGCTCTAAAAAGTGATTGTGAACCTTGAAAATTTTTGTTTAATGTCAGAATTGAAACACCTCTTTCATTGTCAATAATTCGACTTCTATCTAAAACAAAATCGCCTCCAAAATCCACTAACTCAGGTTTAATCATCCCATCTACACCAAATCCAATTCTTGTGAATGGCGAGGGATATCCTTTTACCTTAGCAATAACATTTCTACTTGCATCTTCTGGGTACTCCAAACTGCCTTTTCCCATAGATAAAGAACCTACTGTTAAAGCGATCGCCGCAGTAGCAGGTTCTATAATTTGTGAATTTTCACTAAAGAGATAACTTGGATATTCTTGTCGTAGAAGTTCCTTAGATTCTGGTTGATAATAAAAATTACCAGCAGAAATAACAAATAAAATATTTTTATGTTGTAAGCGATAGGAAATTTCATCAATTTTAGCAGCTAGAAGAAATTGTTTCTGACCATCTCGATAAACTGAATCTCTATTTCCCAAGGAAATATTAATAACTTTACAATTAGGATAGTTATCAGTGAAATATGCAACGGCTTTTTCCAATTGGTTTTCTAGTAATAAATCTGGGTAATACTCGTTATTTTCATTAGTCACACGAGCTGAAAATAACCAAACTTGAGGTTGGAAATTTTCCTCTTCAAGACATTTGAAAAGATTGCCATATATCGCAACTCCAGAAACTCCTGTACCATGTCCGCCAGTTTTATCTCCATCATCAGGACCTCCAGTTATCAAAGTATGATTAGGGTCAGGAAAAACTTCTGTATCACCCAAAGCAGGACCAATTAATGGATGCCCTCTTTGCACACCTGAATCTATGACTAATACCCCACAAGCATCTATAGGGGGAGAAATAAGTTCTGGAAATTCTGATATTGAGATACTAAGTTGACTTGAATTTTCAAATGCTGGTTTTGGTCTTCTATCTATTTCCTTAACTGCATCTTCTGCTAACAGAATCTCTAAAACTTCCTGTCGAATTTTCATACGAGCTATACACATATATTCACCAATATATCTATCAGTAACTCTCATGCCTGGATATTCTTCAAAACTGCTTAAAAATTCATTCAAATTATTTATATAATCTTGCATTTCTTCTAGATTACCCGTATGCCATAACTCAAGGTCAAGAGGTACTAATTCACCAGGTTCTAATGGTTCTAAATTTAACAATGGTCCGATTCTATCCTGTGGTTCTAGACGTACTAATTCTTCAATCGCATCTAAATATCCATATTCGTAACTATTATCAATCAAGCCACTATAACATTTTAATCTTCGTCTAAATTCAGTTAAATTATCATCTGAGGAAAAAACAACAATAGCTTCATCTGACTTGCTACCTTTTTCTAGGATATTAAGTCCTGAACCAGTCACCTGTTTATCTTGCAAACTATATTCACTTCTTAGTTTGAGCTTAAATATAAGTTTTGGATTAATACCAAAAGGAGCATATTCTTTAACAGGTTTTTCGATAATTGTTGATACTTCAGCTAATAGCTTTCTACCGTGATATTCACGGTTATCTCTTTTATTTCCACCTCCACCACCTTTGATACGTTTCGGTAATTCTATATTAGTTCTTGGTAGTTGTAGATGCTCAAATTGACTATTCATTTTCTCCTTTCATATCTAATTCCATAAATTTTATCGACTTTTCCACTATACCTTTTCTTTCTAAATAATGGCTAACTGCTATTTCCATATCTTTTTCTGTTAGATAACGCTCACTCCGTAAAATCACAGATTTTATCGCATTTGCACAAATTCTTTCTATATCTGCTCCTGTGCAACCTTTGAGACTTGCAGCAAATTTTTCTAAGAAGGTATCTTTATACTGAATACTAGACAAGTTTTTTTAATAATAAATACCTTAGTTCAGAATTAGGTTTATCAAAAAAAAGTACCTCATCAAATCTCCTCCATATAGCAGGATCTAAAAGTGATTGATGATTTGTTGCAGCAATGAAAATACTTTGCTCGTTAGATTGATCTATTAATTGCAGAAGACTATTAACTAGACGTTGTATTTCTCCATGTTCATTAGGTGAATTTCTATCCTTAGCAATTGCGTCAAATTCATCCAATAGAACAACCCATTCTCCATTATGAACATAATCAAATATTTTTTTAAATTCACCCCTGTTTCTCCCAGGTAAGATGAAAATACAGCCGGAAGACTTACATAAACTAACGGCAAATTCAGCAAGCTTGATAAAACTTTTGCTGTTAAAGTTTTCCCACAACCAGGAGGACCACAAAACAATAATTTTGAGCTAGGTTTTAAGCCGTAAGAATAAATGATTTCTTGCTTTCTATTTTCTTGAATTATTCTTTCTAATATTTCCTGATTTTCGGGATATAAAACTACATTTTCCCATCCTAGTTCATATCTAGAAATAACTATTAGAGGTAAACCTGTATCTTTATCTTTTGGAACTTCAGGATAGACATTCCAAGGTGAAGTATTAGATACCAGTTTTCTTCGATAATTTGATTGGAGTATTCTTTCTAAATCCTGAGCTAATAAAATATGATTTTTATCTTTTTCCTCTTGAATCAGTTGTTTAGCAACAGCATAAAATTCTTCTCTATTTTCTTGTGAGAAGCTCTTAAATAGTTTTCTTATGATGTCACCTCGTGCCATTTGTTTTAATCCAAGTATTTAGTAATCAATCAAGCCACTAAAATTTTTAATTATATAATAGTTATTATAACATTTATTGAATTAATCATCAACTATTTTTAAATAAAAAACAAATCAATAAAAAAGAAATTATACATTTTTTAAATCAAATTTGACAGAAATTATTCATCTATTTGGAATAAAGTCTATTCATACTGAGGCTATTAGTTATAAAAAGTAACAAAAAATTACTTATAGTGGAATTTTTTATCTGATATTAATTATGTACGCTACTGTGTTCCCTGTTCCCTCTTTTATGGAAATGATTAATAGTAGAGAAAATCAATCATTTCTGCCGATATCATATTAATTTAATTGTGCTATTTCTACTACTCCTATCGGATAAACTGAACGATAAGTTATATTACTCATAGATAAAAAAGTATTAACTATTCAGTTATTCTATTTTTGATTCTCTGTTTTCTTTTTTTTAATTTAAAACCTCGACAATATACTCTATTATCTTGAAATTTATCTAATATTTTATCTTTTCTTTAAAATTTACAAAAATTCAAAATTTGTCAATCAATCAAATCAGAAAATAAATCTAAATTTTTTGGAAAAAGTCTTACATTATACTAAAATATTTTTGAATAGAAATAAATAAAAACAACGAAACTTAATCTCTATGAAAGGTAATCAAATGAGTGTATTATTAAAAAGCATTTAGCAGTTCAGCAATCAGCGGTCAGCTTTGCGCGTTTGCGTAGCATTCTGGAGGAAAGGGGGTTTAAGCCCCTCCTAAAATTAAACGACTTGCTCGCGTGTCGGGGATTTAAACCTAGGGTTTTCTGTTCCGGAATGCTCCGCAAACAGATACCTAATTCTATGCACAAATTTTTAGGCTGATAGCTGAAGTGCTAATAGCTGATAGCTAGTTAAAATATAAAAAAACTACCAGATACAAGCTGAAGTAATCCTGATACTAAATGAAAAGTTAACTAAAAATAGAGCTTTTCACCAGAATATGGGGACTGAACTAATTCTTAAAAAGCCCTTTCATTAATGGATAATGGATAATGGATAATTGATAATTACAAGAAAGTTAAAACCCTTCTTGATTGAATATAAGGAATATTTTCTTTTCTCTTGGTCGATTGGATATGGCGAGGAGACCCGAAGAGTGACAGAGCCGCTCCGAAGATCGCCATCCCTAGACCGCTTTTTCCCCGATCAAGGGGAGGCTTTAAACCAGAATTATTTAATTATTAATTATTCGGTAAATTTGCTTTGAATGTTGTCAATAAATTGTCAGATTACCAAATTATAGAGTTATGCAAGAAGTACATCAAGAACAGAGTGCATCGTACACAGAAAAAGTAAAAATTCAAGTAGAAGACGATCGTACAGGCACTAGTCTCGATACCATCAAACGAGCGATCGCCGATAACTTATATTATTTACAGGGGAAAGATATAGAATTTGCTACCACCTATAATTATTATATGGCGTTAGCATATACAGTACGCGACCGCTTGTTGCACCGTTGGCTAAAAACCACAAAAACATACTTCCATCAAAACGTCAAAACAGTATACTATCTCTCAGCCGAATTTCTGATGGGTCGCCAACTAGCTAAAAACCTAGTCAATGTTGGTTGTTGGGAAGTTGCGTGTCAAGCTCTAGAAGAATCATGTCTTAAACTTGATGACTTAATCGAAAAAGAACCAGAACCAGGTTTAGGCAATGGTGGTTTAGGTCGTCTAGCCGCTTGTTTCCTAGACTCCCTCGCTACCCTAGAAATTCCGGCAGTAGGCTACGGTATTCGTTATGAATTTGGCATTTTCAAACAACAAATTCAAAACGGCTATCAAGTTGAACAGCCAGACAAATGGTTAAGTCTAGGCAACCCTTGGGAAATACCTCGCCATGAAGACCAAGTAGAAATTAAATTCGGCGGTTACACAGAAGCATACCCAGATAAACAAGGCAACTATCGGGTCAGATGGATACCTGAACGTACAGTCATTGGAATGCCCTACGATACTCTTGTGCCTGGGTACAATACCAACACAGTAAATACTCTACGCCTCTGGAGTGCCAAAGCAAGTAATGAATTTGACCTGCAAGTTTTGATTCCGGTGACTATCACCGCGCCGTCGAAGACAAAACTTCCTCTGAAAATATTTCCAAAGTACTCTACCCCAACGATAATATATTTCAAGGCAAAATGTTGCGCTTAGAGCAACAGTATTTCTTCGTCAGTTGTTCTCTGCAAGATATCATTCGTACTCACTTGTCACGGAATCCTAATTTAGACAACTTCCAGGAAAAAGCAGCCATTCAACTCAATGATACTCACCCCTCTATAGGAGTTGCTGAATTAATGCGCCTGTTAGTAGACGAGCATGATATGGAGTGGGAAAAAGCTTGGAATATTACTCAAAATACCTTTGGCTATACTAACCATACACTCCTATCAGAAGCTCTGGAACGTTGGCCAGTCAGTATGTTCGCAACTCTGTTACCACGGCATCTTGAAATTATCTATGAAATTAATTTCCGTTTCCTAGAAAAAGTAAAGAAACGTTATCCGGGAGATGATGGGCGGTTGGCACGGATGTCTCTGATCGAAGAATTTCCTGAAAAACGGGTGCGGATGGCTCATTTAGCTTGTGCTGGCGCTCATGCTATCAATGGTGTGGCAGCATTGCATACTCAACTGTTGAAAACAGATGTTTTGAGAGATTTCTACGAATTTTGCCCTGAGAAATTTACGAATAAAACTAATGGTATTACTCCCCGTCGTTGGTTATTAATTAGTAACCCGAAGTTGGCATTACTAATTACAGAAAAATTGGCAAAAATTGGATTAAGAATTTAGAGGAAATTAAGCAGCTTGAGCGGTTTATTGATGACCTAGAATTTCGTCATAATTGGAATCAGATTAAACATGAAAATAAGCAAAATTTAGCTGCTTATATTCAGCAAAAAATAGGCATTGTAGTTAATCCTAATTCTCTGTTTGATATTCAGGTAAAACGACTCCATGAATATAAACGTCAACTATTAAGTGTGCTGCATATTATTACCCTTTATAATCGGATTAAACAGAATCCAGATGTGGATATTTTGCATCGCACTTTCATTTTGGTGCGAAGGCAGCACCAGGTTATTATATGGCAAAATTAATCATTAAATTGATTAATGCTGTAGGGGAAATAGTAAATAATGACCCAGATGTACGCGATCGCCTCAAGGTAGTTTTTGTACCTAATTTTTCTGTATCTATCGGTCAGCGAATTTATCCTGCTGCCGACCTTTCTGAGCAAATTTCTACTGCTGGAAAGGAAGCATCTGGTACTGGCAATATGAAATTTTCTCTAAATGGTGCTTTAACTATTGGTACTCTTGATGGGGCAAATATTGAGATTCGCGAAGCTGTTGGTGCTGAAAATTTCTTCCTATTTGGATTGAATGTTGAAGAGGTTAAAGCATTAAAATATCAGGGATATAATCCAGAGCAATACTATACTTCTAACCAAGAATTACGACAGGTTATTGACCGTATTGCTTCTGGTTATTTTTCACCAGGCAAACCAAATTTATTCCATCCAATTGTAGAATCTTTACTAGGAAAAGATGAATATATGTTGTTTGCTGATTATCAGGCTTATATTGATTGTCAGGAAAGAGTTAATCAGGCTTATCGTAATCCCGAATATTGGACTCGGATGTCGATTATTAATTCTATTAATATGGGCAAATTTTCTGCTGACCGTACTATCAATGAATATTGTCAGGAAATTTGGAATGTCGAACCTGTGAAAATTGATATGGAGGCATATAGTCAGGAAACAGCAGGTTTACAACGTTATTGTCAAATTTAGCGTCTTCAAATGAAATGACTATTGCGGCATCCGCAACAAAGAGAGGGGAAGTAGATATTTTTCCCTCCGACACACTCTCAAGTTATGCGCTTCACAAAATGAGGAGATGACTATTGCGGCATCCGCAACAAAGAGGGGGGAAGTAGATATTTTTCCCTCCGACACACTCTCAAGTTATGCGCTTCACAAAATGAGGAGATGACTATTGCCGCATCCGCAACAAAGAGGGGGGGAAGTAGATATTTTTCCCTCCGACACACTCTCAAGTTATGCGCTTCACAAAATGAGGAGATGACTATTGCCGCATCCGCAACAAAGAGGGGGAAGTAGATATTTTTCCCTCCGACACACTCTCAAGTTATGCGCTTCACAAAATGAGGAGATGACTATTGCCGCATCCGCAACAAAGAGGGGGAAGTAGATAATTTTCCCTCCTACACACTCTCAAGTTATGCGCTTCACAAAATGAGGAGATGACTATTGCCGCATCCGCAACAAAGAGGGGAAGTAGATATTTTTCCCTCCGACACACTCTCAAGTTATGCGCTTCACAAAATGAGGAGATGACTATTGCCGCATCCGCAACAAAGAGGGGAGGGAAGTAGATATTTTTCCCTCCTACACACTCTCAAGTTATGTGCTTCACAAAATGAGGAGATGACTATTGCCGCATCCGCAACAAAGAGGGGGGAAGTAGATATTTTTCCCTCCGACACACTCTCAAGTTATGCGCTTCACAAAATGAGGAGATGACTATTGCCGCATCCGCAACAAAGAGGGGGGAAGTAGATAATTTTCCCTCCGACACACTCTCAAGTTATGCGCTTCACAAAATGAGGAGATGACTATTGCCGCATCCGCAACAAAGAGGGGAGGGAAGTAGATATTTTCCCTCCGACACACTCTCAAGTTATGCGCTTCACAAAATGAGGAGATGACTATTGCCGCATCCGCAACAAAGAGGGGAAGTAGATATTTTCCCTCCGACACACTCTCAAGTTATGCGCTTCACAAAATGAGGAGATGACTATTGCCGCATCCGCAACAAAGAGGGGAAGTAGATAATTTTCCCTCCGACACACTCTCAAGTTATGCGCTTCACAAAATGAGGAGATGACTATTGCCGCATCCGCAACAAAGAGGGGAGGGAAGTAGATAATTTTCCCTCCGACACACTCTCAAGTTATGCGCTTCACAAAATGAGGAGATGACTATTGCCGCATCCGCAACAAAGAGGAGGGAAGTAGATAATTTTCCCTCCGACACACTCTCAAGTTATGCGCTTCACAAAATGAGGAGATGACTATTGCCATATCCGCAACAAAGAGGGGGAAGTAGATATTTTTCCCTCCGACACACTCTCAAGTTATGCGCTTCACAAAATGAGGAGATGACTATTGCCATATCCGCAACAAAGAGGGGGGGAAGTAGATATTTTTCCCTCCGACACACTCTCAAGTTATGCGCTTCACAAAATGAGGAGATGACTATTGCCGCATCCGCAACAAAGAGGGGGGAAGTAGATAATTTTCCCTCCTACACACTCTCAAGTTATGCGCTTCACAAAATGAGGAGATGACTATTGCGACATCCGCAACAGAGAGAGGAAGTAAATATTTTTCCTCCACACGCTGGTGCTTGAGAAACGGGGGTACTACTTATTTACTTGTTGCCTAGTTAAAAATCTGGGTTAGCGCAGCTTTGCGTCAGCACTCGCAAGAATCTCACGTTATAATCTTTGATTTAACGGTGAGAGTGAGAGTGTCAATTAGTCTAAATTCCAGTACTCAGAATTCAATTGTTATAAAAAAGCACCTATAGCTTTATAGGTGCTAAATTTAATTTAACTATAAATTAGACTTAAAAGTTGCAATTACATAGCTAATTTTTAGTCGCAATCGTAACGTCCATAACTGCGATAACCGTAGCTGTAACGTACAGGACGACTATAGTGATAACTACGGTAGTGATAACTCACAGGGCGACGATAATAACGTCGAGAACGACCATAACCGTAACAATCATCGAAATTATGACCACCATTAATAGTGGCAGATTCTTCAGTAGAAAGCTCAGAAAATAATTCAGTGTTTTGAGTTTCTTGCATAAGATTATCCTCTTGATTAATTGTGTTTACAAGATGGTTAAAAATCATCGATATTTATTTAACTATCTTGTTATTTATAATTGTATTTTTCGTTGGTGAACTCCAGCATCCGGATCACTTTTTTGATTAGCGACTCTTTAGAGCTTGCTAAAAAGCACTTTAAAAATGCTTTTTAATTCAACTCATAAGTTGAAATTAGTAGCAGTTAGACCTATAGCCATAATAGCGACGACGGGAGTAGTAACGTACAGGCCGACTACGGTAATAACGACGATAGCCATAACTATAATACCGACGACCATAATAGCCATGACCACCATTAATAGTGGCAGACTCTTCTGAAGAAATTTCAGTAAATAGTTGATTATTTTTGTTTCTTGCATGAAGATTTTCCTCAAGTTTGATGACATTCGTCATGTTTAATAATTCCTATATATAGGAGGAATTACAGTTAAGTCTTCTTCATAAGTTGGTAATATCCGGATAACTATTTATCTGAATTATTTAAAATCAAAAATGACTAATATAATGTCTCTTTGAATACCTACAATAAAAAATTAGGAACAGGAAACAGGGAATAGGAAAGGGAATAGGGAATAGGGATAAATTTATCAGGAAAACATTTTTATTATCGCTAATTAATGAGACTTGATATAAGCAAATATTAAAAATGCTATATAGAAACCATTTGGTATCTTTGCAAAGGTACAGGTTTTTGGCTGCCAGAGTCAGAACTCAGCAGCCTGAGAAATAGAATAGGGAAACAGGTGGAAATTTGCTATTCTCTCTTTTCTGAAAATTATTAATAGATTCAATAAGAGTTCTATATATTTAAAAGGTAAGCATTTCCTCCGGAATGCTGCGCAAACAGCTATTAGCTATCAGCTAGCTTCCTGCGGAGGAACTGCGGACTTCAGCAACAAGACTCTCTCATATAGGACAGTGTTTAAATTAACAACTGACTTTAAAGGCAAGGGAGCAAACTTTTGTACTAATACCAATTTGAAAAAAGAATGTTACGAATAGTAAGGGTGATAAAAAAACTTTGCAGGATATGTTCCTTTGACAAAAAGATAATTTACGCCCTAGAAATGGTATTAAAGCCATTCATTATGACTCCTGACTCCTAAATCCTGATTCCTAATAAATACCCTAGATATTTGTAGCAAAAATTTATCAAATTGGTATAAGACAATTAATAAAGCTTTTATCCTAAATTAAAAGCAATAGCTGATTGCTGACGGCTGAATGCTTACTTTAAAAGTGCAATGAAAGTATTGGAGGTAAATATTTTTTTGCAGCAGAATAATCAGCACTATAGAATAGTACTTCACTACTCGATCGCTACTATCAAGTTAAAATTAATTGTGTTTTAATACATAGAGATATAGACACAAAAAAATCTTTAGTAATAGCCTTTTATATTTCCTTTATAGTAATTAGAATTATAACGTTGGTAGTCAGAAGAGTAGCGGTTATCGCCATAATAACTGCGAGGACAAAGTTGAAAACCTAAAAAATTACGGCGATATTGATAATTTTCATTGTAACCACCATTTATGTAGGTCGATTCTTGATAATTCAGTTCTGTAAAAGTTGCTTTTTTGAGGTTCTTGCATAATTAACTTCCTCATGGCTAATAATTTTAATTAAATAGTTTTCAAGAATGCGCGAATTTAGAATTTAGAATTTAGAATTACCTCTTCTTATAAACTTAAGAGGATTGGATCAAAGGATTTTTTCTTCTCTTGGTCGATTGGATATGGCGAGGAGACCGCTCTTATCAGAGCCGCTCCGAATTGCGCCATCCCTCGACCGCTTTTTTCTCCATAAATGGAGAGTTTCGGTAATCTTTAGCTGAGTTCTGGAATACTGGAATATATGAAGGAATTGTACTCGATCATTCCAAAATAATCTGCAGTGTCCGGAGTTTTGTGTACTTCGACGATCAGGTTATTGTGAAGTGTTGACTTTAATCCTAATTTCTTCAAGTTTTCATTCTATCCGGATTAAGTTGAAACAAATCTGCAACAATTATTAGAGTATAAATTATATACGGCAGTTATAAATGATTTGTCATACCAAATAAAAAAACAATATACCTCTCTGGAAAAGAGGGAGTAGGGAGTAGTAGGGACTTTACATGCAACGTCCCTACAGAGTAGATGGAAAAAATTGATAATTTATCTACGATAATAGCTAGACAACGTTTAGACTGGCAATTCAAACTTGCTTATCATTTGTTTAGTGATGTAAGCGTGATATTTTTAGAAGACCTACAGATAGCGAATTTAGTCCGACGTTGCAAAGCTAAATTAGGCGGTAACGGTCAGTTTTTGCCCAATGGTCAATCAGCAAAATCAGGATTAAATAAGTCTTTGCAAGATGCTGCTACTATCAATTTCTTGATGTTTTAGAGTATGTAGCTTGGAAACTGGGTAAGCGAGTTGTAAAAGTAGACCCAAAAGGTACGTCTCAACATTGTTGGGAATGCTTGAATAAAGTCTCTAAAAGCTTATCAGATCGCTGGCATTCATGTCCTAAATGTGGGCAAGAACTAGACAGGGACTATAACTCACCCACCCCTCTTGCTCCCCTCCCGGGAGGAGATGGGGGTGGGTTGGATTGTTATCAACACAGGAGGAAGACATCACTTCTGTTAAAACTGCGGTCAGGGCGTCTCTGACTGAAGAATCCCGCGCTCTCCCGTAGGAGAGCGTCGGGAGTATGTCAAGCTGTCTTATCATCTATTCAGTGATGTAAGCGTGATATTTGTAGAAGACCTACAAATCGCAAATTTAGTCCGACGTTGCAAAGCTAAATTAGGTGATAATGGTCAGTTTTTACCCAATGGCCAATCAGCTAAGTCAGGATTAAACAAGTCTTTGCAAGATGCAGCAACTTATCAGTTTATTCAAGTCTTAGAGTATGTTGCCTGGAAGTTAGGCAAGAGAATGATCACGCGTAGACCCAAAAGGTACATCTCAACATTGTTGGGAATGCTTGAATAAAGTCTCAAAAAGCCTATCTGAACGTTTCGCTCCGCGACATGAAAGGCATTCATATTCTAAGTGTGGACAGGAACTAGACAGAGACTATAACTCACCCACCCCTCTTGCTCCCCTCCCGGGAGGGGATGGGGGTGGGTTGGATTGCTATCAACACAGGGGGAGGATATCTCCTCACACGAAACTGCGGTCAGGGCGTCTCTGACTGAAGAATCCCGCTTTGTCACGAATATAGCAACGTCGGGAGTATGTCAATAAGTGAATATCAATTATGTTAAATAATTCTGATTATGTAGAACTACAACCTCTAGAAAGTGATGAATTTCTCCCTCCTCTAAGTCCTTGGAGCAAAATAGGAGGAATGTTTTTAGTGGGAACATTTGGTGTCGCTATTGCTCTAATGAGTGTAGTAAAGTATAATCCTACTGTCAGAACTGAAGCAATTGCCCGTCCAACAGGAGATGTCAGAATTGTTCAGACGCTTACAGAAGGTAAAGTTGAAAGTATAGAAGTAAATGAAAATCAAGCTGTTGAAATGGGAGATGCGATCGCCCGCATAGATGAATCTGCACTTAATCGCCAAAAAAATCAACTACAGGAAAAAATTAAACAGTGTGAGGTAGAACTAGAACAGATAAATCAACAAATTTCTGCCCTAGAAGTTCAAATTTTAGCTACTGCTAAACCTCAGACTTTTCAGAAATCTAGATCGAGTACTACAACAAACAATAAAATAGATAATGCATCTGTTGAATCAGCCATTTTAGATTTATCCCAATCTTTACCTACAGTTGCGCAACAATTTGCTAAGGATCGACGAGACCTAATTGTGAAGCGGACAAAATTAATCAAAGATTTGACCGCAGGTACCAGAGAACTAGAAAAAGTAGATATCAAACTTGATAATAGTGTAATTCGAGTCCCTGTAGATGGTACTATCTTTCAGCTATCTTTG
>NZ_BLZO01000111.1 GCF_014132355.1 Okeania sp. KiyG1
GATGGGATTATTTGGCCTGTGGCGATCGCTCCTTATCATGTGGTTATTTGTATTCCTAATATTAAGGATGCTCAACAAATAGAAGTAGCAGAAAATCTCTATCAAGAATTAAATGAAGCTGGAATAGAGACTATTTTGGATGACCGAGATGAGCGAGCGGGTGTTAAATTCAAAGATGCAGATTTAATTGGAATTCCCTATCGAATAGTTACCGGGCGATCGCTCAAGTCTGGCAAAGTTGAATTTGTAGAAAGAGCTAATCATCAATCTCAGGAAATACCTGTGGCGGAGGTGTTATCTACTATTAAAGATTTGATTGATAAAGCATTAAAATGATTTTTTCTCTCTGGAAAAATTCAACTTTGATTTTTATCTCAACGTTGGTTTAAGACCCGCGCTCTGCATTCCGGAGGAAAACCAATCAATAAGAGCGATGGGGGCAACTTATACAAATGAACAGGGTGAAGAAGTGCCTTTAGTAATGGGATGTTATGGTGTGGGTGTGTCTCGTTTAGCTCAGTCAGCAGTGGAACAGTCTTATGATAAAGATGGGATTATTTGGCCTGTGGCGATCGCTCCTTATCATGTGGTTATTTGTATTCCTAATATTAAGGATGCTCAACAAATAGAAGTAGCAGAAAATCTCTATCAAGAATTAAATGAAGCTGGAATAGAGACTATTTTGGATGACCGAGATGAGCGAGCGGGTGTTAAATTCAAAGATGCAGATTTAATTGGAATTCCCTATCGAATAGTTACCGGGCGATCGCTCAAGTCTGGCAAAGTTGAATTTGTAGAAAGAGCTAATCATCAATCTCAGGAAATACCTGTGGCGGAGGTGTTATCTACTATTAAAGATTTGATTGATAAAGCATTAAAATGATTTTTTCTCTCTGGAAAAATTCAACTTTGATTTTTATCTCAACGTTGGTTTAAGACCCGCGCTCTGCATTCCGGAGGAAAACCAATCAATAAGAGCGATGGGGGCAACTTATACAAATGAACAGGGTGAAGAAGTGCCTTTAGTAATGGGATGTTATGGTGTGGGTGTGTCTCGTTTAGCTCAGTCAGCAGTGGAACAGTCTTATGATAAAGATGGGATTATTTGGCCTGTGGCGATCGCTCCTTATCATGTGGTTATTTGTATTCCTAATATTAAGGATGCTCAACAAATAGAAGTAGCAGAAAATCTCTATCAAGAATTAAATGAAGCTGGAATAGAGACTATTTTGGATGACCGAGATGAGCGAGCGGGTGTTAAATTCAAAGATGCAGATTTAATTGGAATTCCCTATCGAATAGTTACCGGGCGATCGCTCAAGTCTGGCAAAGTTGAATTTGTAGAAAGAGCTAATCATCAATCTCAGGAAATACCTGTGGCGGAGGTGTTATCTACTATTAAAGATTTGATTGATAAAGCATTAAAATGATTTTTTCTCTCTGGAAAAATTCAACTTTGATTTTTATCTCAACGTTGGTTTAAGACCCGCGCTCTGCATTCCGGAGGAAAACCAATCAATAAGAGCGATGGGGGCAACTTATACAAATGAACAGGGTGAAGAAGTGCCTTTAGTAATGGGATGTTATGGTGTGGGTGTGTCTCGTTTAGCTCAGTCAGCAGTGGAACAGTCTTATGATAAAGATGGGATTATTTGGCCTGTGGCGATCGCTCCTTATCATGTGGTTATTTGTATTCCTAATATTAAGGATGCTCAACAAATAGAAGTAGCAGAAAATCTCTATCAAGAATTAAATGAAGCTGGAATAGAGACTATTTTGGATGACCGAGATGAGCGAGCGGGTGTTAAATTCAAAGATGCAGATTTAATTGGAATTCCCTATCGAATAGTTACCGGGCGATCGCTCAAGTCTGGCAAAGTTGAATTTGTAGAAAGAGCTAATCATCAATCTCAGGAAATACCTGTGGCGGAGGTGTTATCTACTATTAAAGATTTGATTGATAAAGCATTAAAATGATTTTTCTCTCTGGAAAAATTCAACTTTGATTTTTATCTCAACGTTGGTTTAAGACCCGCGCTCTGCATTCCGGAGGAAAACCAATCAATAAGAGCGATGGGGGCAACTTATACAAATGAACAGGGTGAAGAAGTGCCTTTAGTAATGGGATGTTATGGTGTGGGTGTGTCTCGTTTAGCTCAGTCAGCAGTGGAACAGTCTTATGATAAAGATGGGATTATTTGGCCTGTGGCGATCGCTCCTTATCATGTGGTTATTTGTATTCCTAATATTAAGGATGCTCAACAAATAGAAGTAGCAGAAAATCTCTATCAAGAATTAAATGAAGCTGGAATAGAGACTATTTTGGATGACCGAGATGAGCGAGCGGGTGTTAAATTCAAAGATGCAGATTTAATTGGAATTCCCTATCGAATAGTTACCGGGCGATCGCTCAAGTCTGGCAAAGTTGAATTTGTAGAAAGAGCTAATCATCAATCTCAGGAAATACCTGTGGCGGAGGTGTTATCTACTATTAAAGATTTGATTGATAAAGCATTAAAATGATTTTTTCTCTCTGGAAAAATTCAACTTTGATTTTTATCTCAACGTTGGTTTAAGACCCGCGCTCTGCATTCCGGAGGAAAAACCAATCAATAAGAGCGATGGGGGCAACTTATACAAATGAACAGGGTGAAGAAGTGCCTTTAGTAATGGGATGTTATGGTGTGGGTGTGTCTCGTTTAGCTCAGTCAGCAGTGGAACAGTCTTATGATAAA
>NZ_BLZO01000112.1 GCF_014132355.1 Okeania sp. KiyG1
AACGGGGAACCCACTTGAGGAATATCATACAGTTGAAAAGTATCAAAAACTCACACATGTATGTATATCACACATTTATGTAATTATATATATATATATATATGTCTTGAAGGAATCGGGGAAAAGTGGTCGGAAAAGTTGGAAAAAAAGTGGGGGGGGCCAATGATTTCAAGGGTTTTTCGCCACTTCGGGGTACACTTTTTTGGGATTTGGGATTTTGCTCACTGCTCACTTTGGCACATTTTTTGCATTTGGATTTCTGATTTTCGGGTGTTGGATTTTGAGGAGGGAGCCCCACGGGTATGTGTGATATGCGGAGATGTGTGACAAGGTTGAAGGAAGACTGCAAAGAAATCCGAAGTGTTGGGATTGAAGGGAGTAAAACAGCGATGTGTGATAAACGGAGATGTGTGATAAACGGAGATGTGTGATAAACGGAGATGTGTGATAAACGGAGATGTGTGATAAACGGAGATGTGTGATAAGGCGGCGGGGACCCTCAGATTGAGTGTATGATACAGCCTCGTGGTGGTTCCGTTTTTGAGAATAACCAATGACGGTTTTGGACCAGTGAGATTCAGTGTAAACCACTTGGCGGATTCGTTCCTCACAGGGCTGAGTGCTTTGAGCGCAGGAATTAGCGTTGGGTTCGCGGCTATTGGCCCCGGTCTTGGACAAGGAACTGCAGCTGGTTACGCCGTCGAAGGGATTGCTCGCCAGCCCCCGAAGCTGAAGGCAAAATCCGCGGGGTTCTTCTGTTGAGCTTCGCGTTCATGGAATCTCTCTGCATATACGGCCTCGTCATCTCGCTGGCAATCCTGTTCGCTAATCCTTTCATCTAGGAAAAAGGTGTGGCCGAAAAAGGGTCAAAAAGGGCCTAAAAACGGCAAGGAATTGTGCGGGAATTTTTAAAAACCCGATTTGGCAACTTTTGCGCATTTTTGCTACACGTTCACGCAGTCCCAACACAAAGAGCTCCACCCCCCAGTTCCGCGGCACCCCCCTCCTCAAAATCCGAAATCCAAAATGTGGCCCAAGTGAGCAACTTTCGCACCCCGGAAATTAAAAATCCGAGCACTGCAAAACTGACCAAATCCGGAAAATAAATTTTTGGGGCCCGAAATCGGCTTAAGTGTAATGATTTACTGGGTTTAACGGCCCTCAAAATCGGGGAACCCACTTGAGGACTCTCTTACAGTTTAGCTCAATCAAAAACTCACACATTTATGTATATCACACATTTATGTAATTTATATTTTATATATGTCTTGAAGTTTTTCGGGGATTTGTGGTCCCTTTTTTGGGCCCGAAAAATATTTTTGCCGACTTTGCCATTTTGCTGATTTCTCACTTTTCGAGATTTCTCATTTTTGACCAAATAGTTTTCTTGCTGCCCCAACTACTGAGATACCTCCCGTGCACCCCCCGAACAGAGCTGTTGGCATCACTCAAAATCCCGCCCAGAAATTTGCGATGCAATGGCAGGCCGCATCCGAGGGTTCAGACGGGTCATGACACGTACTTTTTGCTCCAATTTTGAGTGGGCCCAAATCCGGCTTAAGTCCAATGCCCGCTTGAAGAAATCGACTTTCGGCTCATTTTTGCCAAAATCCTGATTTCCCAATTTTACTGGGTTTTTTGAGTGCACTTTTTGACGTCATTTTTTCACTTTTCGAAATCGCTCATTTTGGACAAAGTTTTGGGACCCCCAAATCGGCTTAAGTGTAATGATTTACTGGGTTTAACGGCCCTCAAAATCCGGGGGAACCCACTTGAGGAATATCATACAGTTGAAAAGTATCAAAAACTCACACATGTATGTATATCACACATTTATGTTTAATTTATTTTATATATAATAGTAAGATTTGCTAAGCGAACTCTGTAACTTTTTGTGAAATTTTTTTCCCAATGATTTTCAGGGTTTTGAGAAATCCGGCGCCGCGAACTCTGTAACTTTTGTGAAATCCGAACTCTGTAACTTTTGTGAAATCCGAACTCTGTAACTTTTGTGAAATCCGAACTCTGTAACTTTTGTGAAATCCGAACTCTGCAAAACTGACCAAATCCGGAAAATTAATTTTCGGGCCCGAAATCGGCTTAAGTGTAATGATTTACTGGGTTTAACGGCCCTCAAAATCCTGGGGAACCCACTTGAGGAATATCATACAGTTGAAAAGTATCAAAAACTCACACATGTATGTATATCACACATTTATGTAATTATATATATATATATATATGTCTTGAAGGAATCGGGGGAAAAGTGGTCGGAAAAGTTGGAAAAAAGTGGGGGGCCAATGATTTCAAGGGTTTTTCGCCACTTCGGGGTACACTTTTTTGGGATTTGGGATTTTGCTCACTGCTCACTTTGGCACATTTTTTGCATTTGGATTTCTGATTTTCGGGTGTTGGATTTTGAGGAGGGAGCCCCACGGGTATGTGTGATATGCGGAGATGTGTGACAAGGTTGAAGGAAGACTGCAAAGAAATCCGAAGTGTTGGGATTGAAGGGAGTAAAACAGCGATGTGTGATAAACGGAGATGTGTGATAAACGGAGATGTGTGATAAACGGAGATGTGTGATAAACGGAGATGTGTGATAAACGGAGATGTGTGATAAACGGAGATGTGTGATAAACGGAGATGTGTGATAAGGCGGCGGGGACCCTCAGATTGAGTGTATGATACAGCCTCGTGGTGGTTCCGTTTTTGAGAATAACCAATGACGGTTTTGGACCAGTGAGATTCAGTGTAAACCACTTGGCGGATTCGTTCCTCACAGGGCTGAGTGCTTTGAGCGCAGGAATTAGCGTTGGGTTCGCGGCTATTGGCCCCGGTCTTGGACAAGGAACTGCAGCTGGTTACGCCGTCGAAGGGATTGCTCGCCAGCCCCCGAAGCTGAAGGCAAAATCCGCGGGGTTCTTCTGTTGAGCTTCGCGTTCATGGAATCTCTCTGCATATACGGCCTCGTCATCTCGCTGGCAATCCTGTTCGCTAATCCTTTCATCTAGGAAAAAGGTGTGGCCGAAAAAGGGTCAAAAAGGGCCTAAAAACGGCAAGGAATTGTGCGGGAATTTTTTTAAAAACCCGATTTGGCAACTTTTGCGCATTTTTGCTACACGTTCACGCAGTCCCAACACAAAGAGCTCCACCCCCCAGTTCCGCGGCACCCCCCTCCTCAAAATCCGAAATCCAAAATGTGGCCCAAGTGAGCAACTTTCGCACCCCGGAAATTAAAAATCCGAGCACTGCAAAACTGACCAAATCCGGAAAATAAATTTTTGGGGCCCGAAATCGGCTTAAGTGTAATGATTTACTGGGTTTAACGGCCCTCAAAATCCGGGGGAACCCACTTGAGGACTCTCTTACAGTTTAGCTCAATCAAAAACTCACACATTTATGTATATCACACATTTATGTAATTTATATTTTATATATGTCTTGAAGTTTTTCGGGGATTTGTGGTCCCTTTTTTGGGCCCGAAAAATATTTTTGCCGACTTTGCCATTTTGCTGATTTCTCACTTTTCGAGATTTCTCATTTTTGACCAAATAGTTTTCTTGCTGCCCCAACTACTGAGATACCTCCCGTGCACCCCCCGAACAGAGCTGTTGGCATCACTCAAAATCCCGCCCAGAAATTTGCGATGCAATGGCAGGCCGCATCCGAGGGTTCAGACGGGTCATGACACGTACTTTTTGCTCCAATTTTGAGTGGGCCCAAATCCGGCTTAAGTCCAATGCCCGCTTGAAGAAATCGACTTTCGGCTCATTTTTGCCAAAATCCTGATTTCCCAATTTTACTGGGTTTTTTGAGTGCACTTTTTGACGTCATTTTTTCACTTTTCGAAATCGCTCATTTTGGACAAAGTTTTGGGACCCCCAAATCGGCTTAAGTGTAATGATTTACTGGGTTTAACGGCCCTCAAAATCCGGGGGAACCCACTTGAGGAATATCATACAGTTGAAAAGTATCAAAAACTCACACATGTATGTATATCACACATTTATGTTTAATTTATTTTATATATAATAGTAAGATTTGCTAAGCGAACTCTGTAACTTTTTGTGAAATTTTTTTCCCAATGATTTTCAGGGTTTTGAGAAATCCGGCGCCGCGAACTCTGTAACTTTTGTGAAATCCGAACTCTGTAACTTTTGTGAAATCCGAACTCTGTAACTTTTGTGAAATCCGAACTCTGTAACTTTTGTGAAATCCGAACTCTGCAAAACTGACCAAATCCGGAAAATTAATTTTCGGGCCCGAAATCGGCTTAAGTGTAATGATTTACTGGGTTTAACGGCCCTCAA
>NZ_BLZO01000113.1 GCF_014132355.1 Okeania sp. KiyG1
TGGATGCTCCTGGGGTAATTCCTAGTAGGATTAAAAATCCAGAAGATGCGATTAAGTTGGCTATTTGTGAGGATATTGGCGATGCTGCTTATGATAATCAGCGAATTGTTGCTAGTTTGATTGATTTGTTGATGTCTTTAGAGGTTGATAGTAATGGTTTGTTTTCTGCTTCTTGTTTAGAGTCTCGTTATGGGTTAAAAGTTAATAATTATACAGGTGAAGGTTATTTACATGAGGTGGCAAATCAACTTTATCAAGGAGATGTTGAGCGTACTGCTAGACGTATTTTGGATGATTTTCGTAAGGGTTTATTAGGGCAAATATCTTTGGAGTTACCACCAAGGGCAAGTCAAAAGTCAAAAGTTAAAAGTTAAAAGCTACAGAGGCAATATGGGAAAAAGATTGAAAGCAAGCATTCAGCTAGCTCGCTGTCAGCTAGCCTCCTACGGAGGAACTGTGGCCTTCAGCAACAAGACCTTCTTCTTAAGGACAGTGTTTAAATTAACAACTGACTTTAAGAGCAAGGGAGGCAACTTTTGTAGTCAGACAATTAATAAAGCTTTTATCCTAAATTAAAAGTAATAGCTGATAGCTGATGGCTGACAGCTGAATGCTTACGATTGAAAAATACTCCAGTTTTTCCAATCTACACAATCATATTTTTACTCTAAAGAGGCTAAAATATTTACAGATAAAGGCTTTGAAAGTTAATCAGCAAGTCTTAGATAGGGCTTTAGCCCTACTAGAAACAATATTACCGGAAAATTGGGGTAGGTGCCTCCCCCTTTGAGGGGGACTTTTTAATGTATATATTAGTTGCAGATATGCTGAACTGTGTGCTACATTTTTATCGTAGCATTAAAAGATAAAACATTTCTATGCTCATCTATGAAATGAAGTTGCAAGGCACACAAGGCCAGTATAATCAGCTAGACTCAGCCATTAGGACTGGTCGATTTGTGCGCAATAGCATTATCCGAGCATGGATAGACAGAGAAGTTAAAAGTCGTAACGATGCCTACAAATACTGCACAAAACTAGCACACAATCCTAAATTTCCCTGGGCCAAGCAACTTAACTCCATGGCAAGACAAGCTCATGCTGAGAGAGCATGGGCAGCAATAGAAAGATTCTATCAAAACTGTAAAGCTAATGTTGCTGGTAAGAAGGGTTTTCCCAAGTTTAAAAAATACCAAATTAGAGACTCAGTAGAATACAAAACTAGCGGATGGAAACTATCAGAAGATAGACGCTATTTAACTTTTACTGATGGCTTCAAAGCAGGTACTTTTAAGCTTTGGGGTAGTCGAAACCTTCATTTCTATCAAATCAATCAAATCAAACGAGTCAGAGTTGTCAGAAGGTATGATGGCTACTATGCTCAATTCTCAATCGACCATACTAGAGAGGAGAAGAAAAATCTTACAGGAACTCAGTTAGGAATAGACTTAGGTTTAAATCATTTCTACACTGACTCAGCTGGTGAAAAAGTAGATAATCCGAGATTTTTGAGACAAGGTGAACGTAAAATCAAGAAACTACAACGTCGCCTTTCTCGTACTCAAAAGGGTAGTCAAAATAGGAGTAAAGCTAGGAATAGGTTAGGTAGAGCGCATCTAAAGGTTTCACGCAGACGTAACGACTGGGCAGTTAAATTAGCGCAGCGCGTCATACAATCTAACGATTTGGTAGCGATAGAAAACCTGAAAGTGCGTAACATGATGAAAAACCATAAGTTAGCGAAGTCCATAGCAGATGCAGCATGGTACAGGTTTAGAGAATGGTTGGAGTATTTTGGCAGAGTCTATGGTGTGCCTGTAGTAACAGTAGAACCTGCATATACTTCTGTAAATTGTTCAAGTTGCGGTGAGAAAGTTGTGAAGACCCTCAGCACTAGGACTCATCAATGTCCACACTGTGGTTATGTTGCCGACAGGGACGAGAATGCAGCTATCAATATACTCCAATCAGCATTAAGAGAATTAGCAACTACCCTGGGGCACAGGGAAAGTCACGCCTCTGGAGAGAACGACCTCTGCTTGGTTGAGGAAACTCAGGCAAGTAAGCCGACTCGAGGAAAGAGGAAAGTCCCGCAGTGATGTGGGAATCCACTCGCCTTTAGGCAGGGGAGGATGTCAATGCATAAAAGCTGCAAAAGGACAGCGACTTACTGGTGAATTAGAGACTTTTTGATTTTTTTTCAACGGCAAAAAGTTTTTGATAAAACCCATAAATTTCTGTTGTAAGGGATTAGAAGTTTGTGTTCCTCCAGATGATTTTTGTTGCTTTTCAGCAATAGCTTTACCACCGGATGTTAGACTATCTAAAAATTTTGTATTGTCATAATAGTGTTCTAATGAAAGAATCTTTAAATCCTCATCAACTTTGACAATACTTATTCCAATAACTTCAATTGTCTCTCCTGTGGAAACATAATCTTTATAATTTCCTCGAAAATGTCCCCAATGTCTCCATTTAACAACAATTGTTGGTGGTGGAGAGTAAACTTCTACGACTTCCCATAAAAAACCTTCGGGAAATGCTGTATGAAAGAGATTTGTGGAAGTCTCAAAACTTTCTTCTGAGGCTTTGTAATGTTGAGTATTACCTATCAATAATTTGTAAGTACCTGAGTTGATTAAATCTTGTAATTGATAATTAGTTCCACCGTTTGTACTCATACGGAATTTATCTTGAACTACAGTTAACCAGTCTTGAGGATTTGTTTTGAAATTTGCTTCAATATCGAATGTTCTTACTAAGTTTTGTACAATTGATTCAAGAGAGTTTTCTGGGTGGTTATATTTACTTTCTTTGGCTAGATTTTTAGTAGAAGTAGTGTAATTTGGTGCTGCTCCATTACGCCATTTTACATTCTGACTGGATTGTAATACTTTCTCTCTATCTTGAACCCATAATGGTAGATTATCGGTGTTAATTTGAGTCATTATGTACCTCGTTTCATTAATTGATAATGGATAATGGATAATGAATAATGAATAATTGATAATTACCTCTCATTAAAACTGTAACGGAATTGAATATAGGGATTTTTTTCAAATTGATAATGAAAAATATCACGAAAATCTCAATTATTGATTAATAAAAGCTATTTCTAATTATCAATTGTAAATTATCAATTTCGCTATTGGTAAAAAGAGGCAATAAAGCTGAATTGATTAATTATCAATTATCTATTGGTTAACTATTAGTTAATTGGTGTTGGTGAATGATTGTATTATTTTTAGTAGGGTCACGAATTGCCCGTACAGTAGTTAGTAGTTAATAGTCAGTAGTTAAAACAGTTTTTTTCCTGACTATTCATCTGATTCTGATAGAAATTTCATACCTGATTTCACCAAGACCAGTTAATACAGAAATAGATTGCCAAAATAATCATTAACTGGAAAATATTTTTAGTTGTCAGTAGCTAAAACAGTTTTTCCTGACTATTCATCTGATTCTGATAGAAATTTCATACTTTATGTCACTAATACCAGTTAATACAGAAATAGATTGGCAAAATAATCATTAACTGGAAAAAATTTTTAGTTGTCAGTAGTCAGTAGTCAGTGGTTAAAACAGTTTTTTTTCCTGACTATTCATCTGATTGTGATAGAAATTTCATACTTTATGTCACCAATACCAGTTAATACAGAAATAGATTGGCAAAATAATCATTAACTGGAAAAATTTTTAGTTGTCAGTAGTCAGTAGTCAGTGGTTAAAACAGTTTTTTTCCTGACTATTCATCTGATTCTGATAGAAATTTAATACCTGATTTCACCAATACCAGTTAATACAGAAATAGAAATAGATTGCCAAAATAGTCATTAACTGGAAAAAATTTTTAGTTGTCAGTAGTTAAAACAGTTTTTTTCCTGACTATTCATCTGATTCTGATAGAAATTTCATACTTTATGTCACCAATACCAGTTAATACAGAAATAGAAATAGATTGCCAAAATAACTATTAACTGGAAAAAATTTTTAGTTTTTAGTAGTTAATAGTCAGTAGTTAAAACAGTTTTTTCCTGACTATTCATCTGATTCTGATAGAAATTTAATACCTGATTTCACCAATACCAGTTAATACAGATAAAGTAGATTGCAAAAATAACT
This sequence comes from Okeania sp. KiyG1, assembly GCF_014132355.1. Taxonomy (GTDB): domain Bacteria; phylum Cyanobacteriota; class Cyanobacteriia; order Cyanobacteriales; family Microcoleaceae; genus Okeania. The sequence continues at coordinate 4,123 of NZ_BLZO01000113.1, forward strand.
ATTAACTGGAAAATTTGCATCTCTTTGTAATTCCATCTGTAAGTATGATTGCATCTGTTAATTATTAACACCAGGGAAGTTCGGGAAGTTATAAAAATTATTTGTATATTTCAGCATAAAATTTTATGAACCCTAACAATTTAATATTTTTGTGACAAAAGTTTGGTCATTTCAGTTAGCCTCTTTCAGAGGAACTTTCCTACGGAATGCTACGCAAACGTTAACAGTTATCAGTTATCAGTAGCTCTGGTTTTATACCATTTTGAAAAAAAGTATTACAAGTAATAAGCACTATTAAAAGGTTTTATATAAAATTTGTATTTGACAAATAAAGATGATTGAAAATACGAAAAATATATAAAACCTATTTATTTAGACTCCTTATTCTTGACCCATGACTTGCTATATTGGGAGGAATTAGGGGTTAATTAATTCCTAATAAGTACCCTAACTATTTGTAGTAAATACTTATCAGATTGGCATTAGTCGAAGGTTTAAAATACTGAATAGAATTTTTTTTTCACCCTGTTAAAAGGGAAGGCTTGAGACCTCGTTTTTTAGTCAATAAAAAATTCAATAAAAATATAAAACTTCCATAAAAATCCATAACTTCCAGATTGACGATCTTTATGATTAGGAAGAATAAGAGGTAAGTAATAGGTAATTCTACTATGGCTGGACGAAGCAGAGGTAAACGAGGAGTGATTCTGACAAATGAGGGATGGCATAAACTAAATAATGCTCAACAAATTCAAGAAAGTAAAGAAAATTCTGTCAAACCTTATACTATTGAAAATTTGAGTGAAATAACTAGACTCGATCCGACGACTATTTCTAAGGTTTTACGTCGAGAAGTTGGTGTTGATAAACGTACTTTAGAGCGGTTTTTTCGTGGTTTTGCTTTGGAGTTAAATCTTAGTGATTATACAAAATTAGATGTAGTAAATAATAAGGTTGAAAAACCAAGGGATAATAAACGAAATAATTATTTTTGTGATGAAGCTCCAGATGTTTCGATTTTTTATGGTCGTTCTGAAGAGTTAAATATACTCAAAGAATGGGTTGTAGATGATGGTTGTCGTTTGATTACATTAATTGGAATTGGTGGAATTGGGAAAACTACTTTATCCGCGAAAGTTACTCAAAATTTGAGTCAATATTTTGAGTGTTCAATTTGGTTTTCTTTACGGAATGCACCACCACTTTTAGAAATTATTACTAATTTATTACAGGTTTTATCTAATGGAGAAGAAACAGATTTAGGGAAAGATATTACTCTGATAATTAATAAGTTAATTGGATATCTGAAAAATCGACGTTGTTTATTAATTTTGGATAATGTTGATGCTATTTTTTCGGAGGGTAATTATGCTGGTAATTATCTGGCAGGATATGAGGGTTATGGTGATTTTTTTCAAAAAGTAGGGGAAACAAATCATCAAAGTTGTTTGCTAATTACTTCTAGAGAGAAGCCAAAGGAAATTGCTGCTATTGAAGGTAAAGAGTTACCTGTTCGTTCATTACAAATTAGCGGTTTGGGTATTTCAGAAATCAAGGAAATTTTTAAAGCTAAAGGAATTGTTGATGCTAGAGATTCAGATTTACAAGAGTTGATTAATAATTATGGTGGTAATCCTTTATATATTAAAGTTATCGCAACTACTATATTGGATTTATTCGATGGTAATGTTGATGATTTTCTGGCTCAAAGTACAACGGTATTTGGTGATATTTGTAATCTTATTAATCGACAATTTCAGCATTTATCACAATTAGAAAAATCTGTATTATATTGGTTGGCTATCAATAGAGATGCTGTGGCTATAACTGAATTAAAAGATGATTTATTGTTACCTAAGTTTGAACGTAAGAATGAATCAACTCTGGAATTAAGATCGATTAATCAATTTAGTTTACTAGAAATATTAGATTCATTACATCGTCGTTCCCTAATTGAAAAAACTAGAGATGATATTCACAATAGCTCGAAATTTTCTCTACAACCAGTAGTTATGGAATATGTAACTATAAATTTAATTGAAAGAATATCTCACGAAATTATCTGTGGTGAAATTTTACTATTTCAAAGTCATGCTTTGCTCAAAGCTACGGCATCGGATTATATTCAAGAAATACAAAAACGTCTAATTATTACACCAATTATTGAACGTTTAGAAATGACTTTAGGTAGTAAGGAGGAAATTGAGAGTTATTTGATGAAAATGCTCGATCGCTTCCGCAAAAAGTCTACATCTTTTACTGGATATGTTGGGGGAAATATTCTGAATATACTATCTAATTTATCTGTAAAAATCAGTGACAAAGATTTCTCCTATCTAAGTATTTGCCAAGGAAATTTACAGGGGATAACTTTAAACAATGTTAATTTTACGAATAGTAATTTTGCCAAAACAACTTTCACTGATACCTTTGGTATTATTTTTAGTCTGGCTTTTAGTCCGAGTGGAGAATTTTTAGTTACGGGAAGTATTGATGGTGAGGTTTGTTTGTGGAAATGGCAAGAAAATAGACAAATTTTTAAACATCAAGAACATACAACTATAGTTGATTCTATTACTTTTAGTCCCGATAGTCAAAAAATAGCTAGTTCTAGTAGAGATAGAAATATAAAAATCTGGGATGTTGCTACAGGAAAATGTATTTTTACTTTAAATTCACCGAACAATCAAATAGTCAAAAATATTGTTTTTAATTTCGATGGAAGTCAGTTATTTGGTTACTCAGAAAAACAAATAATATCTTGGAATTTCGAAACTGGTAATTCAAATATATTGATTGAATCAGAGAGTCGTATTTCTGCCTTAAGTCTTTCCTCTAAAACAGGTCTTTTAACTTTTGGTTGTGAAAATGGTGTGGTTTATTTGTGGGATATCAACACAAAAACAGTTACCAATAGTTTTAACACGAACAGTGGCGTAATTTTATCAGTCAAGATTATCGATAATAATCAGATTTTAGCTTCTAGTTTAGAAAATAAAACTGTAAAAATTTGGGATATACATAATTGTAAATGTTTAAATACATTCAAATCTCAGAGCTATCATATTTCCTTGATTGATATTAGTATTAATGGTGAAAATTTGGCGACTGGTAGTGGAGAAAAAATTGTTAAAGTATGGAATATTCAGACAGGTTTATTTTTACAAAGTTTAGAAGGACATCTTTCAGAAATTAACGCTATAACTTTTGGTAGTCAAAATATATTAGCCACCGCAAGTGTTGATAGAACAGTAAAAATCTGGGATATAACTACAGGTAAATGTCTGAAAACTTTACAGGGTCGTGCAGATTTTGTTCATTCAGTTGTATTTACTAATAAAAGTCAAATCATTGTTAGTGGCAGTCAACATACAATTAAATTTTGGGATGTAAATACTAATCAATTTCTATCTACTTTTTTGAACATAAAGATTGGCTTTCTTCATTAATTATTAGTCCTGATGAAAAATTTATAGCTTGTGCAAATGTTGGTAATAGAAATAATATTATCCGAGTTTGGCAGATAGATAACTTTACTAAAAATAATATTCAGGAAATTACTAATCATCAAATATCTCACAAAATATTACAAGGACATAATGATAGTATCTGGTCGATTGCTTTTAGCCCAGATAGTACAAAAATAGTTAGTGGTAGTAGCGACAGAACTGTAAAAATTTGGAGTTCTCAAACAGGAGAATGTTTAAAAACTTTCTACGGTCATTCTCGCCCGATACTTTCTGTTGCTTTTAGTCCTGATGGAAAAACAATTGCAAGTTGTGGCGGTCATTCAATTATTAAATTTTGGGATATAGTAACTGGGGAATGTCAGAGAACTATACAAGAAAAAGCTTCTTATATTATTAGATTTAATTTTAATGGCTTAATTTTAGTTAGTGGGCAAACTACTGGAATAGTTAAACTTTGGGATGTAGTTACTGGAGAATGTATTGAGACTTTAGGCAAATTTGGTAAACCAATTATTTCTATGGCTTGTAGTTATGATGGTAAATTTATTGCTTATGGTACTTACGATGGAATTGTAAATATTTGGGATGTTAAAAATAGTCAATTAATCGAAATATTACAAGAAAAATTTTCCTCAATTTGGTCTCTTGCTTTTAGTTCATATTCCAATTTTTTAGTTATAGGTAGAGATAGAGAAAATTTTCAAGTTTGGGATATTAATGCGGGTAAAATAGTTAATTATTTTCAGGGTGACAGACCTTATGAAAATATTGATATTTCAGGAGTAACAGGTTTGTCAAATTCAACTATTACTAATTTAAAAGAATTAGGAGCATATAATTTTCATTAATTGATAATGGATAATGGATAATTGATAATTACCTCTGGTTAAAACCTTTCTTGATTGAATATAAGGAATATTTTCTTTTCTCTTGGTCGATTGGATATGGCGAGGAGACCCGCTCTTATCAGAGCCGCTCCGCTTTTAGCGCAGCTTTGCGATAGCAAACGCCATCCCATCCTACGGAATGCTGCGCAAACGACCGCTTTTTTCCCTTTAAAAGGGGAGGCTTTAAACCTGAATTATTTAATTATTAATTATTAATTATTCAGTAAGCAAGTACGTAATTTATCCTGCGTGATTTAGCGGTTTTAGCAGTTTTAATAGATATGTATCAAGCTATAATTTTAATCTTTAGATATACTCAAAATATTAGCCATCAAAACTAATACAACTCACAATGAATCTTATTAAACTTTTACTCAGCTATTCCCCTAAAAATTTTGCTTTGGCAGTATTGTCAGGTATCCTTAGTGGTGCTAGTGCAACAGGTCTAATTATTTTAATCAACAACGCATTAAGTCAGAGCTATTCATCAACAACTACTCTGGCTTGGCTTTTTGTAAGTCTCTGTCTCCTTCGAGTTATTACCAATTTTGCCTCTAGATTTTTTTTCATCTCTCTTTTAGAAGATTCTACCTTCCATTTACAAATGGATTTAGTTCGTAAAATTTTAGCATCTCCCCTACGTCAATTAGAAGAAATAGGAGTACCTCGTCTTTTAGCTACTTTTACTGAAGATATTGAAAAGATCGCCGACACAACTTCTATTCTTCCTATTGTCTTGATTGACATTGCCATTTTATTCGGTTGTGGAATCTATGTTATTTGGCTATCTCCTACCGTATTTTTGATTGGTTTATGCCTTTTTATTTTAGGGTTATGTAGCTATTACTTATTAAAGAAAAAAGCCGAGTCCTGCTTTCAGTTAGCTCGAGAGCAGAAAGATAAACTAATTCGCCACTTCCATACCATAATTAAGGGTAATAAAGAACTCAAACTAAATTATCAACGATGTAAATTATTTCTGAAACAGTATTTTGAAACTACTGCTGTATCTTATAAAGATTATAATATTCGTGGTGAAAATATCTTTGCTGGTATGATTAGTTGGGGACAGATACTATTCTTTATTGTCATTGGTATCTTTCTATTTGCTCTGCCCAGATTAATTAGTATCAATTCTGCTATTATATCTCACTATACTCTAGTTTTTATTTATGTTATGGCCCCTCTAGAACATGTGATTGGCTATCTTCCTAGATTAAGTAAGACTATAGTTTCTCTAAAAAATATTGATGATTTAGAGTTATCCGAACCAGTTAATTCCCAGCAAGAACACTCTCCCAATTTATTAGAATCAGTGGTTTCTTGGCAATGTTTAAAATTCATCGGTGTCACCCATGAATATGATAGAAAACTTGAAGAAAAAAAACCTATTATTGGTCCGATTGACTTGACATTTTATCCAGGGGAACTGGTTTTTATTATTGGCGGTAATGGTAGTGGTAAATCTACCCTCGCTAAATTAATTACCGGACTTTACACTCCTAAAAGTGGGGAAATTTATCTAGATAATAATCTTATAGATTCTCAAAATAGAGAGTGGTATTGCCAACAATTTTCTGCTATTTTTTCTGATTTCCATCTATTTTATCCTTTATCGAGTATAGAAAAAAAATGTGACTTGGATAACAAAATAAACTTTTATTTAGAAAAACTACAATTAGACGACAAGGTTAAAGTAAAAAACGGTGTTCTATCTAATATGGATCTATCAACTGGACAGCGTAAACGCCTTGCTTTATTAGTTGCTTATCTCGAAGACAGACCAATATATTTATTCGATGAATGGGCTTCCGAGCAAGATTATAAATTTAAGAAAATTTTCTATACTGAACTGCTACCAGAATTAAAGAGGCGAGGCAAAACTATACTGGTAATTAGCCATGATGATCAATATTTCGCTCTAGCAGACCGAATTATCAAACTTGAAAAAGGAAAAGTTATTAATTAATCATATTTACCTTAAAAAAGACTAAAATTGTGACAGATGAATAAATATCTTTAAGCAGTTGAATCGAAACTATTATTTATAAAAGTTGGATGCTATCCAGCTTTTATAAAGGTTTCTTGAAGTTGACTTCATAACATTGCAAATGAGGATAGGAATATCGTCTCCGGAACGAAGATAAATTGTAATGGAGAAAAAATTAACACACACAAATAAATTATGAACAATTCAATTATCACATTAGTAGATGACCTACCCAATGGTGGGATTACAGTTTAAGAATTACGCCCTTAGGTGGTAGGTTTTAAAGAGTATTTGTCAAATAAAATTAGAATTTTTAAGTTGAATAAAAAGTCATGCGTAGGTACGAACAACCCCCATTAAATACACAGTATCACAATTTTTTTGAGGATTCAAGGGAAAATCTCCCTGCGCCGCCGATTTTTTTAGTGCTTAACACAATGACAACTCGGTTGATGATGGTGGCGATCGCGGTGTGATTTGATCTCAACGTTGGTTGAAGACCCGCGCTCTCCTCGTCGGGAGCGTCGTATGGGAAAAACAATCAATGTTGATATCTTACGCACAATGTGTTAAACTATGAAAAGTTAATCGGCTAACAGCAGATGGTTGAAAAGGCGTACAAATTCAGGTTCTATCCTACTCCAGAACAAGAAAGCTTGTTACGGAGGACTTTGGGCTGTGTTCGACTAATCTACAACAAAGCCTTAGCTGCTAGAACTCAAGCTTGGTATAAACTCCAAGAGCGAGTAGGATTTGCTCAGACTTCAGCTATGCTTACCTCCTGGAAAAAACAGGATGACCTAGATTTTCTAAAAGAAGTCAGCAGTGTTCCATTGCAGCAAGGTTTGAGACATTTGCAAACTGCTTTTCCTTCGGAATGCTGCGCAAACACGAACTTTTTTAGTGGACGCGCCAAATACCCCAACTTTAAGAAAAAACGCAATGGTGGTAGTGCAGAGTTTACAAAATCTGCTTTTAAGTGGAAAGATGGTCAAGTCTACCTAGCTAAGTGTCCAGAGCCATTGCCTATTAGGTGGAGTAGACAATTGCCTAAGGGTTGTGTGCCAACTACGATAACGGTTAAACTTGACCCTTGTGGTAGGTGGTCTGTATCTTTGAGAGTTAATGACACCAGAGATTTAACTCTCAAGCCAGTAACCAAACAAGTAGGTATTGACTTAGGAATCACTAGGCTATTAACTACCAGTGATGGAGAAAAGGTAGAGAACCCAAAGAATCTTCAGAAGCTACACAAAAAACTGAGATTAGCTCAAAAGTCCCTATCTAGAAAAACTAAGGGTTCTAATAACTATTACAAAGCCAGGCTGAAAGTAGCTAAGATACACGCCCGAATTAAAGATTCAAGACTTGACTACACCCATAAGCTGACCACTCAACTAATCAGAGAAAATCAAACTGTTGTGGTTGAGGATTTAGCAGTAAAAAATATGGTCAAAAACCATAAGTTAGCTAGGGCAATAAGTGATGCTAATTGGTCCGAGTTAGTCAGGCAATTAGATTATAAGGCTAAATGGTATGGACGGGAATTAATCAAAATTGATAGATATTTTCCCAGTTCTAAGCGTTGTTCTAATTGTGGTCATGTATTGGAGAAATTACCTCTAAATATTAGAGAGTGGGAATGCCCAGAATGTGCAGCTCACCATGATCGTGATCTTAACGCTGCAATAAATATTTTGCGGATGGGAACCCGCGTCGGCGTCAGACGCAAGGGAACGCCCACCAAGAAGGCTGCGGGACTCGCAGTGTCAGTCTGCGGAGCGACTGTAAGACCTGAAGAGATTACTCGGAGGGCGGGTGCTATGAGGCAGAAAGCCCCTAACAGCAATGCTAGGGAATCCCGCGCTGTCACGCAAGTGCAGCGTCGGGAGGATGTCAATGCTCAAAGTCTCTATGGCAGAAATCTTTTCTTTGGATGCTTCATGGAATAATTTTTTTCTAACCTTACTGTATTGTTGGCGATCGCTTTTGAGTCCTTATATATACTTAGCTTGTAAAATGCTGTTTTTGTGTTGAATAAATAGTCATGCATGGGTACGAAGAACTCCCATTAAATACACAGTATCACAATTTTTTTGAGGATGCAAGGGAAAATCTCCCTGCGCCGCCGATTTTTTCTAGTGCTTCACAGAATGATATTTTCCTTTACTTTATAAACTCTTGTAGGAATAGTAAAAGTAGAATTATTGTATTTGAACTACTTATCGGAAGATTTGCTCAATGCAAATAAGATAGAAATATCGTCTCCGGAACCAAGATAAATTGTAATGGAGAAAAAATTAACACAGACAAATAAATTATGAACAATTCAATTATCACATTAGTAGATGACCTACCCAATGGTGGGATTACAGTTTCAGCATTACGCGCTCTAGATTTCATCGTACCTGGAGAATGGAACAATTTAGTAGGTTTTAGAAATACTGTTCGTAAAGTAACTGGCGAAGAAGACTTAGAAAGGATTCAAAAAATCAGTGAGCGTGCTTTGTGGATATATAATGACGAATCTCAAGGTTATCAGGGCGCTATCTGGGCCTACCAAACCCTGGATAAAGCTGATGCTGCTATGGGTGCCGCAGCAATGGCCAACAAAATTGGTGAAAAAATCTCTTTCCTCAGTTTCCTGAATAAATTAACCCCATCAGCAGATAAAACTCAGGCAGTTGATTTAGCGATTAAGGTGGTGGGTGAGTTGGTTGCTTTCTGCAAATTAAATGGAATGCCAACTAGAGAAAGTTTAGGAGATTTTTCGGCAGCTTTGGCAGAAGAATATAGTGGACCTTCTTTGATGCGAATGGTTGCTTTGGTGTGTTTTGATGGGTTGATTCCTTTGGGACCTGATTTTGTCGATCGCGTGGGAGATATTATTGGGGGAATGAGTTCTGCTGGTTTGCAACAAAATCCTTTGTTTCAGAAGGTAAATAATTTGATTCCTGGTGATAGTACCCAGGGTAAGCTTGATTTTATTGGTAATAGTTTTGATTCGGTTAGGGGTTGGATGAGTAATTTAGTTTCATCGCAAGGATTAGACCCTCAAATGATTATCGATCATTTACAAGGTTTTGTTGACATTGCTGATGATAAGTTGGATTATTTGGCGGCTTTTCTTGATTTGACTACTAATTATTTTGAACATACTGGTACTCAAACTGTTGCTCGTCGTTTGATTTTGCAAGCGGCTGAGGAAGTTTGAACAATTAATAATTAATAATTAATAATTAATAATTAATAAATACATCTCCTTGAAAAGAAGAGGATTGATGCGGTAGGGAAAATTTTTTCTTCTCTTGGTCGATTGGATATGTGGTCTCATGGATATGACTCTGAGACCTCGTCATCCCTCGACCACTTTTTTTCTCCTTTAATTGTTGGCGATCGCTTTTGAGTCTCTATATATATGCTTAGTTGATAAAATGCTGTTTTGCTGTTGAATAAAAAGTCATGCGTAGGTACGAGCAACCCCCAATAATTACATACTACTATGATTTTTTTCCCGATGCAAGGTATTTTTCCTTCCATCGCCGACTTTTTTGTAGCTCCACAAAATGCAGATTTTCTAATTCTTGCATTTGTGGCAAAATTCTTGTCTGTCGTTAATTTTCTTCTTTGGTGCTTCACAGAATGAAATATATTTAAGCGATCGCGACAGCGGAACGGAGTTCTATCGCTTCTACTAGCTTACAAATCATCCGTACATCTGTGGCAAAATCTCTATCTTGCTTTTGCGTTGAATAAAAAGTCATGCGTAGGTACGAGCAACCCCCAATAATTACATACTACTATGATTTTTTTCCCGATGCAAGGGGATATTACTACGGTTTTGGTGCTTCACAGAATGAGTTATTGGTTTGTGATGGTAGCGATCGCTCTGTGAGTTTATTTATTAAAGTCTCTATGGGAGAAATCTTTTCTTTTGGTGCTTCACACAATGATTTTGGCTTCTGATGTGATTGTTGGCGTACGCTTTTGAGTCTCTATATATACTTAGTTTATTAAATGCTGTTTTTATGTTGAATAAAAAGTCATGCGTAGGTACGAGCTAACCCCAATAATTACATACTACTATGATTTTTTTAGGGATGCAAGGGGAATATCCTGCCGTTTTTTTTGGTGCTTCACAGAATGAATAATTGGTTTGTGATGGCAGCGATCGCTCTGTGAGTTTATTTATCAAAGTCTCTATGGGAGAAATCTTTTCTTTTGGTGCTTCACACAATGATTTTGGCTTCTGATGTGATTATCGGCGTACGCTTTTGAGTCTCTATATATACTTAGTTTATTAAATGCTGTTTTTATGTTGAATAAAAAGTCATGTGTAGGTACGAGCAACCCCCAATAATTACATACTACTATGATTTTTTTAGGGATGCAAGGGGAATATCCTGCCTATTTTTTTGGTGCTTCACAGAATGAGTGATTGGTTTGTGATGGTAGCGATCGCTCTGTGAGTTTATTTATCAAAGTCTCTATGGGAGAAATCTTTTCTTTTGGTGCTTCACACAATGATTTTGGCTTCTGATGTGATTGTTGGCGTACGCTTTTGAGTCTCTATATATACTACTCACTTGTAAAATGCTGTTTTTGCGTTGAATAAAAAGTCATGTGTAGGTACGAACGACCCCCAATGATTACATACTACCATGATTTTTTTAGGGATGCAAGGGGAATATCCTGCCGTTTTTTTTGGTGCTTCACAGAATGCAGAATCAGATTAATCATCTGTGCATCCGTGGCAAAATCCTTGTCTTGCCCTGACTTCTCCCACTCTAAAAAAAATTTTCCCGCTCCAGGAGAGGGAAAGAAAAAAGAAAAATAGACTAAAGGGGCAAAAGAGGAAAAGAGAAAAGGGCTACAGAGTTATCCCGCCTGAACACACAATACGAAAACCAATATAGTTGCCGAGGTCGTCGCGCCTAACGTCGTAGCTGCGATACGCGGAACGGCAGTAATAAGGATAGCTGATCCAGGAACCGCCCCGCAGCAGAGGATAAGAATCATTTCCATCTAACCAAACACTTCCATCTGTAGGTGCACCTTCATAGTTATCGTGCCAATCATCAGCACACCATTCCCAGACATTGCCGTGCATATCGTATAAACCAAAACTATTGGGTGGAAAAATTCCCACATCTGTTGTTTCTTGACGATATTTTCCTTCCGGTTCATCAGCATAAGTATAGTTGCCATTAAAGTTAGCTAACTCAGACGTTATAGTTTTGCCAAAATAAAATGGTGTGGAAGTTCTAGCTCGACAAGCATATTCCCACTGACTCTCAGTTGGTAAACTATATTTTTTACCTGTTATTTGCGAGAGTTTCTGACAAAATTTTGTGGCGTTGTTCCAACTTACTCTTTCTACAGGACGGTTTGTACCTTTAAACCTAGAAGGATTATTTTCATTTCTAGTTCTCATAATCACCTGCCAAAAATTCTTTTTTCCCATAACTGCTTGCCACTGTGCTTGAGTGACTAGATACTTTCCCATGAAAAATTCTGGTACATCTACATAATGTTGTGGACTTTCACTATCCCTTCTCTTTGCTTCTGTCTCTGGAGACCCCATGAGAAATCTACCTGCGGGAATTTTTACCATTTCTAGGGTGACTCCATTACCGAGGTTTTCTGTCATTACTTCTGCTTGATGTTGACGGCGACTGATTATTTCTCCTCTGGTATTTACTGTCACAGTCTTAAATTTTTGAATGGAAATATTTTTAGTAGAGGCAGATGCCAATATTGTTTTTGCTGGTTTTGTCATTGGTATGGGTGTGGGTTTTAGTATGGGTAGAGGTTGTTGTTGAGGAGAAGGAACTGCTAATACTGTTCCTTCTTGAAAATGGGCAAATAGTTTTGGTATTTGGTCTGAGTCTTTGCCTCGTTTGTATAGGGTTTCTGCTTCTGTTTCAAATAATCTTTGGGCAATAGCTAACACTCCTGGGTCTGAGCTTTTGGGTGATAGATGTTTGACTACACATTTTGGTTTGCCTGGTAAGTCTAAATCTTCAGCTAACGGGACTTACACAAAAAAGCAGCAAAAAATAGCCTCAAATATAGACAGCTAGAGGATTTTACGTGGAAAAGATATAATTCCTTTATTGGCAAGGGTTCTAGCAATTTTTAGGGTTTTGACGTAATTCCCTTGCCTAGACTGACTTTTCCTGGGTCATGCTGCGCAAACAAGCATTTTTCTGTTCTGAAAATGTGTAAGTCCCACTAAGTAGGTATCTCCGAATCCTCGACTTCCTAGAGTGTCTATTATTTTGTATCGTTGTCTCAGAATTTTTCCAGACTGTATCATTACTTTTCAGTTATCAGTTGTTCAGTTATTCAGTTATCAAATTTCTTTGTAAACTGCCTAGCTTTGTGTAATTTAAAGAAGTAGTTAGCGGTCAGTTTTCAGTATACTTTTTGTGGGACACCCTCGTTTATGTAACATTCTGTTAGGAGATAAGAAGCCGGGGATTTTTACCCAGAGCTTTAACTAAGTCAGAAGTTATTTTTGTAACGCATTTGAGCAAGCCTCCAAAAATATTTTGCCTTAAAAGGCGGGGTTGTGCGACCCAATTATTTTGATAAAAGCTGATAGCTAGTTAATTTTGCTGTTAAGTTAGGGAAATATTGTTTTTTTGGCCTAATTTATTTGAGTATATATGAGCGCACCTTTTCCATTATATTTATAATATCATGTCAAGTTTTTTTGTCAACCCCCCTTTTTTCAGTTATCAGTTATCAGTTATCAGTTATCAGTTATCAGATTTCTTTGTAAACTGCCTAGCTTTGTGTAATTTAAAGAAGCAGTCAGCGGTCAGTTTTCAGTAGACTTTTTGTGAGGCACCCTCGTTTATGGAACATTCCGTTAGGAAATAAGAAGCCGGGGATTTTCACCAAAACATGAGGTCTAAAGTGTCCCCTTTTAAGGGGATGAAAGAATATTCAGTTCAGTATTTCAAGCCTCCGTCTTTAGTGGTCGGTACTGATAACTGAAGTCCGCAGTTCCTCCGGAGGAGGCTAACTGATAGCGTAGCTCCGACCACAGGAGGCTAACTGATAACTGAAATGACCGAGAGCTTTAACGAAGTCAGAAGTTATTTTTGTAACGGGGATTTGAGCAAGTCTCCAAAAATATTTCGCCTTAAAAGGCGGGGTTGCGCGACCCAATTATTTTGATAAAAGCTGATAGCTAGTTAATTTTGCTGTTAAATTAGGGAAATATTGTTTTTTTGGCCTAATTTATTTGAGTATATATGAGCGCACCTTTTCCATTATATTTATAATATCATGTCAAGTTTTTTTGTCAACCCCCCTTTTTTCAGTTATCAGTTATCAGTTATCAGTATCCAGTTAGTAGTAGGACTTGAGTAATAAAATCAATATTTAATGTGCTAAAGCTCTACTACAGACAAAGGAGATTTCAACAATTAGTAAAGCTTTTATCTAAAACTAAAAGCAATAGCTGATAGCTGAATGTTTACTTTCTTCCTTATTCCTTCTTCCTTCTTTCTTCTTCCTTCTTCAATTGTTACTCTTTACTATAAAGTAGAGATAATAGGATATTTTTTATCAAAATAATATGGGTTTAAAACCCCGTCTTTTAAGGGGAAATATTTTTGGAGTGGGGTTTAAATCCCCTATTTCCCCTCCTGGGAGGAGTTAGGGGTGGGTTAACTTCTGACTTCTGACTTCTAACTTCTTACTTCGTTAATAGGGGATAACAAAGTTGCTTTCACAAAATCCGATTGTTACATTTACGATTCTTTTATTAGTAATTCTCACTCTTCCACCTCTATTTGAGCGTCTCAGACTTCCAGGATTAGTGGGTTTATTAGTGGCAGGAATTGTTTTAGGTGGAGATGGATTAAAATTACTCGATCCCGAAACAGAAACTATGAAGTTATTATCAGATATTGGTAAGGTTTATCTGATGTTTGTCGCGGGATTAGAAATTGATTTAATAGAATTTAAAAAAAATCAAGACCGCTCTCTTGGTTTTGGCATTGCCACATTTTTATTCCCACTTATTACTGGTACATTAATTGCCAAAATATTTGGTTTGGGTTGGAATGGTGCAATTTTAACAGGTTCTTTACTGGCTTCTCATACTCTTTTAGGTTATCCCATTGTTCAGCAGTTGGGTGTAGTGGGAAATCAAGCAATTACTGTTACTATTGGGGCGACTATTTTTACTGATATTGCTGCTTTATTAGTTCTGGCAATTTGTGTGTCGATTAATGCTGGTAATTTTTCGGTGATTAGTTTGGCAATTCAATTGGGAAGTTTGGCTATTTATGCGGGGATAATTCTTTGGGGTTTTCAATGGGTGGGTAAGCAATTTTTCCGACGAACTACTAATCAAGAAAGTAATCAATTTTTGTTTGTTTTGTTGGTTGTGTTTATTGCTGCTTTGGGTGCAACATTGATTAATGTCGATCAAATTGTTGGTGCTTTTCTGGCAGGTTTAGCGATTAATGATGTGGTGGGTAAAAGTCCGGTTAAGGAAAAAATAGAGTTTGTTGGGAGTGTTTTATTTATTCCTTGTTTTTTTGTTGATATGGGATTATTGCTGGATATGTCGGCTTTTGTAAATACTTTTTTGACTAGTTTTGAATTAACTTTATCTATTATTTTGGGTTTGCTTGGGAGTAAATTTTTGGCTGCGTTTTTGGCAAAAAAGATTTATAAATATAATTGGCATGAAACGATGAGTATGTGGTCTTTATCTATGCCACAGGTGGCTGCTACTTTGGCTGCTGCATTGGTGGGTTTGCAAGTAGGAATTTTGCCGGAGGTAATATTTAATAGTGTAATTTTTTTGATGTTAGTGACATCCATTTTAGGTCCGATTTTGACTGCTAGGTTTGCGAGTAAAATTTCTGTGCCCGAGGTGGATTTTTCGTCGGATAATTCTTTGATTTGGTGGGAAACTCATCAGCAAGTTCCAGATAGTTTTACGGAGAGGGTTGATGGAATTTTTAATCATAAGTTTGTTGTATTAGTGCCTGTATATTTTTCTCCAGAACAAACAAAATATTTAATTGAAATGGCAGTAATGTTGGCAAAGCATGAGGGTGGTTTAATGATTCCTTTATCTATAGTAAAAGGTTATCTAAATATGGATGCTCCTGAGTTAAATTTGGCTTTACAACAGAGTAGTGAAAGGTTAGATTCTGTTTTAGAAATTAGCCAAAGTTTTGAAGTTGATGCTACTCCAGAAATCAGAATTTATGATGATTTTGCTAAAGGTGTTAGTCGTACAGCACGGGAAAAAAATTCTAGTTTGATTGTGATGGGTTGGCACGATACTACTGGTATTAAAGCCCGTTTATTTGGAAGTATAATAGACCGGGTATTTTGGTCTGCTCATTGCCCGGTAGCTGTGGTACGTTTGTTGGAAAAACCGATTAATATTCATCGGATTTTAGTACCAGTTAAAAATATTACTCCCCAAGCATTAAGAACTGTACGTTTTGCTCAACTTTTTGCTGATGCTAATCAAGCTTCTGTAACTCTACTTCATGTATGCGATCGCCAGACTTCTAAGGAACAAATTACTAAGTTTCATTCCCAACTTTCTCAGCTTATTTCTCAGGGAAAAAACGAGGTAAAGTCGAGAATTAAAATTATTCGTTATGATGATGTTGCTCCTGTAATTAGTAAGGCAGCAAAATCATATCAATTAGTAGTATTACGTTCGATGCGACGACGTACTGCGGCAGGATTATCTGTTAGTGATGTTACTACTAAAGTTTTGTCAGAAATTACTTGTTCAGTTGTTATATTTGGAGAACCTTATTCTTAGTTTTAGGGAATATTCAAGAATTTAGAATTTAGAATTTAGAATTTAGAATTACCGAATAATTAATAATTAATAATTAAATAATTCTGGTTTAAAGCCTCCCTTTTAAGGGGAAAAAAGAAATAATATTTCCTTATATTCAATTCCGTAACGGTTTTCACCAGAGGTAATTATCAATTATCCATTATCAATTATCAATTAATGAACTTTCCTTGAAAAGAAGAGGATTGGGTTAAAAGGAATTTCTTTCTTCTCTTGGTCGATTGGATATGGTGAGGAAACCCATCCATCCCTCAACCGCTTTTTTCTCCATGAATGGAGAGGCTTTATACCTTAATTTTTCGGTAAACAATTAATAATTAATAATTATATCATGTCCGGATAATTAGTGATAAAAAAACTTTCTCCTTATTTTCTTCTTTCTTCCCTCCTGAATTCTGTTTGCGGAGCATTCCGTAGGAAATTCTGAATTCAGAATTCTGAGTAGTTTATTTATAACTGTTCAATCAGACATGATATTACCTCTTCTTTTCAAGGGGAGGATTAACGCGGAGCGTGAATTTTTTTTCCTTTTTCTCCTTTAAAGGAGAGATTTTAAACCTTAATTATTCGGTAAAAATAAGAGTAATTAGCATTAATTTGCTAATTATTAGTAAAAAGGTAATAATACCAGTGTTAATTACTGAATAACTTAAGTGTTACCTAAGTATAGGATTAAGAGATGATTTGTAAGCTGAACGGACTAACTTAAATTTTTGTGCAAAATGTAGAACGGTTTGCTAATATAATGAAAATTTTAATCAGAGGTAATTAAGTTGCTGCCCAATACTCCAATTGTTGCCTTCACTATTCTTCTACTGGTTATTTTAACCATTCCACCAATTTTTGAACGTCTCCGACTACCTGGTTTAGTGGGATTATTAGTAGGAGGAGTCGTACTAGGTCCTCATGGTTTACAGCTTCTCAATAGTGAAACAGAAACTATGAAGTTACTATCAGATATTGGCAAAATATATCTGATGTTTGTCATAGCTTTAGAAATTGATTTAGGACAATTTAATAAAACTAGAAATCGCTCCATTGGTTTTGGCTTTATCACTTTTTTTATCCCTATTATTGCAGGTATTTTAGTTGGTAGAATTTTTGGTTTTGGCTGGAATGCTTCGATTTTAATTGGTTCTCTATTTGCACCTCATACTCTTTTAGGTTATCCCATTGTTAATAGATTAGGTGTAGTTGCTAATGAAGCGGTTACTGTGACTATTGGGGCGACAATATTTACTGATATTGCTGCTTTATTAGTTCTGGCAATTTGTGTGTCGGTTAATGCGGGAGAATTTTCTGTTGTTAGTCTGATTATTCAGTTAGGAGAATTGGCTATTTATGCAGTAGTTGTTTTATTTGGTTTTAAATGGTTAGGGGAACAATATTTCCGTCGGACTGGGGACGAAGAGGGAAATCAATTTTTATTCATAATGTTAGTTGTATTTATTGCTAGTGTAGAAGCACAAATAATTCATGTTGATATTATTGTTGGAGCTTTCCTAGCTGGTATTGCTGTGAATGAAGTTGTGGGAAATGGTCCTGTTAAGGAAAAAGTGGAATTTATTGGCAGTACATTGTTTATTCCTTTTTTCTTTGTAGATATGGGATTAATTTTAGATGTTCCGGCTTTTGTTTCAACAATAACTTCCGAATTTGTAATGACTTTAGCTATTATTGTTGGAGTAATTATTAGTAAATTTATTGCAGCTTTATTAGCTCAACGATTATACAACTATAATTTTCCAGAAACTTTGACAATGTGGTCTCTAACTTTGCCTCATGTTGCTGCTACTTTGGTCGAAGCTTTAGTTGGTCTTCAGGAAGGAATATTAACAGAACCATTTTTCAATGGCGTAATTGTTTTAATGTTAGTAACTTCTATACTCGGACCTTTAACTACAGCCAGATTTGCTCCCTTATTATCCCAACCTTTGAGTCTATTTAATGGTGGTAATAAATCAGGAATTTGGTGGGAAACTCACGAACAAGAATTGGAGGCAGAAAGTGATGAACATAAGTTTACTGTTTTAGTTTCTATATATAATCCTGTAACTGAAAATTATTTGCTAGAAATGGGAGCAATGTTAGCCAAACATGAGTCTGGATTAGTTGTTCCTTTATCAATTGTTAAAGCTAATTTTCATTTGGATGAACCAGTTTTAAGTACAGCAATTCACCATAGCGAACGACAGCTAAAACGAACCCAAGAAATTACTCAACAATTTAATGTTGAAGCTCAACCAGAACTACGAATTTATAATGATATTTCTCAAGGAATAAGCTGCACTGCTAGAGAAAAAAATGCTAGTTTAATTATTCTGGGTTGGAGTCAACAAAGTGGTTTACGGGCACGTTTATTTGGAAGTATTATTGATAGTGTTTTTTGGTCTTCTCATTGTCCGGTAGCAGTGACAAGATTACTGGATGATCCGATTGATATTCATAAAATTTTAGTACCAGTAAAAAATATTACTCCTCAAGCATTACGAACTGTACGTTTTGCGCAACTTTTTGCTGATACTAATCAAGCTTATGTGACTTTATTACATATATGTTCTAGTATTAGTTCTCCAGAACAAATTGATGAATTTAAGTCTAAACTTTCAGAGATTATTTCTGTTGATGAATCTGAGGTTAAATTGAAAATCAAAGTTATTGCCAATGATAATGTTGCTCAAGTAATTGTTAGAATGGCTAGGTCTTTTGATTTAGTTATTTTGCGTTCTATGCGTCGCCGTACTGCTGGTGGTTTGGCTGTTAGTGATGTGACTAATGAGGTTTTGAAAGAGTTAAATTGTTCTTTAGTGTTGTTTGGTGAACCTCATTCTTAAGTTAAGGAAGAAGGAAGAAGGAAGAGGGAAGAAGTACTACCATTTCTTAAAAACTTTTCTACAGTAGGGGAGTAGGGAAGTGGGGGAGATTAAACCTACATTCCGCACGACAAAATGCAGCATAAAAATATAAGTCAAAAGTCAAAAGTCAAAAGTCATGCATTAAGAATTAAGAAGTAAGAATTAAGAAGAAAATTATAGTGGTCAATAGGAGTCAATAATTCAGTAAGTATTTATGCTTAATATTTAACTGAAAATTTGACTTTTGAGAAGTAATTTATGACGAACTCACAATATTTAGCATTTTAGTCAAAGTTTTTTTTACTCATTTTGTAGGGTAATTAGATTGACAAGCATTTGTATTAGCTCAAACTCCCAGATTAATGTGAGTAATATTAATTGCTGGAAGTTTATTCAAGATATTAATACAGTATCTAGCCGATTCAGAAAATCAGCTAGATTCCATTACAGTGATATATCAAATAGCTGCAAAAGTAAACCTTATCCTATTTATATGTATTTAGACTTCAAAATTTTAACTTTATTAAGAATAAATGCTTGAAATATATTAGATTTATTTGTATTAATTTACCATAATGAATTGAGGAAGTAATTACTCTAAGATATGATTTTTAATTTTTGCTTCAATCACAAATAAACAATACCTCGTTTTATTGTTCTTGATAAGTAATTTCTTCTCTCTTCACGACCATACCATTGATTGCTAGACTAAAAGAACCATCATTCACTCTGAAAGTTTTATTACCATCAATTGCAGCATATCCTCGATCAAATTCTACAGGTAACTCTAAAACTTGATTCGGATTAGATTTTCTACCTGCAATTAACATTAATTGACCATTTGGTAGACGACAAATGTTAGCAAAATAGTTCTTGGATTCAAAATAATTTACTTCAGACCAGTTGTCTCCACGTTGAAGACAAATACGCCGATTATTCCGGGGCAGTTCAGCTAATAATATAGTTCCTTGTTCTGTTTCTAGATTGTTGCTATATGCTAGAACTTTTGCTGAAAATGTATATAAAAAGAATGTAGTCATTGTTAACAGTCCTAACTTTAAGAGCTGTTGATTAGTCTTAACAAAATTCACAGTTTAGTCCTCCGATAAATAAATTAATGGCTTACATGATACAACATAAAAGCAAAATTTAATTATTAAATTTTTCTAATTAAATAAAAAGCATCTCTGGCAAGGGAAGTAAGTTAAACTTTCTGGAAATAAAAATCAATAGAGCTACTACCTCTATTAACATACTTTTTCAGAAAATTCACTACACATGTATGTTACTTGTTCTTCATTGATAGTCCTACCATTTTCTGCAATACTTAAAGTAGCACCTGTTACAAGATAGGTAGTATTTCCGTCTTCAGCAACATATCCAGTTCCCTCTTCAGTTATTACAGGTATCTTAATAGCATTTTCAGGACGATTTTTTTGCCCACGAATATAAATTAATTGACCATTTGGCCTTCGGCAGATGTTGACAAAAAAATCAGATGTTTCTACATAAAAAGACATAATTAAAGACTAATTTTGCTGAGGGCACATCTGCAAATCATCTCGCGATCGCTAAGTTAATAGTAATAGAATTTGTCAAAGGGAACCCTTAACAAAAAACATAAAATCTAAAAGCATCCTAGCTTATATCAGCAAGCTAACCAAAAATCACTTTCAGTAAAGAAAAATCATCACTAAAAGCATTACCACAATTCAAATCTCGCACATAGTTTAAGATCTTATCTAGATGAAAATAACCGTATTTATGGTACTCTAAAATTAGATTGATAAAGTTATCTATACCCCAGATTTCTCCTCCTGGTTGAGGAATTTCATAAACACCATCACTAAAGATATACAGAGAACTAAACTTCTCAACTACACAAGAATGATCGACATAAGTCACATCTGGAAACATACCAATAGGCATTCCTGGAGTTTTCAACTTATTCACTTGACTAAGCTGACCATTACCTAAAATTAAAACAGCCGGAGGATGACCAGCACTTGCATATACCAGTTGATTCTCAGAGCGATTATATACCCCATACCAGATTGTAAAGTATTTATCATTTTGATAAGTCATCTGGTAAGTGTTATTTAAAGCTCTAAGTACATCACTAGGTTGATGGTAATCTATATTCGGTATTGCCTTCGATCTTAATAAATTCAAAACTGAAACAGAAGGAAGTGCGGCCCGTAAACCATGTCCTGCTACATCCAGTAAATACACAGCCAAGTAATTTTCGTCCAACCAATAATAATCAAAGCAGTCTCCTCCTAATTTGCGAGAAGGAATAAACTGTGATTCAACTTTTACTGGTTCCATTAAAGGTTCTGGCAGAAGGGAGCGCACATAATCAGCAGCTTCAGCTAATTCTGCTTCTAGTAGTTGCTTTTGGGTTTGTAAGTCTTGAGATAGCTGATGTAATCGCAACCCAGCTCTGACTCTGGCTGTCAATTCACTCATTTCTATTGGTTTAGAAATAAAATCATCAGCACCTGCGTCCAAACCTTTAACTTGATCTTGAACCGTTCCTAAAGAAGTTAATAAAATGAAGAAAGTAGTAGATAGCTCAGAATCTGCTTTAACTCGGCTGCATACTTCTATTCCTGTGAGTATTGGCATGATCCAGTCACAGATAATCAAAGCAGGTTGTAAATTTTGTGCCTGTTGAAAACCATCTTCACCATTACTTGCTACTGTCACTTCATAACCCTGTTTCTGGAGAGCTCTTTTGAGCAATTCCTGAATGGCAATATCATCATCAATAACCAAAATTTTATACATCATGCACTCAGTTAAACAATTCACTGTTTCGGCTAAAGCCAACATAAAAGTGAGTAGACCAACAGGAGTTTTTATTTCAACTCGCTTCGTTCAAAAGCAGCAGGAGGAAGGATATAAGTAAAGTGTTAATATTTTTTTCTTTTCTTACTTCCTTCATTTTGCAGATATTGGGTTTAATTCTCCCACGCCTTTTAAAAATTGGTGGTCTTCAATCTTACATTGGGATCGAATCCCTTTTTTGATCGACCTTCTTCCTTCTTTTAAATTATTTACATAAATTTTATACATATACTTTACAATATAGCTTAGGATATACCTAAAATATTATGTAATAAATTTAAGAAAGTAAGTGTGGATAAAGTAAAAAGATCTGATAAATTACCTACGAAACGTAGTGCTTTTTTACAAGTTAGTTCAGACCTTAGAGAAAACGACAAAGTTTTGTCATGGTTTGAGCAATTGTATCAACCAACTATTCCGAAAACAGTTTGGCTACAGTGTGAGCTGGCTTTGGCTGAAGGTTTTACTAATGCAGCCCGTCATGCCCATAAAGATTTATCTAGAGAAACACTTATAGACATTGAAGTTACAATGTTCAGCGACCACATAGAAATTAGAATTTGGGATTTTGGTCTGCCTTTTGACTTAGCAGAATGGTTAAAAGCACAACCAGCTCAAACAGATATATTTGCTCCTGGTGGACGGGGTATAAAACTTATGTATGCGATAGCAGACAATATTAGTTATACCCGGAGTACTTCCGAAAATCGGAATTGTTTGTTAATCAGTAAAAGTTATTGGCCATATCCCAAAGAAAAAAATGAAACTTCTGATAGTGACAGCTAAATATGACATACTCCCACACGTTCGTTGGCACTATTATAGTGTGGGCTTCTCGTTTCGTAGCCCTGCCATTGCATCGGGCAAGGGCGTGCTTTAAGAACGGAATGCCCTACCGCCCTATTCTTTATATTTATTGCCGCGTTAACATCGCGGTCAATCCCAACACCGCAATGTGGGCAAGAATGAGTTCGTATATTTAATTCTTTATCGACTTTTTCACCACAATTTGAGCAATCTTGGCTAGTATTTTTGGGTTTCACCCTATAGTTTTCACCTCCAGCATTTCCGGCTTTGACAGTCAAAATAGAAAGGAATTGTCCCCATCCTGCATCTTTTATCAGTACCGCTCTTGACAGAGCAGCTCTACTAACGCCATCTCTCGACCGCTTTTTATCCCCTTAAAAGGGGAGGCTTTATAAACATCTTTCTTAACATAAAATTTGACAAAATAGACAAGTTATGTATAAGTCTTTGAAAGGCTTTTTCTTGAGAAAAGTGTATGAAAAATACATTTTTTGAGAACTGTAGACAAGATTCTGACTCCCCACACCTCCCACAATCCCTACAGGGTTTTCAGGAGTTCCTGATCGGGGAAAGCTTAAAAGGGGAGGCGCATACCCACAATTTTTCGGTAAAGCTATGATATTTGTGCCAATGGGTTCAGCCAAAGCAAAATTTCATGTTTAAGTTGATTGAGGTCTCGATAAATTTCTTGTTTTAGCCATTGACCGATCGCATCTACAGGAGTATATATTTTTCCGACAGGCCAACTTATATCTTGACCCAAAGGTGTTAAATGGTTTCCATTTAATCTTTTAACTGTCACCATATCGGGAAAACGTAATCTTAACAAATCACTCAAACGAAGAGTTTGATCTATATCATCGTCTTTAAATTTAATCAATAAATTACGCCGAATTTGATAACGCTTTTGAATTAGGCGGTTTGTGATCTTAGGAGATGGAGTAAATTCTACTTTCATAACAGGAGATATCTGCTCCACCAAGGGTATTGCATCACGAGCTGCGGAATTATTAAAGGATATCAAAATATTTCCAGCTCTTTCTAGAGAAAATAAGCTACCTATTAGTAAATGTAACTTACATCCCATGCTATGCCCAATGCCATATATAGGTAGACTTTTTTTTCGCAGTATTCTTTGAGCATAAATAAGATTGAGACAGTTATCAAAACTGCTAAGAACATTTTTAGCCATTGCTAAATGATCTAAAGTATTGACAAAAGGAGTGGCTATTACTGCATATCCTTGATTTGCTAGCATTTCCAATAACCACCGATAAGTTACATTGGGTGCAGTTGCAACAAACGCTCCCCCCAAAAAATGTATGACTGCTTTGGGGCGAGAAGGTATTAGTACCCAATTACCAGAATTTTCTTGCCATTCCATAATTCAAAACTATAAAAGTTTTTTTTCTTGACAATTACAATATTTAGTGATAATAAAGTTGAAGCATTATTTTGTGTTTAAAAGAAAAAAATTAGAACACAAAAATCTAAAACGGTATTATTTTTTTATAAAATTGTAATAGCCATTAATAAAATTTTAAGGGAAATTGGTAGGATTTGACAGGTTTAATTAGTTAATCCGTATATTTATTTTTAATTTTTATTTTTAAATACTCTCAGATAATTGATTTCTGGGAAATTCCTAAGTAGGGTTTGCTGAAAAAGTCTTTTGGAAAAGGGAGGAGTCAGGAGTCAGGAGTCAGGAGTCAGAATGAATGGGAATTACAAAAGATGTAGTTGGAAGAATTATCCCTTAATTTTTCTGCCCAACTCTTGCACAAAATTTTAACTTTTTGAGCTTTCTTGACCGAAAAGCTGGCACTTTTTTGCAATCTAATAAGGCTGAAACCTTTATCTGTCAATCTTTTGATAGTTAATCAGCAAGCCCTAAGTAAAAACTTCTATTGCGACATTCGCAACAAAACTACCGACTGCTCCATAAAACTGATACAAAGCGTTACATAACCTAACAACCCGATAGCGTAGCTCCGACCTAGGAGACTGTTTACTTCCTGCTTCTTGTGAGGCCGTCGGCGGTTACTCATCAACAGGCATTCATGCACAGGCATTCACGGTCGAGCCGACCGCATTTCTTAAATTTATACTGGCGTTTAAATCTCAATAAGATTGACAACCCACACTTCTTGCAGTCATAAGTTCTCAGATGCAAGGGCATGTCTTGAACATGACCACAGTTAGAACAAGTCTTTGATGATGGAAAGAATCTATCTACTACTACTAGCTTACAACCGTACCATTGGCACTTGTATTTACAGCGGTTTTCATATGAATAAACCACAATGTTCAAACCAACCCACGGCATCATCTTCAGTTATTTGAGCGATCGCTAAACTAATAACTCGATCCAATTGTTCTGAAGTTCGGGCCTCATAAGAACGGAGGAAATTTTTAAATTTTGACCAGCATAATTCTATAGGTGACAAATCTGGAGAGTAAGCTGGTAAAAATATTAATTTTGCTCCTGCTGAGTTAATTAATTCTTCAATTCTTGGCCCTTTATGAATACTTAAATTATCCATCAATACAATTGCTCCAGGCCATAATTGAGGTACTAAAATTTGTTCAATATATACTTCAAATATTTTTTTATTTGTACTGCCAATTACTGTCATTGATGCAATTAAACCATCTATACTTAATGCCCCTAATACACTTGTATTGCGACCTCGATTTCTAGGAGTATTTGTGACTACTCTTTCTCCTCTTGTTCCTCTGCCATAAGCACGAGTCATGCCTAAATTAACCCCTGATTCATCAACAAATACTAAATTATGTATATCTATTAAATCCAACCATTTTCGATATTCGTAGCGTTTTTGCTTAATATCTTCTCTCTCTTGTTCCGAAGCACAAATACTTTTTTTTTCTAGTTATATTGAGTTTTTTCACGCGTTCGATACATTGTTGATACACTAACTTTTACTCCTGTCTTACTTTGAAAATACTGGCATAATTCACAAAGTAAAATATCTGGTTTTTGTTGAATTTTCTGCGCTCATTAAAAAATCAAAATAATTTTCAATTTTAGTCTTGGGTCCTCCTCCATGTTGTTTTGGATTCACAGTTCCTGTGTTTCGATAATGCCGCTCTGAAATTACGGACAAAAGTCAAACTAACTTGAAATCTTTGTGCTATTTGACGTTGAGAACCTTCTTTGTTTTGATAGGCTCTAATCACACGAAGACGTAAATCTGGTGAATATGGTCTGGCCATTTTTTCGTTTGGCGATCGCTCTAGATAACTATTTTGTCTTTAGTTACATTTTACACTTTTGTGGTTCACTCATCTGAAAAGCGCTGTAAGCTGTCTGGTGAAATTCATAAAATCCTTGGTTGGCTATTGATTTAGCTAGTTTATGATTAGCTAAAATTCCTCTGACATTCAAATCTTCACCCACCCCTCTAGCTCCCCTCCCGGGAGGGGATGGGGGTGGGTTGTGGTTCTTGGCTAAATATGTTGTCAGTTTATGAAGTGCGTCTTGACGGATGTTTGCTACTTTTCTATGCAACCTAGCTATCTTAAGTTGTGCTTTTCTCCAATTAGCAGAGCCCACCTGTTTATGACGATTTAGGTATTGCAGCCTAGACAACTTGGCTTCAAATTTTTGATACGCTTGTAAGGGAACACCTTCTTGAAAACTAGACAAAGCTAGACATTTGCCATCGGTGAGTGCAAATGATTTCGTGGCTCACCCGTTTCAATGTGTACTTGCTGTGAAAGTTGATGTTCCACCCACAAGCTATGGGTTAGGATACCCTCAAGGGCTTTCCGACCTTGAAAAAGTTGAGTCCGGCGAATACGATGTAGTTTCATAAAACTAGCAACTCGCCTCCAATGACTCCAATCATGTTTGTTGACATCCTCCGGTCTCAACAAACACTGCGGGATTTTTTCTGATAACTTTAAGGCTCTACGGCCAATTACTAAAGCTGCAGCAGTGCCACTATTCAGGCCATATTTAGCCATGTAATTAATCATTCCTATCACGCTAGTAAAAGCAGGGTTAACTTTTATTAATTCAACTCCAAATCTTCTACAACGTGACTCTAAAGCTTCTCTAAACATTCCTGTAGACAAGTTGGAAAGCATTGCATTATAAATTTTACTTTCCTCACTCATCTTTGCTTTTTTCTTGGTAAAATCCAGAGACTCAATAGCAATAGCGCACTCAAAAAAATCTGCTAATTTGACAATAGTCGCGACAATATTCCTCATAGTTGCTTGTCGTTGCCCTGTAGTTTGATTTTTCCATTTATACGGAATTTCTTCGGGCATATTCAATGTTACCATCCCACTTCACATAAGTAACTGAAATTGAATCAGCATTAAAATCAATACCAAGACAACCATTTTTTCTTGTATGAACTACTGGTATTTCTGGTACATAAGTTGAAAGATGTACATACCAATTATCCTGTTTGTGTTCTCTACGAAAAATAGAAATTGTGATTGGTTTTAAACTATTTATGGCATAATCTAAATCTGTTGCTCTATATCTGCCATTTCTATCTGAAACAGAAAATTCTAACTGTATTTTTTGACCATATTTATCCTGTAATGGTCTCGGTAGTTGAACTTGTAATTGATATAACCCATCCTCTTTTAATGGGAAAACTTTGATCATAGTTCCACCCCCTGGCTGAGATTTTCCCACACAGAAAAATCTGCCTGACCGTTTCTTACTCCAATCTACACTCCATTCCTCTTGGGTTTCATATCCATTTTCTGCTAAATTATGTTGAGCGTTAAATAATTTCTGTGAACCAAAACAAATATGTAAACGTTCTGTAGAATTTAACTTCTTTAATTTTCGTTTCAGACTAGCTATTTTCTGAATTTTACTTTTTAAACCCAGTAATTGATGACAAAATTTCTTTCGAGCTTGTATATGTGGAAAACCTTTTTTTGTTGCTAATTTTAATGTTTTTTCTAGTTTAATGATGAGTTTTTTGTCGCAGTTGTTTTAGCTTGGATTTGTAACTCTAATTTAGAATAATGGTTTTTTTAGCTGTTTTTAATTGGTTTAAACATGTTCGTGCTTCAGTAGCGATTGAGTCAGCCCATGCCCATTGAATGTTAAACTGCTTCATCAGACGCTTTTCTAGTTCTGATTCTGATAATTTCTCAGTTTGCATCCAGTTAACAGCAGAACGTTTCCAGGATTCATATAATGCTCCGAGTTCCTCAAATGCAGGATGGTATTCAATTTTAGCTTCTATTCCTGTCAAGGAACCGTGAGATTTGGCCATTACTCACATTGAATTACTTTACTCAAAGTTAGCACAGCTTGTCTTTTTGTGTCAATAATATTTGCGCTTTGCTTTGACATGAACTCAAGTTTCGTGTCTGGTTCCTAATTTTTCTACCTATTTGCCATTGTGTAATATCCTAGACATTTTGTAGATGTTTGTCTAGGATAGTCCATATTTTTTGGTGTTAGCAAGCAACAGTAGGAAAAACATTTTCCTGTCTTAGGGTTTATCAAGGGAAAGAGGGAAGAGGGAGGAGAGCTAAAAAGTCTGAAAAAAACTTAAATTTCCTCTAGATATTCACCCTTATGACCAAAGATTTTTAATAAGACAATGGATCTTTTAATCCCAACTCCTGGAAAGCAGCTAACCGCAACCGACAAGAATCACATATACCACAAGGTTTTTCTTCACCTGCATAACATGACCAAGTTTTTTCCCAAGGTACTCCTAAACTATTCCCCAGTTGAATAATTTCGGTTTTTTTCATATCAATAAGTGGGGAAACAATAGCGATCGCCTCTCCCTCTCTCCCCTGTCTAGTTCCCAAACGAAAAACTTCTTGCATTGCCTGAATATAGTCTGGACGACAGTCAGGATAACCCGAATAGTCTAAAGCATTTACCCCAATATAAACCCGACTCGCATTGACAGCTTCAGCATAAGCGAGGGCAAAACTCAGAAAAATAGTATTACGCGCTGGAACATAAGTAATAGGGATATTTTGCGACATTTCATCGACAGAGCGATCGCTTGGTAAATCAATTTGATTATCAGTTAATGCGGACCCTCCCCATAGTCTGAGGTCAAAACTGACAACATGATGTTCTACTACACCCACACTTTCAGCAATTTTTTGGGCTGAGTCTAACTCTCGACGATGGCGTTGTTGGTAGTCAAAGGAAATAGCATAACATTCACAACCATCTGCTTTTGCTTGGTACAAAACTGTTGAGGAATCTAATCCTCCTGATAATAAAATAACTGCTTTCACTATTCTTCTATATTTTTTGGTAATGGTAATATCTTTTAATCATAACTATTAGAACTGTCGTAAAAATGAAGTCTACCATAGCCAAGAAAATGACCAGATGATTTTTCTCCAACCGGAAAAGCAGTTACTCCAAATAAATATATACCCCCATACTTAGGAGTCCGCACTGGACGCAAACCTATGGTAAAAGTTTTGCCTGGGGGTACTGGAGGGTCAAAGGTTACTGACACAGTATTAGTTTCCTGATCGACTGCCACTTCCCCAACTGCCAGTTGCTGTCCTTTCTGGCGATGGGTTCCTTCAAAGGCAATAATTTTCTTTGGGTTATATCGGATATTGCCAGATCCTTCAGTTTCGGTAATTGTTACTCGTTCTAGTGGCACACCAGCATCAGGCAATAAACTGAGAGTAAAGTAATAGGTTGCACTCCAAACATAGGTTTCACTGCGGGTAGTGACTGCTTTAAGTAAGCGAGGTGGTTGAGCAAAATAAACTGTACCATCTTTTGTCTGAATTGCTAAAGTAGGAGTCACCAAGAAGTAACAAAGAACAAAGAAGAAGGAGACAATTTTCAATTTATACCAGGGAACAGTGAACAGGGAACAGCGGTGCGACCCCGCGTCGGTGTCAGACGCAAGCGGTCGGAACCCGCGACGACGCCAGCTCGCTTGCGGAACGCCGACCAAGAGAGGGAACGCCGACCAAGAGAGGGAACGCGCACTAAGAGAGGGAACAGGAGGAAAAATATTTCCCTGTCTGAGGTTCATCATCAGCATAAGTCCTATTAATAATTGAAGTGTCACCTAAGTTAAGCACTCTTTTTTATAAATTATCAATTATTTCCTCCTATTGCCTATTACTTATTCCTTCTTTTATGAAAATGTCTATTGCCTGTTATACATTATCTGTTTTACCAAAAAATGAGGCGTTGCACAGTGACGAATGATTCTAGATTTTGGATGCCTGAATTTGGAATTGGTGAATTACTAAAATGATTAGTTAATAGTTTTTAGTCAAAGTCCAAGCCAATTTTTTGCAGCATTATTCCATAATGTGCAACCCCAAAAATGACTTCTAAAGCCTCCCCTTTTAAGGGAATGAAAAAATATTCAATTCAGTATTTAAAGCCTCCAGCTTTAGTCGGAGGTACTGATAACTGTTAACTGATAACTGAAATGACGCCATTTTCTGTACAAACGGCAGTTAGAGGTCTATCCCAAGGATCTATTGGTAATTGTTGTAAGTAAGCAAATTCAAATACAATTCCTATAGTAGGTTTTGATGCCCATTCTTCAGAACTTAACATCCGGTCATAAAAACCACCACCATAGCCTAAACGATAACCATTTAGGTCACAAGCAACAGCAGGAATTAAAATTAAATCTACTTCTGATGAATGTAATAATGGTGCATTTGATTCTGGTTCTAAAATACCATACTTGCCTTTTTGTAAAGAACTTTCAGGTTGCCAAATATGCCAAAATAAATCTTTTTTTACACACCTTGGAAGTCCCCAAATTTTATTAGAAACTGTTGAATTTTCTCGATTATTTGTAAATAATAAACTAAGGTCTACTTCTTGACGAAAACTAAAGTAAGCTAAAACAGTTTGAGCTTTTTGAAATAGGGAGTAATTTTGTAAGTGATGGCAAAGGCGATCGCTCTTTTCTCTCCATTCAGTTTCTGACATAGACTGACGTTTTTTCAACAGCGAGCTTCTTAGTTCTTTTTTGAGCATTAATCTATTCAAGAATTTAGAATTTAGAATTTAGAATTTAGAATTTAGAATTATCTCTTGTTATAAATAAGAGTATTGGATCAAAGGATTTTTTTTCTTCTCTTGGTCTCATGGATATGGCGCAGGTTTCCTCGCTATCCCACCCTAACGGGAAGCTCCGCTTTTTCCTAGGTCATGCTGCGCAAACATGTCGCGTAGCGTTAACGTAGTTATGCGAAGCAAAACGACCGCTGTCTTGGTCGATTGGATATGGCGAGGTCCCCTCGCCATCCCTCGACCGCTTTTTTCTCCATGAATGGAGAGGCTTTATACCTGAATTTTTTGGTTAAATTAAATTTAAAATCTTCAAGTGGATAAATATTAATTAGGACTTACGGAACGTTATTGGTAGTAGACTGACACAGCTAAAACTGTGCAATAAATTTTTATTTCTAGGTGTCTTTATCTCCCCTACTCCCCTACTCCCTACTCCCCTACTCCCCTACTCCCTATTTAGAGCATCCAAGGGGGAGCTGGTTCCAATTCCATTTCTATTTGAGCCTCATCTCGAGTTTCATCAATATTAAGTATGACTAACTCGTTATCTGGGGTGCGGATTTTTATATTTAGCGATCTTAAACCTATGGTTGAATTAATATAACCTTCGTATTTAGAGCCTATAGGTAATTGTGATAAAATTTCGTCAATTTTTTCTATTAATTTTTCAGAATTACGATAATACTTTGTTGCGTCTGCAACTATTTTATTCACCTTTTCCTGACTAATTTTTAGAGTACTGGCTAACCCTATCACAAAACTATTTTCTTCTTCTGTTACTTTATCATCTGCTATGGCTATTTTTACTGCTAAATCAAAAGCATTTTCTATTTCTTTTTCATCTTGAAGTGCTTGTTTAGCGGCAGAAAATAATGCTTCGTTTTTTTCTGTACGAATAATTCTTAAAACTTTTTCTCTAGCTGCATCTACTTCTTTAGCATTGAATCCTTTTCTTAGTAAAAAACCTTCTAAAATTTCTACTTCATTCATATCAATATCACCATCAACTGCCATGACCATTAAACCAATAGCAAAGATGGCTTCATTAGGGGTTAATTCCTCTGAACATTTTACTTTACTGTTAAAAATATGTTCATACGACATAGATTTTTTGAGAATATCAAATTTTAATTATATATGGATATATTCAACAATTAATAATTAATAATTAATAATTAATAATTAATAATTACCTCTTCTTTTAAAGGAGAGAATCGACTTATATCGTGTCCGCTTAAACAGTGATAAATAAATAACTACGGAGTCCTCAGGAGTCAACCCACTCCCTAACCCCTCCGGTGGAGGGGAGGGGAAGTCAGGAGTCAGAAGGAAAGAGGGAAGAAAGAAGAACAACAGGAGAAGAAGGAAAAAGTTTTTTTATAACTAATTATCCGGACATGATATTAAAGGAAAATTTTTTCTTCTCTTGGTCTGATGGATATGACTCCGATACCTGAAGAGTGACATAGCTGCTTTCCTTACGGAATGCTACCGCAAACGCTTTATATGTTGCGGAGCAAAACGCCATTCCATCCTTCGGGAAGCTACGAAGATAGAACTCCGTTCCGCTGACGCGAAACGCGACAGCGTTGCGTTGCGCCAGCTTTGCGTTGCGCCAGCTTTGCGTTGCGCCAGCTTTGCGAAGCAAAAGCAAAAGCAAAAGCAAACGACCGCTTGTTTCTCCTTTAAATGAGGGGCTTTAAACCTTAATTATATCATGTCCGGTTGAATACTTACACTTTGGAGAAGGTAAGGCAGCTATGCTGGAGGCTGGAGGCAGAAAGAAAGAAAAGATTAGAAGGGAAAAGGTTTTTTATAACTGATTATCCGGACATGATATTATTCGGTTATCAGTACAGAATCTGTCATTTCAGTTATCAGTACCGACCACTAAAGCCAGAGGTTTAAAATACTGAAGTTTACTTTTTTCATAGCCTGGAAAGGAGAGGCTTGAGACCATCTTTTTGGTCAAAAATTTAAAATTATAGATAACTAATAACTAATTAGGGTTTGCGCTCAAAAGTCTTTTTAAGGAGTAGGGGACCCACCCCTCGCCCCTCCCAGGAGGGGAAAAGGGGAGTAGGGGAGTAGGGTAGGGACGTTGCATAAGGGCGTCCGTACGGGAGAATTTTTTGCCCTACTCTCGCCCAAAATACGCTCTTTCTTTGAGCATGAAGGGCTGAAAACCAAGGTATTTCAGACCTAAAAAGTCTAAAACCTTTACGTGTAAATGCTTTTAAATTTATTCAGCAAGCCCTAATTAAAGTCTAAAAATATTAGCACTTTTCCCTACTTCAGTGTTTGTTAATTCCAAAACATTTTCTACACAACCTAAATAGACTGCTTTAACGAAGTCAGAAATCAGAAGTTGTTTTTGTAACGGTTATTTTGAGCAACCCTCCAAAAATATTTCGTCTTAAAAAGTGGGGTTTTAGACCCAATCCTGTTTGATAAATAAAATAAATAGACTAACTTTTAGATAAACGTTCCACTGGCTTTCCTCCTAATAGTTGATGAGCATCTTGAAGAATATCTGGAATTTTTTCGGCATGGGGACTATTGGCAAGACATTTACTCAGGTCATATTTTTCTAATTGTTCAGCATTTGCACCAGGAAACCAGTGGCTACCATTACCTAGTAAGTTATAGCGCATTTTACTGTATTCGAGCATATCGTAGGCGATCGCTAGATTGCTTAACCATAAAATCACAGGGATATTGATATTTCCAGGAGTCTCTTCTACAGAGGGCAAACCAATGTCCCAAGTATTAAACCAATTTTCTCCTAGTTGAGCGATCGCTTCTTGCTCTAGTCTTGCCAATATTGATGGTAATATTTCATCAGCTCGATCTAACAATTCGATTGTTTTGAGATGTTCGTCAAAATCTTTTGGTTGTGATGCACCTAAACTCAATGTATGCACTTGAGGATGACTCAAACAAAATAGATCGTTAAACACCATCGGGCTGAGTGGATAGCATAAATCGACTAATTTCTGTGGTGGTTGATACAATTTACCTCCTTTATCAGAGGGGCTAATAATAAATACTCCCATATCAAAACGATTAGCGGCCTCTATTGCTGGCCAATTATTTTGATTAATGTAGTACCAGTGTAAGTTAACATAATCAAATTCATTTGTTTCTATAGTTTTAACTATGACATCAGTAGGCCCGTGAGTGGAAAAACCAACAAATCTGACTTGGCCTTTCCTTTGTAATTTTCTCGCTACATCCAGACAACCTCCTGGCCTAATTGACTGATGGAGTATTTCTAACGTGTTAATCCCATGTATGCCTAGCAAATCTATATATTCTAGTTGTAAAAATTCGAGGGACTGCTGAAACTTACTTTGGAATTCTTGAGGATCGGCGCTTGGGCTAACTTTTGTCTGGACAATCAGTTTTTCCCTTGGTAGCTTGGGTAAAATTTCTCCGAGCTGCATCTCGGATGTACCATAACCACGGGCAGTTTCTATGTGGTTAATTCCGCATTCTAGGGAGCGGCGAATTGTATTTTCTAAGTTTTGTTGATTATTTGGTGGGATTTGATTTTTGGGAACATCTTGCCATTTATATTGATACCTCATTCCACCGCAGGAAAATACTGGCATTGGTAATTCTGTTCGCCCAAAGCGTCGATACTGCATCATTAATTAATCTTTCTGAACTTACATTGAGGGGTCTTCTACTACTTCTACATTATTCATAGTAAAATTAGTTCTGGCTAGGGACCCGTAATATTTTCTTGCTGCTTCGTCATAAGCAACAGCAGCATCTTTTTCTACATCAAAGCGGCCTAAACGTATTTGTTTTTTGTACACTTTGATTTCAGCAATCCATTTTCGTTTATCCTTACACCAGTATACTCCCCGATATTTAGATGAATGTTTGACGCTTGGTCTCCTGTGCATTCGCGCACTTCCTTTGACTAGGCGTAAGTTCTCTCGTCGATTATCTAGCTTGTTGTGGTTAATATGATAGACAGATACCCCTATGGGAGCATCCATAATCACTCTGTGCATATAAACTGTGGTTCTTTTGCCATCTTTTTTAATTGTTCTGGCAGCAAACCCGTCTATCAAGTACCACTTATGTTTTGATAATTCCTCATAGTCTTGTTCATCAACTATTACTATCTGCCCTCTAGTAATCAAGATTTCTTTTGACATTTTTGTGGCCTTCTTATTACTTCAATTTA
Source organism: Okeania sp. KiyG1 (assembly GCF_014132355.1). GTDB lineage: Bacteria > Cyanobacteriota > Cyanobacteriia > Cyanobacteriales > Microcoleaceae > Okeania. Next base: position 39,080 of record NZ_BLZO01000113.1, read on the forward strand.
AAGTTATAATTCTCCCTTGTTTTTTTAGATCAGAGAGTAGAATGCAAAACATTTGAGGCCAGTACACAGTATGCATGTTTTTTTAGAACGTTTTATTTGACTTTTTGTCTTCCTAGCTACAGCTGTCTTACTGCACCCCATTTGTTATTAATAAATCAATTTGTGTTGATTTATTTTTTTCATTGCCTATGGCTATAAGTCGATAAGTTAAGTTATGACTTTTATGGTGAATTTTTTTGCCTACTGAATCTTGGTTTATCGATCCTTTAGTAGGTATAGTTTGATTTTCTTTATTCATCACCCCCCGAATTATAGCTCCTTTTAAACTATCTATAATTTTGTGCTACTAATCAAGACTTCATCTATAAATTAATGATAATCTCACCTTAATTTTTTTGCCACTTTCTAGATATAAATTAAGTAAATTAGCGGACTCATAGAATTATATTTCATAAAAGTAGAAATATCCTAACTTCTGTTAATAGTCCTTATCACCTTTCTATATTGATGTCAAATCAATAGAAGTTTACAGTTGGCTACTGTCCATCAGGCTGCATAAATTATTCTTCAGATACTATAGCACAGATAAGAAGGATGAAACGTAGTTAAGCCTATTACTTTATGGTTAACTAAACCATCTATAACCCATTTTTCCTGAAGTTTTTGACTGTAAAATTAACTTGTTATTTTTTTAAAAAATGAAAAAATATGAATTTTGAAATTTATGAGATTAAGTACTTTTGCTCAATATGAACCTTAACTTCATACTCGATCTCCTGAAAAATATTGAGTTTAATATATATGGTAGGTTGAGTAATCAATAATCTCATAATTATATATTGTTTGATATGTCATAATTTATTTAATATTTTTGGTAAGCATTTCCTGCGGAATGCGGAGCTTGCCAGCCGTCAGCTAGCCTCCTGTGGTCGGAACTGCGGACTTCAGGCATGAGCTTGTTTATATCCAGGAAGTTATATCATGTTCAGTTGAATACTTACACTTTGTAGGAAGGAAGGCAGCTATGCTGGAGGCAGATGGCAGAAGGGAAGAAAAGGTTAAAAGGGATAAATTTTTTTGATCACTGATTATCCGAACATGATATTAGATTGAAATACTAAAATTCGGCGTTGGTGAAGCGCGTGTATGATATTAACCTTAATTATTAAGGAGTCAGTAGAGAAGACAGAAGAAGAAAGAGTAGTAGAAGGAGAGAGTTTTTTGTTCGCGCTCTTATCCGGACAAGATATCATACCTCTTTTCACCAACGCCTAAAATTCTTACTTCAGTATGGTTGAAATAGCACTCAGCACTCAGCACTTAGCATTAGGACTTTTTTTGACGTTGAGGAGGAGATGAGCAACCCCGACTCAACTAGCAGGCGCTTGGGGTTGCCGGGGTATAAAGCCAAGGTCAAAAAGCAAAAAGCTCAAATGCTGAAGCACCGATCGCTAGTTAAAGCAAATATAAAAACCTTAATTATCCATAATAAATGTGTTTAATTCCTTCACAAAAAAAGCTGATTTCTGAGTGCTAATAGCTGTTTGCGCAGCATTCCACAGGAAATGCTTACTATTTTTGTTTGACCAGATGATATAGCAATCAATATTGATTAGTTGATGAAAAAGAAAATTGTGAAAAATACGCAAATTTAGCAATTATTATAATTTAATAAAAAATAAACTTGATTAACCCTATCAAAAAGTAAGCATTCAGCAGTCAGCCATCAGCTAGCCTCCTATGGTCGGAACTGCGGACTTCAGCTATTGCTTTTAGTTTAGGATCAAAGCAATATTTAATTATCTTACTACAAAAATTACTTCCCTTGCCCTTAAAGTCAGTTGTTAATTTAAACACTGTCCTTAAGGAGAAAATTTTGTTGCTGATAGCTGACAGCTAATAGCTGTTTGCGCAGCAGTCCGCAGGAAATGCTTACATCAAAAATACAGAATAATAGTAAAATACAGCAAATTTGTCACATGATTTTGATATTTTTGTGTTACTCAATAAATAATGTCTGATATTTATTTCGGTTAAATTTGTTATCTAGTAAGTAAAATAAATAATGAGCCAAGTCAGGTAAATTTAGAGATGATTTTTTTGTAGCTGTGGTAGCTGCTAAAAGGTATTAGATAAGAAGAATTAAAGTTATTAATTTGAAAAAATTTCAAGTTATATGAAAAAGCAGAGTACAAATAAATATTCTCAAAAACAGGAACTGTCAAAACCCATAGGACAGTTATTACAACAAGCTGGTTTAATCACAGGAAACCAAGTAGAATAAATTTTGCAATATCAACGTAGTAACTTTCATCTACGATTTGGAGAAATTGCTGTCAGTTAAAAGTAAGAAGTTAAAAGTAAGAAGTAAGAAGTAAGAAATAAGAAATAAGAAATAATACCAATTCTCAAAAGCAATGCTATACTTCAGTTCTACTTCAACAGTCAAATATTTGCCAAGATTCAAAGTCTTTTTTTGACAATTATTAATCGGTTAGTATAGATTTTTCCTACTTTTAACCCCTCCCCCACCTCCCACACTTCCCACACTTCCCCTCCAGCGGAGGAGGGGCGAGGGGTGGGTCCCCACCCCATCATACATAGCATTCTTTTTGAGAAATGGTATAAGAAATAAGAAATAAGAAGAAAATTATAGCGATCAATAGGAGTCAAGGATTCAGTAAGTATTTATGCTGCCATAAGTAATCTGAGAATTTGACTCCCGATCTAGGTAAATGAAGATAATTTATATAGTATAAATACCTACCAAGCTACGTATTTTTATACTACTTTTGATGTTGCAAATTGAAGTACGAAATGTGGGTTTTAAGTACCTAAAATATAACTTTTAACTTTTAACTTTTGACTTTTGACTTTTAACTTTTGACTTTTAACTTTAAGTATTTATGCTGCCATAAGTAATCTGAGAATTTGACTCCCGATCTAGGTAAATGAAGATAATTTATATAGTATAAATACCTACCAAGCTACGTATTTTTATACTACTTTTGATGTTGCAAATTGAAGTACGAAATGTGGGTTTTAAGTACCTAAAATATAACTTTTAACTTTTAACTTTTGACTTTTGACTTTTAACTTTTGACTTTTAACTTTAAGTATTTATGCTGCCATAAGTAATCTGAGAATTTGACTCCCGATCTAGGTAAATGAAGATAATTTATATAGTATAAATACCTACCAAGCTACGTATTTTTATACTACTTTTGATGTTGCAAATTGAAGTACGAAATGTGGGTTTTAAGTACCTAAAATATAACTTTTAACTTTTAACTTTTAACTTTTGACTTTTAACTTTTGACTTTTAACTTTAAGTATTTATGCTGCCATAAGTAATCTGAGCATTTGACTCCCGATCTAGGTAAATGAAGATAATTTATATAGTATAAATACCTACCAAACTACGTATTTTTATACTACTTTTGATGTTGCAAATTGAAGTACGGAATGTGGATTTTAAGTACCTAAAATATAACTTTTAACTTTTAACTTTTGACTTTTAACTTTTGACTTTTGACTTTTGACTAATGTCCTCCAACTACTACATTTTTAATCATCAAGTGAGGACTGCCAATACTTACAGGCAAAGGTGCTTGACCTGCTTTACCACAACTACCACTACTGTAAGTAAAATCATTACCGATCGCTTCAATATCTTTGAGAGTTTGAAATACATTCCCTGTCAAAGTAACATTACTGACAGCTTCTGCAATTTTTCCATTACGAATCATATAACCTTCTGCCGCAGCAAATGTAAACATTTCTCCGTTGGTTTGGCCACCTAGACTTCCTATGGCATAAACCCCTCGATCGATATCTTTAATCATTTCCTCAACAGGGCGATCGCCTGTTTCAATAGCTGTATTGGTCATTCTGACAATAGGTGGATACATTGCATTTATAGCTCTAGCATTTCCTGTAGGTGCTTCTCTCATTTTTCCAGAAGTTTCTCGATTATGCAGATGAGTTGTTAATACTCCATTTTTAATTAAATATTTGCGCTGTCCAGGAACACCTTCATCATCATATTTGATAGAACCACTTAAACCATCAATAGTGGCATCATCTATTACATTCAACTTTTCTGTACCTATTGGTTTACCTAATTTCAGTAACTCTTCCATCTGGGAGTTCTCATAAATAGAGTCTGCCTCAGAAAGATGGCCAAAAGCTTCGTGAATAAATACACCTGCCAGATGAGGGTCTAACAAAACAGTATATTGTCCACCTTTAACGGGTTTTGCCTCTAGTTGACGGATGGCCTGTTCTGCTGCTCTGATAACTTGTTTGTCAATGTGGCAGAGAGTGTTATAATCTGTACGAGAACTGATAGATTTGATGCCCTGTTTAACTAAACTGCCTTCTCCACAAGTCATGGCTCTAAATTTGCCATTGACATCTAGGCGTTCTTGTGCTATGTAACTGCCGATAGAATTCACAAAATAAGTAATGGCAAAGCGATCGCGATAATTGACATTTGTGGCCTGAATTCGAGGGTCGAAATCTAGCAATAACTGATTGTAGGTTTCAATTAATTGTCGTTTTTCTGCTAAAGATATGCCACGGGGGTCGTGGCCAAATTTGACTGCTACATAATCTTGAATAGGTTCAATGGGAGATAATTGAGTAGTTTTTTTTCCTACTAAATAAGCGTGAGAAATTGCTTCTTCGATTCTATTTGATAGTTCTGAAATATTGTTGAAAGTAACGAAGCTCCATCCTCCTTTGTGGCAAGCGCGAATACCTCCGGCAAGGGAAAAATGAGAGTTAATTGTATTTAATTGTAGGCCATAAAATGAAATAGTAGTTGATTCACTTTGTTCTAGGCGAATTTCTAGATAATCGACATGGTTATGGTAATTATAAATTTTATTTTGTAATTGCTCTAGAAGAGAATTATTTTTTGTGAGTTTTATAGCCATTATCTATTGTTATGCTGATATTAGTTTAAGCATTTCCTGCGGAATGCTGCGCAAACAGCGGTCAGCTATCAGCTATTCCTAGGTCATGCTGCGCAAACAGCTTTATTACCTTTAGTGGACAATTTAAGCTCGTTATTCTTTTGCTTCAATTCTTTGTTTAAAAATGTAGTAGTAGAAGTTAAGCAAGTGCTTGCTTCATTCATTTTTATTGCGCTCGAGCTGACTGCTAATAGCTGAATGCTTATATATTAGTTGTTATTGAATCAAATAAATTTGATGAAAATTTGTAGTTATTATTCACTTTCTTACTTGAAAATGTTACTTCTGGCTTATAGTAGCTCGTTCGGCGATTATTTATAATAATAAATGTTTGTATAGAACACCAATGGAACCTAATTATAGAATATCTTAAAATCTTAATTTCATCTTAGTTAGGATTGTAGAATGCTTGTATATACATTTTTGAGTTATAAATGAAAGCTGAAATAATCAATTTAATAAACACAGCTTGGCTATTTCTAGAAGGTAATAGCAGATTCATGTCTTGGAATTTATTTTTAGCTTTATTTCCTTTGGCCATGAGTTTTTGGTTGTTTTCTAAACCTCGCTCCATTTTTATACGATGGGGAGTGTTATTACTACTGGGCGCTAGTTTATTGCCAAATATAAACAGAGTTATGGCCTATGGCAGTAAATTGAATATTGAGGCGGCGATCGCTATTACTTTAGTATTAATAGTTTTAGGTATATATTTATTACGTCGTTCCCAGCATTCTTCTTTATTGTGGTGGTTTGGTTTATTAATTTTTATCGCTTTTTTACCTAATGCTCCTTATGTATTAACTGATATTATTCATCTCTATCAAGATATTCGTCAAAGTAATTCTGTATGGGTTTTGACTTTAGCAGTAGTTCCCCAATATTTGTTATTTATGTTTATTGGGTTTGAAGCTTATGTTCTTTCTTTAATTAATTTGGGCTACTATTTACAGCGACAAGGTTGGAGTAATTTTATTCTGGGAATAGAGTTAATTATTCATTGTCTTTCTGCTATTGGTATTTATTTGGGAAGGTTCAAACGTTTTAATAGTTGGGATATAGTTACTAACCCTGATGCTTTGGTAAAAAGTGTTTATAATGACCTGTTCGACCGACGTCCTATTTTAGTAATATTGATTACTTTTATAGTTATTTTGAGTTTATATTGGCTAATGAAATTAGTAACTTTAGCTCTACTGCAACAATATCAAATAAATCAAGAAGAGTCAGAAAAAATTTCTAGAGCTTCACCAAAATTTTAGTGAGATATTTCAACAATTAATAATTAATAATTAATAATTAATAATTAATAATTAATTAGGGCGTGACCGATCAAATCTCAAGGCATTGACATATAAAGGTATTAGCCTTTTTTAGCTGGAAATACCTGGTTTTGATCCCTTCACGCTCATGAATGGAGCCCATATTTCAAGCCTCTTACTTTCCTCCGGAATGCTGCACAAACAGGCAGAGGTACTGATAACTGATAACTGAAATGACTCTTAACTACTCCCTACTCCCTACTCCCTACCTCAACAAAAAGACTTTATTCAGCAAACTCTAATTAGCGGGACTTACACAAAAAAGCAGCAAAAAATAGGCTCAAATATAGATAGCCAGAGGCTTTTACGTCGAAAAGGTATAATTCCTTTATTACCAAGGGTTTTAGCCATTTTTAGGGCTTTGACGTAATTCCCTTGCCTTAGAGTGACTTTTCCTGCGGAATGCTGTGCAAACAAGCATTTTTCTGCCCAGAAAATGTGTAAGTCCCATTAGTAAATTTTGGGCACTATGTATCAGATTGTAAATTAGTTCAAAAGTTTATATTAATTGCCTTTAGGTTGTTTTTTTGATTAAAAAAACAACGTCTTTTTTTGAGCTTGCCCTACTTAAAAATATCGATCTGCTTTTAGGAAACTTCATTACTTATTTAGTAAATATCAGTAGCTTGAATTAGCTATAGATGGACATAGTTAAAATTATCGATCATCATGTTTTTTTATATGCATAATTACCGTATATTTACAGATGAAAAATCATAGGTTATGATTGATATTAGTTGACCTTTAGAAAATTCAAGAATGAATAAATTTAACAGTAAACTTTGGAATAGTTTTTTGCAGATTGCTCAACCATATTTTTACCCGTTAGAACCGGGAGGAAGCAAAGTATTTTTAGGATTATTATTTCTACTTTTGATATTTTTATTTGCTGCTGTTTTTTTAGTTGTTAGTTTGATTTGCATAGTTAGTGCAGCTATATTTGGCGAGTCATTTAATAATATTGCTCCTGGTTTAGTCAATATAATTCAAAATATTATTAATTCGCACTGGATATTTGTTATTGCTTTAATGATTGTAGTTCCTGCCATTGGTTTTTGGTACTATAAAAGACAACTTATCCCACGTTGGCAACCTTGGGCATTATTAAGTTTGTTATTATTATTATCTCTATCAGTTAGTGGTTTAAATGTAATTATTAGCTATGTAGGCAACTTTTTTACAACTGCATTATCTGAAAAAGACCAGCCTACATTTTGGCGGTTTTTATTTGTTTATGCCGGGGTTTTTATTATTGGTACTCCTATAGTTGTTATTTACGCATATACAAGGCAAAAATTAGGACTGTACTGGCGAGAGTGGATGACAAATAAGTTTCTAGATAACTACTTAAAAAATAGGTCATATTATGAAATAGACTCAAAAGGTGCAATCGATAATCCAGACCAAAGAATTGCAGAGGATATTAAATCTTTCACTAACCAAAGTTTATTTTTTCTTCTCACAATTCTCAATTCAATAATTGACGTTATTTCCTTCACAGGAATTTTATGGTCAATATCAATACCACTCTCAATATTTCTCATTATTTATGCTGTAGCGGGAACATTAGTAGCAGTAATTTTTGGCAGAAAATTAATTCCTTTAAATTTCTACCAACTCAAACGAGAAGCAGATTTTCGTTATGGATTAGTTCATATCCGCGACCATGCTGAATCAATTGCTTTTTACCGAGGAGAAGAGCAAGAATTATCTCAAATTAGGCAAAGATTTACTCAGGTTTTTAATAACTTTAATTTACTGATTGGCTGGCAAAGAAATGTAGATTACTTTACCACAGGTTATCGATATGCAGTAATTATTTTGCCTTCTTTAATTATGGCTCCTATTTACTTTGCAGGTGAGATTAAATTTGGAGATATTAGTCAGGCAGGTTTTGCTTTTAGTCAAGTTTTAGGAGCTTTTTCTTTAGTAGTTAGTCAAATTGACAACTTAACTAATTTTGCGGCTGGTATTAACCGTTTGGATAAATTTAGAGAAACATTAGAAGAGACCACAAAAGTATCAGAAGAAGGAAATAGGGAAATTGACATCACAGAAAGTTCTAGATTAGCCTTAGAAAAGATTACTTTAAATACTCCTCTAAACCACGAAGAAATTAATGAAAGTCAAAAGACTTTGGTAGAAAATTTATCAGTAGTAGTAAATTCAGGTCAAGGATTATTAATTGTTGGAAAAAGTGGAGCAGGAAAAAGTTCTTTATTAAGAGCAATAGCAGGTCTATGGACATCGGGTACGGGTCGTTTAGTACGCCCTAATTTGGAGAAAATGTTATTTCTACCTCAGCGCCCTTATATGATTTTAGGAAGTTTACGAGAACAGTTGTTATACCCTCAAGTTAACCAAGATTTTGATGAGTATGAATTAAGAAAAATTTTGAAACTGGTTAACTTAGAAGATTTACCAGATAGATTAGATGGTTTTGATGTGGAGTTACCATGGGAAAATGTTTTATCTTTGGGGGAACAACAACGTTTAGCTTTTGCAAGACTATTATTAATTAAGCCTAATTATGCAATTTTAGATGAAGCTACCAGCGCTTTAGACCTACAAAATGAAGCGGAACTTTATCAAAAATTACAAGCAACTCAAACAACATTTGTAAGTGTAGGACATCGTTTAAGTTTGTTGAAATATCATCAACAAGTTTTAGAATTAACAGGTAATGCTAATTGGCGAGTATTATCAGCAGAAGATTATCAAGCAGAAGCTAGTTCTTATAATTAATAATTAATAATTAATAATTAATAATTAGGGCTTGCTGATTAACTATCAAAGCATTGACAGATAAAGGTTATAGGGAACAGGAAGGAGGAATAATGGATAATAATTGATTTACAGCACTTTTTAGGAAGGGTGAGGTACAGTTTATTAATTCTCTGTTGCCTGTTGCTTTCCGGAGCTGTTGCCTAAAGTCCTAAAATTTTGTACCTCACTAACTCCGAAACTGCTGTAATTTTTGATTTTTGGAGATAGTTATTATATCATGTTCGGATAATCAGTTATAAAAAACCTTCTGCCTTCTGCCCTCTGCCTTCTGCCTTCGGTCCGCAGATATTATAAGTATTCAACCGAACATGATATTAGACTTCTCCGAAAATAGTCAAACAAATACTATAACTATCTTTTAAGGAGCGATCGCTATTCTACCAAGATGGTTAATTTCTACAGTCTCATAGATATTAGACATCTCCAAAAATCAAAAATAAAATCAATTATACTACAGAAATTATCAATTATTTCCCCCTCCATACCTATTCCCTATTCCCTCCATACCTATTCCCTCCATACCTATTCCCTCTTTTCTGGAGATGTCTATTAGAGATAGTTAGTATTAATATTTAGAGATAGTTAGTATTAATATATAGCAATCAGGAATCAGTTGTGAGAATTGAGGTGTTCCTTAAAAGTATAGAATATAGCAATTATTATATTCATATGATGCGTTTTTTTATTCTTCTCTGTTCCCTGTTCCCTATTCCCTAAAAGTTTTCAATATCTCACAACTCAAATCATATTGCTATATAGTCCTTTTTATTTAAATCAGGGGAATAAGGAGGCTAACTGAAATGACTATTCCCTCCATACATTTTTCATGCCACTTGGTCTCCACATCCCAGGTAAAAACGCTATATATTATTTTGAATAACTTGCCGATATTCACTCTTACGCTTCACTCCTTTCAACTGTTCGACCAAACCCTTATTCTTAAAAAACTGAATCGTTGGTGTAGACATTACCCCTGCATTCTGAGCAATTTCGGGATCTTGCTCAATATCAATCTCTACATAATGAATTTTTCCCTCAAACTCTTGTAGAACCTTCTCCAAAATAGGCTTCAAAGTATGACATGGAGCACAGGTAGGAGCAGAATACTTAACTATAATTAGGCGATCGCTCTGGTGGTAGAGTTTCCGCAAAGCATAACCGCCAAGATGGTGAGTAGAATTCTGGTCAAAACTCTCAACAGTATCAACAACTATCTCCTCATCCGACTTCTTAGTTGCTTTTTCCTGAGCAAACTCCTGTACCAAACCTTTTTCCGACAACCATTTCTCTACCAACATTGCCCCCATACAACCACTACCAGCAGCAGTTATTGCCTGACGAAACTCACTATCTTGGACATCACCTACAGCATAGACACCTTCAACGCTAGTTTTCACCATATCTCGAGTAAGCACATAACCCTTCTCATCCAACTCCAACTGTCCTTGAAAAATTTGAGTATTTGGGGTATGACCAATAGCATAAAACAAACCTTCCACTGGTAAGTCCTGCTGTGTACCAGTCTGATTATTTCTCAGTTTCACACCTTCCAACACACCATTACCATATACATCTATAACTTCAGTTTGCCAATGAACAGTAATTTTCGGATTTTCTAACACTCTCTGCTGCATAGTCTTACTCGCCCGCATCCGGTCTCGACGTACCAATAAATGAATATGAGAACCATACTTAGTTAAATAAAGAGACTCCTCCGCTGCAGTATCCCCACCACCAATAACTGCTAATTCCACTCCCTTAAAAGCTGGGTTGGCTCCATCGCAGACAGCACAAGCAGAAATACCACTATTCCAAAATTTTTCTTCACTAGGTAGTTTGAGTTTCTTGGCAGTCGCCCCAGTAGCAATGATGATGCTATAAGTTTTAATTTCTCGTTCCTCTGACTTAATAGTAAATGGGTACTGAGTTAGGTCTACAAAAGTAACATCTTCTGTGTATAGTTCTGTCCCCCAGCGAACTGCTTGATTTTTCATTCGTTCCATTAATTGCGGTCCAGTAATACCTTCGGGAAAACCAGGAAAGTTCTCTACTTCAGTCGTTGTCATTAATTGACCCCCTGGTATACCTCCTATTTGATAACCTTCAAAGACTACTGGTTTGAGGTTAGCACGTCCTGCATAGATCGCCGCAGTATAGCCTGCTGGTCCTGAACCTATAATTACTAAGTTTTCTATTCTTTGTTTTGTCATAATATTAAGATTTCGTGGTAGATAGTAACGTTTTTGTACTGTACTTTCTTCCAGTTAAAAGTTCCTGATTTTTTGTAGACATTGTTTGCTTGTTCAATCGTACTAAAGCTTGGTTAAAATTTCTCTCTTTGCATAAGCATTCAGCAGTCAGCTATTAGCTATTACTTTTAGTTTAGGATAAAAGCTTTATTTAATCGTCTTACTACAAAATTTGGGCGTTGCTGAATTAAGGTATGATTTGGAAAAAGAGCGATCGCGCTCACTATAAAATAATTTATATTATTTGAATAAGGAGTTGGCACATCTCTAAATTTTAGAAGCGTGAATTAATAATTGAATAGAATATTTGAGCATTTCTTCAGACTTAGAATAGCAAAGAGTTTGACGATGTAACCTTGCTAAATCATGTCTTAATAAGCGTATTTTCACCAACAAAATCGAACCATGTATGTTTTACTAATAATTTGATCTCCATCACTGTTTAAAATTTGGGTAAACTTTCCATCCATCTGTCACATAAAAATAACATTTCCATTTACTAATAACTTCCCACCCTGGGAGCAAAAGTTTTGGCACTATGGTCTCCTAAAACCCATCCCAAAATACCCTGTTTAAAGTGGTCTACTGCAGCTCCTGTGCCAAATTTTGTTTTTTTTGAGCATACCATAGTTTCTAATTCATCTAATTCTCCTACTTCAGGAGTTTCCAGTGGATCATAACAATCAGGTAAGAGTTTCCCTACTTGTTTGACCCAATTAATAATTGTGGTATGATGCACTTTCTTAACTCTTTCAATACCTCGCTCATCCCATACCATTGACATACATTTTTAGACATTCTTGTTTAAGAGCTTGAGAGTAACCTCTACCAGGTTCATAACATTCTATGAATTGTCGGCCACAATGGACACAAATATAGTTTTGCTTTCCTTTTTTATGACCATTTTTATTGATATGATCTGATTTACATTCAGGACATTGCATAATTTTGAATTCTAATAAGTTGACTTTTTTGGCGATCGCTCTTTTCCCAAATCATACCCTAATTCAGCAACGCCCTTTATCCTCAAAAGACATCTCCAATCATTAAAAATAAAATCAATTATCCTAGAGCGTGTCATCAATTATTTCCCTCTACTCCCTACTCCCTACTCCCTCTTTTCTGGAGAGAGCTAAAAGATACGATCAGGGGTTCTATATGATTATATCTATGTAGAACTTTTGCTATACTTGCTCATGAAGTTATACCAAATTTACGCAAAGCTACTTACATCTTAATCTATAGCAGATACATCAAGCCCGGCAATTCCCGGCAAAAGTCGGGAAAACTGTTCATAGCAACGTGACGGCAGAACCATCGACATTGGCGGTATCGCGCTAACGCGCCGCAACGCTTACGCAATGCTTTGAGAAAAATGCCCAAAGCGCCATTCCAATCTCTCGGCATTGAATGACCGCAATGCGGACATTTAAAATGCTTTGACCCTCCTAAGTTTTGATGAACATTACCGCAATGAGTACAAGTTTTGGAAGTATATTCCTCAGTTACATCTATTACGGTTGCCCCTCGTTTTAAAGCCTGAAACTTAAGAGTTTGTTTGAAACGGTAATGTGCCCAATTTAACATTTGGCGAACTGACGCACGAGTTAAGTTTGCGTTTCTTTTTCCCTGACTAGGCAACCATTTGGGATGACTCAAAAGTAGGGAGAAAGATGACACGATACTCAGTTGTTAACCATTTTGCTACTTTTTTATGGACTTCATCTATGAGGTTTTTTATCCTAATCAACAAGCTATTAATTTTTTTGTTTAACCTCTGTCTTTTGTACTTATTTTGACGACCAGCGTAAAGTGCTATATGTTTTCTGGTTTACGTTTAATTTTGCCGACTTACTGTTGTTTATATTATTAAAACAAATATTTATGAAGAGATAATTTTAAAATTGTCATGTTAAGTAAATTATGAATAAATGTAAAATTTGGCATTTATTGACATTATTCTCAATTATTTGACGAATTTACTTAATTTGCAGTCCATGATATGATTTTTAAAGTCACAGGATTGGTGTAATTAATTTGTAAAAACTCTGGAAACTATATTGAAATCGTATTATGTTAAGTAATTTTAATTTTCATTTGTTGGAGGAAAAAACAATTTTTCTAGAGACAGCTTAACAATAAAAGCCGAAAATTTGACAAAAAACTAGATTTGTGTATTTTCGTTTTGGTTATTGGTAGAAATTTCAATGAAACAGAAAAATTATGGAAAGAATATTAGAACCAGAAGTCATGGACACATGGGAAGAAGCAGAAGAATATGACTCAATGGACTTTTTGGAAGTCAATCAAGCCTTTGCAGAAAGTTCTATAGAAATCGGCCCAAAAAAAGGATTGGTTCTTGATGTTGGTACTGGTACTGCCAGAATACCGATATTAATATGTCAGCAACAACCAGAATGGCAAATAATTGGTATTGATTTATCAAAAAATATGCTGACTATTGGAGAGAGAAATATTGAAAAAGCACAATTACAATCCCAGGTCAAATTAGAGTTAGTAGATGCCAAAAAATTACCCTATTCAGAACATAGTTTTGAGATGGTAATTTCTAACAGTATTGTTCACCATTTATCAGAGCCATTACTATTATTTCAAGAAGTTAAAAGAGTTTTGCAGCCTCAAGGTGGAATATTTATACGAGACTTACTTCGTCCAGAAACTCCAGAATTAAAAGAGGAACTTGTAGACAAATACGCTAGAGATTGTAATCAACATCAACAGAAATTATTTAGAGATTCTTTGCAAGCTGCTCTGACTATTGTTGAAGTAGAGAAAATAGTTAAAGATGCTGGTATTAAAGAAGTAAAAATATATCAATCATCAGATAGGCATTGGACTGCAGAAAGAAAATGGTCAAAAACAGAATAGATATCTCCTTCAAGAATTTAGAATTTAGAATGCGCGAATTTAGAATTATCTCTCCTTGAAAATAAGAGGATTAGGTTAGTTTAATAGCTGATTAATTCCTATATTTAATAACCTTGAATTTAATACTCTAAAATAACTCAGAACATTACCTATAAATAGATAGATGTTTTTATAAATCAAAAAATATTGAAAAATTGTATCTTTGATTACTTTGATTTCTGACGAATAATCTTGAGATATCTATTAGCTGGATTCGGTCAAAAAGACATCGCTTCTATATGCAGGATATGATGTCATTATTGAGGCATTATCTGTAGTCGAAGTTTAGGAAATTGGTATAAAAAAGCAAAGCCACAGTATGTAGTAGATTTTCTGGAAAAATTAAGATACATGATTTTCATTAAAAATTTTCTGTCATAACACTATACAGAATTGAAAAGTGATCATAAGCTGTTAATAGAAGGTTAAAAAAATCATAAGGAAGGAATTTAGCTAAACCGTCGATAAGCCTCACACCATAATTTTAAATTTGGTGTGAGATGAATTCGTGGCCAATTGAATAGGTTCGATGCCAATTCAATTTGCATGCCATCCCAGCAGAAGCTTTCGCCCTAGTTGAAAAACTTGTATTATTATCTTGCAATAACCCCGGAAATTTTCCACCATGCGGACTGCCTACCAATATAAATTAAGGCCAAATAAAGAACAGTTAGCCACAATAGAAATGTGGTTAGAATTGTTGCGTCGGCAGTACAACTATAGGTTAGGCGAGCGGTTCTCGTGGTGGTCAGAAAACAGTTGTCCAGTTAACGCCTGCCCCTTGGTGATGCCCATTCCTCAACTAAGAGATAATCCAGATTATTACTCTCAAAAACGAGATTTGGTCAATACCAAAGACAAGTTTCCTGACTACAAGCTAATTCATTCTCAAGTATTACAAGATTGCATAAAACGGGTAAAACTTGCCTTTGATAGGTGGTTTAAGGCAGACAAAAATGGACATAAATTAGGGAAACCAAGATTTAAAGGAATTGGACGTTATCGCAGTTTTACTTATCCTCAAATCAAGCAAAACTGCATGGAAGGAAACAAGATCAACTTGCCAAAAATAGGCAATATCAAGTTAATTAAACATCGACCATTACCGGATGATTTTCAAGTAAAAACTATTACGATTAGTCGTAAAGCAGATGGTTATTATGTGACTTTATCCCTAGAAGACAGATCGGTTCCAGCTTTAACAACTAAAGTGGAACCTACATTAAAAAATACTCTGGGAATTGACATGGGGTTGAAGGAATTCTTAGTAACAAGTGAAGGAGAATCTATTCCCATCCCTCAATACTATCGAAAATCTCAGCAGCGATTAAAGATTCTACAGAAACGTTTATCTCGTAAAAAGAAAGGAAGTAAAAGGTGGCTCAAAGCTCTTTTAGCTGTAGCGAAACAACATAAAAAAGTAGCCGATAAACGTAAAGATTTTCATTTCAAAACAGCCAATGAATTGTTATCAAAAGCCGAAGTTATTGCCCATGTAGACGCGGAGCGCGGCGTGCCGGAGGCAAACTTAAATATAAAAGGGCTAGCAAAGACTCATTTGAGTAAATCAATTAACGATGCAGGATGGGGACAATTTCTGTCTATTTTAACTGTCAAAGCCGGAAATGCTGGACAGAAAACTATAGCAGTGAACCCCAAAAATACCAGCCAAAATTGCTCAAACTGTGGGGAAAAAGTTCCCAAAAAATTAAACATACGAACTCATTCTTGTCCGCATTGCGGTATTGTGATAGACCGCGACTTGAATGCAGCGATAAATATAAAAAATAGGGCGGCAGGGCATTCCGTTCTTAAAGCTCGTGGAGCCCGACGGAATACCGGGGCTACGAAACGAGAAGCCCACAGTATAGCGCCAGCTTAGTGTGGGAGTATGTCACGACAGAAGTTGGAAATATTTAGCTGAATCGCCTCAAAGCCTCACGCCATAATCTTTGATTTGGCGATCAGATGAATCGGCAGCAAATTGAATTGGTTCGATGCCCATTCAATAAAGGGCTAGCAAAGACCAGTTTGAGTAAATCAATTAACGATGCGATTTGGGGGTCAATATAAAAAATAGGGCGACAGCCCAGACATCCTTAAAGCAAGCGCTTGCCCGATGCAATGGCAAGGCTATGAAATGAGAAGCCCACACCATAGCACCAGCTTAGTGTGGGAGTATGTTACTCAACCTTCTTCCTTTTTCCTTATTCCTTCAAGTTTATTTTTTCCACAGGAGCAATAGATTATGACCACAACTACAAGGTTTAATTCTTATCTGATGGGCAACTTCGCCCCAGTGAGTGAAGAAATTACCTCTGATAACTTAGAAATCAAAGGCGAACTTCCTAGAGATTTGTCAGGAATGTATGTTCGTAATGGCCCTAACCCTCAATTTACCCCTCTAGGTAAATATGACTGGATGGATGGTGATGGAATGCTGCATGGAGTGAGAATTAGTGGTGGTAAGGCAGAATATAGAAATCGTTATGTGCGGACAGGAGGTTTTGAAGTTGAACGAGATTTGGGTCATGCGGTCTGGAGTGGAAGATTAGAACCGCCTCAAGTTTGTAATCCTTACGGGCCGTATAAAAATGTATCTAACAGTAGTGTAAGTTATCACAATGGCAAATTATTAGCTTTTTGGGAAGCAGGGTTGCCTTACGCAGTTGAAGTTCCTAGTTTAGAAACAATTGGTCCATATTTGTGCGATGGTTACTTGGATTCTACTTTCACTTCTCATCCGAAAGTCGATCCTATGACTGGAGAATTAATATTTTTTGGTTACGCTCTTGATGCGCCTCCTTATTTAAAGTATGGGGTGATTTCTAGTAATGGTGAGTTGCTACAAATAGTACCTATTAATATACCCGTGGCCAGCGGGCCACATGACTTTGCCATTACAAAAAATTATACTATTTTGATAGATTTACCATTGAGATTCCGTCCAGAACGAGTAGAGCAAGGTTTACCTGGTTGGATTTTTGAGAAGGGAGTGCCAAGTCGGTTTGGTATTTTGCCTCGGTATGGAAATAATGAAGATATTCAATGGTTTGAAGCTCTTCCTTGCTATATCAATCATGTTTTGAATGCTTATGAAGATGGGGATGAGGTAATACTGTATGGTTGTCGGATGAGTTCAACTCATTCCTATGCTAGTAACTTTAGAGGTAGAGACCCTGATGAGAATATTCCTCGAATGTATGGTTGGGCATTTAATCTCAAGACTGGTGCTGTGAGAGAGGGAATGTTAGATAAAAGACCATCGGAGTTTCCTTCTATTAATCATCGTTTTGTCGGACGAGAGATGCGTTATGGTTACACTTCTAGGATGGCTTCACTGCAACCCTTGTTTGATGGGATTATTAAGTATGATTTTTATACTGGTAGGTCAATAACCCATGATTTTCAGGAACAACGTTACGGGGGTGCTGTAACATTTGCGCCGAGAATAGGTGCTATTGATGAGGATGATGGTTGGTTACTAACGTTTGTGTATGATGAGAAAGATAAACGTTCTGAGTTATTGGTAATAGATGCTCAGAATATGAGAGAAGATCCTGTGGCACGAGTTATGTTACCTCAGAGAGTTCCTTATGGTTTTCATGGCACTTGGATATCTGAGATGCAATTGATAAATAGGGCTTGTTGAAAAAGTTTTTTTAAGGAGTAGGGGAGTTAGGGGAGTGAGGGAGTAGGGGAGTGGGGTCAATTTATCGTCAAGGGAGAAAAATTGTATCCTTTGAAATTTTGAAATTTCGTACATCTTGCTAGAGTTAGTTAACCAAAAAGATAGAGTTTTAAATATTTTCTGGCGACAATGAATTAGCCCTGCTCTACAAAAGTGACTCCTAAATTCAGCAATTCTGACTTCTGGCTACTGACTCCTAATTTGAGGCAGACAAGAGCCAAAAAATCACTCTGACAATTCTTCCTACCACCTACTCTATAATTCTCCGTCCTTCGTGACATACTCCCACACTAAGCTGACGCTATAGTGTGGGCTTCTCGTTTCGTAGCCCCGGTATCCCGTCGGGCTCCACGAGCTTTAAGGACGGAATGCCCTACCGCCCTATTTTTTATATTTATTGCTGCATTTAAGTCGCGGTCTATGACAATACCGCAGTGTGGGCAAGAATGAGTTCGTATGTTTAATTCTTTCGGGACTTTTCCACCGCAATTCGAGCAATCTTGGCTGGTATTTTGAGGATTCACTGCTATAGTTTTCACCTCCAGCATTTTCGGCTTTGACAGTTAAAATAGTTAGAAATTGTCCCCAGCCAGCATCATTAATTGATTTACTCAAACGAGTCTTTGCTAGCCCTTTAATGTTTAAATTTGCCTCCGGCACGCCGCTCCGCGTCTACATAGGCGATAACTTCGGCTTTTGATAATAATTCATTAGCTTTTTTGAAATGAAAGTCTTTACGTTTATCGGCTACCTTTTTGTGTTGTTTCGCTACAGATAGAAGAGCTTTTAACCATCTTTTGCTACCTTTCTTTTTACGAGATAAACGTTTCTGTAGAGTCTTTAATCGCTGCTGAGATTTTCGGTAGTATTGAGGAATCGGGACTGATTCTCCTTCACTTGTTACTAAGAATTCCTTCAACCCCATATCAATTCCCAGAGTATTTTTTAATGTAGGTTCCACTTTAGTTGTTAAAGCTGGAACCGATCTGTCTTCTAGGGATAAAGTTACATAATAACCATCTGCTTTACGACTAATTGTTACTGTTTTAATTTGAAAACCATCAGGTAACTGTCGATGTTTAATCAACTTAATGTTGCCTATTTTTGGCAAATTAATTTGATTTCCTTCAATACAGTTTTGTTTGATTTGAGGATAAGTAAAACTACGATAACGTCCTTTTCCTTTAAACCTTGGTTTTCCTAATTTCTGCCCATTTTTGTCTGCTGTCAACCATCTATCAAAGGCAAGTTTAACCCGTTTTATGCAATCTTGACATACCTGAGAGTGAATTAGTTTGTACTCAGGAAACTTGTCTTTGGTATTGACCAAATCTCGTTTTTGAGAGTAATAATTTGGATTATCTCTTAGTTGAGGAATTGGCATCACTAAAGGGCAAGCGTTAACTGGACAACGGTTTTCTGACCACCATGAAAACCTTTCACCCAACCGATAGTTGTACTGCCGACGCAACGATTCCAACCACAATTCTATTGTGGCTATTTGTTCTTTGTTGGGCCTTAATTTATATTGGTAGGCAGTGCGCATGGTGGAAATTTTCTGGGGTTATTGCAATATCATAATACAAGTTTTTCAACTAGGGCGAAGGTTTTTGCTGAGATATCATGCAAATTGAATCGGCATCGAACCCATTCAATTGGCCGCCGATTCATCTGGTCGCCAAATCACAGATTATGGCGTGAGGCTCAAGGGCGATCTAGCTAACTCCTGAGGACTGACTCCTAATTATTTAGTCCAACGATTTTGACTTTGTTCTAGATGTTCTATTGACATCCTCCCGACGCTGCACTTGCGTGACAGCGCGGGATTCCCTAGCATCACTGTTAGGGGCTTTCTGCTTCAATGCACCCGTATATGCGAGATTTACTCTCAGAAGGTCTTACGGTCGCTCCACAGACTGACACTGCGAGTCCCGCAGCCTTCTTGGTGGGCGTTCCCTTGCGTCTGACGCCGACGCGGGTTCCCATCCGCAAAATATTTATACTTGCGTTGATATCCCGGTCATGGTGAGTAGCACATTCAGGACAATCCCACTCTCTAATATTGAGAGGCAATTTTTCTACTACATGACCACAATTAGAACAGCGCTTGGAACTAGGGAAGTATCGGTCAATTTTGACTAACTTCCGTCCATACCAATCAGCCTTGTATTCTAACACTTTGGAAAAAGTAAGGCAGAAGGCAGGAGGCAGCTATGCTGTTTGCACAGCATTCCGTAGGAAAGGCAGAAGGAAAGAAAAGGTTAGAAGAGAGAAAGTTTTTTGATTGCGCTTTCCATTCAATGCAGGCATAAAATTCTGGAATATCCCCAGATAATTCCCACTTTCTTCCTACTGACTCCTGACTCCTAACTCCTAAATTATTTAGTCCAACGATTTTGACTTTGCTCTAAATGTTCTAATAATTCTTGTTTATTCAAAGAAGGTTTTTACAAATCAAGCCTTGGCAAACTAACCCTACAGAATTTTTGGGTAAATCTGTTTCAACTTTATAAATAGTAGTAGGAAAATACTGAGTAATTAAACTAGATATTTCTGCTTCAGAGGTTCTAACTAAGGTTTGATTTCTATACCAGTCAAGGGCAATAAATAAACTTGGGCAAGCTTGAGGAGATTGTTTCATTATGCTGCTAAAAGCTGTTAAAGCTGACTCAGCTCGGTCGAGATAATATAATTCTTCGGTTAGCAAAGATAGACGTACTAAATTAGCAACTGCTATGCCATTTGCTGCGGGAATTGCATTGTCTATATAGTTCCGTTCTCGTAATATTAATTCTCCACTAACGTCGCTCGGTGAATTGTAATAACCTGCTGCTTCTAAACTCCATAAAAATTTATCAAATTCATCTTGTAATTTTACGGCTGTTTCTAGCCAATAATTAGTATTTGATGAAGTAATAGAAGCCTGTTGTAAGTCTAGCAAAGCTTTTATAAATAAAGCACAGTCTTCCACTTTGGAAAAAGTAAGGCAGAAGACAGAAGGAAAGAAAAGGTTAGAAGGGAGAAAGTTTTTTGATTGCGCTTTCCATTCAATGCAGCCATAAAATGCTGGAATATCCCCTGATAATTCCTACTTTCTTCCTACTGACTCCCAACTTCTGACTCCTGAGGGCTGACTCGTAATTATTTAGTCCAACGATTTTGACTTTGCTCTAAATGTTCTAATAATTCTTGTTTATTCAAAGAAGGTTTTTTACAAATCAAGCCTTGGCAAACTAACCCTACAGAATTTTTGGGTAAATCTGTTTCAACTTTATAAATAGTAGTAGGAAAATACTGAGTAATTAAACTAGATATTTCTGCTTCAGAGGTTCTAACTAAGGTTTGATTTCTATACCAGTCAAGGGCAATAAATAAACTTGGGCAAGCTTGAGGAGATTGTTTCATTATGCTGCTAAAAGCTGTTAAAGCTGACTCAGCTCGGTCGAGATAATATAATTCTTCGGTTAGCAAAGATAGACGTACTAAATTAGCAACTGCTATGCCATTTGCTGCGGGAGTTGCATTATCAATGTAATTACGTTCTCGTAATATTAATTCTCCACTAACGTCGCTCGGTGAATTGTAATAACCTGATGCTTCTAAACTCCATAAAAATTTATCAAATTCATCTTGTAATTTTACTGCTGTTTCTAGCCAATAATTAGTATTTGATGAAGTAATAGAAGCCTGTTGTAAGTCTAGCAAAGCTTTTATAAATAAAGCATAGTCTTCTGACTGTGCCATTACTGCCACTTTACCTTCATAATTTAATCGATGAAAACGTTGGTCAACCCACTGATTTTTGATGATGAAATTAGCAGCATTAACGGCTAATTCTAGATATTCTGAATTGTTAAATACTGTGGCTGATCGTGCTAACCCAGAAATCATTAAACTATTCCAAGCAACAATCATTTTAGTGTCTGTTACTGCCGGAATTCTACCAGGCCAATTATTATTTTTTGCTTCTTGATTATTGGTTGCTGGTTGGAAAGTTTCTACAGAAAAAGGTTTGGCTCCATACCGTAATTCAAACAGTTTAGATAGGGAATTTTCTAGAGTTTCACTTAACTCTCCTACTTGCTTTCTTTGTAAGACAATTTTTCCCTCGAAATTTCCTGTAGATGTTATGAAAAATTGTTCTGATAGTTCAGATAATTCTTCTGAGGTTAATAATTTTTCTAATTCTTGATAATTCCAAATATAGAATGCACCTTCTTCCGGTTCAGCTTCATCTGGAGTGGTAAAACTATCAGCATCTTGAGCAGCATAAAAAAATCCGTCTGGTGCAGTCATTTCTCGTTTTAGCCAATTTATTGTGCCAATAATTCCTCGTTTAAAAGCTGGTTCTTGATGTCCTGCACTCCATAAATTAGCTAAATATTCAACAATTTGACCGTTATCGTAGAGCATTTTTTCAAAGTGGGGAACTGTCCAAGTTGCATCTACTGTATAACGATGAAAACCTCCGGCAACATGGTCATAAATTCCTCCTAATGACAGATGTAATCCTCGTTGTAAACAAATTTGATTACCATCATATTGAGATTCAAAATTAAACTTTGTTCCTTGTAATGCTGCTTGTCCATAAGGTATCATGGGAAAGCTTTGTTGAGAGTAGCGATCGCTGATAATTGCGGTACTAACTTCTAAACCTTTTTGCAGTATTTCTTGGCTTAAATCTTCTGCTTCTGGTAATAAAACTGATTTTCTTAATCCCTCTAACATTTCGGATTTTAAGTCGTTAAGTTTATTTTTTCAATGTCATAAAATCCCCTAATTTTTTGCAAAACTTCTAAAAATCCTGGTCGTCCATAACGAGGTTCAACAGGGAAATAAGTTCCACCAACAAAAGGTGTTAAATCATCAGGAGTTAAGAATATATTTAACGGCCAACCACCCTGTCCTGTTAACATTTGTAATGCTTGCATATAGATACTATCTACATCAGGTCGTTCTTCTCGATCTACTTTTATTGGTAAAAATTTTTCATTCAAATATTGGGCGATTTTTTCATCAGAAAAAGCTTCTCCTTCCATAACGGTACACCAATGACAACTTGAATAACCAATTGATAGAAAAATTGGTTTATCTTCTCGCCGTGCAGTTTCTAAAGCTTCTTCACTCCACGGCCACCAATCTACAGGATTTTCTGCGTGTTTGCGGAGATAAAGACTTTGAGATTTAGCTAAACGATTGGTCATTTTTTCTTACTCCCTAGTTATTGTTAATACTGTCAATTATTCTGGTACTTTGAAAAGTAGATGATTAACATTTCCGCAGATTATAACGTATTTATGATTTTTGGGGCTTGATTTGGATAAAGTATTATGATTAAATTTCAATATTCATTCTTTATTTACTAAACAAAATTCTTTGAATTAATTGATATTTCATTCTTTTTTATTGTCGCTTGAAAAGGTGGATGAAAAAGAATTGATTCACATTTTTTATTTTATTCAATAATTAATTATGAATGTTCAATTGTCACTTATACCTAAAAGGAAGAGGATTATTATAATCAAATAAATTGTTGATTTTTTGTTTGAAAAACAATATTAATTACCGAATAATTAATCATTAATCATTATTAATTAAATAATTAGGGTTAAAAGCCTCCCCTTTCAAGGGGAAAATAAAGAAATAATATTTCCTTATGTTCAATTCCGTACGGAATTAAATAAAAGGAAATATCCTAGCACTTTTCTCTTGGTCGATTGGATATGGCGAGGAGACCTCGCCATCCCTCGACCGCTTTTTTCCCTTAAAAGGGAGGCTTCAAGGCGCGAATTATTTAATTATTAATTATTAATTATTCGGTAATTTGAGTTATCAGTTATCCGTTGTAATCCAGGAACTATACCCTTTTGACGTAACAGCCTCTTTCTATCTATATTTTAGTAATCGTAATTTATCTTTCTATTTACTCTCAAAAATTATCAATATTTCATTAATTGATAATTGATAATAGATAATTGATAATTACCTCGGGTTTTAACCGCTACGGAATTGAATAAAAGGAAATATCCTAGCACTTTTCTCTTGGTCGATTGGATATGGCGAGGAGACCTCGCCATCCCTCGACCGCTTTTTTCCCTTAAAGGGGAGGCTTCAAGGCGCGAATTATTTAATTATTAATTATTAATTATTCGGTAATTTGAGTTATCAGTTATCCGTTGTAATCCAGGAACTATACCCTTTTGACGTAACAGCCTCTTTCTATCTATATTTAAGGGTATTTTTTGCTGCTGTTTTGTCTAAGTCCTGATAAGATAAATCAAATCTTAACTATATATTAGTAATCGTAATTTATCTTTCTATTTACTCTCAAAAATCATCAATATTTCATTAATTGATAATTGATAATGGATAATTGATAATTACCTCTGGTTAAAACCGCTACGGAATTGAAAATAAGGAGATATTATTTCTTTATTTTCCTCTTAAAAGGGTCGGCTTTAAACCAGAATTATTTAATGATTAATAATTAATAATTCGGTAATGCCAATGACCAAAAGCAATGCGATACTTGTGAAACACTTCAATTATTAAGTAAATGATGCAAGAAAAATCATTTTTGTAATTATTATTAGCTAGTTAGCATTGATTATTATGATGTTAACTTCTCCCTGTAAGGACGTTGTATGCAACGTCACTACCTACTTATCCTTCTGGAAGTCTACCCTTTTAAGGAGATAAAAAAAGAGGGTGCATCTCATATTTACAAAAATACTTTTTCCTATATATTCTCTGTTGTCTTTCGGAGCTGTTGCCTGTTGCCTAAAAGCGATAAATTTTTGGCTTTATTCAGAATTGAGATGCACCTAAACAAAGATAATTTCGTATTTTCTTGCCTCCTTATTGCAGAGGTACTGTTAACTGATAACTGAAATGACTTCCAATTTTTTCCTTCCTCAATAATTTATGAATTACTCAAGAAGAAACTTCCATAAAATTGCTATCCAATTTTCTTTAGGAGCAGGAATAGCTCCAATTTTATCAAAATATCTAAATCTGAACTTGTCAGAAAATTTATTAGAGAATAAAGTCAAAGAATTTTTTGCTTATCTCGACCCAGAGATTGATTTATTAATTCCTACATATTTGGGAAATGACCAAAGAAGATTCTATGGTCGTGGTACACCAGATAATTTTCAAGTTCTAGATAAGTTTAAATTAGGAACAGGTGTAACTTATGTAGGTAAAACTAGAAAAGTTTGGAGTGGAGCTGGATGGACTGGACAACCAACTGTTACTAAAGACCGTGGAAAAACTTATTTAGTTATTGGAGGTTATGACTATATTTTACGCAAAATAGATGCTGCTAATAATCAGGAAGTTTGGCAATATAAATTTGATGATGTGATTAAAGGTTCGAGTACGGTTTATATTGATGAAACTGCCAATGAAGAGAATCGTATTGTGATTTTACAAGGCAGTAGAACTGGGAGACCAAAAAAAGGAATTGCTCCTAGTTTTCGTGCTATTTCTTTTAGGACAGGGAAAGAAATTTGGCAACTAGATATTAGAAAAACTCGTAGTTATAGTCGCGATAATGATAGTTCTGCTTTGTTATTGGAAAATAATTTAATTTTCAATGCTGGGGAAAATGCTATTGGTTATTTTATAAATAGTTCTGTTAATAGAGCTAAAATCAAATCTGCTATTCTACAGCCAGAAGTATTATCAGAAATTAAACTTTATGTAGATAGCGATGTTAAAAGACAAGGGGGAAATATTGTCTCTGAATCATCTCCTGCTAGATTGGGTAATAGAATTTTTTTAGCAGCAGGTTCCGGGCATATTTATGGTATTGATATAGAGAGTAAAAAGATAGTTTGGGATTTTTATACAGGTTCAGATTTAGATGGTACTGTTGCTATTTCTAAAAGTGGTAAATTATTTTGTGCGATTGAAAAACAATTTATTCCTGGAAATGGTGGGGTGGTGAAATTAAACCCTAATCAAAAAAATCAGGAAAGTGTAGAATGGTTTTTGCCTACAGGTAATATTAAATTTAATAGTTGGTTAGGAGGTATTATTGGGTCGGTAGCTTTGAATGATGAATATAATAATTATGGTGAATTTCCGGCTTTATTTGCTACTAATGCTATTGATGGATATCTATATATTGGTTCCCAAGATTTAACTACAGGAAATAAAGTTAAAGGACCTTTGAAAAAGTTTAGTTATGATACTCCTCTAATTGTGTTTAAGCAGAAAATTGGTCCCTCAATTTCAACGCCAATTTTTACTGATGGAAATAAACTGGTAACTGCTGGATATAACGGGGTTTATATATTTAATTTGAATTGGGAATTTGCGAAACCTGGTGAGCAAAATGTTTTACCTAATGCTCAAGGAGAATTTTTCCGTTTAATAGTAGAGGAAGCTGGCAAATTTACGGGTAAAGTGTCTTTTGAATCTACCCCTGTTGTATGGGATGGAATTATTAGAATTTGCGGTAGGGATGGTTGGTTATATAGTTTTGGTTAAAATTTAGGAAGATAGAAAAAGTGAGAGAGAAAAAGAGTGAATTTATACTTACCGAAAAATTAGGATTTAAGCATCGCTTTTCTAGGTCTACTTTTTATTAATCGAAATAGTAATTCATTTCCTATCATATGATTAGTTTAGATAAGAATTATGAAAGTTATATTTAGGGTTTGCTGAAAAAGTCTTTTGGTAAGGGGAAGAGTCAGGATAAATGGGAATTATAGAGGAGGTAGTTGGATATTTTTTCCCTTGATTTTTCTGTACTTGTCTGCCTAAAATACTCACTTTTTGTAGCTCTGAGGCACCGAAAACCAGGCACTTTTTTCGACAGTAAAAAGACTAAAGCCTTTATCTTTCAATGCTTTTAAATTTAATCAGCAAGACCTATTTAAGTATCGTATCGATCCGTAGGGAAACTAGAATTGGATTAAAAACTATTACAGGTAAAGTTATTACTGCTTGTGGAGTTAAACCCATTGGTTTATATCAATGCTTATTTGAATATTTATGGCTTTATAGTTTAGTTAAACCAAAAATAGGAGATTCTTTTTGATGAATTTAGTCATTTATATGAAATACAAAAATTGTGCAAATATACGAATCTCCCCATCTCCCCATCTCCTAATTTACCTATCAATCTTTGGTAGCAAACATTAAAGTATTTCATATTAGATACCCCTTGCGTTGAAAAATTTTTAGAGATTTTTTCTCAAATTTATCCTGATGAAATACACATTCTTCAGCTAGATAACGGCCTTATATCATGTCCGGTTGAACAGTGATAAATAAATAACTACGGAGTCCTCAGGAGTCAAACCACCCCTAACCCCGACCGTGGAGGGGACCCACCCCTAACCCCGACCGTGGAGGGGACCCACTAACCCCGACCGTGGAGGGGAGTAGGGGAGTAGGGGAGTAGAGGAACAGGAAAGTAATTTTTTTGCCCAACGATGTGCCTAAAATGGTAACATGCATGAGCATGAACAGCTGAAAACCAAGGTATTTCAGACCTAAAAATGCTAAAAGCTCTATCTGTAAAAGCTTTTAGATTTATTCAGCAAACCCTAATTAAAAAAATATTGAAAAATTGTGTCTTTAATTCTTTTGATTGATCACGAAAAATCTTGATAAATATATTAGCTGGATTTAGTAAAAAGACATTGATTCTATTACTGAATATGATTTTATTATTGAAGCATTATCTGTAATTTGAATTTATAAAAATGCTATAAAAACACCAATTATGAGCTACAAAAACTGTTGATAACTCAAGCTAAAATACTTCATATATAGAGCAGTTTTCAGAAGCTTATAACATACCATTACAACAGTCATTTCACGATTTAAATCAGACATATAAAAACTTTTTAAATCAACTAAAAGGCAAGATGAAAGGTAGAGCCATTAAACTGCAAAAATAGGTAGTAACTTATAATATTGGAGAAGTTCTTTGTAAGCATAATTTTCAGCTTTTTTTTGTACCATTCTTATTAAAAAAATGGTATAATAATTAACATTTTTCCTACAAAATGCTCCGCAGATAGAGGAGCTTTACTATCGAAAGTTAAGTAAGTTATTATCTAAGACAACTCAAGATTTCCTTGGTCATGCTACCCAAACAAAACGATATGAAAAAGCCAGGTTTAGAATAGCCAAACTTTCCTACGGAATGCTGTGCAAATGTAAGCATTCAGCTCTTAGCAGTCAGCTATCAGCAAATAATGAATAATTTCTTATAAGCTTAAAGAAGCATAATTTAACAGTAAGTTTTAATTCTATCCAAATTTATCAATTGCATTTTTCAATTGCTTTTACCTCTTCTGATCGTCAATAGCTGAAGTCCGCAGTTCCGACCTAGGAAGCTAGCTAAAAGCTGACTGCTGAATGCTTACGTGCAAATATGTCAAACTGAAAGATATAAAGACAGATTTTCTATATAAATTGTCTACTAAAATTATTAACGAAAATCTATCAAATCTGCTGTAAGTTTCATAGCTTCATTCAGCAACGCCCTAGTTTAGTTTCTATTGGGATGCTAGGAGCCATAATTTATTAACAGAGGAATTTATATAAATTTGGGAACTATAAGTATATAAACGTTCAGACTGTCGTCGTTGCAGATTTTTTAATTTGTGAAATGTGACAAAATTTGAATAACTTAAACATACCAAAATTCCTAATCCTATAGCAAATATCTTTTTTGAATAAAGCCAAAAATTTATCGCTTTTAGGCAACAGCTCCGAAAGGCAACAGAGAATAGAGAATAGAGAATAGAGAATAGAGAATAGGGAATAGGGAATAGGGAATATATAGGAAAAAAGTATTTTTGCTTGCTATGAGATGTACCCTGGTTAAAATTCAGAAAAAGGGAAGAAGCTAGAGATAAAAAGAGTGAATTTATACTGAAAGAAAAATTAGGATTCAAGCCTCGCTATTTTATATAATTGATATTACCGAAAAATTGTGATATAAAGCCTCTCCTTTTAAGGGGATAAAAAGAAAAAATTTCCTTTGAGTCAATCCTATCCGTTTTAAAGGAGAGGTAATTCTAAATTCTAAATTCTAAATTCTAAATTCTTGAATGACTCAGTCTTAAATAGTAATAAAAGTTTCTGTCTTGGTATTGCAATATATAACGGTTATCTAATAGCTTGATATTATTATAAACTTGTAAATTTTCTTGAAACATTGGGTCAGAATCTTTGAGTTCTATCAATTCTATTCTCACTTTTTTTCTACTTCTCGTAATTCATTTAATGTTTGGGGTAATTGCCAAATTACTTGAGTTGGATAATTAGCGATCGCTAGATAAAAGTTTTTTTCTGATATTACTACTTGTGGTTGAATTTGCAATTTTGAAATAACTTTTTGCACCCGCGAACTATAAGTATATAAACGTTCAGACTGTCGTCGTTGGAGATTTTTTAATTTGTGAAATGTGACAAAATTTGAATAACTTAAACACACCAAAATTCCTAATCCTATAGCAAATATCTTTTTAGTTGGTAATTGTGAAGTTAATAACCATAAACTTGCCACTGATAATATTGCCATTAATGGAGAAAAAACTGCCAACCCTCGAATCCCCATATCAATATATTGATAAAGTAAAAACTGCTAATAAAGCTGGCATAAAACTAATTATACTAAAAATACATAAATTTCTATAAGCTGTAAAATATGTCAATTTATGTCGTTCAATTGTAGGAGTAAATACCGCTAAAGAAATACCCCATAGCAGCAACATTGATAGAGTAATTGTTGAATAGACTGGAAACTTTTTAAAGTTAATGATCAGGCTGCAATTGAATAAAAAATTTTCGCCCATCATTCTGAGCATATTCGTAAAACTAGATTGGGATAAAATTCTTGTTGCTGCATAAGGATAAATTTCTTGATTTTGAGAAAGAGGAATTAACACCGTGATTGATAATAATGTCAAAGAAAATAATAAACTCAATAAAGTTTGTTTGTAATCTTGATTTTTACTTATCCATAAAATAGCAATACTAGCAGGAAGTAAGGTTAACATAAATGGTTTAATTAGATATGCCAAAGCTATTACTAAACTCAAAAATATACCTTTTAACCAACCTTCTTTTGTATAAATAATAGAACTACAGCCACCATAATTACAGCAGCAGCAGATATTTCAGTCATTACCGAATGAGTCAAAACTAGAGTGTAAGGATAAATCAAGTAAATCAAAGCAGCACCAAAACCAACCCATTGATTAAATATATTTTTGCCAACTATAAATATAAGAAAAATAGTGATAATCAGTAGCAAATAATTTACAAAAATGGTGTTCTTTCATTAATGCCACCAATCAAAAAACCAACAGCTAAAATTAAAGGATAACCAGGCAAATGAGTATCCTTAGTAGGATAGCCTTTTTCGATAATACTACTAGCTAAATAATGATGACTATTAAAATCAAAATTACGCACAATATTTTGAGCAACAGTATAGTAAAGTGTTTCATCATTCCAGCGAATTTGTAAAGAAACTGGTCTCGTAGAATAAAGAGCGATCGCTATCATCATCAAAAGCAATACATAAGGATAAATATTTGTCAATAAGTTTTTACAAATTTTCATTTTTGCATAAATGAACAAGAAAAACATCTAAAATTTACAAATTTTGGTTGCATATTAGTAAGTATTCAGATATTCTAATTCAGCATTCAGCTTTTAACTTTAGATAATTATCTCTATGTTTTTTTACCTTTTTTTCAATGTAAATCCTGATCTTGAAAAATGTTTAAAATAAATAAGCTTTGTAGTGAAGAGGCTATAGAATATATATAAAAGCAAAAGTAATGCAAAAGCTCAACAGGATGAACTAGCTTGTAACTTAGGTTTTGAAAGCAAAATGACAGAATCAATAACGAAATTTAATAGCGCAGTGTTTGCCCTCAACCTGCCAGTAGATAGTTCATACTCACAGCAATGCCAGAATCAACCGGCAGAGGATGAAATAATCTTCCCTGATTCTCTGAGTCAGTCACTTGATTTATTTTACAACCTCCTAGAACCATTTTGCAGTCGTGAAGAATCTCTACTGACCATATTTTTAGCTATATACAGCATTATTTTAAGCCGCTATACTGGGCAAACAGATATTGTCATTGGCACATTGCCTATATACGATTGTCAGACACAAGAACAAGCAATGAGTTCGTGCTCAAATAGTATAGGGATTCGAGTTAGCTTTGATCCCTTAATAACGTTTCATCAGCTTCTAAAGCAGGTGCAAACAACCATTAAGCAGGCTTATACTCACCAAGACCTTTCATTTGAGAAATTCACAGATATCACAGTGAATGGCCAAAATAATCTCCTATCAAGGCCTGAGGTATTTCTAGGGTTAACAAGTTCATTTGAGCAAAGTGTTTCTGCTGAAATGAACTTGTCCCAGGCATTGTTGAATGCCAGTACAAATTATAAGATGGCGCTGTGGATGTCAAGACATCAAGAGAGACTATGTCTCCGTATAGTCTACAACAGTGTACTTTTTTCTAGCTTACGCATTAAGTCTATGCTAGACCAATTTCATACACTATTGAACCAGGCTGTTATTAAGCCAGATGATGTTATCGAATCATATTCATTAATTACATCTGAATCCCAAAAGCTTCTACCTAACCCTGGTCTTCAGATTTCGTCGCCTACGCAGAACCTAGTTGGTCAGCAATTTCTCAAGCAAGCATCTATCCATCCGAACGATCTGGCTGTTCGGCAACATGAGAAAAGTTTTACCTATGGTGAGCTTCGGCAGCGTGCTGAAGTTGTGGCGCGTGTTCTTCTGTTCGAAGGTCTTGAACAGGGAGAGGTTGTAGCGGTTTATGGAACGAGTAGCTTCGGGCTAATCACTACGGCACTAGGAGTGTTGTTAGGTGGAGGCGCTTTTTTGTTTGTTGATCCGAACCTTCCTTTGGATCGAGTGCAGGTCATGCTGCAACAGGCAACTGTTAAGTATGTGATTTTACTCTCTGGTTCCCCAATGCCTGACCTGGCTGACCTCAGCCTTCCTTATCTTTATGTAGACGCTAAAAGTGGTGAAATAGATTCATCTCACTTAACTGAACTAGCATGGACAAGAAGCCTTCCAGAAGTGCAAGCTGATGATCCTGCTTATGTGTTTTTTACATCAGGAACTACAGGAACGCCAAAAGGCATTCTTGGACTCCAAAAGTCCCTCGCCCACTTTATAAACTGGCAGCGAGAGGAGTTTTCAATTGATAAGTCAGATCGTTGCGCTCAACTAACGGCTATTTCCTTCGATGTCGTGCTTCGCGATATTTTTCTACCACTGACCAGCGGAGCTGCTCTGTGCATACCTAAGCAGTTGCAAATGTCCCCGGTTCAAATCCTAGATTGGCTGCAAGATGAACAAATTACTGTCATTCATATTGTACCTACGTTGGCACAGTTCTGGCTTGACTATGCGCCTGCAAACTTTGAATTGAACTCCTTGCGATGGGTCTTTTTTTCAGGTGAACCGCTGACTGATAAACTCCTAAGGCAATGGCACGAAACCTTAACAACTGAAGCAAAGATTATAAACCTTTATGGCCCCACAGAAACCTGTTTAGTAAAGTGTTATCACCAAGTCTCTGAAGACATCTATGCTGGAATTCAACCTATAGGAAAACCACTACCCGATGCACAAGCTCTAGTTCTATCCTCTAACGGTCGTCTCTGTGGCATCAGTGAAATCGGTGAAATTGTTATTCGTACTCCATTTAGGACGTCTGGTTACCTTCCTCTTAGTACTGATAAGAAATGTTTTGTCCCTAACCACTTCACCAAATATCCTGATGATCTGATTTACTACACAGGGGATATCGGACGTTATCATCCCCTTGGTATCCTTGAGATTTTAGGTCGTTCTGACGATCAGGTAAAAATCAATGGAATTCGGATAGAGCCAGCAGAAGTTACGGCTGTGCTTTCAAGACATTCAGATGTGCGAAATTGTGTAGTTATTCCTATTAGTTCAACTGAGCATTTACCCTATCTAGTTGCATACATTGTTACCTCAACCGAAAAGGAAGAGAGTGAATTTCAAGGCGAATTAAAGGCGTTCTTAACTCAAAAACTTCCAGCGGCATTTGTGCCCTCGGTTTTCATCTTTTTACCAGAATTACCCCGGAAGAGCAATGGTAAGGTTGATCGGCATGCGCTTCCAATTCCCAATCGACAGACTCAAGTGGCAGTGGATGAAGCACTTGCTCCCCGGAACCTTGCCGAACGTCGTCTGGCTTTGATTTGGAAAAGCATACTCAATAGAAGCTCCATCAATCTTCAGGATAACTTTTTTGACCTAGGGGAACTTCGCTGCAAGCTTTGTATTTAGTTGCCGAAATTGAGCGGCAATTTGGCTTGACCTTTTCTGTGGACGTTTTGTTTGAAGCTCCTACATTAGAGCAATTAGCTGCAAAAATTTCGACTGGAGGTGTTTCTACTGGAGCATATGTCACCTTAGTCAATGAAGGAACAAAGCCACCACTATTTTGTGTTTCTGGAACAGGTGGTCATGTTTTTCGCCTGCGCCCATTTGCTGTTCATCTAGAAACAGACCAACCTGTTTATGGTTTGCATTTCCCAGGCATTGATAGTCACGAACAACCTTGTGAGTCTGTTGAAGATGTAGCCATCGATATGATCGAAAAGATTCGGTCAAAACAACCTTATGGCCCATATTATTTGGCTGGTTACTCATATGGTGGGCTTGTCTGTTACGAGATAGCACAGCGTTTGACTAAAGCAGGCGAAAGTATAGGTTTACTTGTACTGCTGGATACATCACCTCACCTGCCGATTGTTGCAGATTACAACGAAAAACTCTTAGCCATGATTAAAGCTGAGCAAGAAGAGGAAGTCTTTGTATTTGCTCATCTCAGGAAGATTCTTGAAGCTAATGAAAATGCTGAAAGAAGATATTCTCCTCCTCTAGACATCTGTGGAAAAGTTGCATTATTTAGAACAGATCAATCCCACACAGTCCACAACTCTCCGACATTAGGTTGGGATCGTTTAGTACCTTCAGGTTTAGCAGTTTATCCAATAGAAGGAACCCATGACACTATGCTTGAAGATCCTTATGTTAAAGGACTATCAGAGAAGCTTCGTATGGCACTTTCAAAGGAGTTGAAGTGTGTAATTTAGTAGGAAATGTACAGGAACTGATATATGCTTAAAGGTTTCGTAGATTACAGAGTAGATGCAACAGTAAAGTTTGGAGGAAGTTTACTGGCCGACGAGCAAGCTTGTCGAAATACGGTTCGTGCCCTCCAATCTGCTGCACAACAAGGGAAAAGGCTCTTAGTTATACCTGGTGGGGGGCCAACAGATAATACGATTGAAGAACTTGATGCACGGACACCTTTCGTTCCAGATACCCATCATCGAGCTTGCGCCCGAGCCCAGGATCAAACCGGACTAATGATTTCTGATCCTTGTTTTTCTGACGGACTCCGGGCTGTTGAAACATTGGAGGAGATGAGACACACGTTAGAGGAAGGATTAGTTCCGGTACTTTTGCCGTCACGCCTCATCTTTGCTCTCGATCCGTTTGAACGGACATGGGAGATTACTTCTGATGCAATGGCTGTTTGGTTTGCTTGGTTGGTTCGCTGTAATTTGACACTGATTTTGACTAATGTTGATGGTGTTTATCGAGACGGCAAGATTGGCTCGGAGACTCATTTACTTCACGAAATCTCTGCCTCTGAGTTGGCACAAATGGGGCATACAGCTGTAGATGCATGTACACCAGCGTTCCTAGTTGAGAATTGTCTTGATTGCTGGATTCTCAATGGAAAATATCCAGACCGCATTACCCAACTTCTAGTTGATGAAATTAAGCCAGTGGGGACTTTTGTCAAAGGAGGTCAGAATGGTTAAGCCTCTCTTTGATTCTGATGATTTAGGGCTAGTTGTATTCTCACCAGACGCGGCCAGAAGCCGTTTGATTGGCTCGCTGGAAAGGGAAATTGCTTCCCTAACAGGATGTGTACCCGTCTTACGTCGGTGGTTTTGCCATACACCTGCTAGTATTGAAGCCTTTTACAGAGTAAGCATTCCAAACAATACTCCCCACTGGCATCTAGTTTCGGCCTTGTTTAACTCAGGGCCTTCTCTAGCAGTAATTTGGCGAGGAGAAGATGCCATATCCAAGCTAGGTGCAGTAAAGGGTAGTAGCCATCCTGCCGAGGCAAAGTCAACTTCTATTCGTAGCCGTTACTGGTGCGATAATCCAGTGATGAATTTAATTCACGTCAGCGATGATCGAGAAACTGCCATCAATGAGATTGGGATTATTCAGACCTGTGCAGGAGAATTGGAAATCAATGATCAGCTGCTTGAATGTCTTCCGGAAGATCACACTATAACTATTTCCCGTGTCGAACATTCTGGAGTTCTAGTATTTCTCCGTGTAGTGCAATACCTTGTTGAGTCCTATACCAATATTAGACTAGAAAAGATTGAGCTTCCTGAGAGTGGTTCAGCTAAACTATCCCAATCTATTGCACGGACTAAGCTAGAAGAATATGCTGATGCTTATCAGGATGTATCTGCATGTATTCAGCTTTTTCTAGAGGGATCATCCGATACAATTAGTCACCTAGAATCCCTAGTTCCCTTGACTGCATGGGACAAATTAGCGGTTTCTTGCGGTGTTGTTGCCCGTAGGCAATGGAATCGTTCTTCACTTTGGGAAACGATTGAAAGCATCCGTTCAATATTATTGGCAGAGCATCAATGGATATTTAGCGGCAGTGCTGCACTGCAATACATGGTTTTAAATGTAAGCCGAATGATATAGATATCTGGTGTTCCAGAAAAGCATTTCAGACCATTAGTAATTTACTAGGTATCGAGAAAACACCCTATTCGGTTGCAGGCTTACATGGTGAAGCGATCAAGTGGCTGCATTGTGGCTGGGAAGTTGAGATTGTGAGTCCTCTCATCAACGCTGAAGGGATCGTTATCGGTGTTGATGATCGAATGTTGGTAAAGGCAAGCCCAAATAGACAAACTGAATCTATTGAAGACTTAGTAGCAGAGTTGTTATTGCTGCGACGTCCAGAGCCCAAGGCCGACTTAAAAAGAGCATTAAGTATACTTACTGTCCATGGAAAAATGATTGAC
Organism: Okeania sp. KiyG1; assembly: GCF_014132355.1. Classification (GTDB taxonomy): domain Bacteria; phylum Cyanobacteriota; class Cyanobacteriia; order Cyanobacteriales; family Microcoleaceae; genus Okeania. The sequence goes on from NZ_BLZO01000113.1 coordinate 75,192, forward strand.
CATGATTATCTATCTTGGCGCTTAAACGAGTGGAATGTACCGGAAAGCTTAATCAAGCTAACTCACCAAAATAAAATAATAAATTGACCAAGGAAGTAAATCCTATGAAAGTCAAGCTCAACAGCTTATTAAAGAGTATTTTTACCTGATAAACTCGTGATTTCAAAGACCATTTAATGTCACTGATAAAGTACACTGAAAAATAATAGGAGAAACAGAAAATGGCACACCAAACCTTATTCAGAAGCGAAGAAGTATCAAATATAAAGATGGTCAGCGGTGACGGGATATATCTTCTTGATGAAAAAGGCAAAAGATATATAGATACGGCTGCAGGAACGTTTAATTTGTCTTTAGGATATAGTAACCAAGAAGTTATTAAAGCAGCTTTTTCCCAAGCCAGCCATCTATTGCATTGCACCTCTTCTTTTACCACTGATCCAATCGATAATCTGGCAATCAAGCTAGTTGAGACAAGTCCCACTAACTTGAAGATTGCTCATACAAAAGTATCAAGCGGTTCTGTAGCTATAGAAGGTGCGATCAAGTTAGCACAATATTACACTGGCAAAAAGGAAGTAATCTGCTTTCATCGATCTCATCATGGTCAAACTATTCATACAATGGCTATGTCGGGATTTAGTTTTAGGAATAAGCCTTTTCAATTTTCTAAAGATGGAATTCATCACGTACCGTACCCCTATTACTATCGTTCTCCTAATAAAACGCTAGAACAGGTCGATGATGAGGTACTTGCCTATATTGAAAATACAGTTGAATACTCATCACATGACCAAATTTCTGCAATTGTTATGGAGCCTATATTAGGTCTCGGTGGTAATGTGATCCCAAGCAGACAGTTTTTAGTCAATCTCAGAGACTACTGCAACAAGAAGGGTATTGTTCTGATATTTGACGAAATTCAAACTGGCGTTGGTCGCACTGGCTTCATGTATGCTAGCGAGCATTTTGGTGTACAGCCGGATATCATGGCGGTATCTAAAGGTCTTGGAGGTACAGGATTTCAAATTTCGGCTATCCTGATGGAAGAGAAATTCAATGGAATGCCAGCAGATCATCACTCTTTCACCTATGGCTCAAATTTGATGAGCAGCGCTGCTGCAGTAAAAACGCTTGAAATAATTAGCCAGGCATCATTTTTGGAGAATGTTCAAGTTCAGGGACTTTATATTAATCAACGGCTGAACAAAATGCGGGATAAGTATGATTTTATTGGTGATGTTAGAGGAGTAGGCTTGATGATAGGTGTTGAAGTCGTGAAAGATAAGGCAAGCAGAGAGCCAGATGTAAGCTTAACGAATAGGATTAAGAAAGTGGCTCTAGCCCATGGTTTAATCGTGAGAACCTCTGGATATGGAAGAGGCAATGTATTTAAAATCAGACCTTCACTGAATATCACCGGATCTGAGTCGAAAGAAATCTGTGATATTCTAGATTCTGTAATGGCAGAAATAGATTCGAGCTTGTGAGAAACAGGATCGAATGTACAGAGACTATTCTCCGTCACAAGCTATGAAAAAAAATGTTAGCTATAGACAAGAAAGAGTCCTTGAAATTTTGCCCTAACCTTAAATGATATTGGAGGTTACTAAAATGGGATTGGTTATTTTTGACTTAGATGAAACAATAGTCAGTCTTGATACGGATGTGGCTTGGAGTGACTACCTCATCAAACATAACCGCGTAGAGGATATAAACTCATTCAAACAAGAAAAAGAAACCTACTATCAAGCTTATTTGAGTGGAAATTTAGATATTCATCGATATCTCAGCGAGTTTGTTCTAAAAAATCTCAAGAAACATTCCCTCGATACACTACTTGAATGGCGTGAGCATTACATAAAGGAGATGATCCAGCCATTTGTGCTCTCCAAAGCGATTGACTGTATGCATAAACATAGTGAAAGTGGGGACTATACGATGATCCTCTCAGGGACTAACGATTTTCTCGTTGCAGGCACAAGTGAGCTGTTTCCTGTGAATTTTTGGGTGGCAACACGATTAGAGAAAGTAGGGGAGCGTTTTACTGGAAATGTAATCGGCGAGCCTTTATCTGGAATAGTTAAGTTGCAATGGCTCAAAAGTTGGTTGTTAGAACATTCGGAATTTTGCTTAGAAGAAACAACCTACTATAACAATTCTCATAATGACTTGACTTTCATGAGTACAGTGGGCTACCCAGTGGCTGTTGACCCAGATAATAAGCTTCAAGCCCATGCGGAAACACATAAGTGGCCCATAGTAACTTTTCGTTAATTCATTACGAGAGTATACTCATGCCATCATCCCTAGTCTGCTTGAGCTGTTTGATAAGGCCACCCACCTTGTGCAATTTTTCTACCAAAGAACACCAATCTTCAACAATTAATAATGAATAATGAATAATGAATAATTACCTCTCCTTGAAACGGATAGGATTGACAAAGAGATGAAAATTTTTCTTCTCTTGGTCGATTGGATATGGCGCAGGTTTCGGAGCCATCCCATCCTAACGGACTGCTCCGCAAACGACCGCTTATTATCCCCGAGCAAGGGGAGGCGCATACCCACAATTTTTCGGTAAACCTGTCGTACTCTCTTATGGAATACAGTAATTATCAGAGCTTTCTTTCGTTCGGTGACGAACTTATCTCTCAAACCCGTGAGCTAGTTTTATCCTTATGGAAACAGGATAGGATTCAGGCAGATTTAAAAGCGGATGCTACTCCAGTAAGTGAAATTGACCTTAGATGCGAAGAGTTTGTCCGCACCCGTATCCTAGAGCATTTCCCACACCATGGTGTGATCGGAGAAGAATTTGGTAGCGAAAACGAAGATGCTGAGTTTGTCTGGACGATTGATCCCATTGATGGCACGCAAAACTTAATCAACCGTATTCCCACGTTCGCGACTATCCTCGGGGTCATGTACCGCCGACGTCCGGTTTTTGGTTGGATAGACCATCCCGTCTTGGGAGAATCGTTAAGGGGTGGAGTTGGCGTCGGTACTTTTCATAACGGCAGGAGGGTCTTCCTCGATGATAATCTAGAGACGCTGACACCTAAAGATATCATCGGAGCTAATTGCCCTGCCACTTTTGAGCAAGGCGGTCATTTAGAGGTTCTTTGGAAAATTCTCAAGTTTCATCCCCACGTCCGAATGTACTATGACGCTTATGCTCACACCCTTTCAGTGTTAGGCTCCCTCGCCGTCATGGTGGAGTATAACGTCAAGGTTTGGGACATCTCAGCTACGCAGGCGCTGATTGAAGGAGCTGGTGGGGTTTACCGTCAGCTTGGACGAGACCTAGACGCTAAACCTCACACTTTGTATCATGCAGCGTTTGGAAAGAAGCGTGCGGTAGAGTTGATCTCAGAAGCAATTTTAGGAGGTTGTTAACGAAATCAGAAGTCAGAAGCGAGTGTGTAATTCTGAGGTCCCCTACGGGGCGCCTACTGTGCGGAAGTAATTCCGCACACAGCCCCTCCATAATGTAAGACACACTTCATTACAGTCAGAAGTTATTTTTGTAACGGGGATTTGAGCTCCGCTCCAAAAATATTGCGCCTTAATAAGGTGGGTTTTATACCCATGTTATTTTGATAAAGGATAGTGTAGTTCTCAAATATGTTCAAACTGTGGGCATCAACAGAAAATGCCGTTGCACTTGAGAACTTATGTTAGCGCAGCTTTGCGGAGCGCAAATGTAGTGAATGCGGCTTTGAAGCTGATAGAGAGTGCGTTTACGGAGCATGACCTAGGAAACGCTGCTATCAACTTGAAACACTATGTGAATCAGTAGCTTGAGTTTCAAGGAATTTTAAGCCTGCTCTCGAAGATAAGTTACAGACTGCGGTCGGTGGTCTTCAGTGTTTGCGCAGCATTGCGTCAGCAAAGCAGGAAGCTAGCTCCAAAGCTTATGTAACCATGTATGGGTAAGTTTGGGTAAGTTTAGTATAACGGCGATTCTTCCAACTACATCCTCTATAATTCCCATTTCTCCTGACTCGGTCTTCCTGACTCCTCCCCTTACCACTCATACTTTTTCAGCAAATCCTAAGTATTTCAACAATTGGCTTCATTCAAACAAACCTTTCAAACATCCTCTTCCATGGAAAATCCCTTATTGACTAACGAAAGAGAAGTAATAGTAGAACGTGATGAATTCAGTTATTGGTTAGCAATCACAGCGCTGATACTTAGTCTAATATCCTTTTCTTTTGTGCCATTACTGATTCGATGGTGTGAAATCGAACTAAGCCCAGAAGCCACCATTTTCAATCGCTGCTGGATTACGACTTTAATCTTGGCAATTTGGCAAGGATTTCGTATCATCATCTGTCACTTTAAAACTCAGCAATCTGTCCCTGAACGACAACAAATTCCCAGAAACTTGCTATCGCAGATCCCCAACAAAACTCAAACTTATCAAATATATTTGATTTGGGGGGTTACTATAACTTCTTTTACAATTAATCTTGTTATATTGTGTTGGGCCCTGACTCAGACAAGTGTGGCAAATTCCTCCTTGATGCATAACCTTACACCCATGTTCACTACTTTAGGAAGTTGGTTGATTTTTAAAACTCAATTTAACCGCAGATTTTTGATCGGAGTAGTTATTGCTGTAGGAGGAGCAATCATCCTCAGTATCAATGATTTTCAATTGGATCCTCACAAGATACAAGGTGATATTTTAGCCCTGATTTCAGCAGTAGCCCTCGCCACTTATTTAATGGTTGTAGAAAGGCTGCGGTCTCAGGTTAGCAGTCTAACAATCTTGTTTTGGTGTTCCTTGGCTGGGACTATTCTAACATTAATAGTGACGCTTACGTTGGGGGAAAAACTGTTTCCAGTCTCATCCCAGGGTTGGTTCACTGTGGTCGCATTGGTAATCGCTGGTTCTCTGCTTGGTATGGGCCTCATGTCCTATAGTCTTCGTACAGTTTCAGCAAGTTTAGTGGCCTTAATATTTTTGCTCGATCCAATATTAACAGCGAGCGCTGCCTGGTTTGCCTTTGGAGAAACACTGAATTTCTGGAATGGAGTGTCATTTGCTATTATTATATTTGGAGTTTATCTAGGCTTAAAAGCAAAACCAGATAGAACCGACAATTAATTCCTCGTCGCTAATTCTACCCACACCATATTTACCTCACGGGGTGACAAGCACTTCAAAGCTATTGTGGGATAAGGATTTCAGCCTACATTCCGCACTTAAAAATGTAGTACAAAATAGGCGTAAAACTAGAGAAGCTGTAATGAGCGTGCCAACTCATCTGTAATGTAGTCTAGGAGTAAACTTGAGCATATCCAACCCCCTTCATTCACCCCAACATCTCTTCGACTTCAATCTTCAATCCCACATTCCGCAGATATTGAAGCAGATTTTATAATTATGAATTTTGTTAAGTATAAAGGCTGAAATGATTGTCTGGTAATTAGGGCTTGCTGATTAATTATCAAACCTACATTCCGCACGACAAAACGTAGTATAAAAAATTAGGAGTCAGAATCCAGAATTCAGAATTCAGGAGAAAATAATAACGTAGAAATTGAGTATTTATGCTTAATATTTTCCCAAAAATTTGACTCTTAAGAAAGGTTAATGAAGATAATTTATACAGTATAAATACTTAGCAAAGCTGTTATTTTTATACTACTTTTAATGTTACAAATTGACGTGCGGAATGTGGGATTAAAAGTAGTATATAAATCCGTAGTTTTGTAAGTATTTATACTATGCAAATCATCTCAATTACTTTTTTCGTTGATCAAATTCTGATTAAAAATTTACGCATAAATACTTGCTATATTTGATTACTCAATCACGGCAGCTATGATTTTCTTCTCAAATTCTGTCTCCTGTCTCCTGTCTCCTGACTCCTTCTTCGGTTGCTACATTTTGTGGTGCGAAATGTGGGATCAAACCATTTACAAGTAAAAGTTTGAGCCTTCTTAGATTCCCAAAAAGTGCGCTGGTTTTAGTCTAAAACCTTCAAAAAGTTAGCATAAAGGGCAAACTAAGGACAGAAAAATTGAGGGACAAAACTTAGCTCCTACCTCCTTGCTCATTCCCATTTCTCCCCTCCACGGTCGGGGTTAGGGGTGGGTTGTCTCCTGTCTCCTGTCTCCTACCTCTACTAAAAGACTAGTGAAGCGCAAACCCTAATTATTTCAGGCTATTGAAGAGAGTTTTTTTTTTGAATTTACTCATCTTAACAGTATTTGTTTCGATAAATTTTTAGAATTATTTGCAGAAAAGTAACAGTAATGAAGTTCACATAATTCAGCTAGATAATGGTGCTTTACATAAAGCATTAACATTAAATATTCCTGAGAATATAGTTTTACTATTTCAACCCACTTATAGCCCACAAGTTAACCCAATAGAAAGGTTATGGCAATACATTAAGGAAGATTTTAAGTGGATTAATTTTGGCAGCATAGAGGATTTACAAAATGCTCTAACTAAAAGTTTAAACAAATTAACCCAAAAAGTAATAGCTCGAATAACTGGCTGGGAATTTATTGTTGATGCTTTATAAATGGCCAATATTTAGGCAGCGTTCGCGGAGCGTTGCGGAGCGCAAATCGCCTTTCAGTATCCAATATTTAGGGCTTGCTGATTAAATCTCAAAGCATTGACATATAAAGACTTTAGCCTTTTTGTGGCCTTTAAAAAGTGCCTGGTATCACGTCTAAAACGCTCAAAAAGTTAGTATTTTAGGCGCATAGTTGAGCAGAACAATCTTTGGACAAAACTTAGCTCCTACCTCCTCTATAATTCCCCGTTCCTCCTGTCTCCTGTCTTTCCCCTCCACGGTCGGGGTTAGGGGTGGGTTGTCTCCTGTCTTCTACCCCTACTAAAAGACTAGTGAAGCGCAAACCCTATTTAAAAAGTGATCGCACCAAAGTATTTGTAACATTCTTTTTTCAAAATGGTATAACAGATAAGCAGTCGCTGACTGCTGAATGCTTACATACAAACTAAATACAATATCATGGGAAAGGCTAAATCTAAATCTGACTTACCAACCAAAATATGCCCTGTATGTAATCGTCCTTTTACCTGGCGAAAAAAATGGGCTGAGTGTTGGGATCAAGTCAAATATTGTTCTGAAAGGTGTCGGCGACGCAAATCAAATATTGACAAACAAATTGACATATAACCTCATACCTAAGTTTAATGATTCTGTAATTAATCACAACAAAAAATGCAACCAAAACTAATTATTCACGGCGGTGCAGGTAGCTCCCTTAAGCAAAAAGGAGGATTAGAAACAGTCCGTAAATCTCTCCATAAAATAGTAGATGAATTACATAACTTGCTTCTGAGCGATACAAAAGCCATTGATGTAGTTGTCCGTGGTTGTCAACTATTAGAAGATGACCCCATATTTAATGCTGGGACTGGTTCAGTCCTACAATCTGATGGCCAAATTCGGATGAGTGCTTCCTTGATGGATGGTTTAAATAATCGGTTTAGTGGGGCGATCAATGTCTCCCGGATTAAAAACCCCATTGAGTTGGCCAAAGCACTGCAAACATCACCTGATCGCGTATTATCAGACAATGGAGCTGCTGAGTTTGTGCGGGAACTACAAATGCCCGTTTACAACCCCCTCACAGATAAACGATTAAACGAATGGCTAGAAGACCGCAAACAAGGCTTTAGAAGAAAGATGGCCAATGTCGTGGCAGAATCTGCAGGTACTGGCACTATCGGAGTGGTAGTCTTAGATAAAGAAGGAAGATTAGCTGCGGGTACCTCTACTGGTGGGAAAGGTTTTGAAAAGATTGGTCGTGTAAGTGATTCGGCCATGCCAGCCGGAAATTATGCCACTGGCAGTGCTGGAGTTAGTTGTACCGGCATTGGAGAAGATATTATTGATGAATGTTTGGCTGCCAAAATTGTGATTCGGGTGACAGATGGTTTTTCACTCAAAGCAGCTTTTGAACGTTCATTTGCTGAAGCACACGAACATCAGAGGGACTTAGGAGCGATCGCTATTGATGCCAACGGCATAATTGCTTGGGGAAAAACTTGCGATGTCATTTTGGCAGCTTTTCACGATGGGCAAAAAATTGGTGATAGCTTAGAAGCAGCAAAAGGGACATTAATTTTTACTGCTGAATAATTCATAATTGGGGGCAGTTGCCCTACGCAATCTAATATTTATTTGAAAAATACTCTCTAACTCCTTTAGGTCGCCAAAGATAATGCTTCATAGTCTGACTCTGAAGCAATTATTTATTCAGTATTTAACCAGACATGATATGACGATTAGCTAAACCTTATATAACAAAATAAATAAGTATATTCCCCTGGTTGAAACTGATTAAGTAGTTGTATATAAACTAGCATTGAGCGATCGGCTTTTGTAGGTAGCCAAAGATAATGCTCTCTAGTCTGGCTCTGAAGCAATGATTTATTCAGTATTTAATCAGAAATGATATGACGGTTAGCTAAACTTTCATATAACAAAATAAATAAGTATATTAGGCTTTTGTAGGTAGCCAAAGATAATGCTACCCAGTCTGAATTTGATATAACAAAATAAATAAGTATATTCCCCTGGTTGAAACTGATTAAGTAATTGTATATAAACTAGCATTGAGAGATAGGTTTTTGTAGGTAGCCAAAGATAATGCTCTCTAGTCTGACTCTGAAGCAATTATTTATTCAGTATTTAACCAGACATGATATGACGGTTAGCTAAACTTTATATAACAAAATAAATAAGTATATTCCCTGGTTGAAACTGATTAAGTAATTGTATATAAACTAGCATTTAGCGATAGGTTTTTGTTTGTTTATTTTTAAAAATAAGTAAAGCATAAATTTTATATTCTATGCTTTTTGGAGTAAAATTAATAGTGTATATTATGAATTTCTATATACTTTACTCTGAAAATTAGCATTGAAAAACTAAATATGAACACAAGAAACTTTAATATTTGTAAATAATCATCAGGTGTGAATATCATAATCACCCACTTGGAGGAAGCATTCGAGTTGTTGTCTGTCTTAAGATTAAAATTTATAAATAATTGAGAAGAGGCTAGTACTTTACTCTCTAATATATTTGGCTTAGTAATGCTGATAAACATTACAGTTAAAAAATTTGTCTATATAATAGAAAAGGCTAATAAATCAACATCTATCTACGATCCAAATTTAAGGAAAAAATTCCAATGTCTACCATCAATATCTACCAATCCTTATCTACCAAAAAATCTATCGAATTCTTTGATTTTTCGACAGAGCCAAAAACAGAGCAACAAATAGTCTTTATAGACTCTCATGTTGAGAATTATCAGGGTTTAGCTACAGGAGTTTTGTCAGGGACAAAAGTAGTTATTCTTCAGCCCAATGACAATGGTATTGAGCAGATTACCAAAGTTATCAAAAAATATCCTCAGATATCATCCATACATATAGTTTCTCATGGTTCTCCAGGCTGTTTAGAATTGGGTAATAGCCAATTAAATATTGAAAGTATTAATAATAGTTATGCTGAAGAGTTAGAAACTTGGTCCGTTACTAATATATTGCTCTATGGTTGTAGTGTCGCGGCCTCTGATGTAGGTAGAAAATTTTTGGAAAAGCTGCATCAGCTAACAGGGGCAAATATTGCGGCTTCTGCTAGACCTACAGGTAGTGCTGCTTTGGGTGGTGACTGGGAGTTAGAGGTTACTAGAGGGAATATAGATGTAAAATTGCCGTTTGAGGTGGAGGCGATCGGAGCTTACAATCACGTTTTGCCGATCTTTGATTGGAATGACATTGACTGGCCAGCTCCCAACACTCCAGGTTTACCTGGTACAGATCCCAATAACTACGATCATACTGAAGTTTATACAAATGTTAATGGCAGTGGTGTTGATGTTACAATTCGGATTGTAGCTGATGATGGCATTATCATGGAAAGTACAGGTCTGACTGGCCCGAATCCGGTTCCGACTCCTGATGACTTTCCTTTTTTTGAAGGTGGTACGGGCACTACTCAAAATGCATTAAATTTCACGATTAATCCCGAAGATGGTAGCAGAGGTGATGGTGTTACTCTGATAGCAACATTTTCTGAAGCAATAAATAACGTTCAATTACAAGTTCATGATATAGATGAACAATCTGAGAGGATACCACAATGGATAGATGAAGTAGTACTTGGTGGAACAAGTGCTTCTGGTGCAAGCATAATACCAGAGCTAATCAGCGTAGATCCTGATCCAAGTTATAGGATAGATCAGAGCTTAGGTGTAGTAACAGGTGAAGATGTTTCTCCAAGTACAGGACCAGGTTCAGGCAAAGGAACTGTTACTGGTTATTTTGATGAACCAATAACAGAGTTTAGACTAACATTTCGTGATAATGAGAATGCAGCGGTTGATCCACCCCGTCATACTATTGCCTTACTAAGTAATTTTAGCTTTGACACTAATATCAGCATTACTCCGCCTACCATTACATTAGTTGAAGGAGACAGTGGAACTACAAACTACGAGTATACAGTTACTTTATCCGAAGCAGTCTTTACTCCTGTTGTCGTTGACTACAGTGTTAATGATGGCACAGCTACTGTTGCTGATAGTGACTACATAGATAATGATGGTTTTTTAACCTTTGCGCCGGGAGAGACAAGTAAAACTATAACTGTACAATCTCAGGGTGATACAACACCAGAACCTGATGAACAGTTTACTGTGATTCTTAATGATGCTCAGTATAGAGACAACATAAGTAACGCTTCTCTTGGAGGGGTGACAATTACGACAGCTTCTGCTATTGGTATTATTGAGGATGATGATAATAACCCCCCCACAGCCCAAAACGACAGTGAAACCACAGCAGCTGACACAGTCCTCAACAGCGAAAACGTACTTTTAGACAACGGCAACGGAATAGACAGCGACCCAGACGCCAACGACACCCTCACAGTC
>NZ_BLZO01000114.1 GCF_014132355.1 Okeania sp. KiyG1
AATCCTGCTTTCTCCACTAACTCTACAGGAAAACCTTTTTGTTCCACCAAATAACCATAAATAGTTTCCCAACCATTAGGAGCATAACCCAGTTGAAATTTTTGAATAGTTTCTTCTGTAATTTGACGTGAAAATTTTAAATACTAAAGCATTTTTTCCCTGTGATTGTCTCAAAGCGTGTTGATAAAAACTATTAGCCATTGCCAAAATTTCATAAAGTTGTTCCCGTAGAGAAATTTGACGTTGAAACTCTTGTCTATTTTCTGGTGATTCCGTTTTAATTTGTATTTGATAACGTCTGGCTAAATCTAAGACTACATCACTAAAAGAAGACTTACCAACTTCCATCAGAAATTTCAAAGCATTACCACCTGCACCACAGCCAAAACAGTAGTACATTTGTTTGCTGGTACTAACAGTAAAGCTAGGAGTTTTTTCTTCATGGAAAGGGCATAATCCTACATAATCTTTACCTCGCTTTTTTAATACAATATGCTCTGAGACAACATCATAAATATCAGCTCTTTCTTTTACTTCTGTAATAGTATCTTGATGAAAACGAAAATTATTCATAGAACTTATTGCAGCGGTTTTTATTTAAGTAGACTAGAAAATTATTTGAGGTTAGAAAATAGGGAGTAGGGAGTAGGAGAATGCTTTGACCACTGTAGTCTATCTATTTTTACACTGCTATAAATGGTGGCGAAATACTATTTTTTGCGTTGAATAAAAAGTCATGCGCAGGGGCGAGCAGCACCCAATGATTCCATGCTATCATAATTTTTTTGGGGATGCAATGGGTAAAGCCTTGCTGTTTTTGAGCTTCATAAAATGATGATTTTGTTTATGAATATAACGTTGGCAGAGCAAGTGCAGTAGCTACATCGCTTCTACATTAGTAATATTGATTTGTCGATCGTTTTGCTGTTTGAGTATCTGTTCTATATATATTCAGTGGCGAAATGCTGTTTTTACGTTGAATAAAAAGTCATGCGTAGGGACGAGTTAACCCCAATAATTACATACTATCGTAATTTTTTTAGGGATGCAAGAGGAAAAACCTTGCCGATTTTTTTGAGCTTCATAAAATGATGATTTGGTTTGTGAATATAGCGTTGGCGGAGCAAGTGCGGTAGCTACATCGCTTCTATATGAGTAATATTGATTTGTTGATGGGGTGAAAAATTTTCCTGTCATCACTTTTTTCTCTTAAAGCTTCACAGGATGATGATTTTCTGGTGTTTTGATGGTGTGAGTATCTCTTCTATATATATTCAGTGGGGAAATGCTATTTTTGTGTTGAATAAAAAGTCATGTGTAGGGGCGAGCTGACCCCAATAATTACATACTATCATGTTTTTTTTAGGGATGCTAGGGAAAAACCTTGCTAATTTTTCTGAGCTTCATAAAATGATAATTTTGGTTTGTGAATATAGCGATCGCTTCTACATGAGTAATATTGATTTGTTGATGGGGTGAAAAATTTTCCTGTCATCACTTTTTTCTCTTAAAGCTTCACAGGATGATAATTTTCTGGTGTTTTGATGGTGTGAGTATCTCTTCTATATATATTCAGCGGTGAAATGCTATTTTTGTGTTGAATAAAAAGTCATGCGTAGGGGCGAGCTGACCCCAATAATTACATACTATCATGTTTTTTTTAGGGATGCTAGGGAAAAACCTTGCTAATTTTCCTGAGCTTCATAAAATGATGATTTTGGTTTGTGAATATAGCGATCGCTTCTATATGAGTAATATTGATTTGTTGATGGGGTGAAAATTTTTCCTGCTGCCACTTTTTTTGATGAGTGCTTCACAGGATGATGATTTTCTGGTGTTTTGATGGTGTGAGTATCTCTTCTATATATATTCAGCGGTGAAATGCTGTTTTTGTGTTGAATAAAAAGTCATGCGTAGGGACGAGTTGACCCTAATAATTACATACTATCGTAATTTTTTTAGGGATGCAAGAGGAAAAACCTTGCCGATTTTTTTGAGCTTCAGAAAATGATGATTTGGTTTGTGAATATAGTGATCGCTTCTATATGAGTAATATTGATTTATTGATGGGGTGAAAAATTTTCCTGTTGCCACTTTTTTTGAGTTAGTGCTTCACAGGATGATGATTTTCTGGTGTTTTGCTGCCTGAGTATCTCTTCTATATATATTCAGCGGTGAAATGCTGTTTTTGTGTTGAATAAAAAGTCATGCGTAGGGACGAGTTAACCCCTATAATTACATACTATCGTAATTTTTTTAGGGATGCAAGAGGAAAAACCTTGCTAATTTTCCTGAGCTTCATAAAATGATGATTTGGTTTGTGAATATAGCGATCGCTTCTACATGAGTAATATTGATTTGTTGATGGGGTGAAAATTTTTCCTGTTGCCACTTTTTTTGAGTTAGTGCTTCACAGGATGATGATTTTCTGGTGTTTTGCTGCCTGAGTATCTCTTCTATATATATTCAGCGGTGAAATGCTGTTTTTGCGTTGAATAAAAAGTCATGCTTAGGGACGAGTTAACCCCAATAATTACATACTATCATGTTTTTTTTAGGGATGCTAGGGAAAAACCTTGCTAATTTTCCTGAGCTTCAGAAAATGATAATTTTGGTTTGTGAATATAGCGATCGCTTCTATATGAGTAATATTGATTTGTTGATCGTTTTGCTGTTTGAGTATCTGTTCTATATATATTCAGTGGCGAAATGCTGTTTTTACGTTGAATAAAAAGTCATGCGTAGGGACGAGTTAAACCCAATAATTACATACTATCGTAATTTTTTTAGGGATGCAAGAGGAAAAACCTTGCCGATTTTTTTGAGCTTCAGAAAATGATGATTTGGTTTGTGAATATAGCGATCGCTTCTATATGAGTAATATTGATTTGTTGATCGTTTTGCTGTTTGAGTATCTGTTCTATATATATTCAGTGGCGAAATGCTGTTTTTACGTTGAATAAAAAGTCATGCGTAGGGACGAGTTAACCCCAATAATTACATACTATCATGTTTTTTTTAGGGATGCTAGGGAAAAACCTTGCTAATTTTTCTGAGCTTAATAAAATGATAATTTATCGATCTCTGAATATAGCGTTGGCGGAGCAAGTGCGGTAGCTACATCGCTTCTATATGATTAATATTGATTTGTTGATGGGGTGAAAATTTTTCCTGTCATCACTTTTTTTGATGAGTGCTTCACAGGATGATTTTTTTTTCTGCCCTCACCGTCCCGGCAGTTATAAAAGATGAATATTAGCCACATATCAAGATAAATAATCCTCAGTATAGGGAAATAGGGAATAGGGAAATAGGGAGCGCCGAAGTAATAAAATTCTCATAAATAGGGTTTGCGCTCAAAAGTCTTTTAGTAGGTGTAGGAGACAACCCACCCCTAACTCTGACCGTGGAGGGGAAGACAGGAGAAATGGGAATGAGCGAGGAGGTAGGAGCGGGCGTTTTGTAAGAGTAATTTTTCTGCCCAAATCTTGACCAAAATCCTAAATTTTTGAACCATTACCACTTAAAACTTCGCACTTTTTGATACTTAAAAAGGCACTTACCTTGATCTATAAAGACTTTTAGATTAGATCGGTAAGCCCTAAATAATTCCATATTGCCATAGTTGAAATGTAAGCATTCAGCTGTCAGCTATTAGCCATCAGCTATTGCTTTTAGTTTTAGATAAAAGCTTTACTAATTTAGGCAGAATTTATACTTAAGGAGCCATGTAATAATAAGTTGTACAAATTTTATCTGGGATAAATTGTGAAATATAGCTTCCATTAAAAAAACTGTTCAAGTTATTTTTACACGACTACTAACTATAAAAGCTGGCGCTCAACAGTCTATATTCATTAAAACCTCATCATGATAGCTGATAGCTGACTGCTAATAGCTGTTTGCTCCGCATTCCGCAGGAAATGCTTACGTTGAAATATATATAGCTATCCTAGATAGAAGATGAATATTAGCTACATATCAAAATAAATAATCCTCAGTATTTAAGTAACTAAAATTTGTTCAAAACCTATTTAGGACAGCTCATAGGCGTGAAGCTAGATGATGATTTTTGACTAAAAAAAATTCTCTATCAATCATCTTCCTCTGTTATTTATTCCCTCTTAAGTGTAATAGTTTTATTCTCCCTAGCAAAAATTTACAACTTAAATAGAGTTACTAAACAGAATACCTTTTGCAAAAGTGAACATTAAATTTTTTTTACTTTCTCCCTTTTCTCTTCTATTGCTTTTGAACCCTGTGACTTATGTGGCGAAGTCTACAGTTGAGAAAAACAGACAAATTGTTTTACCATATAAACTTATCGAATATGATCTGGAAATCAGCCACGACTCTCAGTGCAATTATTCCTATGGACCAGTGGTAGAAAATCTGTTGAATATTTTAGATGATTAAAATTAGTCCAGTTTTGATTTGAATTTAGAGTTGCAACAATTCTTGACAGTTGTTAATAATTGTAAGTATTCACAATAAAAACTATAAATATTAAATTAAAAAATTGGTTTCAAGCTAGATATTTTCTTAATCTAGCAATTTATGAGGAAATGGGTAAGCAGTGTTCCAACGCATAAGGCAAGATTTAAAAAACGACCTAATTGCAGGTCTACTGGTAGTTATACCATTAGCAACAACAATTTGGTTGACCATAACTATTGCTCGGTGGGTAATAGATTTTTTGACCAAGATCCCTAAGCAAATCAACCCCTTTGATGGTTTACACCCAGCTTTAGTGGGTCTACTAAATTTCTTAGTAGGACTAGCAGTACCATTGCTAAGTATTCTAGTGATTGGGTTAATGGCTAGAAATATTGCAGGAAAATGGTTATTAGATGTAGGCGAGCGAATACTACAAGCTATTCCATTTGCAGGGTCAGTCTACGGCACTCTCAAGCAAATCTTAGAAACTCTGCTCAAGGATTCTAACGAAAAATTTCGTCGCGTGGTACTTGTAGAATATCCGCGTCGGGGGGTTTGGACTATAGCTTTTGTCACTGGTACGATTAGTAGTCAAATTAAATCTCATTTAGGAGACTCCATGCTAAGTCTTTTTATTCCAACTACTCCTAACCCTACATCTGGTTGGTATGCCATAGTGCCAGAAAAAGATGTGCTTAACGTTTCAATGTCAGTGGAAGATGCGTTTAAAGTTCTCATATCAGGTGGAATAGTAACTGCAAATCAATCAGTACGTCCAGAAAAAAAATCAAATGATCGACTTAAACCTCTACTTTTAGATAGAGAAGACTATCAAAAATTTTCTACTGAAGAGGATTGAACAAGTTATATTGAAAAAGCCAGAAGGCAGCTATGCTGAAGGCAGAAGGTTTAATTGCTTATGGATAGTCAATGACTGACCACTCCGTGTCTGATAACCCCGAACAATTTTCAGCACTCCTGTTGACGGTGGGGTACTGAACCCGCTACTGAAAAGATCAAAGATTATCGAAAACTATGAATAAAGCTCCTCGCTCCACAGCTCGCGAATTAGCTCTGCTGGGTCTAAGTCAATTACCAACAAATTCAGGGAGTTTAGAAAAAAAGCAACTTCCAGAAGTCATACTAGCAGCGGTTAGGACTCTTAGAACTGAAGTCCAAGATATTTTAGAAACTGCTGCGGCAGAATTACAGAGAGGGAGCGATCGCCTCCTTAATAGTCAAATTAGTGCTAGTGATGTTCAAAGTGCAAGTTCGATGGTCCACGAAGCAGTGGAGTTAGGCCAAACGGCAATTAATCGTATTGGTACTGCTGTGGAGTTACCAGAATTAATTCAACTTACTAATAAATCAGAAGTTCACAAGTATGCTTTGGAAATTCTGATAAAGGTGAATGATAATAAAGAGGAAATTGATAATTTATTGAGAGAATCAATTGTAGATTGGCAAATGGAACGTTTGCCTAGAATAGATATAGATATTCTCAGAATTGCAGTGACAGAAATGATGTTTATTGGCATTCAAAAACAAGTGGCAATTGATGAAGCTGTAAAGTTAGCCCAGCTTTATAGTAGTGAAGATGGGTATAGGTTTATTAATGGGGTATTGCGAAGAGTACTAAATAAAATTAATTTGGTTTGAGGAATTATAGCAGAAGGAAGAAGGGAGAAGGAAGAAGGAAGAAGGGAGAAGGAAGAAGGAAGAAGGGAGAAGGAAGAAGGGAGAAGGAAGAAGGGAGAAGGGAGAAGGGAGAAGGAAGAAGGGAGAAGGAAGAAGGGAGAAGGGAGAAGGGAGAAGGGAGAAGGAAGAAGGGAGAAGGAAGAAGGAAAAAGGAAGAAGGAAAAAGGAAGAAGGGAGAAGGGAGAAGGAAGAAGGGAGAAGGAAGAAGGAAAAGTATTACTTTGTCTGAGTTTTAAGCTTTTGATCTGTCCGCGCCCTTTGCTTCGACTGCTATATATAGTTAAAGTCAAAAGTTAAAATTAAGGTCTTTGCTTTGACAATAATTATTTAAAAAAACTATAGTGCTACACTCCCATTAATACCAAATTGATAAATGTTGGCTACAAATAGTTGGGGTATAGCAGAAAGAACAAAGGAGAAGAAATGAGGAAAAAGAAAAGTCTAAGGAACATCTTATGGACGGATTTTTTAATTACACTTATTATTCATAACATTCTTTTTTAAAAAAAGAAGGAAGAAGTAAGAAGGAAGAAGGAAGAAGGAAGAAGGAAAAGTATTACTTTGTCTGAGTTTTAAGCTTTTGATCTGTCCGCGCCCTTTGCTTCGACTGCTATATATAGTTAAAGTCAAAAGTTAAAATTAAGGTCTTTGCTTTGACAATAATTATTTAAAAACTATAGTGCTACACTCCCATTAATACCAAATTGATAAATGTTGGCTACAATGCTTACGGTAGGAGTCAGGAGGAATGGGGAATTTAGAGGAGGTAGCCAGATATTTTATCCCTTGATTTTTCTGCAATTATTATGCCTTTTATCCCACATTCCGCACTATAAAATGTAGCATAAAAACATAAGTAAAAAAAACATAAGTCAAAAGTCAAAAGTAAGAAATAATAAGAAATAAGAAATAAGAAATAAGAAATAAGAAGTAAGAAATAAGAAGTAAGAAGAAAATTATAGTGGTCAATAGGAGTCAAGGATTAAGTAAGTATTTATACTGCCATATTTAACTGAGAATTTGACTCCCGATCGAGGTAAATGAAGATAATTTATATAATATAAATACCTAAGCAAGTTACGGATTTTATACTAATTTTCATGTTACAAATTGAAGTGCGGAATTTGGGTTTTATCCTAAATTTTTGGTCACTCAAGCTTAAAAAGTTGCGCTTTTTTTCGCTGTAAAAAAGCTAAAATATTTATCTGTATATGCTTTGAAATTTAATCAGTAAGCTATATATAAATAATAGAGAATTTATAACTAAAAATATTTAAGTCCCAATACGGTTCAACTCAGACCAAAACTCATAAGGTATGGAAAAATTAGATAAGTTTTTGAGATTACAGAACTGCTAAAAAAATCCTTACAGCACTTTTGAGGAAGCGTGAGGTAAAGTTTAACACTAATCTCTATTCTTTATTCCCTAAAAGTGAGGTACAGTTTAATACTAATCTCTATTCCCTATTCCCCATTTCCTATTCCTTATTCCCTATCCCTATAAAATATTAATATCTAAAAATAAATCTGGTTTTTAATCAGTAAGCACTATATAAATAATAGAGAATTTATAGCTAAAAAATATAATATTTAAAGCATAATTGACCGCAGGTAAGCTTAGATAAGGATAGATAAATTTAATGAATTTCATCATTCTATGCAACTTAATATCAAACTGGTATAAGTCCCAATAGACATCTCCAAAATAGAAAATAAGGTAAAATTATCAAAACCATTTATGTATACAGTCTCCCAAATGAATCCAACTTTAGAATATATTTCTAATCATCCACTCATAAACAAAAAGAATTATTGGTATTACTTATGAACAGCTAATAAAATTAATAGAAAATGCCCAAAGAATAGAATCAGAAAAAAAGGAGGCGATGTAGCTGCCGCACTTGCTCCGCCAACGCCAAAACAGAAAAAGATTAATTAAAGCAGGTGGAGGAAGAAAAAAGAATTTAACAAAGGAAGAAGAAATAATTTTAACGTGATTTTATTTACATCAAATACCAACTTTTCAAACATTAGGAATTAACTTTGGTATAAGTGAATCAAGTGCTAATAATATTTTTCGCGCTCTGGATAGATATTCTCAGAGAATTACTGCCAGCAAGTTTATTAGAACAAGTAAAAAAAAAGTTTTAGGTATTGGAATGGGTAAAGGAGATATTAACAGAATTAGAATTAATTGTAGATAGTACAGAACAAGGTAGAGAAAGACCAAGTGAATATAAAAACCAAGAAAAATATTACTCAGGAAACAAGAAAAATCATAATGAGTAAAAATCAAATAATAACGACACCAAAAGGAACAGAAATAGTGGATGTAATAGTAGGAGAAAAAGGTCCAGTAAGTGATGTAAAAATATTAAGAAAACAACAGGATAAAAAACTTTGATAAAAAACAAAAATTCCAAGGAGATAAAGCTTATGAAGGAGTAGAAAGAACTACTACACCAAAAAAGAAACCAAGAAAAAAAGAAATGCCACCAGAAATCAAAGAAGAAAATCAAGAAAAAGCCAAAAAAAGAATATTTGTAGAACATGTAATAAGATTAATTAAAATATTTGGACTTGCTAGAGAAAGATTCAGATTAAAAGATAATAATTATCAAAAAGTAATTTTAACAATATGTGGTTTAGTGCGACTAAGAATTGGCTCATTTATATTAGTATAAATCATCAAAAACTGAGATAAAAATAATAAATCAAAGTCTAATAAATATTTGAATTAGTAACACTAAGTGTCTCTGATACCCATAAAACTGTACAAATTAACTATCTTCATAAGTAGCGATAACCTCCGGTTAAGCGTACGCTATCGCTCCACTAAAGATAGTTAGTATAAGCTTTTGAGTATTTTTGGAGATGTCTAATACGGTTCAACTCAGACCAAAACTCATAAGGTATGGAAAAATTAGATAAGTTTTTGAGATTACAGAACTGCTAAAAAAATCCTTACAGCAATTTTGAGGAAGCGTGAGGTAAAGTTTAATACTAATCTCTATTCTTTATTCCCTAAAAGTGAGGTACAGTTTAATACTAATCTCTATTCCCTATTCCCTATTCCCCATTTCCTATTCCTTATTCCCTATCCCTATAAAATATTAATATCTAAAAATAAATCTGGTTTTTAATCAGTAAGCACTATATAAATAATAGAGAATTTATAGCTAAAAAATATTTAATACCAAATTGAAATGAAGCTGCACAGAATAATATTTAAAGCATAATTGACCGCAGGTAAGCTTAGATAAGGATAGATAAATTTAATGAATTTCATCATTCTATGCAACTTAATATCAAACTGGTATAAGTCCCAATACGGTTCAACTCAGACCAAAACTCATAAGGTATGGAAAAATTAGATAAGTTTTTGAGATTACAGAACTGCTAAAAAAATCCTTACAGCAATTTTGAGGAAGCGTGAGGTAAAGTTTAATACTAATCTCTATTCTTTATTCCCTAAAAGTGAGGTACAGTTTAATACTAATCTCTATTCCCTATTCCCTATTCCCCATTTCCTATTCCTTATTCCCTATCCCTATAAAATATTAATATCTAAAAATAAATCTGGTTTTTAATCAGTAAGCACTATATAAATAATAGAGAATTTATAGCTAAAAAATATTTAATACCAAATTGAAATGAAGCTGCACAGAATAATATTTAAAGCATAATTGACCGCAGGTAAGCTTAGATAAGGATAGATAAATTTAATGAATTTCATCATTCTATGCAACTTAATATCAAACTGGTATAAGTCCCAATACGGTTCAACTCAGACCAAAACTCATAAGGCATGGAAAAATTAGATAAGCTTTTGAGATTACAGAACTGCTAAAAAAATCCTTACAGCACTTTTGAGGAAGCGTGAGGTAAAGTTTAACACTAATCTCTATTCCTTATTCCCTAAAAGTGAGGTAAAGTTTAATACTAATCTCTATTCCCGTAAGCATTTCCTAGGTCATGCTGCGCAAATAGCCGTCAGCCATTAGCTATCAGCTATTGCTTTTAATTTAGGATAAAAGCAATATTTAATTGTCTTGCTACAAAAGTTGGCTCCCCTACCCTTAAAGCCAGTTGTTAATTTAAACACTATCCTATATGAGAGAGTCTTGTTGCTGATAGCTGACAGCTAATAGCTGAATGCTGACTTATCCCCTGTAAAATAGTAATATCTAAAAATAAATATGGTTTTTAATTGGTTCCGTCGTCAATATAATGACAGCTCAGACAAAAGTTCAAAAGAGACATCTAAACCTGAAGCTGAAAAAGAACAGAAAGAACAGGTACAAGATAAAGTTGAATCACAAGCAAAATCAACAGAAGACTCAGAACAGACAACAGAAGATTATTTGAGTTGGGCTAAAGCAGCTTACAAAAATCTTCAAGAAAAGAAAAAAAATGATTCACAAGAATCTCAAATCGCTACAGAGACTTCTGATGTAGAGGAAAAGTCAGAAAGTCAAACACCCTCAACAGAAACAAAAAGCGAGCCAATCATATCAAATCCTCTTCCAATAATAGAGCATATTGCAGCAGAAAAAACAGAATCCACAGAAACAGATACCCTGGTTAAACCAGTCCCAATAGTAGAGGAAATCCCATCTAGCCAAACAAAACCCACCGAAGAAGAAACTCAAGTAAAGCCAGATTCAATTGTTGAAGAAACTCAAACATCAGAACAACTACCTTTCTGGGCTAAGGCTCAAGCAGAAAGACAAGCAAGAGTAGAACGTCTTAAAGAAACTGCCATAGAAGAACCAGAACCAGAAACTCTTGAGAAAACAACCCTAGAAACTGAACTAGAAGAAATAGACCCCCTAATACTGGATGAAGCATTTCTCTGGTCAGCAGAAATTTTAGCAGCTCAAGGACGTCGCCCAGAACAAGTATCCGTAGAAGAAATTTCTTGGCTGAAGAAATTACGACAAGGCTTAGATAGAACTAGACGCAACTTACTCAATCAATTACGGGCAATTGTTGGCCAAGGACCGCTAAATCAAGATGCGGTGATGGAAATAGAGTCAATGTTACTACAAGCTGATGTGGGAGTAGAAGCAACAGACTTAGTTATAGAAACCCTACAAAATAAATTGCGTGAAGAAATTTTACCGCCAGAAGAAGCGATCGCCTATCTGAAGAGCATTTTACGAGATATTCTAGATAAGCCATTCCAAGATTCTGAAACAATTAGTCCTGCCTACAACTTAACTTTTGTCCCAGAAAAGGATACCTTGAATATTTGGCTGGTTAATGGTGTAAATGGGGCAGGTAAAACCACAACTATCGGTAAAATTGCTCATTTAGCTACTAAGTCAAACTACAGATGTTTAATTGCAGCAGCAGATACATTTCGAGCAGCAGCAGTAGAACAGTTGAAAATTTGGGGACAACGGAGTGAAGTAGAAGTAATTGCTAATCCAGGAAAGAATACCGACCCAGCAGCGGTAGTGTTTGATGCTATAGTAGCTGCTCAAGTCAGAAATACAGAATTACTACTGGTGGACACTGCTGGAAGACTACAAAACAAGAAAAATTTGATGGACGAGCTTAGTAAAATTCATCGGATAGTGCAGAAAAAAGCTCCAGATGCAGTGGTGGAATCTCTACTGGTTTTAGATGCTACACTTGGTCAAAATGGTTTACGACAAGCAGAAGTCTTTGCAAAAGCTGCTAAACTTAGCGGAGTAGTTTTGACAAAACTTGATGGAACTGCTAAGGGTGGTGTTGCACTAGCTGTTGTGAAGCAGCTAGGTCTACCTATTCGTTTTATTGGTGTGGGGGAAAGTCTAGAAGACCTCCGTCCATTTTCTAGTTATGAGTTTGTTGAAGCTCTTCTAAGTGGTTAGAGATTTATCGGTCTTAACTGTTGCAGATGGGTCATTTCAGTTATCAGTCATCAGTTATCAGTTATCAGTACCTCTGCAATAAGGAGGCTTGAAATCTGAAATATTCTCTTTTTTATCCCCTTAAAAGGCTATGCTTTATCAACATCTTTCTTAACATAAAAATTGACAAAATAGATAAGTTATGTATAGGTCTTTCAAAGGTTTTTGTCAGAGAAAAAGTGTATGAAAAAGTACATTTTTTTTGATAACTTAAGTAGTTTTTCCTATCTACTATGATTCTTTTGCGCCTTCTCCCCTGCTCCTTGCTCCCCTACTGACCACAAGGTTTTCAGGAGTTCCTGATCAGGGATAGCTTAAAAGGGGAGGCTTTAGACCAAAAATTTTCGGTAAGGGTATAACAGTAGCAGTTGTAAAAAAATAGATGTATTTTTCAGTAGAAGTGTAGAAGTAATTTAAGGTGGGAGTATCAGACTATATAATTTTGATTTTCCTATACAAGTTAGGGTGTTGAGGATATTTTTTAAATTAAGAATCATCCTTTAAATTTACTGAAAACTATAGTCAAAAAGAATAAAAAAGCTAAATATTGATATGGCTTTCAGTATATAGTAATAATTATTATGAAAAATAACTAAAAATCTAACTTTGGGAAAAACAATTTAACAGCAATATTATTCATACTTTCAAGCTAAAAATGAGCAATATATACAAATTAATTTTTTGGTAAATCAACCTTAATTATTGTTAACTATTCATCTAAAAAATAATATTTCTAGCAGAAGGAAAAAGGAAGAAGGAAGAAGGAAGAAAGAAGAAAGAAGAAGGAAGAAGGAAGAAGGAAGAAAGAAAAATCTTATATCATGTTCGGACGGGTCAGTTATAAATAAAATTTCAGAACTGACAGTACCGAATAAATACTAAAATTATCTTGAAATACTTAAATTATCTTGATTTTTCTCCTTTCTTCCCCTCCTGGGAGGGGCGAGGGGTGGGTTGACTCCTGACTCCTCGCTAAGTTATTTATAAGTATTCAACCGAACATGATATTACTTTGTCTGAGTTTTAAACTTTTGAACTTTCCACGCCCTTTGCTTCGACTGCTATATATATGAACGAAGCCCAGAAAAAAATCAAATATTGAATATTAATTAAAATTATAGTAGTGATACTTAATTTCATTTTATATTTGTCAAAAAATATACTTATTTTGTAAGCTCATTTGCTCAAATTGGAACTATAAATGTCCAATAGTTAGTAAAAATAAAATCAGCCTAAATTTTACAAAAAAGTAATTCAAGTAAAAATAAATAATTTAAAGTATCATTTATGAAAAAAATAAATGAGATGAAAAAACACAAAAACTCTAACTCAGGCAGAAAAGTTAATAAAATCAATTAAAGATATGAAATAAAAAATTGGTAGTCCTGTAGATGTAGTGATATTCATAAATAAACCCCCTTTCACCGTAAAGAGCTTAACTGCAAAAATCACTACTTGTAGACCGCTACCCAAAAATTTAATCTCCCTATATCCCTATTCCCTATTGCCTGACTAAAGTATCATCTATGAAAAAAATAAATGAGATGAAAAAAACACAATAACTCAGGCAAAAAAGTTAATCAAGTCAATTTAAAGATATGAAATAAAAAATTAATCTTCCTATTCCCTGACTTCTGATCGAAGTCTATAGATTAAGAATTTATTTTGAGTAGATAATCTGACAATTATGGTAAAAAAAAATCAAATACTGAGACCATAAAGTTGAGGTAACTTAGGAATTTATCCTGAAGATGTTGTGGATAAGTTCATAGAATAAATCTAGTAAATTGAGGAAATAAATTTCTATATAAACAAAATCAAACTCAAAAAAGGCATAACACCGAAGCAAATATCTCCTATCAAAACTCTTAGCAAAACAAGACAGAGAAAAGGTAAGAACAACCAGAGAAACCCAGACTTGCCAAAACTTGAGTTAGAAATGTATCACTAACCCTCAAACATCAACAGACTCTAAGTAAATCAAATCTACATATAAAACAAATGACGATAGTGCCAGTACATCGAAACTACCCCGAACCAACTGACCAAACTACAAACGAGACATCTTCATCAGTAACATCAGTATATGCTCTTAAAGAAATGGTGGCCCGTTTACACAAAGAACAACAAAATGTGAATGATTTATTAAGCTCTCTTGGCTTTGCCTTACGTAGCTTCAATAATCTCAATCAGTTTCTAGAATTGATTCCTCTAATTGGTTGTCGAGTAACCGATGCTGATGGAGGAGCACTGGTATTATTTAAACCAAATGGTCAAGTTAGGTTCCAACAACTACACTGCCAAGAAGGTCGTCAATGTCAAGATATTCGCCAGGCATTAGAAGTAGCAACTCGTCAATTTATCACAGAAACAACCTTACCCGCAGAACTACAAGAAATCTCAATTCAAACAGCTAGTTTGGACTATCAAGTTAGCAACTATCTAGGCAATGATGTTCAATTATTTGGAGCATCAATTCTGGTAAATAACTCAGAACGAGGTCGTCTATATGTATTTAGTCACGACCCAGAATATGTCTGGACGCCAGCTAGACAAAAATTAATTCGTCTAGTAACAGACCAGACCGCAGTAGCTATTGCTAATGATGAGTTAGCTACATCCTTACGAGAAAAGGAACGTTTGGACAGAGAACTAGAAATAGGGGCAGAAATTCAACTGCAACTATTGCCTCCAGAATGTCCAGAAATTCCTGGTATTACCCTTGCTGCTCGTTGTCAAACAGCAAACCGAGTCGGAGGAGACTATTATGATTTTATCCCCTCCAATTATGACCAGTTGAATTCCAAAAACAAAACACAGCAACCCTGTCGCTGGAGTATTGTGATTGGAGATGTAATGGGCAAAGGTGTACCTGCTGGTTTAATTATGACCATGACAAGAGGAATGTTGAGAGCTGAGGTATTAAACCGCCACTCACCAGCACGAGTCCTACAACATTTGAACCAAGTCATGTATGCTGACCTGGAAAGTTCCCATAGATTTGTGACTTTGTTTTATTCAGAGTACGATCCAGAAACTCATATTTTGTCCTATAGTAATGCGGCCCATCATCCTCCAATGTTATGGCAAGCTGCTAGTAATTCTATCGTGCAGTTAGATACTGTGGGAATGTTAGTTGGTTTAGAAGTAGACCCTGAATACAATGAAGCACAAGTGAAACTTAATCCAGGAGATACTATTATTTACTATACAGATGGGTTTACAGATGCAGCTAATCAAAATGGCGATCGTTACGATGATATTAAATTGAGCGAAGCTTTCAAGTTTGCGTGTCAAAATTATCAAGATCCACAAGAAATATTAAATTACCTATTTGCTCAAGTAAAACAATTTGTTGGTGAAGGAAACCAAAACCCAGATGATATGACTTTAGTGGTGATGAGAGTAAAATCTTCTACGGGAGATTAACGCGCGTCAGAAGTCAAACGAAGTCAGAAGTCAGAAGTTGTTTTTGTAACGGGGATGCTTCAGCAATTAACAATTAATGATTAATAATTACCCATTCTTAAAATAAGGGCATTGACTAAAAGGAAAATTTTTGATTTTATCCCCTTAAAAGGGGAGACTTCCAACCTGAATTGTCCAATTATTAATTATTAACTATTAATTATTAATTATGAGGTGAGCCACCCTCCAAAAACATTTTGCTATTTCCTAGGGGGGTGGCGTGACCCAATTATTTTGATAAATATATGATTATTAATATAATTTACACAACTACATCAGGTTTTACCCCGATGATTTATTAAACTAATATTCTAGATTTGTTAAGACCAAAAATATTGTATAGTTGGCAACTTTTGGTTCAACAAGTTGATGTAAACTTATGGTCTGATGTGCAAAAAGCTTGGAACAATTTTATAGAATGTGGTCAAGTATGGGCACTATTAGTTGGTTTATTTATTGGTTGGATGGTTAAGAGCATTTTGTCTTAATTACATAGCAGAAGGAAGAAGGAAGAAGGAAGAAGGAAGAAGGAAGAAGCTTGTGATGTAGATTTTTGAGCTTTTGATATGTCTGCGTCCTTTCCTTAGACTGCTATAAAACCTTACATCTGAATAGAGTTAAATAGAAAAAAATCTGCAAAATGACGCAAGATAAACAAACTTGGAGCAAAAGATTTGAAAAGGCGTTGCATCCTACTATAGCTAAATTTAATGCCAGTATTAGTTTTGACATTGAATTGATTGAGTACGATATTACTGGTTCGGTAGCTCATACAAAAATGTTGGCTAAAACAGGTATTATTTCCGCAGAAGAAGGTGAAAAGTTAGTTAAGGGTTTAGAACAAATTCGTCAAGAGTATCGAGAGGGAAAATTTTGCCCGGATGTAGATGCTGAAGATGTTCACTTTGCTGTGGAAAAAAGACTTACAGAAATTACTGGAGATATTGGTAAGAAATTACATACAGCTAGGTCGAGAAATGACCAAGTAGGAACTGACACGAGGCTTTATTTACGATCGGAAATTGAGCAAATAAGGGTTTTATTAAGAAGTTTTCAATCATCTTTATTGGGGTTAGCTGAATCTAATATAGAGACTTTAATTCCTGGTTATACTCATCTACAAAGGGCACAACCTTTGAGTTTAGCTCATCATCTTTTGGCTTATTTTCACAAGGCTGAAAGAGACTGGGAACGACTAGGAGATGTTTATCGTCGAGTGAATATTTCTCCTCTTGGTTGTGGTGCTTTAGCAGGTACAACTTTTCCTATAGATAGACACTATACTGCTGAATTATTAATGTTTGAAAAGCCTTATGCTAATAGTTTGGATGGGGTAAGTGACCGAGATTTTGCTATTGAATTTCTCTGTGCAGCTAGCATAATTATGGTTCATTTAAGTCGTTTGGCAGAGGAAATAATTTTATGGTCATCTGAAGAGTTTAGGTTTGTTACTTTAACTGATAGTTGTGCTACTGGTTCTAGTATTATGCCTCAAAAGAAAAATCCTGATGTGCCAGAGTTAGTTAGGGGAAAAACAGGCCGAGTTTTTGGTCATTTACAAGGTATGTTGGTAGTTATGAAGGGACTGCCACTAGCATATAATAAGGATTTACAAGAAGATAAAGAAGGTTTATTTGACACTATAAAAACAGTTAAAAGTTGTCTAGAAGCAATGACAATTTTGCTTACTGAAGGTTTAGAGTTTAATGGCGATCGCTTAACAGAAGCAGTTTCAGAAGACTTTTCTAATGCCACAGATGTGGCTGATTATTTGGCAGCTCGTGGTGTACCATTTCGAGAAGCTTATAATTTAGTAGGTAAAGTTGTGAAAATTTGTATTTCTACTGATAAATTGTTGAAAGATTTAACCCTAGAAGAATGGCAAGAATTACATCCAAAATTTGCAGCGGATATTTATGAGGCGATCGCTCCTAAACAAGTAGTATCTGCACGCAATAGTTATGGTGGTACGGGTTTTGAACAAGTAAAGAAAGAAATTGCTACAGCTAAAGATAAACTTGCAATTTAATTGAATTTTATCTTTTATTTGGGGTTTAATACCCCACCTCTTACACCAATTTGATAAATGTTTGCTACATTTTCGCATTGCGGGGGAGTAGGGGAGTGGGTAGGGACGTTGCATAAGGGCGTCCGTACAGGGAGAAGTAAAAATAAGAATAATTAACAATCACTAGCTAATAATTATTAAAAAGTTCCATACATCTGTGTTAATTACTTAATAATTGAAGTACAACTTAAGTTAAGCATTCTTTTTTAAAATTGGTATTACACGATTCTGACAATTAGTTGGGGTTTGAGTACCCATCCATTTTTTCTTTCTTCTTCCTTTTTCCTTTTTCCTTCTTCCTTCTTCCTTTTTCAACGTCAAAATCTAGATTTAAGTTGTTAAGTCTCAAATCTAGATTTGACATTTTTAGATATCAAACATTTCTCGCTTAGAACCTGAAATAGTCGTAAGCATTTCCTAGGTCATGCTGCACAAACAGCTATTAGCAGTCAGCTCTCAGCAATAAGACTCTGCTTTTAAAGACATAGTTTAAATGAATATAGACTTTAACGACTTTTGTAGTAAGATTAATTATAGATCAATTAATACAGCTTTAAAGCCACACCAAAAGTAATAGCTAAAGTGCTGACTGCTGAATGCTTAAAAATAGTCAAATGAACTATTGCTCTACAGCACTCTCTTCTGAATTTTGCTCATTACTATCATTTTCATTATTGTTAGATGAAAATTTCGATGAATATCGCTTAGAAAAAAAACCTGTACCTTTTTTCTTACGAAACTTCCGTGCATAAGCTAGATTACGTTGTGCTTTCTCTTTTTTTGGATTACGGCGTTTAGCCATTATTACCTCACTCAATAAAGAACAAAATGGAATATTTCCTCAGCCGTTCTAGGACACTTTGATTTATGGTGCCGATTTTTAGACAGTTTTTATTATAGCAAAGACTTGAATATTTGTATACTAAAAATCAAGGGTACATCTCAATTTTGAATAAAGCCAAAAATTTGTCGTTTTTAGGGAATAGAGAACAGGGAATAGGGAATAGGAAAAAAGTATTTTTGCACATAAGAGACGCATCAAAAATAAATCTAAAAATTCAGCAGTATTTGAGCTGTAATTGCTAATATAGCAATTTTATTTGATAGGGAATAGGGA
>NZ_BLZO01000115.1 GCF_014132355.1 Okeania sp. KiyG1
AGGGAATAGGAAAAAAGTATTCTTACACATCAAAGATCGCCAAATCAAACTAGAGATAGATTTGATATAAAACTTCAATTATTATATGGAAAAATATTTCAATAATTAATAATTAATAATTAACAATTACCTCTTCTTTTCAAGGATAGGATTGACTAATCATGAAAATTTTTATTTATTATCCCCTTATACCAATTTGAAAAAGAATACTATACTTAAGTTGTACTTCAATTATTAAGTAATTAATACAGGCTGAATAACTTTTTTAATAATTATTAGCTAGTTATTGTTAATTATTCTTATTTTTACTTCTTCCTGTAGGGACGTTGTATGCAACGTCCCTACCCACTCCCTACTCCCCGCAATGTGAAAATGTAGCAAAAATTTATCAAATTGGTATTAAAAAGGGAGACTTTAAACCACAATTTTTCGGTAAAGACAAATAAAATAAATCAGAAAAAATGCAAAATAATCCCTATAGTTGGATAGATAAATCCCTATTAACAATACATAAAGCTAACTGGTATCGTTCAGTCAAAACTATCGAAAGTCTTCCCGGCGCAACTATAAAACTAGAAGGAAAAAAATTCATCAATTTTGCCAGTAATGATTATTTAGGATTAGCAGGAGACCCACGTTTAATTGAGGCAGCTATTCAAGCAACAAAAGAATTTGGTACAGGTAGCACTGGTTCTCGTTTATTAACAGGTCATCGAGAAATACATCAAGAATTAGAACTTGAAATAGCCAAATTAAAACAAACAGAAACAGCATTAGTTTTTAGCTCAGGATATTTAGCAAATATAGGTGTAATATCTTCAGTCATCAGTAAACGTGACCTAATTTTATCAGACAAATATAATCATTCTAGTCTCAAAAATGGAGCTATTCTTAGTGGAGCAGAGATTCTTGAATATAGCCACAATAATATTGAAGAATTAACAAATAAACTAGAACAATATCGAGAAAAATATCGTCGCAGCTTAATAATTACAGATAGTGTTTTTAGTATGGATGGCGATTTATGTAAACTGCCATTATTATTAGATTTAGCAGAAAAATATAACAGTATGTTATTAGTAGATGAAGCTCATGCCACAGGAGTATTTGGCATTAATGGAGCAGGTTGTGTCGAACATTTTAACTGTACAGGAAAAGAATTAATTCAAATTGGAACCCTCAGCAAAGCATTAGGAAGTTTAGGAGGCTATGTTGCTGGGTCAAAAAAATTAATTGAATTTCTCAGAAATAGAACACCCAGTTGGATATATACAACTGGTTTAACTCCCGCAGATACTGCTGCTGCTTTAACAGCTATAAAAATCATCAAAAAAGAACCAGAACGTCGTCTCAAATTATGGCAAAATCTAGAGACTTTAATGAATTTATTAGAAACAGAAAATAAACAGTTAGGTGCAGAGAAAAAAAACGTAAATTATCAATCGCCAATTATCTGCTTTCCCCTCAAAAATGCAGCCGAAGCATTAACAATAGGAGAAAAATTAAAACAAGCAGGAATATTTGCTCCGGCCATTCGTCCACCTACTGTTAATACCAGTCGGATTCGCATTTCATTAATGGCCACCCATGAAACAAATCATATTCAGCAATTAGTAGCAGCATTAGAAGAAGTCAGAAGTTAGAAGTTAGATTTGATCGACTAAAAACTTTTATAAGACGATAGTTTCGGGCAATTATACCAATTTGAAAAAAGAATGTTACGAATAGTAAGAGCGATAAAAATAATTTATAGTAGATTTCTCTTTGAGAGAAAAAGATAATTTAAGCCCTAAAAAATGGTATTAAAGCTATTCCCATACGACTCCTGACTCCTGACTTCCCCTCCTGGGAGGGGTTAGGGGTGGGTTGACTCCTAAGAAATACCTAGATATTTGTAGCAAACATTTATCAATTTGGTATTATTTGACATTTAAAATTGGAAACTATTTGTGATACCAATTTGAAAAAAATGTTACGAATAATAAGTGCGTTCTAAATACTTTACAGAAAATATCCCTTTGACAAAAAAGAGAATTTACTAGCTCAAAACTGGTATTTAAACCATTCCCATACGACTCCTGACTCCTGACTCCTGACTTCTAAGAAATATCCTAGCTATTTGTAGCAAACATTTATCAATTTGGTATTATTTGACATTTAAAATTGGAAACTATTTGTGATACCAATTTGAAAAAAAAATGTTACGAATAATAAGTGCGTTCTAAATACTTTACAGCCCACATTCCGCACTTCAAGAGTGTATCATTAAAAGTAGTATATAAATCCGTAGCTTGGTAGGTATTTATACTATACAAATCATCTCAATTACTTTTTTCGTTCATCCAATTCCGAGTAAATAATGAAGCATAAATACTTGCTTGATTGATGACTCAATCACGGCAGCTATGATTTTCTTCTAAAATTCTGTCTCCTGTCTTCCCCTCCTGGGAGGGGTTAGGGGTGGGTTGTCTCCTGACTCCTGATTCTATACTACAATTTGTTGTGCGAAATGTAGGTTACAGAAAATATCCCTTTGACAAAAAAGAGAATTTACTAGCTCAAAACTGGTATTTAAACCATTCCCATACGACTCCTGACTCCTGACTCCTAACTTCTCAGAAATATCCTAGCTATTTGTAGCAAAAATTTATCAATTTAGTATTACACAACACGCACCTTTTATATACTAAAAATTATCTCCATCACTCAGAAAATTCGTAATTTCTTCTACTACTATATCCGGCATTTGCTCCGGTAAATTATCTCCACCAGAATTAATTAAATGAAGTTTCGCTATCGGCAATAAATCCGCATAAAACTTACTCATACATAAAGCAAGATCGGTATCTTTATAACCTTGTAAAATCAACGTTTTTACTTTCAGAAACGCCAAATCTTCTTTCAATAACTCAGCTTGAACTTCCGCCCATTTAGGTCTAAATAAAATTTTCGTTCCCGTGGAATAAAGCAATGATTTTTGTCTAAATTGTAGAATTTTCTTAATTTTTTGTGAGCGCCTAATAACCTAACAAAAGGATATATTAATTGTAAAGCCCAACACAAAAAAGAAGGTTTTTGAGTTAAGCATCTAAAGAACCGCCAACGAGCTTTAACAGCAGCAAGATTAATTCCTTCAGGAGATATTAATATCGTGCCCAATACTTGTTCAGAATATTTGAGAGCATAACTAGCAGCTATCCAACCCCCTAAAGAATGACCAACTAAATATACCTTCTCCAATTTCAAAGTAGCTATATATTCAGCCAAAGATTCTACTATTTGATTAATAGAATAATGAGTAGCAGAAAATTCTGACTCACTAAACCCTGGTAAGTCTGGTGCAAAACAATGGTAATGTAGACTCAATCGCTCCATAACTGGTAACCATTGATTACTATCATGCCAAGAACCATGCAGAAAAACTACATTATTTGAATTACCACCAATTTCACGCCAAAACAATACCCCACCAGACAACTTGACACGAGAATTACGCCATAAAAAGTGCATAACTATGGAATTATAAAAATTAACAGATATTTCACCCAAATTTATCTATTCAAGTGAAAATACCTTCAAATAATTCTTTTCTATTGTGAGACGATCAAATCACGAAATTAATCTAAAATTGTCAAACCACTAAAATAATCCTTTAATTGTCGTTCGTAGTCGTAGCCAAGATTATCCGGTATAGATGTAACTTCAAAAGCTTGAACACCAGTAATTTCCACAGCATCTTGAACATTCAGCTCTCCCCGAACATCAGCCTCAACCAAAATATTAATAGAATGTAGCCTAGGGTCTCGATCTGGTGCAGAATATACTCCCACTAATCTACGAACTTTGACTAACTCTAATCCTGTTTCTTCAAGTAACTCCCTTTTCACAGTAGTTGTAACATTTTGACCCCATTCCACCATACCTCCTGGTAGAGCATATTGATTATTGTCACGGCGACGAACTAAAACTATCCGGCCATCAGGCAAAATGGGGACTATATTAACACCTGTCACAGGATGGCGAAAAATTAAGCCAATTACAGTTTGTCCAACTTTCCATAATTGACCTATGAGCTTAGGAATCACAACTAAAATATAAAGCACTTTCAATAATTATTTTTGTAGTTTTTTTTGATTTAGGAGCAAACACAAAGTTAGTTTACAGGCTGATATTGCAAATTTTTTTACCTAATAAGGTACAATTTTTACTAAGCAGCTAGTTTATTTGACCAAAATCCCAAAGGTTTATTTTCTTTAATGGTTGATACTTGTTTGTTATACCAACAATTCATTGATTTGAGATATTTACCATCTACAACCCGCGCTCCTACCCACATTCAATACACAGGTCAACCAATTATTTACGCCATGGTCAATTCCTAATACATTTTCTTGATTTAATTGAGGTTTAAATACTACTTCTTTTATAGACAAATTCCCAATAAAAACATCTGTTCTTCGGTAATATTCTCAGTTCTTTAACAGATAAAAAATCGAGATTACTTGGCATGGGAATCAATAAGCTATCGATACAAAACCAGCGTTTACAGGTATTACCTAGTGGAACTATGATTCGATAGCCTTTTAGTTTTAATGCTTGAGAAGGATAACTAACTGTAGCCATTCCCCCTTTTTTTATGTAGTTAGGAATCCTTAGTTTGTCTGAGATTTTTCCTTCACTGTAGGCAATAATGAGACCATAATAAGACCTAAATGATTCAGCTACAGTTCTCAATATTTGTTGTGCTGCTTGTGAATATAAAACCTTGTAATGATAGTTGTGTTTGTAGACCTTTTCCAAGTCATACTTGCTAATGCCTTTTTGAGATTTAAAATATAGTTGCCTGGCATAATATATTCCCATGTTAGCTAGCTTGTGAGACTGTTCACATAAGAATGTTAAGATAGCAATTAATTCAGGATTTTTATTTACTAAAACTTGCTGACAAGAGTACATTGGAAACGGGCGGACCGAAAAGTTATTGTCGATAATACTAACAGAGAACAACTAAAGTTGTCTAGTCTCAACGATTCCCTTGTTTTCATGTCCCGGTTCAAACACGGGGAGCTTCAACGTTGCTTTTCGGTAAAATAAAATACTTCGGATTAAAATCCGACTCCTCGCCTTTGATCCATCGCTTAAAAGACGATGGCTTTCATGCTCCCGTGTTATTTCGGTAAATTGCACTTAAATCAATTTGTCAATTCCCATCAAAGGAAAATATCAATAAATGCTCAACGGTCTGCTCTTAGTGCCATTAATAGGTGCAGCTATCATTGGTTTTTGGCCAAGCACTATCTCGCCAAAACTAGCCAGGCAACTAGCTCTAGTTGTGGCCATAATTAGTTTAGTATGGTCCTTAGTCCTACTGACTGAATTCAACCCACAAGATCCAAATATACAGTTCGTCGTCTTATTTCCCTGGATAGACTCCCTAGGTTTAAGCTACTCCCTGGGTATGGACGGTTTATCCCTGCCATTAGTAGTATTAAATGGTCTGTTAATTGCTATTGCTATTTATGCCACAGACAAATCAATCAAAAGACCCCGTTTTTATTACTCTCTAATATTGTTGCTAGCACTCAGCTTATTTGGAGCTTTTCTCGCTCAAGACTTACTACTATTTTTCCTCTTCTATGAACTAGAGCTAATTCCTCTATACCTATTAATAGCAATTTGGGGAGGACCAAGACGGGGTTACGCATCCACAAAATTTCTGATTTACACAGCAATTTCAGGAATTTTAATCCTAGCTGGGTTCCTGGGAGTAGCGTGGTTAAGTGGCTCATCTAATTTCGCTTACGACCAAGTAGTTGCCCATACCCTACCTTTAGGAACTCAACTATTATTATTAGGAACAATAGTCATTGGGTTTGGCATTAAAATTCCTCTAGTTCCCTTCCATACATGGCTACCCGATGCTCACGTTGAAGCTTCCACACCTATCTCTGTACTTTTAGCAGGAGTGATGTTGAAATTAGGGACTTATGGTTTACTGAGATTTGGATTAAATATGTTCTCAGAAGCTTGGGTATATATTTCTCCATGGTTAGCAATATGGGCAGTAGTTAGTGTACTTTATGGTTCATTTAATGCGATCGCCCAAAAAGACATGAAAAAAATGGTAGCATATAGTTCCGTTGGTCACATGGGTTACATTTTATTAGCAAGTGCAGCAGCAACTCCCCTCAGCATTTTGGGAACAGTATTTCAAATGATTAGTCACGGTCTAATTTCAGCCCTACTATTTTTATTAGTGGGAGTAGTTTACAAAAAAGCTGGCACTCGTGACATAGATGTATTGCGTGGTTTGTTAAACCCAGAACAAGGTTTACCATTGATTGGTAGTTTGATGATTTTAGGAGTAATGGCAAGTGCTGGTATTCCAGGAATGGTTGGATTTATTTCCGAATTTTTAGTGTTTAGAGGCAGTTTCAATGTGTTTACAGTTCCTACTCTTCTGTGTATGATCGGAACAGGATTAACATCAGCCTATTTTTTGCTGTTAGCGAACCGAGTATTTTTTGGTAGGTTATCTGAAACAGTTGTGAATTTGCCTCCCGTACAATTGTCAGATAGAATACCATCTATTATTTTAGCACTTCTAATCGTCATTTTAGGAATACAACCAAACTGGATGTTGCGTTGGACTGAAACTGAAGCAAATGCTATGAGCGCAGGTCAACATAAGTTGTCACAGGTAGTTAAAAAGTCAGCGATCGCTCCTTTACCTGTACTCGTTAATTATTCTGAATAAGAAGAATTTAGAGAATAATTTTCTACTCAGAATTATTTGTCTTTTGCAGTTATATCATGTGTGGATAATAGCACCATAGAAAAAAAACTTTCGGAAAGCTGACGCATAGCTGACGAATGGCGTCCGTACAGGAGTCAGGAGGAGAAAGAATTACAAAGATGAGCATAGTTATGACGATTGAAGAATTTTTTTATGTCCAATTAAACGGATTTGATATCATTATATAGAATCCGGTTATATAGTATATGTTGATAATTCTATAATTACTTAAATATTTAATCTCCCCCACTCCCCTCTTCCCCTCCACGGTCGGGGTTAGGGGTGGGTCCCCTACTCCCAACTATACAATAACTATTCAACCGGATTCTATATTACTTGCTCCCGAACAACCCGTAAACGAAATAATCTGTAGGGACGCCCTTCTGCAACGTCCCTACTATTTCCTATTCCTACAGCCATGAAAATCATAGCTAATACCAAGCGTGATAAATGTTTGTTACAAATGGTAGGGATGTTGCATAGTCCGTACGAAAGAAGGAAGAAGGAAGAAGGAAGAGGGGAAAAATATTTTAAAAAAGGGAAAAACAATAGATATAAATATCTAAAATGAATTGGATAAGCTATTTTTAAGCATATTCGATAAAACTATACCCTTTTGTAGCATTCTTTTTTCAAAGTGGTATAGATTCACCAACGCTAATCATTGAAATTTTGCATAAGGATAGCATTCTTTTTGATAAATGGTATAAATGAAATATCAAATTTCGGACAAAAATTTATGACCAAAATTTTCAAATCTAATACTCATCCACTTTCAGTCTATATTAATCGTTTAAAATCTGGTCAAGCCCTACTAAAAGATACACCAGAAAACGTCTTAGAAGTTGTCGGAATTTTGAAAAGCTATGGCATTGTATTAGATGCCTATTCCAAGAATCTAATTTATATTGCCGAACATCAATTTTTAGAAATTTTTCCCTTTTTTAAATACTTCAACGGCAAAATTTCATTAGGTAAATTACTCAAGTTTTGGTGGCATGACCGAATTAATTATGAGTATGCAGAATATTGCATGAGAGGAATGTTATGGCATGGGGGTGGAGGTCTCGATAAATATTTAGATTCACCAGAATTTAAACAACTAGCAAAAGCAGTAATAGATGCCAAAATTATAGGAAATTTTATCTTAATGCCACTCAATCAATTATTTCCAGAATTTTTACCAGACCTGGTACGTCAACAAGTTTATTACAGTGCTTTAGGTCAATTTTGGCGGGTAATGAGCGACATATTTATGACCTTATCTGATAAATATGACCAGGGAAAAATAACATCTATTCCTCAAGTAGTAGATCATATTTTATCAGGTTTAGTAGCAGCAGCAAATTTACCAATTACATACACTGTAAATGTAAAAGGTAAGCATTATGAAATAATTCCTAAATCAGTAGGTTTAACCTTTTTAACCGATACAGCAGTTCCCTATGTAGAAGCAATTTTCTTCCGAGGTACACCATTTTTAGGGACAGTTTCATACAATGCTCAAGCTCAACAAATAGACCACGAACAAAGTCGATTTACTTATGGTGCTTTATATGCAGATCCATTACCTATTGGAGGAGCTGGAATTCCACCCACATTACTAATGCAAGATATGCGACATTTTTTACCAGATTATCTTCTAGAAGTTTACCAAAAAACTAACCGAGGTACAGATAATTTACGAGTCAAAATTTGTCAGACTTTTCAAAAGTCAATGTTTTGTGTAACAACAGCAGCACTTTTAGGATTAGCCCCTCATCCTTTAGATACAGAAAATCCAGAGGAACAAGCAGAAAATCAAGCCTATTTAGAAGCTTGGATGGATCGATTTTTAACATCACAATTACAAGTTGTTAATAATTAGGGTTTGCGCTCAAAAGTCTTTTGGCTGGGGTAGGAGACAGGAGACAACCCACCCCTGACCCCTCCTGGGAGGGGAAGACAGGAGACAACCCACCCCTAACCCCTCCTGGGAGGGGAGAAAAGGGTCGGGAGCGAGGAGGTAGGAGCTAAGTTTTGTAAGAATGATTTTTCTGCCCAACTATGAGCCTAAAATACTGACTTTTTGAGCGTTTTAGACTGAAAAATTTGCACTTTTTAAAAGCCCCAAAAAAGCACTTATCTTTAATATGTCAATGCTTTTAGATTTAATCAGCAAGTCCTAATTAGCGATCGCCTATATTTTTATTAACTTTAACGATTAATTGTTCATTGTTTGAGGTTGAAAAACAATGAGCATATTTTTTGAAGATGTGTAGTTAACATGGTTGAAAACCACTATAAATACTGAACAGCTTAAGAGTCAATAATTTTAGGTCTTTCCTACAGCCCTTACAGGCAGTATAATCATAAAGAGAATTAGAACGCTCGGATTTATCGGGAACCTTAGCCAGCGGATTTGATATCTATATTAGGTATCAAATTATTCACATTTTTTAATACAAAAAATATAAATAATATCAATATCCAATAGAATACGGCTACACAGACTTTTTTTAAAGTGCTATATTTAGCTTATAATTTTTTATAAAAAATTCTGATGAATAAAATAATACCTCAATCTATATTACCTACTATCGGCCGTCAAATTATTAATCAAATATCTAGGTTATTGGGATTACCTACTATAGAGAATTTAGAAGCTCAACTACAGGAAAAAACTGAACAACTAGAGCAAATATATGCACAACAGAAAGCAATATATCGAGTTATTAGCAAGATTAGAGCATCTCTCGACCTAGAAACAATCTTTCAGACAACCACAAAAGAAACTTGTAGACTTTTAGGTGTAGAACGAGTCTCAGTATATCGTTTTAATGAAGAATGGGGGGGTGAATTTGTTGGTGACTTTGAATTTGCTGAAGTTGGTTGGGATGAACTCGAATTTACAGACAACAACACTATCTGGAATGATTGCTATCTTCAAAAGCATCAAGGTGGTCGGTATAGGAGTAATGAAACACTCGTAGTAAAAGATATTTATCAAGTAGGGTTGTCCCAATGCCATATTGAAATATTAGAACAATTTCACATCCGAGCATATGCCACTGCTCCCATTTT
The DNA here is from genome assembly GCF_014132355.1 of Okeania sp. KiyG1. GTDB lineage: Bacteria > Cyanobacteriota > Cyanobacteriia > Cyanobacteriales > Microcoleaceae > Okeania. The sequence goes on from NZ_BLZO01000115.1 coordinate 9,860, forward strand.
TGTCAAACAAAAACTATGGGGTATTCTGGCCGCCTATCAGCATTCCAGGCCCCGTGAGTGGGAAACTGCAGCAGTAAATTTTTTGACTCAAATTGCTGTTCAACTGGGCTTTGCAGTGCAGCAAGCAGAACAACTAGCTGAAGTCGAACAAACAGCCAAAGATTTGCGAGCAGCTAGCCAGCAACAAATGATTTTATTCAACTTAATTTCAGAAATTCGTGAATCTCTCGACCTCGATACCCTATTTAAAACCACTGCCAAAGAAGTTAGAAAAGCTCTAGAGAGCGATCGCGTAGGCATATTTCGCTTCTACCCAGAAAGTAACTACTGCTATGGAGAGTTTGTTTCTGAAAGCGTTTTACCCATTTATGATTCCACGCTTTCGATCAAAGTCAACGATTATTGTTTTGGCGAACAGTATGCCATCTATTATCAACAAGGGCGTATGCAAGTATTGACCGATATTTACAATGCTGGTTTAAAAGACTGTCATATTCAAGTCTTAGAAAAATTTCAGATTAAAGCACAAATTATTATGCCTTTAATCATGGGTTCAAAACTATGGGGATTACTTTGTATTCATCAGTGTGAAAACAGCCGTGAATGGACTGCCGCTGAAATTAGATTTGTCAAACAATTAGCAGCTCAGTTTAGCGTCGCTTTAGAACATTCCCATCTACTGGCTCAAACTCGCTCACAAGCAGATGAGTTAGGCAACACCCTGGATGCACTTAAACAAGCAAATCTCAAGTTAGAACGTCTGGCTCGACTTGATGGTTTAACTCAAGTTCCTAACCGTCGTTACTTCGATGAATTTTTAGACCAAGAATGGCTACGAATGGGAAGACAAAAGCAATTTTTATCTCTAATCATGCTTGATGTAGATTATTTCAAACTGTACAATGATGTTTTCGGTCATCAAGAAGGAGACAAATGCTTGATTAAAATAGCTCATACAGCTCAAGGGGTTTTGAAATGTCCGGCAGACTTGCTAGCTCGTTATGGGGGCGAAGAATTTGCTGTAATTTTATCAAATACTGACCGAATTGGGGCTTGTGAAGTAGCAGCACAAATTCAATCAGCCATTAAGGCTTTAGGTATTCTTCATCCTAGTGGGAAAGAACAAATAGTTACTATCAGTCTTGGTATTGCGACTCAAATTCCTTCATTAGCTCAAACGCTCCATGGATTTATAGGCCAAGCTGATAAAGCTTTATATGAAGCTAAACAACAGGGTAGAGATTGCTGGATACACTTTAGTATGATTTCTCAAGATGCAAAGAGCTTTTAAAGTCACTACAAATTTTCAGACTATGATGCGATCGCAGAAATACCTAAAAGTTGATAAAGTTGGGCGTTGGTGAAAAGAGGTATGATATCAATTTGGAAAAAGAATTTTACAAAACCTAGTTTTAAGCTTTCGACTGCTCTTATTGTAGAATATAGAAAATTGGTCGATGAATGAATTATAACTTCTTTGACATTGCTGAGTGGTAATGATTTTTGAGATTAACAGGAGTTACGTTCAAGACTACATTATATCATGTCCGTTTATATCGTTTGTGTAAACCCAAGGGTGAATATCTACAGGAAATAATGGTTTTTTCTTGCGAGGGTAGCCTTCCTTCCTCTTCCCTCTTCCTTCTTCCCTCTTCCTTCTTCCCTCTTCCTTCTTCCTTACCTTTGCTATACAAGACCGATGCTACCGGACATGATATTATAACACCATTTGTAAAGTTTAAGGGCTTTGTAGGGGTTAACGGCCGTTAACCCCTATGTTATGTGTTGGTTATGAGTAAGTTCCGATGCAGCTCCGACCTTATGAGGCTAACTGATAACTGATAATTGAAATGACCTTTACGATTTTATAGCAGTTGCTATTAATGTATTTGAGCTATTTTTTAACTGGCGTTGGTGAAAAGAGGTATGATATCATGTCCGGAGCAGAGTGCCATAGAACTCTGTTCCGCGCTCCGCGACCAAAAAACTTTCTCCTTCTACTCCTCTTTCTTCTTCTTTCTTTCCTCCTGAGGACTGTACGGGCGATTCGCGTAATTAGGAGCATTCCGGAACGGAAATCGCCCCTACTGACTCCTGAGTCCTGAGTAATTAAGATTAATATCATACACGCGCTTCACCAACGCCTTTTAACTTAAATAGCACTCAGCACTCAGCATTAGGACTTTTTTTTATGTTGAGGAGGAGATGAGCAACCCCTGTTCAACTAGGAGGCGCTTGGGGTTGCCGGGGTATAAAGCCAAGGTCAAAAAGCCAAAAGCTGACATGCTGAAGCGCGAATAGTTAGTTAAATACAGTAATATCATCATCAAACTTCTTCATTCTCAGGACTTACGCACGGGCACTAAATCCAGTGAGGGCGCCATTCGGAGCTTGGCGCTAGCCAATGCCATTCGCCCCTACATATAGCGTTTTCAAGGGAGTTGCATGCGTAAGTCCTGATTCTAATACTATACAATTCAAAAATCGCTATAATACCCGCAGCTACGGACAAAAAATTAAAAATATTGTCCAAATCGACAAATTTATCTGGAATAACTGACAACTATATAGAAAGTTATATGATAGTATGTTCCTCTAGTTATGCTAAAAGTCATTATTGAAGTGTAAATCTGGTGTATGAGTAAATTATACAGGTTAATGATTATTCTATTCGCCAAAAATTATCAGGGGGTAAATACAGAAAGCAAAAACTTATCTAAAGTTCATCAAACTTACTCATAATTATAGCTATCAAACTAAAATGAGTAATTTTGCTCAGTTGTCTATTCATTGAGTCGTTATCAGCTACAATTAGGATATGAAGCTAGTTGAACGTCATGTTATTACCAAATCACATTATTTGTGGTCAGAAATAGACCACAAGGCTTTTTGTCGAAAAATTTATTCAATTTAGCTAACTATTATTATCGCCAACATTTCTTTGAAAACAAAAAGAAACTAAGCTTTAATCAACTGTATCACCAGGTATCTAAAAGTGAAGATTACCAAGCTTTACCTACCAAAGTAAGTAAGCAAATAATCAGAAGATTAGACTCAGCTTGGAGTAGTTATTTTGCGGCTTTAAGAGAGTGGCAAAAACAGTCAAATAAATTTTTAGGGAAACCAAAAATCCCCAAATATAAACATAAAATAAAAGGCCGAAATATTCTGCCCTATCCTCATGAATCAATTTACAAAAAAACCTTAAAAAAAGGAATTTGTCATCTGTCAATGAGTGAAATAAAAATCCACACTTCACAGACAGAAATAATAGAAACCAGAATTATCCCCAAAAGTAGCTGTTACATCATAGAAATAGTATATGAAAAATCGGAGTCAACAACAGAAAATCAACAAATAGCAGGAGTAGATTTAGGAGTAAATAATTTAATAGCTGTAACTACAAATCAAACAGGAACTACACCTCTGTTGATTAAAGGCAGACCATTAAAAGCAATTAACACCTTTTATAATAAACAACGCTCTTATTTACAATCTCAATTAAATAGCCACAATCAAACTAATTCTCATCGGTTAAAAAAATTAACTCACAAACGAAATTGTCGAGTAGAAAACTATCTCCATACAGCAAGTAAAAGGGTAATAGATTGGTGTATCAAGCATGAAATAGGAACCTTAATTATTGGGCAGAATCAGACTTGGAAACAAGAAATAAAATTCGGAAAAAAGAACAATCAACAATTTGTAAATATCCCTCATTATAAGTTAATAGAGATGTTAACATATAAAGCCCAACTAAGAGGAATAAAAGTAATAATTACCGAAGAATCCTATACATCTCAATCAAGCTGTTTAGATGGGGATAATTTACCAAAATATGGAGAAAACAAACCGAAGTTCAGTGGAAAAAGAGTAACAAGAGGACTATATAAAACCAGGGAAAATAAATTATTAAATGCAGATGTAAATGGGTCGTTAAACATTATTAAAAAAGTAATTCCTGATGTTTTTGACCAGGGAATAAAGGGTTTGCCGTTTAACCCTGTAGTGCTTGACCCACTACGAATGACTATACTTTCAGACTTGTGAGTAAGTTTGAGTAAGTTTAGTTGAGCGGTATATCAATACATCTATGCATCTAGATATCTATATCTAGAAGAGTTCAAAAAGTATTAAACTTACATATGAAAAATATATATCCAGGAAATCGTGTGATATTTCTCAAAAGTACCCAGATGGGAAAAAACCTAATGGTACGCTATTTACTTCCAAGTATACTCAGTGTTTTTGTACTTGGAAGTCCTACTGAAGCTGCTACCCTAGAATCTTGGCAGTTTCAAGCAAATCAGAATCGACTATCCTTTACCACTGAAGGAGGTGTTCAGCCAAAAGCACAACTCATAACTAACCCAACTCGCTTAGTTATAGATTTGCCTGGCACAACTTTAGGTGGTATCAGGACTTCTCAAGTTGTCGGTGGGGCAATTAAGGCAGTTAGAGTAGGACAATTTAATTCTCAAACAGCTCGGATTGTGGTAGAATTAAATAATGGCTATACTCTAGATCCAAAACAAGTACAATTTCGGGGTATCTCTCCTAGCGAATGGACTGTACAAATACCCACACCTCAAAAAATTGTCTCTACTTCAGATACTAATCTTACACCCCAGTCTCCATCGGCACCACCTCAAAGTCCCCAGTCTCCACCCCCACTACCTCAAAGTCCTCAGTCTCCACTCCCACTACCTCAAAATTCTCAGTCTCCACCCGCACCACCTCAAAGACCGTCTTTAGTTCCTCGCAGAGTAGAGAGACCGAGTAATCAAAATATACTAAGACCAAGAAACCCTGCTCCTGTTAATCAAGTTGCTACCACTGGTACGCCAACTCTTGTAGAAGATGTCCAAGTAAAGCAAGAGGGATTAGTTCTACAAACGAGCGGTAAATTACCAGAAATAGAACTCAAGCAGAGTGTTGACCGTACCTGGATGACCATTGATATTCTGAATGCTACTCTCACAGCAAAAGATGTCAAGGCAAATCAAAGATTTAACGAATCTGGATTAACAATTACTCAACTTACTCAGCTTTCAACAAAACCTGCAGTAGTTCGTTTGACAGTGAGTCTTCCAGATACCAAAACTCAATGGCAAGCTCGTGCTTATGCGGGTGGAGTAGCAATATGGCCTCAAGGAGAAACACCACCAACAATTAATCAAGCTACTGGTTTTGCAGTTGTTAAGTCAGTAGAGTTGAAAAATGGTACTGACTTAGTCATTACAGGAGATAAACCTCTAAACTACACCAGTGGTTGGGATTCTGAAGAGGATGCTTATGGAATTACTATATATAATGCTAAGGTAGATGACCGATTAAAGTTACCTGGCCGACGGGTTGGCAGTCCTCTACTTTGGGCCAAGATACGTCAAGAAGATCCAGAAACAGTTACTATTCTGGTTAAGCCTGCTACTAATATTAAAATTGCTCAGGTAACTCAGCTTACCCCACAACAGTTATCTTTACCCATGGGTTGGGGTAATATTGGTACTACTCCTCCTGGTTGGCGTCCAGATCCTAGAGACCAATCTTCTAGTTCTAGACCCCCACTATTCCCACGGGGAAACAGTTCATTACCCCAAAATTCTTCTCCTCAGAATAGATTACCTCAAAATTCTTCAGGGAATTTACGTCCGAGACGGTGGCCTTTCCCCTGGCCTCGTCGCAACGACCGCCCTTCCAGTACTAATAATCGAAATCGTCGTTTTCCTCTACCGAATAGATTACCCCAGCGTGATGAACGGTTAATGATAGTTATAGACCCTGGGCACGGAGGACCTACGGATTTAGGTGGAGTGGGTTTTGGTCTGCGAGAGAAGGATATTGTGTTGCCCATGTCATTGGAGATAGCTCAAATCCTGGAGCAGAATAATATACAAGTGGTGATGACTCGTAAGACAGACCGGGATTTAGATTTACCACCACGGGCAGAATTGGCCAATCGGGTAGGTGCCGATTTGTTTGTGAGTATTCATGCTAATGCTATTAGTGCGAGTCGTCCTGATGTGAATGGTTTAGAGACTTTTTATTATCAAAGTGGCCAGGCTCTAGCACAGTATATTCAGAATAGTATGTTGGAAAGTTTCCCCACAATGAATAATCGTGGCGTGAAGCGGGCTCGTTTTTATGTGCTAAGAAAGACTAAGATGCCTGCTGTATTGGTAGAGGTGGGTTTTGTCACTGGTAATTATGATTCTAGGATTCTTGCAGACCCTGTTCAACGTAGTCGTATGGCACAGGCGGTCGCTCGTGGGATACTTAGATATGTTCAAGCTTATTCTCGTTAATTAGGGAGTAGGGAGTAGGGAGTAGGGAAAAATACTAAAGTATAGTAGTAGAGTGGCACGCCTAAAGTGGTGCAATAGTGCAATAGTAGGGGCGGGTTCCGCGTTAAGTTAATGGTATCACCCATGACTGAGTGAACCCGCCCCCGCCCCAATAATCTAATCCACTTCTTGACTCCTGACTCCTGACTCCTGACTCCTTTCTTAACTATTAGCTGTAACCCAAGTTTGCAAAATATTTTCAACTTCTGGAGATACAGCAGTAAAATGTATATAAAATCCACTTCTATCTTCTTTTTCTCCTGTCACCTTGGCATAAATATAATCCATTTTTTCTTGTTGAAGATTTCCATTTAATAGATGAATCTCTAGGTTACTCATTGAATTTACCAAATAATCAGATTTTACTTCAGCACAACTAGCAGATACTTTGACAAAACTGCCGGAGATTAATTTTTTGCTAACTTCCTTTCCATCAACAACTGCAAACTGAATGGGAACTGCTTGTGATAAAGCCACAAATTTTTCTGATATTGCAGGTAAAAACAAATTATATTTTCCGGCAATACCTATTACTTGATAAATAGTTATAGCTTCAGCAAAACCTTTGATTTTTACTGATTTTTGCTCAACTATTTGAACAATAGAAGTGACTGCTTCGAGAGTATTTTTTGAAATCAGAATTTGACCTCCTAATGTATAAGATTCAATGCGAGAAGCTAGATTAATATTACTACCAACAACTCCATATTTAGACCTCTTATTACCACCAATATTACCAACTGCAACTTCTCCAGTATTAATGCCAATTCCCATCTGAACTTCTGGCAAACTTAAATCTTTTAATTTAGCATTAACATCATATATTCCCATCTGCATTGCCACTGCACAAGCAACAGCTCTCTCTGCATCATCATCTTTCTGAGTAGGAGCGCCAAAAATAACTAAAATCGCATCACCAATAAACTCATCAATAGTACCACCATATTCATTAATTATTTCCGTCATTCTTGCTAGATAAATATTCAATATAGAAAAAATTATTTCTGGTTCTGACCTTTCAGATATAGCCGAAAATCCTCTGATATCAGATATCAAAATCGTCACTTTTCGTCGCTGACAATCTAAATTTAATCCATCAGGATTTTCTAATAAATTTGCTACTATTTCATCAGTCAAATAACGACTAAACACCTCACGAATATATCCAGCAGTTTTAGCAATAAAAGCTGTAATGGCGATCGCCGATAACCAAATAGCTAATAATGGCGGTATTATAGGAATCCAGAAACCCCATAAAAAACCATAATAACGAATACAAACTAATCCAGCACTAGCAGCAAATAAACCAATAATAGATTCACCAGAAAATTGAGAAAAACCTCCAGAATATCGCCATTTCCAACTAATACTTGCCCCTAATGTTGACCAAGAAAAAATCCATAGATATTCTAAATATTCCGGCCATATTTTAATAAGATTAATTTCACCAAGAGCAGAACTAATAATCATACTGGTAATATTGGCATGAATTTCTACCCCTGACATTTTTTCAGGAATTCCAATGATTTTGCTACTGTAAGGTGTGAGAAATAAATCATTTTTACTCTCTGCTACTGAGCCAATTAAAATAATCCGACCGCGTACTAATTCAGGTGAAATGTGATTATTTAAAACATCTGTTACTGAAACCTGTTGAAATGTATTTTCTGGGCTGCGATAATTAAGAATAGCTTGATATCCTTCAGCATTAGCCCGTACATAAGCACCATGATTTTTTTCAAAAGGAACAAATACAGCTTTTCCCAACTGTAAATATTCAGAATTAACGACTGAAGGTTTAGGAAAAATATTGAAATTTTCCAGATATATTGTTGCTAATTTCAATCCTAAACTTGGTACTATTTTACCTTCTTGATCTGTCAAATATAAAAAAAATCGTCTAATCTTACTATCCGCATCCATTGGCAGATCGTTAGCTGCAACTTGATTGAATTTATCTAAAATTGGTGAGGGGTTAATGGGAGAATCATTGTGATTACCAACTACCTTTTTAATACCTATTAAATTTGGTGTAGATTCAAATACTTTTACTAATTTTTCATATCCTGGTTCTTCTGGTAAATCTCGATATATATCTAAACCAATTACTGCTGGATGATATTTTTTTAAGTTTTCTATTAAGTTCGCAAGGAGTTCATCGGATAAAATTGTCGTCCCCAATTTTTGTATATCTGATTCAGTCAATCCCACAATTAAAAATCTTCGATCTACAGGTTTTTGGGGACGTAATCTAGTTAATTGATCGAATGCAGCAAACTCAAATATTTGCAAACTACCTGTCAAATTTAGCCCGATTAATAAGACAGTAATACTAGGAACTGTAACTAATACACAGCGCCATTTCCAAGCAAGATTTTTAATTGTTTTCTTCCATTCTTTCACAACAATCTAATACAGGTGCTTGAATAAATTCTTCTTTACCCTGAGAATTAGCTGATTCAAATAATTTTTGCCAGTCATCTATTAACTGAGGATTATCTATATTTAGGCTACGAAGTTCTACTATACTTTCTAAAGCATCATACCAAATTCCTTCGGAAGCATAAACAGTTGGCAGAGTTAGAGGTCTTGCTGTTTTTAACTTTTCAAGTAAATCTATATCAGCTTCGATACGTTCTATAAAACCTTGACTCAAATAATCTGCACTTTCTCCAAGAGGGTCATATTCACACCATATTTGTACTCCCCAAGTGTAGGTTTTTCCAATTTCCAAAGGAGCTGATTTTTCAGCAGGAATCTTAATTTTAATAATTCCTGATTTTTCAGGTAGTTGAAAATCTTCTTGGTATATTTCTTCTTCTGAAATCCATTCTGTCAGAAAAAACCTTGCTTTTTCAGCTTCTTGATAGGGAGGAATGTAGATAAAAAATGTCGGATGTTTAGATAATGTTATTCCAATATTATTTCCTGGTATGAGGAGAGGAACAATTTTTTTTTCAGACAAAAGGCATTGCGGGCCACGGGTTCCTGAAGATGTTGTAGTTGGAGGTGCGCCTCGGTCTGGAGGTACATAAGTTTGAGAAATTCTCCAGTCACTGCTAATATTTCGGAAGTTAGGTATTGCTAAAGCTGTTCTTTGTAGAACTCCAGCAATACTTAAGAACTCCATCACTAAAACAACTGATAAAGCGGTCTTTAATAATAGATATCTCATATAAGTTCTGGGAGTTTCTGAATAAATGTATGATAGTCAAGATTAAGGAGGTTTGAAGAAAGAGTCAGGAGTCAGGAGGGAAAATTGCATGGGAATTCTAACCCCAAACAATTTTGAGTACTGCGGGTGACGGTGGGGTATTAAACCCGCAAAAAAAGGCGTTGCTGAATACTGGGATGATTGAGGCCGAAACGGAGACACGGGGATTATAGTTGATCCTCTCTGATAAAATCATCCCGCAATTATGCAATGCCCAAAAAAAAGATAAAGCCTCTCCATTCATGGAGAAAAAAGTGGTTGATCCAATCCTCTTAAACTTATAAGAATAAGAAGAGGTAATTCTAAATTCTAAATTCTAAATTCTAAATTCTAATCCCCTATTTTTCCTACTTCTTGCAATGCTGCTCTGATATTACCCTGGTACTCAGATAAAATCCGGTCCCCTTCTTCTTTTTCTAAACCACTCCAATGCATAAAAAGTGCCAATTTAACTGAATCATTACTTTTATTTAATAATTTTGTGGCCTCATCCCTACTCAACTCAGTTAAATCCTCAATAATGCGTAGGGCACGATCGCGTAACTTAGTATTTTTCACTGCTACGTCAACCATACGATTACCATAAACCTTTCCCAGTCCGACCATCACTCCCGTTGATAAAATATTCAAAGCCATTTTTGTCACTGTTCCTGCCTTTAAGCGTGTGGAACCTGCCAATAACTCTGGGCCAACTACCAACCGAATATCTACATCTACTTCCACACTAAACTGATCTACAGGCACACAAGTAATAAAAATTGTTTTTGCCCCCCTTTGTTTTGCTGCTTCTAAAGCACCATGGACATAAGGAGTTGTACCACCAGCAGTAATACCGACTACCACATCCAAATTCGTAATATGGCGCGAAGCGATCGCCTGACTACCATCTTCAAAGCGGTCCTCCAAATCTTCCGAACTACGGACTAAAGCACCCGCACCACCAGCAATAATTCCTTGTACCAAATCCGAAGGCGTACAAAATGTAGGAGGACATTCAGCCGCATCCAATACCCCCAAACGACCACTTGTACCAGCACCCACATAAAAAAGTTTGCCACCTTGGCGTAGAGCCTCAGTAGTAATGTCCACTGCCTGAGCCAATTGTAAACGGGATGCAGCGATCGCCTCTAAAGTTCGCCGATCCTCTTGATTAAATAAGTCCACCAACTCTAAAGAGCTTAACCTATCTAAATTATGACTATTGGGGTTAACCTGTTCAGTCAATAAATGACCTCGTGCCTGTAAATTGTCCATCTTTAGCCCATTACTGATTAAAAAATTCTTTTTGTTTAGGGAGTAGGGAGTAGGGAGTAGGGACGTTGTATTTAACGTCCGTAGGTCCTAGAAAAATGCTTTTGCTACTGTAGTCTATCCACTCCATGAGGTCATACCGCTGTTATTTATTGCCTATTCCCTGGTATATCTTAATAGTTTGACAAAAAAATCAACTAGATATGAGGAGATTCAGTGAGAGAATATAGCAAAAAGGAATGCTTCCATCTCCCCCACTTCCCCACTCCCCTACTCCCCCACTCCCCTGCTTTCCATGGAGCTTACTCATGGAGAATAAAAAATACTTTTAATTTTTAAATTTTAACTTGATTGTGTACAAAACAACTATAGAACCCTGATGGTATCTTTGCACGCGGTATGTGCTTTTGGCATAGAAGTCTATCCTGGTGAATTCAGGAAATTCAGTCAGAGAATATGGCAAAAAGCGGATGCGACCCCGCATCGCCCTTAGGCGCAAGGAAACGCGCACCAAGCAGGTAGAAAAATGTTTCCATCTCCCCCACTCCCCTACTCCCTCACTCCCCTACTCCCTCACTCCCCCACTCCCTCACTCCCCCACTCCCCTACTCCTCCACTCCCCATCTTTATAAACAAATGGGTTCTATAAAAGACCCTCCAGTTGACGCCTAATTCTATCTAAGTCAAACTCTGAGTTTTCAGCCTTTTCAGACATTTGGTCTGCATCTAGTTGCCAATCAGTATTTTCTACATTATTCTCTGGGGGTATCTCCAAAGAACCTGCTGGTATAACTTCCCACTCATAATTTACACCCCTACAGAATTCCATAATTTCTTCTTGGTCAAATTCTTCCACTGTCGGAGAAGGAAAATCTTGAGCTTCTAGTAAAACACCAAACCGAGTGGCATCATCCTCTGACTCAAACATCAATACCTTATTACGATCGCCAATCTGAATAGTATGAATTCCTTCATTTTCAGTTCTAGCATTAAACAGTAAAACAAATACTGGCATAACTTTTCCTAATATGAATAGACAATTGTTTTGTCTATATTAGTAGAGACAAAGAAATAATGTGGTCTAAATTATAATCAAGGAAAGGGGAGGGTGGAGAGTACATGGTCTGGTGTTACTATAGTCTCACCTTTCAAGGTGATGAAAAGCGGTCGTTAGCGGAGCTTCCCGTAGGGTGGGATGGCGAGGAAACCTGCGCCATATCCAATCGACCAAGAGAAAGTAAACTTCAGTATTTCGGTGCTTCTGACTTTAGCGGTCGGTACTGATAACGAAGTTCCTCCGATAGGAGGCTAACTGATAACTGATAACTGATAACTGAAATGACCAACACTCCAGACAATTCTGATCAGCAAACGGATACCTCCAAGTCTAGAAATTGGCGCAGAATAGTAATTATTAGTGGTCTGGGTTTAGGGACAGTCTCTGTAGGAGGGGGAGCAGTAGGAACTTGGTGGTTTCAAGAAAAGTTAGCCCCAATGGTGAGTGAGAATCTAACCAGACTTACCCAAAGGCCAGTTAAAGTGGGCGAACTGAAAAAATTTAGAATTGGTTATCTAGAATTTGGCCCTTCATCTTTACCTCCAACTTCAACAGACTCGATCGCTGCTTCTACGGAGATAGTTAAGGTTAGGTATGCTCTTGGACCTCTGTTATTTAAAACTCTGAAACTTGATATTACATTTGGAAAATCTGAAGCTAATTTACGACAAGAAGCTGATGGTTTGTTTAAAATTCCAGAATTGGCAGATTTACCACCTCCTCCTTTTAATGTTGATATTACAGCTCTACGTTTCCCGGAACTGGATGTTAGTATTTTGCCTGCTGAAACAGGAAGGTCTTCTGAACCGATATTGTTAGATTTAAGTAATAGTGAAGTTTTTTCTAGGGACAAATTGCAACGTTGGTTGGTAGACCTGAATGGGAAAGTTATTGATGGTGGTGGTAATTTTCGGGTTGATGCTGATGTTAATCTCAAAAATTCGGAAGTTAAAGCTGATGTCGTAGCGCAAAAGTTGCAATTACCAATATTTGTTCCTTTAGCATTAGCGTTTGAAAATATTCCTGATGTGAGTCTGCAAAGTGGGGTATTAAATGCAGACCTCCGGACTGAGATTAAACTAACTGATAAAGTTGCTGACTTTGTACAAAATATCCAGGGAAAAGTTAGTTTGCAGGAGTTGAGTGCTAACAGCAGTTTCCTGAGCGACACTGTTAACCTGAATACGGTTGCTAATGTTGCTTGGCCAAAAGTTAGGGTGGAAAGTTTAAATGCTAACTATGGGAATATTGGATTAAAACTCCAGGGTACGGCACAAACAACGGCGGACTTAGATCCTCAAAATCTTAATCTGAATTTGAATGCGGAGGTTTTGCCTGTTAGTTTCGACACTTTGTTTAATACTTTTACTACAGAAATTGATTTACTTTCGCAGCGTATTGAAACAGTAGAAACTAAAGAGCAACTTCAGCAAATTCGGAGTCAAATTCAGGATATTAGACCTTTATTGGATGGGGGTGTGAAAACTAATTTCAAGATTGTTGGTAGTTTGCTGCAACCAGTGGTTTCAGGAAAAGTTCAAACGACTGAAGTTACTAGGGTTGATAGATTAAGTTTTCAGGATATTGCGACAAATTTTACTATTAGTCCGCAGTTAAACCAAGAATTTCAACCGCTCAGTTTAACTGCTGGTTTTTCTGACTTACAAATTACTCCAGTGGTGGGAGGGAAAATTACAGGCAATTCAGAATTTAGAATTCAGAATTTAGAATTTAGAATTCAGGAGGGAGTCAGTAGTCAGTCAGTTCAACAAGGAGTGGGAACTCAGAATTCAGAACTCAAAACTCAGAACTTACAAGTCGGGAGTCGGGAGTTAGTCAGTAAGGAGCAGGAAACGAATTTTAATCCTGTAGTTGACTTAAACCTGAAGGTGGAAAATTTACCCCTAGAACCGATCGCTCAACAATATGGTATTATTTCACCTCTTCCCTTGGGTGATTTTTCTTCTGAAGTAGCGATCGCTGGTGCTTTGGAAAGTTTGAAAGGACAGGTTCTATGGCAGTTACCGAATGCTGTTTATCCGGTGAGTGGTACTGTTGATGTTGTTGATAGTCAGGCGAATATTAAAAATACTGTTGTTGAGGTTGGTGGGGGAAGGGTTAATATTGATGGTACTGCTAATCTGGAAAACTGGCAGCTCAATGTTACTGTAAATCAAGTTAATTTAGATAATTTAGAACCTTTAAAACCATTGGGTTTACCATCTGGGTTGGAGGGTATTGTTAATGCTGAAGCTAGTTCTTCTGGTCTCACGAGGGATTTTTCAATTAATACTATTGATGGGAATGGGAGTGGGGTAATAAGTGTTGCTGGTGGTCAGGTTAATTTTAATGCTCGGGCAAATAATGGTAATTTGCAAGGTAAGGGAAATGCTGTTCAATTGAGTTTAAGTGCTTTAGAAAGAATAGGGAGAAATGCAAATTTTCTGACGACTCCTAATCCTATTTTGTCTAGTCAAACTGATGGAAAGGTTAATGGTGAAGCTACTTTTTCAGCTAATCTAAATGATTTAAGTTTGCCTGGGATGACGAGTGGTTTTCAGGGGAATGTTAATCTGGCTAATGGTAAGGTTAATGTTAATGGGAGGGTTAATAATGGTAATTTTCAAGCATTGGTTGATACTGAAGATTTACCACTTAATCCTTTGTTAGATTTGGGGTTATCGGCAGTAAATTCTGGAGTTATTACTGACCAGGAACAGTTAAATAATATTAGAGCTAATATTCCCAGGTTAAAAACTCTGAATGGTAGACTCAATGGTAAGGTTAATTTATCAGGAAATCTGGCAAATCCTACTCCGGAAAATATAGCAGGAAATTTAGCTGGAAATCTCAAAATAGAGGAAGGTACAATTAATGCTACAGGTAGTTTAAGTTCGGGTGATTTTCAAACGACAGTTAAAACTAATCAAATATCTCTTACTGCTGTGGAAAAGTTATTAACAGAGGCACAAATTGTTTCTCTGAAAAATAATGTTTTACCAACAGATACTAAGGGAAATATTCAGGGGGAAGCGACTGTATCTGGAAATATTAATAATTTAACTCCTACAGGAATTACTGTTGATGGGGATGGAAAGGTAATTATTGCTGGAGGATTTGTTGATGCTACGGGGAGGTTAAATAATGGTAATTTTCAAGCTTCTGTTAATAGCAGTAAATTAGCAGTAAATCCTCTTTTAGATTTGGGAGAGGCGGTTTTAATTTCGGGATTAATTCCTGTAGAACCTAATCAAGTTCAAATTTTACAGGCTCAAATTCCTGCTATTAAATCTTTAAATAGTCAAGTTGATGTTAATGCTAATTTATCTGGAAATTTAAACAATTTATCTCCTGAAGCAATTACTGCTAATAGTAATAGTCAGGTATTTGTTGATGGCAATGTTGTTTATATTGATGGAAAACTCGAACGAGGCAACTTTTTTGCTAATGTAGAAACAGAAAATATTGCTTTACGTTCTTTGGAAGAAACGGTCAGAAAAACTGGTTTATTTGCCATATCCCGTAGGGGCGAATGGCATTCGCCCTTACCCCCAGGAATTGAAGGAGAATTATTTGGCAATCTGACCGTATTTGGTAACTTAAATAATCTGAGTCCTCAAGCAATAGCTGCTGATGGAACCGGAAAATTAATCATTGGAAATAATACAATTAATGCCACAGGAAAATTAGATAATGGTAATTTTGTAGGTTCCGCGATCGCTGAACCTATTCCATTGAGTTTTGTCAAAAAAATAGCTAAAGAAATTGGTGTAGTTCCTCCAGAAGTTTTGCCTTATTTAGAAACAATAAATGGCAATATTCTCGGTAGTGCTAAAATCGCCGGAAATTTAGAAAATTTAAACCCAGAAGCTATAGCTGCTGAAGCAGAAGGAAAAGTACTTTTAACAAATGGTGGAGCAGTTAATATTACTGGAGAATTAGTAGGTCAAAAATGGCAAACTGCTGTAGTAGGAGAGCAAATTCCTTTAGAGCAATTTTCGGCAGCATTGGAAAAACAAGAACAGACAAAATCAACCGTTGCAACTATTAGACGGGTACAAAAATTATTAGGGCAAGCTGAAAATTTACCAGTAATTGGTGGCTTTTTAAATACAAATATAGACTTATCCGGAACCCTAGCAAATTTATCTCCAGAAGCTATAGCAGCTCAAGCCAAATTAACACTTTCAGAATTACCAGTTATTCAACAACCTCTTAATTCTCTGTTTGACTGGAAAGGTAAACAAGTAGAAATAGAAAAAGTTTCTATCCAGCCAGCATTTAATGCTAATGGAATTGTAGGGGTGATTCGCGAATCACCCCTACAGCGCCAATCACCCGTACAGGATTTTCCACAGCAAAAAACACCGACAATTTCGGGAATTAATATTAATGTCAACTTATCAGACTTTGACTTAGAATCTCTGCCCATAGAAAAATTAACGCAAGATTTACCCATAGAAAAAAAAGGAGAGTTATTAACAGGTAGAGTCAACTTTGATGGAAAAGTAATCGGTAAATCTATCGAAGATTTAAGTTTAGTTGGCGATGTTGTCTTGCGAAACTTAGCCGTAAATTCAGTAGATTTTGATTCCGTTTTATCTGGAAAATTAAATGCAGGAATAGCTGATGGAGTAACATTTAAAATTGCTGGCGAACAAGACCGTCTAGAATTAGTATTAGACCGATTTGATCAAACCTATTTTCCCACTGCTTTCTTAATTCAACGCGACCAAGCAAAACTCGCAGGAGTCACAGAAGGAGAAAACCTCCTAGTAACATTAGAGCAATTTCCTGTCGAATTATTAGATATAGCACCAGCAGCACAATTTGATATCGCTCAAGTTTCCGGGGAAGCATCCGCAAAAATAGCAATATCTGGTTTGAGAACATTTGACCTGAACTCCATCACCGCAAACGGAAATCTTGCAGTTGCCAAACCTAGTATTGGTTATATAGATGCAGAAAGTTTCACCGCAGACATCAATTTTGCCAAAGGTATAGGAACTCTCAATGACGGTACATTATTATTAGGAGACAGTCGATATATCTTACAAGCAATGGTTGATATTAATTCTCCCGCTGCCAATTTCGACCCCAAATTTGCTGGCAACCTAAAAATTGAAAAAGGAGAAGCTCAAGATATTTTGACCGCCCTCCAATGGTTTAACTTAGAAGATATTGCACGAGGTATAGCAACTCCAAATTATGCCAACGCTAAAGATGTACAACCAGTTGCAGTAGGTTTTCCAGAAAATACACCAGTCATTTCCCAACTGCGTCGGTTTGCCGAAATTAAAGCCTTGCTAAAACAACAACAAGAAAGTCAACAACCAAATATTCCCATACAAATACCACCCCTTGCAGACCTAGATATTACATTTTCAGCAGAAGTAGCAGCAAAAGGATCTTTGCAGTCTGGTATTGACGGTAAATTTGACATCAATGGTAGGGACTGGAATTGGGGACCTTACAAAATCGATAAATTTCTGCTAGAGGGTCAATATGAAAACGAAGTGCTGACAGTAAAACCACTAGAAGTACAAGTAGGAGAAACACTATTAGCATTTAATGGAGATTTGAGTCCAGAAAATCAGACTGGGAAATTACGATTAGAAAATATAGATTTAGCAGAAATACAGAAATTTGCCCAAAATTATATACCACCAAATATCAATATTAATATTGCAGGAAAATTGAATGCCGAAACAGAAATAGGAGGAAATTTTGAAGACCCCAGAGCTGTAGGTGAAATCAATATAGTAGACGGCACCTTAAACGAAAAACCCATTGAAAAAGCACAAACAGAATTTATTTACAACACCGGACGTCTGCGTTTTGGTGGAGGTCTTTCCATAATTGGAGACCCAATTTTGTATAGAGGTGATGTACCCATAGACTTACCCTTTGCTCAAGTTTCCGCAGGGAGCGATTTAATTAACGTTAGCGTCAATATTAAAAATGATGCGTTGCAGATAGTTAATATCTTGACCGACCAGTTAACATTAAACTCTGGTAAAGGAGATATATTATTGGAAGTCAAAGGAACATTACAACAACCAAAACCAGAAGGATATGCTAAATTTGCAGACATGAGTATCACAGCAGCAGCATTTCCCCAACCCCTCACAGACCTAACAGGTACAGTTTTATTTCAGAGCGATCGTATCGAAGTAAAAGAACTCCAAGGAATTCTTAGTGACGGTAAAGTTGAAGTCATTGGTGTTTTACCAATTTTTCAACCCTTTGACAGTCAAGAACCAGATATAAATAACCCCCTGACAATTACATTAGACCAACTCAATATAGACTTTCAACGAGTTTTTCAAGGTGGTATTGATGGAAAAGTCCTGATTACAGGTGCAGCTTTGCAACCAGAAATAGGCGGTAACGTTGAAGTCTCCCAAGGTAAAATATTCTTAAATCAGGCAGCAGGTTTTGCAGCAGCAGCAGGTAATGGAGAAAATGCACCTGATTTTGGCATAGAGATTGGTCTAAATAATTTTCAGGTGATTCTAAGCGATCGCCTACTGATGATTAGTCCAGGACTAGCTAACTTTGAAGTTGCAGGTGGTTTACTGATAAACGGCACCCTCAGCGATATTCGTCCCAGCGGTGATATCGACCTTGAAGCAGGGGTAATTAATCTATTTACTACAGAATTGCGTTTAGACCCCAACTATAAAAACACAGCTACCTTTACCCCAATTAATGGACTCGATCCCATTGTGGATGTACAGCTATTAGCATCAGCTTTTGAGACCAACCGCTCATCATCCCCATCATCACCATTATCATCCGAGACAATAGACGCTCCATCACCAGGCACCTTGAATAGTAGTCAGAGAGTGAGAATTATGGCAACAGCAAAAGGACCTCTATCAGAATTAGAAAATAACCTAGAATTGACCAGTTCTCCAAGGCGATCGGAAGTACAAATAGTCAGTTTGTTGGGCGGTAATATTATTAATACCCTTAGTGAAGATAGGAATTTAGCATTAGCTAATGTAGCAAGTACCACTATTCTTGCTAACTTACAACAGGATATTATTGCCGCGACTGGGTTAAGTGAATTTCGGATATTTCCTGCAAGTATTCCTAAACGTGGAGCGCGACGTGCTTCCTCTTTGGGTTGGGGTTTGGAGGTAGGTGTTGACGTGACGAATCAATTAGGAGTATCCATGACTAGACTTTTTGGCGCCAATGAACCAACGGAATATTCTCTGCGTTATCAAGTTAATGATGAAGTACGCGTTCGAGGCGGCAGTAACTTTAGTGATAATGCAGTATTATCAGTGGAATATGAAGTACAGTTTTAATGTTGCTAGGAGTCATTTCAGTTATCAGTTATCAGTTATCAGTTATCAGTTATTGGTAGGGGCGAATGGCCATTCGCCCTTACAGGGTTTTGGTTATGACGATGTGGTTCATTAATCTGAAAAGCGCTGTAAACTATATTATATCAAGTCCACAGGAGCTATTGTTTCTCAGCAGGAGGACTGAAACGAATTTCTATTCGCCGTCTTGTTTGGTCTGGATAGCACTCTACTCTCGCATATTCTCCTGAAGGTAGATAAAGTTGTGCTGCTGAATAAGCTCGGAATTTTAATCCTAGTTGCTTTAAACGAGGGTTTTTTTCAAGTTCTTTTACTACTGCTAGAGCTCGCATTAAACCTAAGTCTACATTTGAAGCTGGAGTCAGATTATTAATATTGTCATTACCAATAACTTTTTCTAAGCGATCGTCTAAATTACTTACTTGAAAACGATTATTTTGTTCACCATCAGTATGACCGATTATTTGTACGATATAGCCTTTTTTTCCTTGAGCATAATTTTCGATTTGCTCCACTAAATGGTTCTGAATAAAATTAATTAATCCATCAGATAATTTGGCACTACCAGATGGATATTTGTGGTTAGATACTTCTGTAATTTCAATTGGTGGATGGGATTTTAAGCTAGAAATTTCTCCCTTTCCACTTCAGTAATCTTTGTATTGTCACATCTATTGACAGTTCAAACCTTCTAAATCCTTTCCTTGATTTTATCTTCAACTATTTAGTATAAACTCCAGGGCAAACACATCTAAATTCTGGAAACTTGTACTGTTAAGCTTTACAAAAGTGATAAGTATAAATACTTAGGAGCCTGACATCCTTACCCTGTCAGAACTTCAAAATAAGATGCGTTTGCCCTGGTATAAACTCCAGTTGTTGTAGTTCACCTTGTCAAATTCAAAAATTTTTGGTAATAATTGTAGTAAAGAAAGCTAGCAAGAAATTTGAGAGTGAAGGGGTTGTACGCGAATTGTATAGCAACTCAATTGATTTTCACAGACAGCTAACTCTGAGATATATTTTTCTGTTATAATTTCACCTAGTTATAGATGGAGGGTTGACTCAATACATAAAAAAATGTAGAATTTCCTTGGTGGTGTAATAAGTAGGGTTACAAAGGCACTTGACAAAGTTTACCAGACCAACCAAGTGCCTCTGCCCCCTATATTGGCCTTATCTGCACAATGAATGCAGGGTTGAATAACAATACATAGTAATTACCAAGCTGTAATTATTAGTAATTACCAAACTGTATTTTTAGTTAATTGATTGCTCGAGTTAAAAGATAACTTAAATATAGATAACTTGAATATAACTTTTGCAATCTTTATATTCCCTAGTTTATACAGTGGGTTTTGTTTTGTCAACTATTTGTGATAAATCTCACATTAACTTGTGATAGCTATCACTTACTCAAATGAGTCATTTCACATAAAAAGCGCATCAACACAGAGGAAAGCAATGGCAAAAACAAACTCAGAGCAGGTAAGCAAGCTACAAGCATTGCTAAACAAAGCACAGAAAATTTCAGGGAAATCTATGACAGTCATATTTTTTGTAAACCAGCTATTGTCGTACAGCTTTGCAATGGAAATAGACCAAAATAGCATCAAAAGAATAGAATTCCGCAAAGAACCCAACGGGGTAATAGAAAAGATTCTTTATTTTCTTTCCGGTGAGAAAAATGATGAGGAGGACAGAGATTAAAATCTTGGCTGAACAATTAACCATTTCTTAAATTCATCTGTCAAGTAATTCGTAGCTAAAGCTTTCTCAATACTAGGGAAAGCTTTTTTTTGTAAGGATTTCTCATTTGCTCGAGATTAGCAATTAGTCTCAAGGGAAAAGCTGCATATTCTTTAACTATTACAATTTGGTCTTCCGCTTGAGGGGGTTTTAGACCCATGTTATTTTGATAAATTTAAAGATTTAGGAAATGAGTATAAGTTGATTAATGCTGGAATGAATTAAATTATAGCCTATCATCGTAAATCCGCTTCAGGGTAAGCTCATCTAATTTGGTATAAAATGTACTTGATAAAAGAAGAGTATATAGAGGTAACTGTTTCGATATGAATAATAAATTTTTGCTCGCTATTATTCCCTTATATTTTGGCTTTGCTTGTACCTATCCAGCAATGGCCTTAAATAATTTGACTAACATCAAAACTGAACAAAAAAGCTTAGAGGAAAATCAAATTATATTAGCTGATCGCAAAGATAAATATCGTATTCGAGCGCGTCAAAAGGAAGATGAGTACCGACAAAAAAAAAGGCATGAACTACATGAAAGAATTGATCGCAGGATTAAACATGAGATGGATAAACCTCATAACCGAAGTCTTCCTAAAGCAGAAAAAGTCTGAACAAAATCTCACTCTTGAAGTTACAACGGATCCACAACAAGCATCCAAAAAGACAGAGCTATCCCTTACTACAGACAATGCAATTTTTCTTAATGGCGTCAAATTAGACTTACTTTCAGCTGGTTGCTACGGCGTGGGTGACGGAAAAATTGGCTACTGGATAACGCCTACGTTACTAGAATGAAGCAGGAATAGAACAGATAATCTTATGTTTCTATAGATTATCGTAGGTTTCTAAGAACGGTATACGGTTACTTTGTCACAGACTCATATCCTTGGGTAATGGGGTGTTTCAAAGGCACTCCCGACAGTTCATTTAACAAGCAAAAGTCGAAGAATTAACCGAAATCGCCGCACAGGTGGCGATCGCTCTGTTCTAACTGTTGATTGGTTTGTAGATAATCTTTTACCCAATTGCAAGCATAACCTAGTTTGTCAAGCTGAAGAATCCGATCCAAATTCCACAGAATGATTGTGCGATCGCTACTAGCAGAAGCGAGAATTTTTCCATCAGGACTAAAAGCAACTCCTCTAACTCCACCAGAGTGTGCGGTTAGAGTTTTTAATAAAGTACCGTCAATGTTCCAGAGTTTGACTGTTTTGTCCAAAGAACCAGAGGCAATAATTTTGCCGTCGGGACTAAAGTCTACTCCCCAAATAGAAGCATCATGTCCAAAAAAGCTTCTTAATAAGGTCCCATCTGGCTGCCAAAGTTTAAGCATATTATCTGCCCCAGCAGAGGCAATAATCTCACCATCGGGACTAAAAACTACACCTCTAACTGTCGATTTATGTCCAGTAAGAGTTCTCAATAACTTTCCGTCCGCCTGCCAGAGTTTAACCGTATTATCAACAGAAGTTGAGGCAATTATCTTGCCGTTAGGACTCCAAGTAACGTCTTTAACCTCAGCAGTATGTCCTGTCAAAGTGAGTAAAAATTTGCCATTTGTTTGCCAGAGGTTAACTGTATTGTTTCCCAAAGCGGAGGCTATTTTGTCGCCGTCGGGACTAAAGGCAACCCCCCAAAAAACAACATTTTTCTCAAGGGTTTGCAGCAACTTGCCATTTGTTTGCCAGATTTTAACGCTACGGTCTGCTGATGCTGATGCGAGAGTTCTATTATTAGGGCTAAAATCCACATCAAAAACAATAGCCTGATGTCCTTCCAGACTTCTGAGTAACTTACCATTTGTTTGCCAGAGTTTAACGGTGGTATCTGCTGATACAGATGCAAGTAAACTTCCGTCAAAACTCCAGGCGACTGCCCCTACCCAATCCTCATGGCCAGTAAGGATTTTATACAAACTGTTGTCAAGTTTCCAGAGTTTTACAGTCTTATCTTCACTCGCAGAGACGATCGTCTTTCCATCAGGACTAAAAGCAATATCTCTAACAACAGCACTATGTCCTCTCAAAGTTCTATACAGTCTCCCATCTCGATGCCAGATTTTCACTGTAGTGTCTATCGAAGCAGAAGCAAGCATTTGTCCGTCAGAACTCCAGGCCAGACGATAAATCATACCATCATTATCGGTTAGAGTATTTAACAACTTGCCGCTTTTGTTCCAAAGTTTGACTGTTCGATCTTTACTAGCAGCAGCTATGATATCGCCGTCGGGACTAATTGCTACTGATCTGACTCCAACACCAGTTAGAGTATTTAACAACTTGCCGTTTTTGTTCCAGAGTTTGACGGTTCGATCTGTACTAGCAGAAGCTATAATCTCGCCATCCGAACTAATTGCCACATCAGCAACTTTCATGCTATGTCCTTTTAATGTTCTCAATAACTTGCCACTTTTGTTCCAGAGTTTAACTGTTTTATCCTCACTAGCAGAGGCAATGATCTTACCGTCGGAACTAAAAGTAACTCTTGAAACCGCTCCACTGTGTCCTTTCAATGTTCTCAATAACTTGCCATTTTTATACCACAGCAAGATATTCCCCTGTTCATCACTAGAGGCAATTATTTCTCCGTCTGGGCTAAAAGTAACTCCCAAAACCCCCGAATTGTGACTCGTGAAAGTTGTCAACAGCTTACCGTTTTTATTCCAGAGTTTGACGGTTCGATCTGCACTAGCAGAGGCAATAAACTCGCCGTCGGGACTAACCGCAACTCCCCAAAGACCCGCACTGTGACCGATTAGGCGATTGTACTCGTCTACCCCATACAAGGCTTTCGTAAGTACTAATTCAACTTGGTTTTTGAGCTTTGAGTCTACTTCTCCTAATGTTTGTACTTGATTGTAGGCTTTAATCGCAGACAAAAGTGCATCTAATCTTTGATGTGAGTT
Organism: Okeania sp. KiyG1; assembly: GCF_014132355.1. GTDB lineage: Bacteria > Cyanobacteriota > Cyanobacteriia > Cyanobacteriales > Microcoleaceae > Okeania. Next base: position 33,726 of record NZ_BLZO01000115.1, read on the forward strand.
GTAGTTTCCAGTAGAAGAAGAAACTAATGCTTTGATTTCGCTAATTATTGCTTCCTTTTCACGAGTTTCTGCTCGTTGATATTGTATAAAAGTTATTATTCCCAATCCAGAAACGACTAATAAGGCTAAACTGACTGCACCCAGAAATACCCTTTGTAGCTTCGCAGTTTTTTGCTCTTGCAGTAATCTTTTTTGTTCCTCTGCCAGTTGTGCTTCAATTGCTTTAGTCTTTTCGGCTTCTAATGCTTTTTGTATTTCCGATTTGTCAAATTCTACCGACGCAGCTAAAAATTCATAATCTATATCGCTTAAACTTTTCCCCTGAGACCACTTTTGAGCATCTTTTAATGCCAGTCCCCGCAACAAACGAGATGGGTCAGTTTTGTTTGATGCTATCCAAGCTTCTAATACCTGAGAATAAGGACGTAGGACATTTAATTGCTTTTCTACCCATTCTGTGTTAAAGACTTCCGCATAAATCCGGTTTTTCACCTTCAATAAACCATCCTTTTTCACTACCAAACCAGACAAAATTAGTTCCATTTGTTCTCGAGAGTCATCTATTTTTATTTCTTTTCTTTGTAAAATAGCCTGATAGATTCCTAATAACTTGGCGGCACGTTTTTCATTTCGTTGAATCCTATCTCTAATTGTTCTTAAATGTTCTGGTTCGTCTTGTGATTCCCACTTGTGCAGTATCTTCGTTCTCACTATGCTTTCCACCCAAAATTTTTCGTTCCCTGGGGGAATAGTGAGAATTTCACTGACTGAATCTCGACTAGCTTCAACCACTAATTTACATAACTTTTGGCTGAGAAATGGTTGCCCATTTGTCCAATACAATATCTGTTTTATAACTTCAAAACTATCTCCTATTCCAATTTTTAATCCTGCTGCTAAAGGTTGAACTTGCTCTAATGTAAAACCATCTAGTTCAATGGCGCGACCAATATTAAAAGGAGTTCTAGTTTTATCTTTAATTAAATCTGATGGCGTGGCAACCCCAAAAATGCAAAAAGTTATGCGTTTGTATTCTGGATCTATTGCTCGTTGATTATAACAGAATCTGATCAAGGCAAAAAAGTCATCTACAGAAAAATCTAGACTGAGAATACTATCAATTTCATCTATAAAAATGACAATATTGTTTTCGGGAAATTGTTTGAGCAGAATATCACAAATAAAACGACTCAATCTTTGCAGTAAAGAAATATTTTCTTCTTCTTTCCACCATTTTTTCAAATTAACTTTGCCTAAAAGTTGAAACCCCCGCCATAACTCACCAGCTACTCCCTTATACCACTGTGTAGGAGTAATATGTTTACTGCCAATATTAGTTAGATCGACAGTGCTACATTTGATACCTTCTTTTTGTAATTTATGTCTGGTTCTAACTAATAGGGAAGATTTGCCCATTTGACGAGAATTAAGCACATAGCAAAACTCCCCTCGTTTTAAGGCTTCATATAGTTCAGTGTCAGCAAGTCTTTCGACATAGCTGGGCGAATCATCTTGCAGGCTACCACCAATTTGATACATCATAATAGAAATCTCCAAGAATCAAAAATAAAATCAATTATTTCCCTCTAATGCCTGCTCCCTATTTTCTGGAGATGTCTAATAGTATCCGGATAATTAGTTATTGTATAGTAGTTCAACTTAAAAATGAGATGTTTTTAGTCTGAAACTCCCTCATAGCAAGAAAGCTTTGTCTCAATCTAAAGTTAAATGACTATATGAGCACAAGAGTCAGGAGTCATTTCAGTTAGCCTCCTGTCGGAGGAGCTACGCTAACAGTACCTCTACCTGTTTGCGCAGCATGACCTAGGAAAGTAAAGTGAATTGAAATATTGAACTTGATTTTTTCTTGGTCTCATGGATATGGCCAGGTTTCCTCGCCATCCCATCCTACGAATGCTCCGCAAACGACCGCTGTCTTGGTTGATTGATATGGTTAGGAAACCCATCCATCCCTCAACCGCTTTTTCATCCCCTTGTAGAGCGCTAGCTCGCGGCGCAGCCAAGGGGAGACTATTGACCTTATTTTTTGGTCAGTAGGAAGAAAGGATGAGAGTTGGAATTATCTGGGGATAAGTAGGCATTTTATGTCTGCATTGCATGGAAGTAGAAAGTGCGATAACTTTATAACCAGATTTTATATCCCACCCACACGCACTTCAAGAGCGTATCATCAAAAGTAGTATATGAATCTGTAGCTTGGTAAGTTATTTATACTATGCAAATCATCTCAATTACTTTTTTCGTCCATCAAATTCCTAGTAAAAAATTTACGCATAAATACTTGCTTGATCCTGATTACTCAATCACGGCAGTTATGATTTTCTTCTAAAATTCTGTCTCCTGTCTCCTGTCTCCTGATTCTATACTACATTTTGTGGTGCGGAATGTGGGTTATATCATTTATTAGTTATATCATGTCCGTTTGAATACTTATAAATCAGGGAGTAGGGAGTAGGGACCCACCCCTAACCCCTCCGGTGGAGGGGAAAAAGGGAGTAGGGAGTAGGGAGTAGGTATGGAGGGAAAATATAGAGATTTGCCCTCGCTTGTGACAGGATAGTTTTTTTCATCACGCTCTTATCCGGACATGATATTAGCTGAATTAAACCGTATTTTCTTCTTGTTGGTATTGACCAGCAAAATAAAGACGATACATTTGACAGGAGGGGTAAGCGCGATCGCCGTCTAATTTGATGAGTCCCATACTTTCTAGTTTATAAGTCACAATTGGGTTTAACTTGACGCTTTCGCTCGTCATTACCACCTGATGAAGTGCTGCTGATAGTGTTGGTTTTTTTTGTATGATTTCCCAGTGATGGCGTAAGATACCACCATAAATTCCTCCTTGAGTAGGAGCTTGTTGTAACAATGTTTCTAATGTTATTTGTGCTTGAGCCAAATGGTAGAGAGCAATACGCACTAAATAAGGATGTCCTCCCACCATTGCCATCAACTGCTTAACTCTATCTCCTTCTGTCCAGTTTAGTCCGTGTCTGGTTACTAAATCTTGAATTTGCTTGAAATTAAATTCAGGCAGCTTTATCGGCAATCCTATATTAAATGGAGATTGATTAATATCTAGGGATATATACACTTCTGTAGAATGAACTACAACTAAACGCAGTTTTTGAAATAGGGTACTTTGCCTTGCTTGTTCGTGCCAAGATCGCAGCAGGGGTAAAAATTCTTCAGCGATGTCCGGATGTTCAAAAACTAAATTAATTTCGTTTAAGACCAAAACGATAGGGGTGTCTACTTGCCCTAATAAATACCCTTCAAAATAAATCCCGCAACTTACTTTACTACCCATCTCCTCGTCCCAATATTCGTCTAGGAGAGGTTGTAGTTGTAGCTGGCGAGCTATATTCGCACAAAACCAGCGTAAGAATTTATTTAAGTGGGCATAAACGGCCTTATCTGCTTCCTGAAAGTCTATTTTTACTATTTTGTAGCTCTGTTGTTGAGCAAAAGCCATAATTCTAAGCAGCAGAGAACTTTTTCCCATTTTCCGAGGTGCTTGAATGCGAGTAACACTCCCAGGTTTAAGAATTTCATTGCAGCTCAGTTGTTCCATCGGGGGACGGTCGATATAAAAATGAGAATCTAGGGGGACTGGGCCGTTGGGGTAGGGAGGCGACTTGTCCGGGTTGGCATCTCTGAACTGAGGGGTTTCCGGATTAAAGTTGCTTGTCTGGGATGGCACATCAAAATCTAAATCAGCGATTTCTCTCCACGAGAGCATCAATTTATTAGACAGTTCTTCAAAAGTCGTAAAGTCAACAGGTTTACCTGTGAGGAAATTGCTGACTGTGGCCAAAGCCAAGCCGACATCCTCAGCCAAAGCTCGCTGGCTGGGAAAGCCATTACGCCTGACTGCTAGTTTAACTGTTTCAATGCACCCTTGACGAACTTTAAGTGACCTTGGCATAGCTCCTCAACCTAACTACTATATATACTTTACCATTGATTCACTAAAAGTCAGTAACAAGTCAGATATTCTCAGGCGATAAGTCAGTATGCAGTGAAATTTAATGAATATATGAGGTTCAAAGAAGTCGAGCTTGATGCTCAACAAAACTGAACTCTGTTGTTTGTAATGAAGTAATAAGGAATTTTCTCAAATGGCTGTATCAACAATGACTGTATCAACAATGCCAGTATTAAAAGAAGGAGATAGTGGAGATAGTGTTCGGTTTCTTGAACAATTGTTATCCTCAATCTATTGGTTTGGTCTCCAACAAGGTAGACCATCTCTGATTACAAGTAACGTGAGATTTAATGCCAACTACGATAGTCAATGCCAACAAATAGTAACTGAGTTTCAGGAAAATTATAACGCTACTTTTCCTTTTCCATCGCCTGATATTACAGTAGATGGAGTGGTAGGTCCTGAAACATGGAAAGCATTAGGTGATGCTATCTTCAAATACACCTATTAAAACTTAAACACTCTTGTTGCTAAATATCTAGAGATGTAGCAACAAGAATGTACAAACTCTTGGACTAAAGTCCTGGGGTTCCTGACCAAATCGATATAATTTCTCATACTCATCTATCCTAATACAGGAGAATTAACAATGACTTTAAGTGTTTCTAGTTCTTTTTCTTTACCAGTTTTACGCAACGGAAGCAACGGTTCTGATGTAACTCTGATACAACGCCTTCTCAATAATGCTGGCTATGGTTCTTTAGTGGAAGATGGCATCTTTGGTGTTCGCACTGACGCCGCAGTTAAGCAGTTCCAAAAAGACCGAAGTTTAACAGTGGATGGTATAGTTGGTTCTCAAACTTGGGGAGCTTTACTGCCTCCTACTATTGCTCGGGGTAGCAGCGGTGATGATGTTAAACGTCTGCAAATGACCCTGAATGAAATGGGCTATTCTCTAGTTGGAGATGGTATTTTTGGTTCCAACACTGAAGCAGCTGTCAAGGAATTCCAAAAAAATAGCAGCTTAGAAGTTGATGGCATTGTCGGTCCTTTAACTTGGTATGCTCTGATGAGCATTATGATTCAAGACTAATGATTTTTAGAAAGTACTGGCTTAACCCACGCTCCCGTGTTTAACTGTCCGGTTCGTTCTTCATGGAACTGGCGTTCGCATTCCCAGGAATGTCATTGAGAGCGAGAGCGTGGCAGTCAGAACTTTAACTCTGACCGATAATGTAGACAAAGGATATTTTAAGCAGGTCAGGTGTTGGCTTGTTTACTTGGAGCGAGCGCAACAAGAATGTACAAACTCTTGGACTAAAGTCCTGGGGTTCCTGACCAAATCGATCTAATTTCTCATACTCATCTATCCTAATACAGGAGAATTAACAATGACTTTAAGTGTTTCTAGTTCTTTTTCTTTACCAGTTTTACGCAACGGAAGCAACGGTTATAATGTGACTCTGATACAAAGCCTTCTCAATGATGCTGGCTATGGTTCTTTAGTGGCAGATGGTATCTTTGGTGTTCGCACTGACGCCGCAGTTAAGCAGTTCCAAAAAGACCGAAATTTAACAGTGGATGGTATAGTTGGTTCTCAAACTTGGGAAGCTTTACTGCCTCCTACTATTGCTCGGGGTAGCAGCAGTGATGATGTTGAACGTCTGCAAATGACCCTGAATGAAATGGGCTATTCTCTAGTTGGAGATGGTATTTTTGGTTCCAACACTGAAGCAGCTGTCAAGGAATTCCAAAAAAATAGCAGCTTAGAAGTTGATGGCATTGTCGGTCCTTTAACTTGGTATGCTCTGATGAGCATTATGATTCAAGACTAATGATTTTTAGAAAGTACTGGCTTAACCCACGCTCCCGTGTTTAACTGTCCGGTTCGTTCTTCATGGAACTGGCGTTCGCATTCCCAGGAATGTCATTGAGAGCGAGAGCGTGGCAGTCAGAACTTTAACTCTGACCGATAATGTAGACAAAGGATATTTTAAGCAGGTCAGGTGTTGGCTTGTTTACTTGGAGCGAGCGCAACAAGAATGTACAAACTCTTGGACTAAAGTCCTGGGGTTCCTGACCAAATCGATCTAATTTCTCATACTCATCTATCCTAATACAGGAGAATTAACAATGACTTTAAGTGTTTCTAGTTCTTTTTCTTTACCAGTTTTACGCAACGGAAGCAACGGTTCTGATGTGACTCTGGTACAACGCCTTCTCAATAATGCTGGCTATGGTTCTTTAGTGGAAGATGGCATCTTTGGTGTTCGCACTGACGCCGCAGTTAAGCAGTTCCAAAAAGACCGAAATTTAACAGTGGATGGTATAGTTGGTTCTCAAACTTGGGGAGCTTTACTGCCTCCTACTATTGCTCGGGGTAGCAGCAGTGATGATGTTGAACGTCTGCAAATGATCCTGAATGAAATGGGCTATTCTCTAGTTAGAGATGGTATTTTTGGTTCCAACACTGAAGCAGCTGTCAAGAGATTCCAAAAAAATAGCAGCTTAGAAGTTGATGGCATTGTCGGTCCTTTAACTTGGTATGCTCTGATGAGCACTATGATTCAAGACTAATGATTAACGATTTTTAGGTTGTATTATCGCGTGGGAGTTAACTGCTCCCACTTCTGACTTCAGTTATTCTCACCTATCTTAAATATAACAGGACTTACGCAAAGGCACTATGTATAGAGTTCAGTAACTATTGGACAATAGTTTTGAGTACTATATATAGCGTATCTGCGTAAGTCTAATATAAAACATTCTAGCGCATTTTAGACCGCTATTAATTTACAGCGTTTTCTGTTGTTATGAGGTACAAAATTTTAGGTTTGAGGGAACAGGGAACAGGGAACAGCGGTGCGACCCCGCGTCGGCGTCAGACGCAAGCGGTCAGACCCCGCGACGACGCCAGCTCGCTTGCGGAATGCTGACCAAGAGAGGGAACGCGCACTCCTGTGAGGGAACAGAAAAGAATAAAAACTACTGTACCTCATAGCTTCGGAAACTGCTGTAGAAAACATGACAGACGTAATAAAAGTATTACTTAATTTGCAAATACCAACCATGCTAATTGTGGCAGGACTATTGATTATTATTTTAGGATTTGTTACAAAAATAGGTGGTATAATTGAGGTTTAACGAGAACAAAAAAGATTTACTATTCCTATAGGGTTATTTCTTCTAGTGCTTGGTATTGTTCTTAACTTTGCATCATCTTCAACTCCAACTACAGATGAAAAATTATCTCCTAATAATTCTAATATTGAACCTACAGTTACATATAATATGAATGAAATAGATAGTAAGAATAGTTATGCCGAAATAAAGATAGGTAATCAAAATATTAGTGGTACTTTTATTGTCGAAAGATTAACTATTAATTGGGATTACTCAGAATGTCTCCAATTAACTAATGAATCTGATGTAGGTGGTTTGACTATGGAAGAGTTTAAATACAGTGCTAGTTTAACTCAGAGACTGTTTGTAAAGTTTTGTAATATACAATGATTGACCATTAAACTGTAACAACTTGGTTATTTATCCCAGATTTGTAGGCTGAAATACCCAATTTGCGAGGGGGAAAAACACTTCATAATTCTTTACAAACAACCTCTTATATCATGTCCGGATAATTAGTTATAAAAAAACTTTCTCCTTCAACTCCAGTTCTTCTTCTTCTTTCTTCCCTCTTTCCTCCTGACTCCTGACCCCTGACTCCTGACTCCTCCGTAGTTATTTATTTATCACTGTTCAACCGGACATGATATTAGATGATCAGGAATTCAAATATCCTCCTAATGATGTAGATAAATACTGAAAACCTAAAATCAATTTCAGTGTTAAACTAAGCAAGCTCATTTCCAGATTGATTCTTTTATAGAACCTGCTCGTTTTCAGAACCGGACATGAGATTTTGACCTCATCCGACTTCTCTGTTAAGCGTCCCTTGTCATGGGTACATCCTTAAAATTCCACCTTGGACTTAATGAGTCCATAATGGTTAACTGCTTTTGGCGTTGCACAGTGATGAATGATTTGAGATTTTTGATGAATAGGATTTTGGATTCTAGAATTGCTAGAATGATTAATATTCGGTTTTTTTAGTCAAAGTATAAACCAATTTCTTGCAGTATCATTCGAGAATGTGCAATCCCATTGTTTTGATTATGAATAACAAATTTTTGCTTGCGATTATTCCCTTATATTTTGGCTTTGCTTGTACCTATCCAGCAATGGCCTTAAATAATTTTACTAACATCAAAACTGAACAAAAAAGCTTAGAGGAAAATCAAATTATATTAGCCGATCGCAAAGATAAATATCGCATTCGATCTCGTCAAAAGGAAGATGAGTACCGACAAAGAAAAAGGCATGAACTACACGAAAGAATCGATCGCAGGATTAAACGAGAGATGGATAAACCTCATAACCGAAGTCTTCCTAAAGCAGAAAAAGAAAGAATTATTCAAGAAGCTCACGACGACCTAGACCGCAGACTTGACCGCAAATGGAATACTTTAGAAAATTATCGACTACGAATACGAAAAAGACGCGACAGATACGACCGGGACTATGATTATGGGCGAAGACGCGGCAGATACCACCGGAATTATGATTATGGGCGAAGACGTGGCAGATACCACCGGGACTATGATTATGGGCGAAGACGCGACAGGTATGACCGGGATTATGATTCTTATAACAGAAATTGTGACTATTATGGCAATTGTCACTACTTTGAAAATCGGCCTAGAAATATTAGAAGAAACATTAGATTCAAATACTATCCCAACCGTAATTAAGGGAATAGGGAGTAGGGAATAGGGAGTAGAGAGTAGGGGAGTAGGGGAGTGAGGGAGTACGGGAGTAGGAAAAAATATAGTTTTTCTAATCCTGAGTATGTTGTTAAATAATATCAAATCCGTTTGATTAGATATAAAAAAATTCTCCCATCGTCATAACTACTGAATCTTTGTGATTCTCTCTCATCCTGAGGAGGTCCGACTGACTTCCCCTCCTGTGAGGGGAGGGGCGAGGGGTGGGTTGTCTCCTCCTGACTTCTAAATTCTAAATTCTAAATTCTAAATTCTAAATTCTAAATTCCCGATCGCCCTTCAGCTTCACCAAACAAAATAAAGTGTTCAAACCCAGTATTAAAAACACCATTTTCTACTGCTAAAGCTACAACCGGATTAGAAGCTAAATAAAATCGTTCATCAAATTCAGTAGTTCTTTCATCGCGTCCTTCAAAAAAACCAACATTAATAAAATGATCGAACCCACTATTAAACACATTATTATCTACTGCTTCTGCCACCCCTGGATTTTCAATTAAATAAGTAGTTTCATCAAATAAAAGACTGGGGTTGCGTCCTTGAAATTGACCTTGATTAATAAAGTGGTCTAAACCATTTGTAAACAAACCATTTTGCACAAATCTGGCTACATCAACGTTATTTTCTAAATAAAATTCTTCATCAAAATATATCTCTATTGGATTAATTTGTTGTTCCGTCAAATACTGAATAAAATTCTGGAAAATTTCAGGTGGCGTAACATCTGAAACAATCTTAGCTACAAAAGCATTAGACTCTAAACCAAAATTATTCAAAGCATCAATAACTGGAAAATCTATAGAATCAGAAAAACCAACTATATAAGTATTTTGAGCAGGGTCTATAACAATACCATTTCCAGATTCATTCCCCACACCGCCAATAGTTGCAGAAAAATCTAAAAACAATCCACTACTAGAAACTTTACTCACAAAAGCATCATCGGGTAATCCTAAACCAACCCCTTCTTGAAACTCATTAATAATCGGAAAATTCACAGAAGCAGTGCTACCTGTCACATAAGCATTACCCAAATTATCCACAGCAATATCATTAGCAAATTCACTATTATTTCCACCTAAAAAACTCGCATATCCCAAACTACCATTCCGATTAATTTTCATCACAATAGCATCACTACTACCGCCTCCAAAGAAATTTTTAAATCCACTCAAAGCAGGAAAGTCTCCCACAGGAGAAGTAGCAATATCTCCCTGAAGAATACGAGTTCCTGTTGTACCAGAAACATAAATATTTTCAGCTAAATCTATGGCAATACCACTACCTGAATCACCATCGCCCCGACCATAAAAAGTTGAGAAAAGTAAGTCGCTACCTTCTGGATTTAATTTAGTAATAAAAATATCGCTATCTCCCCCATAAAAATTTTGCAGTGGATTCTGGAGTGGGAAGTCAAAAGACCTAGTTGAACCTGTAATATAAGCATTACTATTATTATCAACTTCAATATCAATTGCTGAATCAAAATCTATCCCACCTAATAAAGTAGAATATTCTAAAGTTTTGCCATTTCTGGATAATTTAGTTACAAAAGCATCTCGATTCAAATTATTAGTAGTTTCGGTTTGAAAGGCATCTTCTGTAGTAGGAAAGTCGGCAAAACCAGGAATTGGGTCTGCCGGAAATGGGGAAAAACCACCCGTACTTCCTGTTACAAAAGCATTGCCATTATTATCCACAGCAATACCTCTACTAATATCTTCGTCTCGGCCACCAAGGTAAGTAGAATATTGTACGCTATTACCTAAACTAGAAAGTTTTGTCACAAAAGCATCGCCATTAAAACTACCTCCACCATAAGTAGTTTGCAAGGCATTAACTGTTAGGAAATCTAGGGAATTAGTATTACCTGTAACGTAAACTCCGCCTGCTATATCTACAGCAATATCTGTGCCAAATTCATCATTACTTCCTCCAAAATAAGTAGACCAAAGAACAGTTCCATCTTGGTCGAGTTTAGTGACAAAAGCATCGTTATTAAATACTACTCCCCCACCATTAAAGTCTGATTGAATTGCATTTATTGTGGGAAAATCAACGGAAGTAGTATCTCCAGTTATATAAACATTTCCGGCAACATCTACAGCAATACCATTGCCACGATCAAAACCATTTCCGCCGATTAATGTGGAATATTCTACAGTGGGGTCGATAACTAATTCATAGTTTGGATTATATTCTCCAATGTCGAATCCTACTTGATTATTTTCGAGGAGTTCATAGGCAACTTCGACTTCAATTTGCTGACCATTTATTTCTTGATAAGCAATTGGGGGTGCTTCAGTTAATTCTCCAAATTTAGTATCTATAGATAAAGTACCGTCAGCAAGAATATTAACTTCTTCTATCCCACTGTAGTTAAGAATAATTTGAGAAGTGTCGATGTTGGGAGAAATAATAAAATCACTTTTTAGGTTGCCATCTACACCACTATATATTAGGTCGATACCTGGATATAAATTTTCATATTCAATAGCGGCATAAGTCGGAATATTTATATATGAATCGTATGAATTATCAGAGTTATTACCTTGGAAAAAATTGGCAACTCCCGGCAGTTGATTTAAAGGTTTAATAATAGGTTCCGGATTAGCATTTTGGAAATTTAATTTCACTACATCTGAGGTAGTTTGACCTTCTATGTCTTGAGCGGCAGCAAAGATAATTTCATCTGGGGCAAATAATAAATCATAGTTATTTGCTTTTGCTAAATATTCAACTTCAGTGTTGTTAATTTGTCCGGCATTTTCAATAAAACTAATGTCTGTCAGAGGGTCATTATTGATGGATAAATCAGTCGGAGGTGTTTCAAGTTTTTGTACTTCTAGTTCTGGGATAAATGTTTCCGAACTAGAGACAATATTTTGATTGTTAATTTGATGATCTTCCGGAAGATTAGTTAAAGGTAATGCTGCTAATTGATTCTCTGATAAATCTATCATTAATTTTCTCTAATAAAATCAAGAACAAGATGAGCAGTAACTTGTAATTTTTCCAAGTGTGAAAAAAGTCTATTTAGGCTAAAACTTATTAAATAGCTATTTTTTGTATGTTGTTTTAGTGTTTTTTTCTTTTATAAGAAACTGTTTCCTCCTGCCATTTTTCTATTGTCGGCATATATAACCAATGATTTAATTTTTCTGCTGCTACATAACCTTTTAATTCTGGGTCTGGCCAAATATGAAGCTTATCTAAACATCCAATACTTTTAGCTGCTTCTTCCACCTCTTCCCACTGCTTAATAAAATTTTCTGCCCACGATTTTTTAGTCATAATTGAACGAGCAAATTCTAAACCTGCCGCTATCATACGTTTACCATTACTTCCACGAGCATTAATAGGTTCCCAAAATATTACTTCTGGGTCAATTTTCATAATTTGTTCTAAATTTATTTTAAAATCATCTAATGTCATTATCGGAGGAGTGGGAGCCATAGCTACATACAATCTGCATCCTGCTTGATGACCTTTTTGTAGAGCTTCATAACGTTTAGAAGGCGGGGGTGCTTGTGGTTCAATTTTGAGACTAAGTTCATCATTTAAAAATGGTAAACTCATGCCAACTGTAATATTAGACTGATTAAGAATATCTAAATCATTTACCCATAAAGGACTACGAGTTAAAATTCTTACTCTTCTCTCATTTTTAGATAATATTTCGACAGTTTGACGAGTAATTTTTGCTGTTTGAGAATTTTGATATGGGTCGGTTCCAGAACATAATAAAACGACTCCTTTACCTTCTGGTGTTTCGCGCCATTTTTTCTTACGATTTAACTTTTCTTCTAATTGCTGAGGTATATTTTCTCGAACTAATAAATATTTTCCCCAATCCATCTGAGGATTACTAATTCCTTTTTCTTGTAGTTCCTTTTGCTTTGTTCTAATTGCCGGAGTTGAAGGTACATAACAAAATGTACATCCATGAAGACAACCAGATGCTATATTAATGACATAATCACATAAACCTTTCTTTTTGAGGGCACTTTCTTGAAGGGGATTAACAATTTTTTCTGAGCCTTTAATAATAGACATAGCCAACACTCCCAAGTAATTTGTATCATATATTTTGGTGTTTGTAGTCTTTTATTTTACTTATTCATAATAGTTTTCTAGTACTTAAAATAAATAAAGCTGTTTATGACCTGTATATCTAATTATATCTTTTTTTGTAATTTTTTCACATCTCTTTCTCTTACTATTTTATCATTTCTTATGATTTCTATTTCTTTATCTTGTAATAATCTGTTTATTAATAAGTCTTCAAAGTGATCTTTAGTTGCAGGATGTTTCTCCATATAATCATTCCAGATTTGACATAAGGTTGCTTCATAACCATTTCTAATATTTTTACCTAAGTCTTTGTCTAAAATATCTATACAAGATTCGTGATTCTCTAGAGAGTCTTCTATGTAAAAATCTAGCTTTTGATTTTGCTCATAATAGTCAATAGTTTTTAATCCAAAACCATAAACCTCAAACTCAAAGAAATGATATAAATTATTGTGCTTCCACAAAGCATCTCTCATTACTTGTAAAGCAGTTATATTCTGAGAAAAGTGCATTAAGTAATATAAAACAACTGTAAAACCTTTAGGTATCAGAGAAAATGTATGTGCGTATTTAGCATTTCCTTTATCCCTAAATAACCTGAGAGATTCATTCCTGAAATAGCGCTGCTCACTAACTCTATCAAGTAATTTTAAATTTTCTAATTCATAATACCCACTTGCTTCTAGAATTTTATTAAAATTGACCGTATCAACACCATTTTTGCCGATGACAAATCTTTTTAAATCTCTAATCATATAGGTATAGAGAATTTCTGAACCCTTGAGAGTATTTATGCGCCTGATACTATTCATTGATACATGGCTCCATCCAAAAGGATCGATTAAAAAGAAAGAATGACCTTTACGATTTTCAGCTATACTTATGCAATAAGAAACTATATTTTCAAAATCTCTACAAATAAATTCACACTGCTCTATTAAACTACCAAAATCTCCAGAAATTTCATGCTGTTGTTCATTTGCTAATTCTTCTAGACCTGCTTCTAACATAGAATAATTTTTCAAACAGTCTATATGATTTTTATCGTTATCTATAAAAATATATTTAATATTGAGCGGATACTTGCGTTTACATTTTTTATAAGCTGAACGAACAGCTTTAATAATTCTAATAGGAGAACCTTCCCACTGTCTTGAAGACTCTTGGTCATCATACATACCACCACCACAAAACCCATCTATGAAAGTAAAAGTTTTTTCTCCTTGTCTTGCTTTCTGATAGAGAGTTATAATCAGATTTTCTATATACTCTTCAATAATTTGATGCTTGGCTTTAGTATGAGGGTCTATTATAGGAAGCTCACTACCATCAGCACCCCATTTTGCTTTCGAGTTACTCATTATTGCTTTTCTCCAGAAATAAAATTACTATTAGGAAAGTAATATAAGTATTGTGCTTATATACGCTAGGATATTCAAATTATTCTATCAATTTTATACAACAATGAAAATTGCTACTAAACTAACTCAAGAACAGGCGCAAAAACTTGTCTTTATCCAGGAAAAAACTAAACAAAGCACAGATTAAATTTTATTATCTGCTCTAGAGTATTACTATCAACAACTTTTGAATACTTCTGAAAACCACCTGGAAAAATTTAGTCAACTTGACTTTATTAGTTGTATTGAAGCTGAACCAAATTTTGCTGAAAACTGTGAATCAATTTTGATAAAAAGTAATAGCTAATCAAGAATAATTATTTAAAAAATCTATTATTAATTTTCTCTAATAAAATCAAGAATATAATTAGCAGTAACTTCTGCTTTTTCCAAGTGAGGAACATGACCACAATTAGGAATCCAAATCAGTTGAGAATTAGCGATCGCTCCCTCTAATTTACCAGCATCACCAATACCCAAAATCTGGTCATTTTCTCCCCACAAAATCAATGTTTGCTGTTGCAGAGAAGGCAATTTATTTTTGAAATTACCATAGCCACCACTTTTAGTAAAAGAAATTAAAGCTTGACTCCAACCAGGCATTTCTAGATGCAATCTGGCACAAATATTAGCATCTAAAGTAGCAAAACTTTTATCAAAATAAGCACTACGACTAATACTTGCTCGAACCTGAGGGCGACGCAAAAATTCTGTGGCGAAATAGTCAAGTGGAGGAAAAATAAACTTACTAATAATTGGATTATTTTGCATTCCAGCACTATCAATTAATACCAATTTTTTCACAACTTCTGGATAAGTCAGAGTAAAATCAATAGCAGCAGCACCACCCATAGAAGCACCTATTAAAATAACAGGTTGATTAATCCAACTTTTCCAAAAATAATAAAGATGAGTAGCGATCGCCTGTGGATTAATTTTTAAATTCGGCAATCTATCTGTAAAACCAAACCCCAATAAATCAACAGCAAAAGTTTGATTTTGGGCAGCAAGTAATGGCAAAAGGCGACGATATTCAAAAATAGAACTATCAAAACCATGTAGTAATAAAATCGGGGTATTATCTTCACCTTGAGAGACAAAACTTGTATTAATTGTTTGAGAAGTCAGAGGAGTATAAATTGATTGATACTGAATATTTTGAGCAAAAGAAATAGATGTAGATTCAGTTAGACTTTCAGTTAATTTTGGTAGAAAATCAGGATACATTGGCATTAAACAATTAATAATTAATAATTAATAATTAACAATTACCTCTCCTTTAAAGGAGAGTCTTTAAACCTTACAGGACTTACGCAAGATACCAATTTATACGCCACCTGTAGGGGCGGTTCGCGTTTGCGGAGCATTCCGTGAGGAAACCGCCCCTACTAGATATGGTGGTTCTGCGTAAGTCCTGCCTTAATTATTCGGTAAAGGAGGGAAAGCAAGGTTAAATATTAGCAAACACAAGGATATAGTGTATATAGCGTTTCTCAAATTGGTGAGATACAGTTTTAGATCCCCCCTAACCCCCCTTAGTAAGCTATCCCTTATAAGGAACTCCTGAAACCCTTGTGGGAGGGTGGAGAAGAGGGGGAGGAGGGGGAGGAGAGGGAGGAAAAATTCTGTCTACAGTTATCAAAAAAATGTGTTTTTCAACACACTTTTCTCCCAAAAAAGCCTTTAGAGGCTTGCCCATAACTTGTCTATAATGTCTACGTTTTATGTTAAGAAAGATGTTTATAAAGCATAGCTTAGTAAGGGGGGAACCGCTTAAAAAGGGGGGAGGTTTCAAAGTCCCCCTTTTTAAGGGGGATTTAGGGGGATTGTAAATTTACCTCATCTTTATGAGAAATGCTACTATGAGCTACAAATATTAACAATTAAATGCCTGTAGTGCGGGCATCTTGCCCGCTATAGCATCTTGCCCGCGATGGGTGTACTTCACCAAAGTGGAATCTGCTGTATACAGGACTTATGCATGAAGTACGAAAGACTAGGATTTGAGATTGCTTCTCTATCGGTAGCAATGCCAAAAATACTTTACAGGCAATTCATTAATAGTTGATAGCTGAATGCTTATCTAAGACTAGGAGCTGAGATTGCTTTCCTATCGATTGTAATGACGAAAATACATTAAAGGCAATTAATTAATAGAGCTGATAGCTGACCGCTGATAGCTGATAGCTAATTAAACTAATTACTCAACTCAATATTTACCTCATTAACAATTCTACGTTTAAGTTCAACAGACTCAGAGCGGGGTAATAAATCAAAAACTTCTCGAAAAGCATCATCTACTTTTTCAAACGCAACTTGACCTTTAGCATTTAAAGCAACTTTTCCTTCTTGGTCAATTAAAACAGTTTGAGGTACAAATCCTTCGTAATAATAAGCTGATTTTGTAGAATCATCAGTTATAGGAGTAACAATAGCATCCACATTAACAGGAATAAAACTTGCTGCACGACCATAGAATGCTTGAAGTTGAGAAACTACAGTCGAAAATTGTTTACAATCTTTACTATCATCTAGAAAAAAGACTAATAGGGCAGGTTTAGAACTTTTGAGAGATTCGTTTAATGTTACTCTAGCAGGTACAAGAGAACCATTACCCGCATAAAGGGCAAAAATATTACCATCAAATCTATCATCATTTAGACTTGCTAAAGCAGTGGGAGTAGCTATTAGCAGTAATAAAAATATTGCTAATAAAAAACTCAATAAAGTAGAGAGAATCTTTTGCCATGAAAATTGTTGTATTGGATTTAGCATAATTTAAAAAGGTTGTAGATTTTAAGTTTAATTAATTGGGAGTTACGCACTGACAACATACAGCAGATTTCGGGTAAATGGTGTACAAGGTGAATGATGAAAATATTGCAGTGCGGGCATCTTGCCCGCGATGAGTGTACCTCATAACAACGGAAAGTGCTGTATATAGGGTTTCGCTCAGTTACGCTAACACTAACACACCCTACTGGACTGACACAGCTAATTTAGTGCAATAGATTATTGGTGCGGGGGCGGGTTTACCAGGTCGTGGGTAAAACCATTAACTTAACGCGGAACCCGCCCCTACTGGACTGACACAGCTAATTTTATGCAATTAGATTATTGGTGCGGGGGCGGGTTTACCAGGTCGTGGGTAAAACCATTAACTTAACGCGGAACCCGCCCCTACTGGACTGACACAGCATTAGATTATTGGTGCGGGGGCGGGTTTACAAGGTCGTGGGTAAAACCGTTAACTTAAGGCGGAACCCGCCCCTACAGACGCTTGACCCCTTACATATCACAAATTTCTAAATCTTCCTTCACCTTGGGATGAGTAATAAAATAATCTTGAAGCCAATCACAAGAACCTTTCAACAAATCATTTAATCCTTTCACGCGCCACAACTGTAAATTATTATCCACCAAAGTTGCCACATATTTACCATCCACACTTAAAGCCTTAGCATTCTCAAATTGAGCTAATTGACGTCCAGTAATATCCCAAATTCTTACCATTCCATCTTTGCCCATACTAGCCACCTGTTCCCCATCAGCACTAAAAGTCAAATTATTCACACTACCTATATTGCCCTTCAGATCCGCAATTTGATTGCCCGAAAAATCCCAAATTTTGACTACCCCATTGCTATCTCCCGTCACTATATACTTTCCAGATGGACTAAAAGCCATACTCTCGACCCAACTTGAAAGAATTTTTAATTCTGTCACAAGCTGAAAAGAACTATCCCAGATTTTGGCAATACCATCCTCTCCAGCAGTACCAATATATTGCCCGTCTGGACTAAAAACCACATCCAACACGCGACCATTATGTCCTTTTAACTCAGCCAACTGTTGACCAGAATTATTCCAGATGCGGGCAACACCATCTTCTCCCACCGTTGCTAAACGTTGTCCATCTGGACTAAAACCAATTTGCTTTGCTCTCCCCTTTTTACCTTTTAGCTCTATCAACTCTTCTCCTGAAATCTTCCAAATTCTACCCTGACCACTATCTCCCGCAGTAGCTAGACGTTGACCATCAGGACTAAAACTCATATCCCCAAACATTCCCAGATATCCATTGAATTGAGCTAAAGGTTTTCCCGAAATATCCCAAATACGGGCAGTACCATCAACTGCTGCTGTTGCTAATTTCTGACTGTTAGAACTAAAACTTACTGACCCAAAAATATCGGAGTTTCCCTTGAGTGTTGCCTCGTGATTATCTTCTAGTTCCCAAGTTCTACCCGTACCATCCTCTCCTAAAGTTAATAGTCGTTGTCCATCAGAACTAAAGTTAACTTCCCAAACCCTGCCTTGATGTCCTCTAAGATTGGCTAACAAATTACCATTATTGTTCCAAATTTTCACACTACCGTCACTACCTGCTGTAGCTAAACGTTCACCATCCGGACTAAAACTTACACTGGTGACAATTCCTTGATGTCCGGGAAGTTTTGATAATACTTGACCTGAAGTATCCCATATCAAGGCTGTTCCATCTTCTCCTGCTGTAGCCAAACTTTTGCCATCCGGACTAAAGCTGACATTCCAGACCCCGCCTTCACCTCCCTTAAGTTTGGTTAGGAGTTTACCTGAGCTACGTCGCCAAATCCTAATTGTGCCATCCCATCCTGCAGTGGCTAAACGTTGACCATCTGGACTAAATATTACTTTTTCAACACTACCTTTATGTCCCCTGAGTCTGGCTAACTGTCTGCCGGATCTATTCCATATTCTCGCGGTCCCATCCCATCCAGCAGTAGCTATATATCTACCATCTGGGCTAAATGTGACATCTAAGATTCGACCTCGATGTTTTTTGAGAGTCGCTATTTTCTTGCCTGATATATTCCAAATTCTCGCAGTGCCATCTTCTCCAGCAGTAGCTATATATTTACCGTCAGGACTGAAAGTAATTTGCCAAATTTGGCCTTTATGGCCTGTTAGTTCTACTTGCTGCTTACCTAGAAAATCCCAGATTCTAACTGTACTATCATCTCCTGCTGTAGCTAAAATGTTTCCTTCTGGTGAAAATTTAATGTGAGAAACTTTGCCCTGATGTCCTCTTAATTGAGCTACGGACTGACCTGAGTATTTGAGGATTTTGGCTGTACCATCATTGTTAACTGTGGCGAGTAGTTGGCCATCAGGACTCATGGTAATTTTTTTGACGTTGGGAATTTGATTTTTCTCGTGAATATTATTGAGGATTTGTTGCAGGGCAAATATGGGACTTGTAGCTGGATAATATTGAAGTGGGCGATCGCCTCCAACTAATTCTTTTAGTTCTTTTCCAGCTTGCATTGCTGATAGTAATGCTTCTATTTCTGCAATTTCAAATTTTCTTAAAGCACTAATTCCTTTGTGTTCTAGTTTTGTACCTTCTTGTGCTTCTTGAAGTTCATATTGTGCTTTTTCTAGCTGATATTCTGTTCTTTGAAGTTGATTTTGTGTATCTTGAAAAAGTTTAGTTGCCCAACCAACTACTGTCATTGCTGTTATTGATACTATAACTAAACCTGCCACTCCTAGTTTCAGTTTATTCTGTTGATTTGAAGATTTTTTGACTTTTTTCCGAACTACCTGTTTTTTTTGAACTTTATTCTGATTTTTTTGTACTGCTATCTCCTGTTGTTTCTGTTGTAATTGAAGCGGAATATTATTGGGATTATTCTGAATTTTCTGTGCTGCTATTTCCCCTAATTCCTGTTGTGGCTGAACCTGAATTTCATTGGGATTATTATTTTTATTATCTTTTTCTTTTGAGTTTAATACCCCGCCGTCTACAGGGTGTTGAAAATTGGATAGGGACTCAAACCCCAACAACTTTTTCCTCCCTCCTTTCAAAGGAATGCCTTCTTCCTCCCTACTTTCAAAGGGGGGCAAGGGGGGATAATTTCTTCCTTCTTCAATGTGATTCTGATTTTTTTGTACTGGTATCTCCTGTTGTTTCTGTTGTGGTTTAATCAAAGCATTACTATTTATTGGATTAATTTCTGTCACTTCAATATTAGAAAAATCAGGTACCATTAGAGATATTTTTTCCCGGTCATTTAATTCTAATATTTGAGGATTAGTTTGAGGAGCAAGATTAGTTACTGTTGGTAAATATTGTTGTACCCATTCTTGATTGAAAATTTCTGCATATATCGGACTGTATACCTCTAAAAAACCATTATTTATTTTCGCTACACCAGACCTCAATAACTCTTTAATTTCCCATTTATTATTAGCGATCGCATCATTTTTAAATTTTTGATTATCTTGACCAGGTGGTCTTAATCTACCATGTTTTAATAGTTGTTGATATATTTCTAAATGACTTATAGATTTCTGTATATTCTTCAGCAAGAGATTTTGTATTTTGTTGAAATGAATCGGGTAGTCTTGTGAATCCCAGTTTTCGATCGCACAAATTGTTACTAAATCTTCTATTAAAGCTATATCATTAGAATTTTCTTCTCCTCTTCTTTCTCCCAGATAGTCAATCGCTATTTGACACAATTTTTGCATCAAAAATGGTTGTCCGCCTGACCAATATAATATTTTTTCTATAACTTGTAGTGGCTGTTTAACTATCCCTTTAAATGGTTGTGCTAAATGAGCTACTTCTTCTTTTTTGAAACTATTAAGTTCAATAAATCTACATCTATCTATTAAATTATCGGGTATAGTTGTCCCCAGCAAAGCAAATGTTAAGCGTTTAAACCTTGGATTATTTGTTCTTTCCTCAATACAATAATCAATTAATACCCCTAAACTACTAAAGCCTGAATTAACAACACTATCATCATTAACTTCATCTATAAAAATTACTATTTTCTCATTTTGAGTATTAACTAACAGTACCTCTTCAATAAAAATAAATAATCTTTCATCCGCAGGTAAATCTGCCATTTCTTCCCACCATAATTCCGGGAAATGCCGAGGAAATAAAAAAGTCTTCTCTAAAGTCAAAATTATTTGCTCATACCATTCTTCTAGAGTCAAAAGTTTATTGTTAACTCTAGTCATATCTAAGGCAATACAGATAATATTTTCTGCTTGCAACAGTTGTATTGTTCTAATTTTTAAACTAGATTTTCCCGTTTGTGGAGAACTTAATACATAACAATATTCACCTGCTTTCAAAGCATTAAATAGCTCTTTATCTGCCGAGCGTCTAACATAAGTGGGATGATCTAATGCTAAATAATTACCTACTTGATAGCTATATTTTTGATTCTTCTGTATTTTCATATTTATCAAAATAATATGGGTCGCGCAACCCCGCCTTGATTGGCGAAATATTTTTGGAGCGAAGCTCAAATCCCCGTTACAAAAATAACTTTTGACTTCTGACTTCGTTAACTTGACTATCCTCACTCTAGCAACTGTATCAAATTTGACATCCTCCCGATGCTCCTCTACGAGACAGCGCGGGATTTCCTAGCATCACTGTTAGGGGCTTTCTGTTTCATAGCACCTGCCTTCCGGGATTTACTCCCTTCGGGTCTTACGGTCGCTCCACAGACTGACACTGCGAGTCCCGCAGCCTTCTTGGTGGGCGTTCCCTTGCGTCTATCGCCGACGCGGGTTCCCATCCGCAAAATATTTAACGAAGCGTTTATGTCCCTGTCATGGTGACTACCACACTCTGGGCAATCCCACTCTCTGATATTTAGAGGTAATTTTTCTACTATATGTCCACAATTAGAGCAACGCTTAGAACTGGGGAAATATCTGTCAATTTTGATTAATTCCCGTCCATACCATTCAGCTTTGTACTCTAATTGCCTGACTAGCTCTCCCCAGTTGGCATCACTAATTGCTCTGGCTAATTTATGGTCTCTTGGTGCGCGTTCCCTTGCGACTGGCGTCGTCGCGGGGTCGCACCGCTTTTTGACCATATTTTTTACTGCCAAATCCTCAACTACTATTGTTTGGTTTTCTCTGATTAGTTGAGTCGTTAGCTTATGGGTATAGTCAAGCCTTGAATCTTTGATTTTTGCGTGTATCCTAGCTACTTTCAGCCTGGCTTTTTGATAATTATTTGACCCAAAGGTTTTCCTTGATAGACACTTTTGAGCTAACCTTAATTTTTTGTGTAACTTGTTGAGATTTTTAGGATTAGCTATTTTTTTTCCATCACTGGTAGTTACTAAGCTGGTAATTCCTAAGTCAATACCTATCTGTTTATTAACTGGTTTGAGCTTTAAATCTCTAGTGTCATTGATTCTCACAGAAACTGACCATCTGCTGCTAGGGTCAAGTTTTACTGTTATTGTGGTTGGTATACAGTTTTGTGGTAGTTGCCTACTCCATCTGATAGGTAATGGTTCAGCACATTTGGCTAGATAGACTTGACCATCTTTCCACTTGAAGGCTGATTTTGTGAACTCAGCACTACCACCATTACGTTTTTTCTTGAAGTTAGGATATTTAGTACGCCCACTGAAAAAATTAGAGAAGGCAGTCTGCAAATGTCTCAAACCTTGCTGTAATGGAACACTACTTACTTCTGTAAGAAAATCTAAATCTTCCTGCTTTTTCCAGTTGGTAAGCATAGCAGAAGTTTGCTTATACCCTAACCGTTCTTGTTTCTCATACCAAGCTTGAGTCCTTGCTGCTAAAGCTTTGTTGTAGATTAAACGCACACAACCCAATGTTCTCCGTAACAGATTCTCCTGTTCTGGAGTTGGGTAGAACCTAAATTTGTACGCTTTCTCAACCATTTACTGCTTGCTAATTTTACTTTCACATTTTAACATATTTTCTGTGAAACCACAACATTGATTGGCATTCCCATAGGACGCTCCCACAGGCCGGAGAGCATGGGTATAAATCCCAACATTATAGAAAAACCAAAATATGAAAGTATTAATTGTGTATTGGCATCCCGAACCCCAGAGTTTTAATGGTGCAATGTTTCGTCAAGCTTGTGAAGCTTTAGTAGATGCAGGAAATGAGGTAAAAACTTCAGACTTACATGAAATGAATTTCAATCCTATTTCCAGCAGACAAAATTTCAAAACTGTCAAAGATCCAAATTATCTCAAACTACAACTTGAGGAAAAATATGCCACTGAAGTGAATAGTTTTGCCGAAGATATCAACTCAGAAATAGAGAAAATTGAGTGGTGTGACCTAATGATTTGGCAATTTCCGTTGTGGTGGTTTGGTTTACCCGCAGTTTTAAAAGGATGGGTTGACCGTGTATTTGCTATGGGACGAGTTTATGGCGGCGGTCGAATATATGAAACAGGAGTTTTTCAGGGAAAACGGGCGTTATTGTCGTTGACCACAGGTGGTGGTGAAGATATTTATATTAAGGGAGGTTTCAACGGCGATATTAATGGAATTTTACGCCCTATTCATAGAGGAATGTTGCAATTTGTTGGTTTTGATGTATTGGCACCAGAAATTGTATATGCACCTGTTCGGATGACTAATGAACAGAGAGTGAAAATATTGGAAAATTATGCTGCACGTCTGAAAGAAATAAGTAAAGAATCTGCCATTAATGTTGGTACTTATTAATATGCTGTAGGTTGGATTAAGCGACAGTAAAACTCAACAAAAAAACTACATTTGTTTAAGCTACGTTCTCTCAATTCAACCTACGGATATAACTCAAATAAATATTTTTAAAGATTAGAGATAGGGATAGGTTTTTAGGTATAAAAAAGTTTGGACACTTCAGTTATTAGACCTCTTAAGCAAATTTAAAATCAAATAAATGATAAGACAAAAATCATAAATTTTTCTTTGCCAGAAGTCTCAAAGTAATTTCTAACTACCTGTCACCTAACATAAAAAAACCTATCTCTAAAACGTAAGCATTTCCTGCGGAATGCTTACTCTAAAACTAGATTGCTTCTATATTACTTTCCCCAGTCCTAATTCTTACAATTCTATCTACTGGAGCAATGAAAATCTTACCATCACCGATCTCACCAGTACGAGAGGCAGAAATAATTTTGTCAACAACCATATCCACCTGGTCATCTTCAACTACAATTTCAACCTTGAGTTTCTGTAAAAACTCAACCGTATACTCAGAACCACGATACCTTTCAGTTTGACCCTTCTGACGCCCAAAACCTCTGACTTCAGAAACAGTCATACCCACGATACCAGCATTAACGAGAGCAATTTTCACCTCGTCCAGCTTAAAAGGCCGAATAATAGCTTCTACTTTTTTCAAGTTATTCACTCCTTACACTTAAATTTTTAGTTTACTTAGTTTATCAGGATGACATCTTTAATAAGATTGTCACCAAGTGGGCCTTGTCTGTTAAGAAAAATACATTTACTCAGCAGTTTTTTGAGTAGCCTTCTCAAATCTTAAAAATATCGAAAAAATGACTCTTAGAAGCTATTTGTAAACAAAAAATTAAGTAGGGTGTGCGACGATACCTTTACCATTATTCCAGAAATAATGGTCGGTTTGACAGCTACACCGCGTGCTGTGGGATAGTGCCTTACATTTCATTAACGCATCCTACATGGTTTAATATTTATTCTACAAACACTCTCTTATAGAGAATCTTAAAGTTTTTTGTAAATTATGTAAAAAAAGACTTTTTATTACATCCCATTTTTGATTAAAATTATACTTTTAACTATACATAATAGTATCTAGAGAGGAATTACCTGTGCAATTACAAACTAAAGTTACCCTAAAACGAGCAACGGGTGCTTTTGCACTAATGGATAGTCTCAAGCGTCATGGAGTCAAACACATATTTGGCTATCCAGGGGGTGCGATATTACCAATTTACGACGAACTCTACCGTTCAGAAGCTGCAGGAGACCTAGAGCATATTCTAGTTAGACACGAACAAGGAGCTGCTCATGCCGCCGATGGATATGCCCGTGCCACTGGTAAAGTAGGTGTATGTTTTGCTACATCAGGTCCGGGAGCCACAAATTTAGTAACAGGCATAGCCACTGCCCACATGGACTCAATTCCCATGGTAGTAATAACAGGCCAAGTAGGCCGAAAAATGATTGGTACTGATGCCTTCCAAGAAACAGACATTTATGGCATTACTCTACCAGTTGTTAAACATTCTTATGTTGTCCGAGACCCAAGGGATATGGCCGGAATTATTGCCGAGGCATTCCATATTGCCAGTACAGGTCGTCCAGGTCCAGTCTTGATTGACATTCCCAAAGATGTAGGTTTGGAAGAATTTGACTACGAACCCGTGGAACCAGGTGCCATCAAATTACCTGGATACCGTCCCACTGTCAAAGGCAACCCTCGACAAATTAACCAAGCAGTAAATTTGATGCTAGAGGCACGCCGTCCTCTACTATATATAGGTGGTGGTGCCATATCCGCAGATGCTCATGCAGAAATTCAAGAATTAGCAGAACATTTTAATATTCCTGCAACTACTACTTTGATGGGTAAAGGTGCTTTTAACGAACATCATCCCCTATCAGTAGGAATGTTAGGAATGCATGGCACTGCCTATGCTAATTTTGCTGTGAGTGAGTGTGACTTATTAATTGCTGTTGGTTCCCGTTTTGATGACCGGGTAACTGGAAAGTTAGACGAATTTGCTTGTCATGCTAAAGTAATTCATATTGATATTGACCCCGCAGAAGTGGGTAAAAACCGGATTCCTGAAGTTCCAATTGTTGGGGATGTACGCCAAATTTTGATAGACTTGCTGCGTCGTTGCCGAGAAATAGGAGATTTAGCTAATCCTCATCAAACTCAACCTTGGTTAGAAAAGATTAATCGCTGGAAACAAGATTATCCTTTAGTTGCCCCCCAACATTTAGATAGTATTTCACCTCAAGAGGTAATTAACGAAATTGGCAAAATGGCTCCAGATGCTTACTACACTACTGATGTTGGTCAGCATCAAATGTGGGCTGCTCAATTTCTGAAAAATGGACCTCGGCAATGGATCTCTAGTGCTGGTTTAGGGACTATGGGTTATGGGATACCTGCTGCTATGGGGGCGAAGGTGGCACTGCCAAACCGGGAGGTGATTTGTATTGCTGGTGATGCGAGTGTTCAAATGAATATTCAGGAGTTGGGGACTCTGGCGCAGTATGGCATTAATGTTAAAACTGTGATTATTAATAATGGTTGGCAGGGTATGGTGCGTCAATGGCAAGAGGCGTTTTTTGGCGAGCGCTATTCTTCTTCTAATATGGAGGTGGGAATGCCTGATTTTGTGATGTTGGCTCAGGCTTATGGAATTAAAGGTATGATGGTTTCTAGTCGGGAGGAGCTTAAAGAGGCGATCGCTCAAATGTTGGCTCACGATGGACCTGTGTTGATGGATGCTCATGTGACTAAGGATGAGAATTGTTATCCTATGGTAGCCCCTGGTAAGAGTAATGCTCAAATGGTTGGTTTACCTATTCGCAAGCAACTTGAACAAGCTGTGGAGTTCATTACTTGTAGTAATTGTGGGGCACAAAATAGTGTTACTCATAATTTCTGTTCTGAATGTGGCACTAAATTGTAAGTAAGAAGGAAGAGGGAAGAAGGAAGAGGGAAGAGGGAAGAAGGAAGAGGGAAGAAGGAAGAGGGAAGAAGGAAAAATATTGCTTTGTCTAACAAGGCTTACGCACCAAGCGCCATATCTAGTAGGGGCGAATGGCATTCGCCCCCTACAGATAGCGTATTGTCTCAGAATTTGCGTAAGTCCTGTCTAAGTTTTAAAGAAGCAGTCAGCGGTAAACTTTTCCTGCGGAATGCTGCGCAAACAGCTTTCAGCAGATTTTTTTTGAGATGCTCTGGTTTGCCTTTGGGTAGCATCTCTTTCCAAAAGTATTCCGGAACAGAAAAATTAAAGAACAATTATTCCGACTTTCTCACTCTTGCCAAATTTTTCAGTAGATTTTTTTTGAGGCACTCTGGTTTGCCTTTGGGTAGCATCTCTTTCCAAAAGTATTCCGGAACAGAAAAATTAAAGAACAATTATTCCGACTTTCTCACTCTTGCCAAATTTTTCAGTAGATTTTTTTTGAGGCACTCTGGTTTGCCTTTGGGTAGCATCTCTTTCCAAAAGTATTCCGGAACAGAAAAATTAAAGAACAATTATTCCGACTTTCTCACTCTTGCCAAATTTTTCAGTAGATTTTTTGAGGCACTCTGGTTTGCCTTTGGGTAGCATCTCTTTCCAAAAGTATTCCGGAACAGAAAAATTAAAGAACAATTATTCCGACTTTCTCACTCTTGCCAAATTTTTCAGTAGATTTTTTGAGGCACTCTGGTTTGCCTTTGGGTAGCATCTCTTTCCAAAAGTATTCCGGAACAGAAAAATTAAAGAACAATTATTCCGACTTTCTCACTCTTGCCAAATTTTTCAGTAGATTTTTTTTGAGGCACTCTGGTTTGCCTTTGGGTAGCATCTCTTTCCAAAAGTATTCCGGAACAGAAAAATTAAAGAACAATTATTCCGACTTTCTCACTCTTGCCAAATTTTTCAGTAGATTTTTTTTGAGGCACTCTGGTTTGCCTTTGGGTAGCATCTCTTTCCAAAAGTATTCCGGAACAGAAAAATTAAAGAACAATTATTCCGACTTTCTCACTCTTGCCAAATTTTTCAGTAGATTTTTTTTGAGGCACTCTGGTTTGCCTTTGGGTAGCATCTCTTTCCAAAAGTATTCCGGAACAGAAAAATTAAAGAACAATTATTCCGACTTTCTCACTCTTGCCAAATTTTTCAGTAGATTTTTTTTGAGGCACTCTGGTTTGCCTTTGGGTAGCATCTCTTTCCAAAAGTATTCCGGAACAGAAAAATCTCCCGAACAATTATTCCGACTTTCTCACTCTTGCCAAATTTTTCAGCAGATTTTTTTTGAGATGCTCTGGTTTGCCTTTGGGTAGCATCTCTTTCCAAAAGTATTCGGAACAGAAAAATTAAAGAACAATTATTCCGACTTTCTCACTCTTGCCAAATTTTTCAGTAGATTTTTTTTGAGGCACTCTGGTTTGCCTTTGGGTAGCATCTCTTTCCAAAAGTATTCCGGAACAGAAAAATCTCCCGAACAATTATTCCGACTTTCTCACTCTTGCCAAATTTTTCAGCAGATTTTTTTTGAGGCACTCTGGTTTGCCTTTGGGTAGCATCTCTTTCCAAAAGTATTCCGGAACAGAAAAATCTCCCGAACAATTATTCCGACTTTCTCACTCTTGCCAAATTTTTCAGTAGATTTTTTTTGAGATGCTCTGGTTTACCTTTGGGTAGCATCTCTTTCCAAAAGTATTCCGGAACAGAAAAATTAAAGAACAATTATTCCGACTTTCTCACTCTTGCCAAATTTTTCAGTAGATTTTTTTTGAGATGCTCTGGTTTACCTTTGGGTAGCATCTCTTTCCAAAAGTATTCCGGAACAGAAAAATTAAAGAACAATTATTCCGACTTTCTCACTCTTGCCAAATTTTTCAGTAGATTTTTTTTGAGATGCTCTGGTTTACCTTTGGGTAGCATCTCTTTCCAAAAGTATTCCGGAACAGAAAAATTAAAGAACAATTATTCCTACTTTCTCACTCTTGCCAAATTTTTCAGTAGATTTTTTTTGAGATGCTCTGGTTTACCTTTGGGTAGCATCTCTTTCCAAAGTATTCGGAACAGAAAAATTAAAGAACAATTATTCCTACTTTCTCTGTCTTCCCACCCTCCCCACACTTCCCACCCTCCCCACATTTTGCTTTTTTCAGCAAACTCTAAATATTCTCTGCCAACTCAAATCCTCATTACAAAAATGACTTCTGACTTCTGACTTCATTACCCTCCATCTCAATAAATTTTTCCCAGACTTACCAATAATTTCACTATCTATTCCTAACGCCTTCCGAGGTGCAATAGTCGCCAAATAAATTCCCGTTTCAATATCACAAATTCCCCACTTCACCAAATTATTAACCCCAACTAATAAAGGTAAAGTTGTTCCAGATAAAGTTCCATCTTTTAATCTTGCCGTACCATTTTTAACTTCTATTTCTCTAGTATCCCAAGGATAAATTCCATCAGGTAATCCCAAGGGTGCTAAAGCATCACTAACTAAAAATATTCCCTGCTGATATTGACTCGCTTTCAACAAAATTTCTATCATTGTTGAACAGACGTGCTGACCATCAGCAATTAAACCACACATAACATCCGAATTTGTAATTGCTGCTCCTAATAAACCAGGTTTTCGATGATGTAAACTCGGCATCGCATTAAAAGCATGAGTCACCATTGAAGCTCCCAATTGAAAAGCTTTTTCTGCTTGATTTGCTGTGGCTTGAGAATGCCCTAAACTAACCGTAATTCCTAGATTTTTTAAATAGGGAATGACTTTTTCTGTAGAGTCTAATTCTGGAGCCAAAGTAATGATTTTAACTATCTCAGCATACTCTCCCAAAACTTCTTTGACATTTTTGAGCGTTAATGGTAGTAAATATTCCAATGGATGAGCCCCTCGCTTTTCTGGATTGAGAAAAGGACCTTCTAAATGAACGCCCCAAATTTTTGCCATTTCTGGGTCTTGAGGTTGTGAGGCCAAATTGTGGAAGACTTGGAGCGATCGCTGAATATTATCTATAGAAGTTGTGACAATAGTGGGTAAAAAAGCATCTATTCCTTGCTGCCATAAATACTGACAAATTTCCTGTATTTTAGTAGTAGAATTTGCATCTACTTCGGGAAAAGCTAAACCCAAAGCACCATTAATTTGTAAATCAAACCCACCAAGAGAAACCCAATCTTGTTGAACATCAATAGTGGTAGATGAGGTAGGCAAAAGTTCCTCTGTTTGAGAGATAATTTCTTGAATATTGCCAGTAGAGTCGAGGGAAATTTGTTGTAGGTCTTGATAACCAGGGACTTTAGCGTTAATAATTTTAGTAGTTAAATTCACGGGCTTAAATTTTATTGAAGAAGGTGGTAGTTGTTCAACAATTAATAATTAATAATTAATAATTAATAATTACCTCTCCTTGGAAACGGATAGGATTGACGAACAGGAAAATTTTTTCTTGTTTCTCTTTTAAAGGAGAGGTTTTATACCAATTTGAAAAAATAATTCTATATTTAAGTGACATTTCAATTATTAAGTAATTAACACAGACTGAATAATTTTTTGATAATTATTAGCCAGTTATTGTTAATTAGGGTTTGCTGAATAAAGCTAAAAGTCAGCATAGCTAAAGCTATTGAGCTTTTTATATTCAGTTTACCTCCAAGTTTATGACTCTTATTTGCCTCAAAATACTGAAATTTTCTGCTGAAATTCAAGAAAATTTCTTCGTATAAAATGGCCGAAACCGTTGCCTGTTCCTCCACAAATCGACCTGTCTCCGCGTCTCCGCGTCTGGTGCGTCCCCGTGTCCTACCCCCACCAACCAATTTTTTCAGCAGACCCTAATTATTCTTATTTTTATCTCTCCCCTACTCCCTCACTCCCCTACTCCCCGCAATGCGAAAATGTAGCAAATATTTATCAAACTGGTATTAAACCTTAATTATTTGGTAGGTGAATAAAAATTAGAGTTAGGAAAATATGAGAATCGGTGTTAAACTAAGTGGCAATTTAATAAGATATTTTTGATGAAAAGAAGTGTATAAAAATGCAGATAAATCAACTTAAATTTTGTACTTTAAGCGCTCTACTTTTAAGTTTTACATTTGCCCAAAAAAGTCATGCTGCAACTTTATTTCAAGTGGAGCAGGTATCACAATGGTTCACTGGCTTATTTGATAATACTAAACAGGTTGCTGATAATCCTATGATTCCTCAGGTTACAATGTCAAATTGTCCGGTTAAACTTATTGGTAGTGACCTGATGGAAAATACAGAAACTGTTTATTTAGAGCAAACAACAGGAGGGTTTCCTTTTCGGGTGCGCTTGTATTCTTTTTTTAGTAATAATGACTCTCAAGTTACTATTAGTATTAGTCGTTTCCTCAACGAAACTTCTTTATTTGGTTTATGCGATCGCCCTGAATATGAACAATTTATTAATGCTACAAATTTAGATAGTTTTAACTGTGAAGTAAACCTTTCTTTTGTTTCTAATACCTATGTAGGGACTAACGAACCAGAAGGTTGTTCGACGACTTTTCCTGGGGGTAAAGTTGTTTCTGATATTGTGATTAAGCCTAATAGTATTGACTCTTTAGACCGTATTTTTGATGGTAATGGTAATCTGTTATTTGGCACATCTATAACCTTTAATCGCATTGAAGCAGTTCCTGAACCTTCGATATTATTCGGATTATTTATATTAAGTGGTTTAGGGATAATAACAGCATCCAAAAATGATTAAAAAAATCTGGTTTCTGGGAATTTAGTGACGTATCCTAATCTATGAAGTAAACACAATAATAATTGGTAGTCCTGCATAGTAATGGTAGGTAGAGATAAAGAACACTTAGAACGGGAGCAAGATGCTCCCACTGGCTATACTGTGACAAAAATAAAAATAAAAATAAAATATTAGATGTAAATACCATTACAATGCACCACTACCTAATAATTAATGCGCTCCTAGTGCAGGATGGCGGAAATAACTGACCAGTCACAAAATCCTAAAACAATTACAAATCAAAAATGATTGACTTTTAAATGCATAACTTTTAACTTCCGGGTAGCGACACTAGGATGCTAATTAGACATCTCCAATAATAAAAAATCAAATCAATTATCGGACATAAATTATCAATTATTTCCCCCCTACTGACTCTTTTCTGAAGATGTCTATTATCAAAAAAGTGATAAGGCTAGTGTTAATTACTTAATAATTGAAGTGCTACCTAAGTTAAGTATTAATCCATGGTAATTAGTATGATGCAATAATTAAGGCTTAGGATGATAGAAAACTTAATGGTTGTTCTGCTCACTAACGTGTGAAGATATACATTTTTGAATTTTTCCCCTACTCCCCTACTGCCCTACTGCCCTACTGCCCTACTGCCCTACTGCCCTACTCCCCTACTCCCCTACTGCCCTACTGCCCATCTCCCCACTCCCCACTCCCCACTCCCCACTCCCCCTACTCCCCTACTCCCCTACTCCCTACCTTCGCTATACAATACCGATGCTACAGAACATAATATGAAATATGAACCCAATCATCGGAATTATTATGGGCAGTGACTCAGACTTGCCCACAATGAAAGAAGCGATCGCTATCTGTGAAGAATTTGAAGTCCCCTTAGAAGTCGCCATTGTCTCAGCCCACCGCACGCCCCAGAGAATGTTTGAATATGCCCAAACTGCCCATCAAAGAGGATTAAAAGTCATAATTGCCGGAGCGGGTGGTGCAGCACATTTACCAGGGATGGTCGCATCTTTAACGCCACTACCAGTAATTGGTGTCCCCGTACAAACCCGAACATTACAAGGTATTGACTCCTTATACTCTATAGTGCAAATGCCAGGAGGAATACCAGTAGCCACAGTAGCGATCGGCAATGCCAAAAATGCTGGTTTATTAGCCATTCAGATATTAGCATCCCACCAACCAGAATTATTAGAACGAGTCCAAAAATATCGTCAGACCCTAGCTGAATCAGTCATGGACAAACAAAATAGATTAGAGGAAATGGGATATCAGGAATATTTAACACAAATTTAATTAAATTGCAAACATTTTAGAACAAAAATCTGACAAATAATTGGTATTCTTACAGGCAGAGACTTTAGTGAAAAGACTCAAACAACTATTGCTACTAAATTAAATAAAAGTAGCAAGAGACACAGAAAATCTATACAAGAATTGGTGCGCTATTTTCAATTGTAAACTATTAATTAGTTCTCACAATGACATCTAAAGTAAAGTTCAAGAACAATAGAACAAAAAAGAAACAGTTATTATCGGCAAGATATAGCAGTTTCTTAGAACCGACAGCACTAATAAACAGGTTACATCGGACAAGATGGTTTTCCCCTGCGACATTAGCCTGTATACCTCTAGTATTCATAATTATTGCCTTATGGGCAGGAGCTGCCACAGCTCAAGACCAAGAATTAACCCCAGAGTATGTCAAAGGGGTATTAGACTCAATATGGATTTTAGTAGCTTCAATATTTGTGATTTTTATGAATGCTGGTTTCGGAATGTTAGAAACTGGCTTTTGTCGTCATAAAAATGCAGTTAATATTTTGGCAAAAAACCTAATTGTATTTGCCATAGCTACATTAGTTTATTGGTCTATAGGATTTTCCATAATGTTTGCCGGGGACCATCCCTTCATTGGTGGAGGTGGTTTTTTCCTAACTGGGGAAGCTACTAGCTACGGACTAGACCCATTTCCTTCAGGTTTACCATTGCCTGTATTTTTCTATTCCAAGCAGCTTTTGCCGCTACTGCAGCCACCATTGTTTCTGGCGCTGTAGCTGAAAGGATTGAATTTAGTGCCTTTTTATTCTTTAGCTTGTTAATCACAGGTATTTCATACCCCATTACCGGACATTGGATCTGGGGTGGTGGTTGGCTAGCTGAAATGGGCTTCGGTGACTTTGCAGGCTCAACAGCAGTCCACTCAGTTGGTGGCTGGGCAGCACTGGTCGGAGCATATATTTTAGGGCCAAGGATGGGCAAGTATGATGAGGATGGTCAACCGAGAGCTATTCCTGGTCATAATATGGGTTTTGCTACCTTGGGCTGTTTAATTCTGTGGATCGGCTGGTTTGGCTTTAACCCAGGTTCAGAACTAGCAGCAAACGAAAATGTGGCTTATATCGCCGTAACCACAAATTTAGCAGCCGCAGCAGGGGGAGCTACTGCAACTATTACATCTTGGCTCAAAGATAGTAAGCCAGACCTTTCAATGATTATTAACGGTGTTTTAGCTGGACTGGTAGGTATTACAGCAGGTTGTAATGGCGTATCTTATTTAGAGTCAGTAATTATCGGTGGTGTTGCTGGCATCATTGTTGTATTTTCTGTACCTTTATTTGACAAGTTGAAAGTTGATGACCCAGTAGGTGCCACATCAGTTCACTTAGTCTGTGGAATATGGGGGACTCTAGCTGTTGGTATTTTTGTTGAAGGCGCTAATATCTTGACTCAGGCCATAGGTGTTATCTCAGTAGGATTATTTACAGTGATTATGAGTACTATCTTCTGGCTGGCTTTGAAAGCTACTATGGGAATTCGCGTCCATGCAGAACAAGAATTTGAAGGCTTGGATATTGCCGAACATGGTATGGAAGCTTATACAGGGTTTATGAAAGAACCTGATGCTCTTGGTACTACTGGTATGGCAAATAGAATGGATATTGATCGAGGTCTGCAAAAACACTAATGGGAAAATTCTAGGTAAAATGGCCATAGCCATAAATCAGTTACTTCAGTATCGGAGACTAATTTAACTTCCCTGGCGGGAAGTCCCGCGCTCTCCTGAAGGGGAGCGTCGAGATGAATGCCAGGGCTAAGAGTCGGAGACCTCCACACATAAAACCTTCCTATACCCTTGACAACCTAGCAGGTATGCATGTTATTATCAAGGTCAACACAGGGGGAGGGCATCACCTCTGTCAAAACAGCGGTCGTTTTTTTCATGACTGAAGAGTCCTGCGTTGTAGCTTAAGTGCAACTTCGGGAGTATGTCAATTCAGCTACGGTGTTTACTTTATCTAAAAATGTTCCAACTTGGGCTTGGTTTTCCTTAGCTGCTAACGGGCTACTGTTCTTAACAGTGGCCATTCTAGTAATGAGTGACTATAAATTGTCAGAAGAGCCTCAAGCAAATGCTACAACAAACTATGTTACTGATAGGATTAGAACTAATAAACCAAGTCCACTATTTGGAGAACCCAGGAAAGAGCTTCTGGCTATTGGTAGAACCCATAAATGGACTTATGAACAATGGGTAGAACAGTTACAGCGAGAGGCGATCGCTGCTGCTAAAAATCGTCCCCATCGTCTAACTGTTATGGTGGGAGACTCTTTGAGCCTTTGGTTTCCCTCACAACTTCTCCCTAGAGATAGAACCTGGTTAAATCAAGGAATTTCTGGAGAAACTTCGTCTGGCCTATTGAAGCGACTTTATTTATTTGATAGTACCAGGCCAGAAACAATTTTTGTGATGATTGGTATTAATGATTTAATTCATGGAGAGAGCGATCAGGTCGTTTTAGCAAATCAAAAAAAAATTATTAACCAATTACGCTCCATTCATCCTGGCAGTCAAATAGTTATCCAATCTATTTTACCCCACAGTGGAGAGGCAGCTATCTGGGAAGGTCGTGATTATCTGTTACAATTACCTAATAGTCGCATCAGAAGAATAAATCGTAGCTTAAAAGCTTTAGCTGATGCTGAGGGAGCATTTTTTTTAAATCTTCACCCATTATTTACAGATTCTCAAGGTTTTCTCCGAGGGGACCTTAGTACTGATGGTCTCCATCTAAATGAGAATGGTTATCAAATTTGGAGTACGGCGATTCAAATGTATAGCAAAATGAGACTAGAAGAACCGCAGTAGGGGAGTAGGGGAGTGGGGGAGTGAGGGAGTAGGGGAGTGAGGGAGTAGGGAGTAGGGGAGTGAGGGAGTGGGGGAGTAGGGGAGAAGTAAAGATAACAATAATTAAGGCTAACTAGGGCGCTAATTATCAAAAATTCTATAAAAGCTATTGATTCTAACCCCTATAGGACTTACACAAATTGACTTTTAAATCACCATCTGTAGGGGCGAATGGTATTCGTCCTCCCCTTAACGAAGTCAGAAGTCAGAACTCAGAAGCGGTGCGACCCCGCGACGACGCCAGCTCGCTTGCGGAACGCGCACTCCTGTGAGTCAGAAGTTATTTTTGTAACGGGGATTTGAGTTCCGCTCCAAAAATATTGCGCCTTAAAAGGCAGGGTTGCGCGACCCATATTATTTTGATAAGTAGAGTCTCTGCGTAAGTCCCGAAGATGAAAAAGATGGCATATTCCTCAAGAGTCATCTTAAGATAATTTAAGCTATTAGCCAAGGATTAAAATCCTTGGTGAGCTATAAAATAAAAGAAATTTAATCATAAGGTTGAACATAATCTATGGATACAAAAGCTTTTACCAGGGCGCTAAAAAAATCTGAGAATTATAACCGCAAAGGGTTTGGTCATGCTGAAGAAGTCGCCACAGTTATGCAGTCTGTTTATCAAAGTAACTTAATTCAACAAATTAAAGATAACGATTATACCCTGCAAAAAGGGGATGTTACTATCAAACTCGCAAAAGCTTTTGGTTTTTGTTGGGGTGTTGAAAGGTCAGTAGCTATAGCTTATGAAACTCGTCAACATTTTCCTAACCAACAAATTTGGATTACTTATGAACTAATTCATAATCCTTCTGTTAATCAAGATATGAGGGATATGAAAGTTAAATTTATTCCTGTAATTGATGGTAAAAAGATTTTTCTGTAGTGGGAGATAATGATGTTGTAATATTACCTGCTTTTGGTGCAAGTATTCAGGAAATGCAGATATTAAAGGAAAAAAATTGCCAAATTGTTGATACTACTTGCCCTTGGGTTTCTAAAGTTTGGAATAGCGTAGAAAAACAGAAAAAGAAAAATTTACTTCTATTATTCACGGTAAATATAATCACGCAGAAACTATAGCTACTAGCTCTTTTGCTGATAAATATTTGATAGTTCTGAATAAATCACAAGCAGAATATGTCTGCGATTATATTCTCAATGGTGGCAACCGTGATGAGTTTATGGATAAGTTTAAACTAGCTCATTCTGAAGGTTTCGATCCGGATTTAGATTTAGAACAAATTGGTATTGCTAATCAGACTACTATGCTGAAGAGTGAAACTGAAGAAATAGGAAAGTTGCTGGAACGAACAATGATGAAAAAGTACGGACCGGATAAATTAAATGAGCATTATCAAAATTTTAATACTATCTGCGACGCGACTCAAGAACGGCAAGATGCAATGACGAGTTTATTCGATGAAAAGTTAGATTTAATGGTAGTAATAGGAGGTTTTAATTCTTCTAATACGACTCATTTACAGGAAATGGCAATAGAAAATGGCATTCCTTCCTATCATATTGATGATGCTAAAAGAATTTTATCTGGGAATATAATTGAACATAAACCTTTAGGAAATGAGGTAAAAATATCCGAAGGTTGGTTGCCTGAAGGTCAGATAGTTGTAGGTGTGACTTCTGGCGCTTCAACTCCAGATAAAGCTGTTGAAGAGATTATTAATAAAATTTTGGAGATGAAGTTAGTTACTGTGAATTAAATATTAGTCTGTTTTAATTGAGAAAATTTAGTGGTGATTCTTAATTTGATAGTTTCACCACTACTAGAAAAAAAGGCGTTGCTGATTCTGGGTATGATGCAGAGCTACCCGAGCAAGCCAATTTTGGGGGGAAGAAACTCTGAAAGTCCCCCTTTTTATCCCCCTCCCGTCCCCCGCAGGATCGGGGGAAGCCAGAAGATGCTGCACTTTTTGTTGAATGGGGGATGCGCGGGGGCGAAGGCGAGAACCAAACAATCGCGCATTCATACTTCCATTCAGCAACGCCGAAAAAAATTAGGGGTTGCTGAATTGAGCTGCGGAAAAAATCTCTCCAAAAAAGCCCAACTGTCTCGCCCATTTGCTGCACTGAACTTTAGACAAAAGAGAAGGCGTTTGCCACTCGCCAAATTTGCATCGCCTTCTCCTTGCAAAAAAACAGAGATAGGATTACTTCTTCGTAATTCCCTGAATACTAGAATAGGGTTGAATCTTAGAGATGAACATTGTACCAACATCTCCGTAACATTCAGAGTTAGGCTTGTTAAAGCTATAGACCATACTAATAGCATTGCGATACCTATTTATAACTCCCCTGTTTTTAGCGAAAGAATCTTCTGGGTTTTCTATAGGAGCTAATTTAAACCTGATAAAGTTGTTGTATTTACCTGACAATTTACCTTTGAAAACTCGATCCGGGAAACACTTTGTGTTACCTATCACCGAGATGCCGTACACATCCTTTCCTTCATTTTTGATGTCCATTTCTACTACACCATTGTAATTAGGTGCATTTAGGCTAGTCCATGTTCCCATCCAGTAACCACTAAGATCTCCTTCGGTCTCAGCAGCTCTCGCGGGAGAGGAAATTAACAATATTGAAACAAGAAAAATAATTATTGCGCGTATCATTTTTGACTCCTTGAGGAATGTTTAAGTTGACTAGGCTTTAACTCAGCCATCTTTTCACTTGAGGGCGAGTTAATGTAGGTTAGATTGAGTGAGGTCTAACTTAGAATTGTCTTGCACCTTCTAAAAATCTAGACAATCCTAGACACGCTCTTCATCGGTGATGTTAAGGGATTTTCCGACTCACCTGTCCATAAGTCTACTGGCACGGGAAGGTTAATGTTCCGCTCAAGCACATTGAGTTTAGGATTCCCTCGGGGTTTTCATCTCTGATGAAAAGTCGAGTGCAAAACACTCAATAATAGTTGCTAAAATCCTCTGGTCTTAGCAGACGTATGTGATAATAACACAAATTAAAGGCGTAAAAACATAGACATTTTGTAGATATAAGTCTTGGATAGTCTATGTTTTTAAGTTCTAGCAAGCAACAGTACAATATTCTGTTCTGTATGGCGTTACAATTACCACAAATTACCGATAAATGTCAATTCCTTCGTACTTTCCATCTGAATCTGCTCCTTATACTTCAGAATTTCCGGTGGTTAAATTATTAAACTATTGGATAATTAATAATTAATAATTAATAATTAATAATTAAAGATATTTTTCATTATCCATTATCAATTAATAAGTATCGGTTGAAAAATACAGAAGTCGTAAATTTAGCTGTATTGGGAGATGACAAGAAAAAATGGCGACCTAGAAAATATAGTTATAGTCGTTGGGGTTGTCAATTAAAATTGAGATTTCCTATAGTTAAATTGTAAGCATTCAGCCGTCAGCCATCAGCTAGCCTCCTCCGGAGGAACTGCGGACTTCAGCTATTACTTTTAGTTTAGGATAAAAGCAATATTTAATTGTCTTACTACAAAAGTTGCTTCCCTTCCTTGCCCTTAAAGTCAGTTGTTAATTTAAACACTGTCCTTAACAAGAGAATCTTGTTGCTGATAGCTGACTGCTAATAGCTGAATGCTTACAAAATCCTCTCGTTAGATTGGAAATTGACATCCTCCCCGGCCTAAAGGCACGGGGATTCCTACCGAGCCGTAACTCCTCGGTGGGTTGACGTTTTGCTTCGCATAGCTGTCGCTAACAATGGCTGCTGCTACCTTGGCGGTAGTCTTACACTTGCCTCCACGTCCGTTTAGTGTCTCGGACTGCCCGCCCGCGACTAATATATTTATTGCTGCATTCTCGTCTCTATCATGTTTTGCACCACAGTTGAGACACTCCCATTCTCGCACCTGAAGGTCTAGCTTCCCACCTTTAAAGCCACAATTTGAGCAAATTTGAGATGTAGGCTCCCAACGACTAATTACTCTAAAATCGCGACCATATTTTTCTGCTTTTCCTTCTAAGAAGTGTCCGGAATTGTCTCCAACCTAAATCGGATATTGCCCTGGATAATTTACGATTCTTAACCATCCCAGAAACGTTGTTATACTTCTAAAACAATTGTTTGGTTTTCACGAATTATTTCAGTAGATAATTTATGTAGAAAATCTGTTCTTGTATCTTTCAGTTTGGCATGGAATTTAGCTACTCTAATCCTTGCTTTTTCATACCTTTTAGAGCCTTTAGTTTTATGAGATAATGACAAACTTAACCTTTCTTAACTTCTTAATTCGTTTCTTGAGTGGTTTAGGAGCATCAACCTTTGTACCGTCACTAAATGTAGCAAAGGTTTTAATACCTAAATCTATACCTACTGAATTATCAGTTTTAGGTAAGATTTCTGGTTGTATTTCTACTACAAAACTCAAGAAATATCTATGTAGGGGCGAACGGCCGTTCGCCCTACGTCTTTGATTACTGTTACTGATGATGGAGCAGTAGGTAACTCTCTTGACAAAACAATTTTCAGCTTTCCAATTTTTGCTAAATAAACTTTATGTTGACCAACTTTAAACCCTCACGAGTGTAAACCTAGCAGTTTGCTTTGACTTTCTACTCTTAAATTTAGGAGGTTTAACAGGTTTACCTTTTCTCTGACCTTTAGTTGATTTGAAAAAGTTTTGATAAGCCTGGTTTAAATCATTTAAAGATTGCTGCAATGGTATAGCAGAAACCTCTGATAACCATTCTCTATTTTCAGTCTTTTTAGCTTGAGTAATAAACTGTTTTTGTAGTTCTGAGATAAGTAGGTTTCTTTTCTCCTGATTTATACTTTTCTTGGCAGCAAGCTAGACTATCATTCCAAACCACACGGACACAACCAAATAGCTTGGCTAATTGATATTTTTGTCCCGGTGTTGGATAGATACGATACTTAAATCTAGCTTTCATAATTTGACTCTTAAACTAACAACATGATAACATATTTATTGAAATAAAATCAACTAAAAAAGTCGCCCGCTTATGGGCGAGGCTTTAAACCCAATTTTTCGGTAAATTAACTTTGGTGCGGTTACTATATGAGAGGGGTTATAGTAGAGAAATGGTGATTCAGTTGTTCAGATTAATAGACTGGATGATGATTTTGCCAGAGGAATTGAAAAGACAATTTCAAACAGAAGTATATAATTATGAGGAGGAAAAAAGATACCTTATATTACCAGTATAGAGGAGATTGGTCTGGAAAAAGGGAAACTAGAATCTACAAGAGAATCAATCATCACAGTGTTAGAAACTAGGTTTGAAAATGTACCTACAAATATTGTGGATACTGTTAATCAAATTGATAATATTGAATCGCTCAAACAGTTAACTAAAACTGCTGTATTAATTGATTCTCTGGAAAGTTTTGCCGATCTCTTGTCTCAGAAATAGCGATCGCCCACCCGTCCGTTGCACAGACTTTTTAGACCGGGTTCTCTGACAATCTACGCCAGTGTAGCCAGATTGGATTTGACAGCCACATTAGTAGCATCCAGATTAGGTTGATCAGTTACAGATACCTGGAAATTTAGGGAAACACTAGGCTGAAATACTAGGCAATGGGTAGATCCTCCGAAATGGAACATACCCAACTGATCGCCCCGTTTAACATTATCCCCTACGCGTACCGTAATTTCGCAGCTGGATACTTCGGCCATACCTACCGCAACAAAGGCCATTAGGCCAATACCCCGCTCACAAGCATCAATGAAGATTACAGCCCGAGTAGCTACTGAGGTAATAAAGGGCTGTGAAGCATTAGGAGCTGATGGATCTGGTTCGGAACTGTATACTCCCTCGTACCTGTTCTCCAAGTAGTAAGATCCATTAACGACAAAGGCCTTTACAATTACCCCATCCACGGGGCTGTGCCAGCGATGATAGCTAAGTGCACTTAGAAATGCCTGATAAACCAAACCTCCAGCAAACTGAGTTGCCAAAGGGTCAAAATTGAGCATATTTTCCAGGGAGTAGGGCTGACCCTTGAGCCAAAACAGATCTGACAATTGGACATTGCTCTTGTACTGCAATGGGGCAGATTCACAGGCATTAACTACCGAGGCAGAACCCACGGGGCGTAATCCAGGCTTAAACTCACGTATAAAGAATTGGTCCCAGGAATTAAAGCCTAGATAATAAGGATCTTGAGGATCTGGTACTTGGAAAATTTCCTCGAATTTCTTATTTAAGCAAGCAGAGCTGTCTTGACTGGGTTGACATGCTACAGCTACCATCTGCTCTTTGGCTGACTTGCTCAACCAGGCAATAGAGGGAGGATCTGCATCGGGCTCGCCATGAGCCAAGACATAGCGCGATTTCTCAGTAGTCAGAAATTGCCCCCAATATTTGAGTACTTTCTGAAATTGACGGTTAAACAGATCGGAAGAAAACGTGGAGTAGCCTGAAGTAGTGCCCATAGGCCAGTCTAGTAAGGCATTAATAGGAAAACCCACCAACCCTTGTGCCTTTCCATCATTATCTACAATAAATTCTGGGGATGTAGTCATAATATTGTTGAGCAGACCCAGAAACTGTGGCCAACTGGTCACAGCTGGAGCTCCAGTAGGGTTATCCGGATCGTATATGTAGGCTTCGGTAAACATGGCTTGGGTAGTGAGCTGTAGACTAGGCGTATTGGCTACCAAATTTTGCAA
Source organism: Okeania sp. KiyG1 (assembly GCF_014132355.1). Lineage (GTDB taxonomy): Bacteria > Cyanobacteriota > Cyanobacteriia > Cyanobacteriales > Microcoleaceae > Okeania. The sequence continues at coordinate 76,121 of NZ_BLZO01000115.1, forward strand.
CTCCTGGATAGGAGGGACATAATCAGATGGATCGGCCACAGGTTTAGACAAAAACTTAGTTACCCACTTACGAAGTAATTCCGGCTTGGATGGTAGCCAGCCACCCAAGCGTTGTTTGTTTACTCTCACCATAGATTTTAGGTTCCTAATCAAAAAATGGAAATAATTAAATTATATACCTGGATATCTGCTATTCTGGCTCAGAATAATTAATAATTGAGAATTTAAAAATTAATTAATTCTACATTCTGCATTCGCGCATTCTGTTAAGCGTGTCTTTCAATTTAGCAATCTTAAATTGGTTGTGACAATTTTTATAATAGTTAATTTGAACTGAAAACCTTTCCCTAAAATCCCCAACTATTGTATACCAATTTATTTGATAAATCCTGAATATACCTTTGATCGCTACTATAGAATTTATTTTATGCTCCTACTCAATACTTGATTCAATCTGGAATATTTAGTGGTGTTGGGGGGTAACAATGAGTTAAACTTGGCTTTGGAAAATAAGGAGTTAAACTTGGTATGTAAGAAGTACGTTAAGATTATCGGGCTGGATCTAATCCAACTAATACTATTAATATTTGCTATCTATATCCAAATCAACGAATAATTCTGCTGGCACTCGCACTATCCTCTCTATAATCCTATAAATTTTGGTAACCCATGGGTACAGAAGTTAACTTAGATAAAATTATAATTGATAGGAATTCCAACTCTAAACTTTCTGGTATTTCTATTATTTCCATCGAAAGAATAGTTAAGTTACAAAAAAATCAGGAAACTTCTTGGGTAAATTATCCTCTAATTAATTTAGATATATTTTCTCCTAGCTCTAATACTGCTTTATTACTAACTAAACTAGATCGATCTAGTTGTGCTAATTTAACTTATTTTCAAGAATATTATCGGGGAAAAAGTTTTTCAATCTAAGCTGAGGTCAAAGAATTAATTCCCAGGTTAAGAGCTAGAAAATTCTGGGAATGATCAATTTGAAGATGAATATATGAAAAAATTTATAGGATATTGTCTGATAAAAGTTTATTCTCCTGCACAACCCCATCTTCAAGATAAACTACTCTATCAGCAGAACTTATTATTCTAGGATCGTGAGTGACCATTAACACTGTACAACCACCTTCTTTTGCAAGACGACGCAGTAACTCAATAACTGTATGACCACTGTGAGAATCTAACGCTGCTGTTGGTTCATCAGCCATAATTACTCTAGGACTTCCACATAGGGCACGGGCGATCGCCACCCTTTGTTTTTGGCCACCAGATAAATCTCTTGGGTGTAGCTTGGCCTGGGGCGCTAACCCTACTTGCTCTAAAAGTACCTGAGCTTCATGTTTTGCTGCCTTACCTTTGATACCCTTCATATTCAGAGCCACTTCTATATTTTCTCTCGCCGTCAATGCAGGGAACAAGTTAAACCCCTGAAATATAAAGCCGATATTCTTAAGTCTAAATTTGGCCAGTTGGCTTCTGGACATTTTAGTGATTTCTTGTCCCAGGATACATACTCTACCAGATGTAGGTGTTAATAATCCTGCTAAGATTGACAGTAAAGTAGTTTTACCAGAACCAGATGGTCCCATCAATAGCTGGACATCACCTTTGTTTACTGTCAAGTCAATATTCTTTAGTACCTGGTATGACTGTTTTCCAGATTGGTAGGTCATTGTCAACCCACAAGCCATAATTGCTGATGTGTTCAATTTAGCAATATCTCTATAAGTGGAGACATCAGAGCTTTTAGTTTTGGTTGCGGCAGCCATGTACATATTGAAAGTGGTCATAGTGTGACTTTATAGTAAGCTAGAGTGTTTCCGGGGTAGAGGAATATACCTCTGGTAATTTTTGCTTATGCAAGCATTATTATACGAATGTCTTTGGTTACCTAATTTTTGGCTTTGGACATAATCATCATTGAATCTCTTTGACACTCTCACAGTTAAATCTCGCGATTATAACGGGAGATTCTTGCGAGTGCTGGCGCAAAGCTACGCTAAAACAGATTCTCGGGCTAGATAACAAATCAAATAAACTGAGTTGCACCCCCGCTACTACCATCTCCAGAAGCTTTCTTGCTCCGTCTTGACGCTAAGGAACCCTCAGCAGAGGCGGTGCGCTTTTATTCAACCGTGTACCCCACGACTATTTATATGATTATAACGCCAAAAATGCGCGCGGGTATTACTCAATTATTTTTCTGGTTGAAATTCGCATTGGGGCGCTCGAGCGTGGGTTTCCCGCGCAGTTTATATGCCCCGTATCACTGTTAAATAAGTGCGATTATAACGGGAGTCCTCTTCAACATTATTTATGGTAGGAAAATTTAAGTTACATCTGAGTGAGTTATTTCAATATTATGGCCTTTCACCTGAAGAGAAACTTTATTATATAGTTTCATCAATCAAATTTTATTTTAGCCTAATCAGCCCTATTATCAGAGATAAAATTGAATAAACAGATACTATTTACTGAGAATTGAATGAGAATCAACTCTTTAAATAGTTAGAAGCTACATATTTGAGTCTTTGAGTATCTTCTTCATTTTTTCCTGATTCAATTTCGGATTGTTCAGTGCTGGGCTTGAAAAATATGAATTATGAATATTGATGGCTCAAGTTCAAGTTATTGGCATAATTTCAGTCTACATCTTTAACTATAATCATAACCCCAGTCTTATGCTTTTGCTTCACAAATTTTTTTTTTCTCTAGGATGTAATTATTAGTACCCAGGTGTGAGTATGGCTCTGTATTTAAACTATTAACTAAATGAAGTGAAGTTATTAGTTTAAATACATAACAGGGAATAAAAGCGATCGCTAAATAAATTGTATTGCTTACGAATTCTGTCTCTTAAAACACAAAATAGTTAAACTTCTTACAAGAGTTTCTGAATAGGTAATGGAAGACCGAAAAGATAAATATTTAGAAAGAAAAAGATTTAATTTTGATTTTTGCCAGAGGTATGTGCTGGATTAATAATTTACTAATTATTGGCTTAACTAACTTCAATGTCATATATTTACGAGCTTATAGTATAAGATTCATTATGGTATAAAACATGGCAGATATTAATTAAAACTTATGCTTTGTTATAAAAATAAAAAATATTTATTCAAGATAGTTATAGAATATTTAAAAATACAAATAATAGTCATAGAATAGTTAATTGAAAAATATCTAAATTGAAAACTTAGAACTTATACTAATTTTATTTACAGCGGTTTTCATGATTAGTAGACCACAGTAGGGACGTTCCATGGAACGTCCCTACAAGGTTTGATGTGTGAAGATGTGGTTCATCGAATGAGCAAAAGCGCTGTAAGGCTACACAGAATTAGGTGTTAGGTGGTAGGTGGTAGGTGGTAGGTCTGATAGTCCTCAGGAGCGTCATGGTATACAGCAAAGAGGAATACCAGGCACGGGAGCAAGATGCTCCCACTGCCGTACCTCCTAACAAACATTGCCGGACAATGCACCACCACTTATGCAACTTCCCTACTACTTGCTTTCAAGAAGAGGTAGCAAAAATGTGTGATATTTGGTTTTAGACCAAGGATGAAAAAAGAATGCTGAACTTAAGTGACACTTCAATTATTAACAGGACTTACGCACAGACACTACATCCAGTGAGGGCGAATGCCATTTGCGTTCCGCAAAGCTCCGAATGGCGCCCCTACATATGGTGTTTTCAAGGTTGATTTGCGTAAGTCCTGATTAAGTAATTAATACAAACTGAATAACTTTTTTGATAATTAGCACTCCAGTTATTGTTAATTAGGGCTTGCGCTCATAAAGCTAAAATTCAGGATAGCTTAGGGTAATGGAGCTTTTTATATTCAGTAATTCTCCTACGTTTATGGCTGTTATTGGCATCAATTTACTGAAATTTTCTGCTGAAATTCAAGAAAATTTATCCACATAAAATGGCCGAAACCTTTGCCTGTTCCCCGATCTCCGCGTCTGGTGCGTCTGGTGCGTCCCCGTGTCCTACTCCCACCAACTAATTTTTTCAGCAGACCCTAATTAGGGCTTGCGCTCATAAATCTCAAAGCATTTACAGGTAAATGTTTTAGACTTTTAGGTCTAGAAATTGTACCTGGTTTTCAGCTCTTCATGCTCAAAGAAAGAGCGTATTTTGGGCGAGAGTTGGGCAAAAAAATTCTCCCGTACGGACTTATGCAACGTCCCTACCCTACTCCCCTTTTCCCCTCCTGGGAGGGGAGGAGCGAGGGGTGGGTCCCCTACTCCTTAAAAAAGACTAGTGAAGCGCAGACCCTAATTATTCTTATGTACGGGTGTTGTATGCAACGTCCCTACCCACTCCCCTACTCCCCCGCTCAAGAAGATGTAGCAAAAATGCGTGAGATTTGATCGTGACTTATATCATGTTCGGTTGAATACTTATAAATAACTGTTCTGAGGAGTCAGGAGTCAACCCACCCCTAACCCCGACCGTGGAGGGGAGGGGAAGTCAGGAGTCAGGAGGGAAGAAAGGAGGAATGCTTATGAAATATTGGATAATAGTATTGATAATTTCAGTATTTCTTTAGTACTGTCGGTACTGTAAGTCCTTGAATTTTATTATAACTGACCCGTCCGAACATGATATTACGCACGGAGACTAAGTCGAGTGAGGGCGAATGGCATTCGCCCCTACAATAGTTTTCAAGGGAGTTGCATGGGTAAGTCCTGTTGATATTAGAGGGGGAAAGCTTTAAACTCAATTTTTCGGTAAACTGTTGTAATTAACTAATACCATTTCACTTAAAAAATGTCACAAATAGTTGGTAAATGATGAAGTAAAATAATAAGCTTAAATTACTGTATAGTAGAGGTTTTAAGTACTTAAAATATAACTTTTAACTTCTGAATTTTTACTTTTTACTTTAGTGAAACGGTATAATAATATCCAAATCTGTCAATATTTTGCTATGCCGACATTTTTATTAGAAATTGGTACAGAAGAATTACCCGCAACTTTTGTCTCTGAAGCAATATCACAGTGGGAAAAACTTATCCCTACTGCATTGAGTGAGGCATTTTTAACAAATGATGGGGTGAAAATATATGCTACACCCAGACGTTTAGCTGTTGTCATCAACAGTTTACCTACTAAACAACCAGACCGAGAAGAAGAAATTAAAGGTCCTCCGGCAAAGGCAGCTTTTAAAGACGGTAAACCTACAAAAGCAGCAGAAGGCTTTGCTAAAAAACAAGAAATAGAATTAAAAGACCTAGAAATACGCCCGACTGAAAAAGGTGATTTTGTTTTCGTCAATAAAAAAATTCAGGGTAAACAAACAGCAGAAATTCTTATCAAATTAGTACCTGAATGGATTAATAAACTTGAAGGTAAAAGATTTATGCGTTGGGCAGATGGAGATATCAAATTTCCTCGTCCTATTCGGTGGTTAGTAACATTATTAGATGGGGAAATATTGCCGATAAATTTAGAAAATGGCTCTGAGATAATTACTTCTGGTCGTATCTCCTACGGACATAGAGTTTTACATCCTGAATATATTGAAATTGAGCAGGCAAAAGATTATGCAGAAGTCTTGAGAAAGGCTTATATAGAAGTAGATTTTCAACAAAGAAAGAGTCAAGTTGAGCAACAAATACAAACTGTAGCCAAAAAAGTTCAAGGAATCGCAGAAGTTCCGACAGAATTATTAGCAGAAGTTACAAATTTAGTTGAATGGCCGACAGCAGTAGTTGGTAAAATTGACGAAGAATTTTTAATTTTGCCCTCGGAAGTAACAACAACGGTTATGGTGACACATCAACGTTACTTTCCTGTTTTGAAATCCACAAAAACTCCTAAATCTAAAGTTGAATTACTGCCATATTTTATTACTATCTCTAATGGCGACCCGGAAAAGTCAGAGATTATTGCTAAGGGAAACGAACGAGTAATTAGAGCTAGGTTAGCTGACGGGCAATTTTTCTATAAGGCAGATTTAGCTAAACCATTAGAAAGTTATTTACCTGAATTGGAAGCTGTAACATTCCAAGCAAAACTAGGTTCAGTGCGGAAAAAAGTCGAACGTATTGTTAATATAGCTAAGTTAATAGTTGAACAGTTAAAAATCAGTCAAGAAGAAAGCAAAAATATAGAAAGAGCAGCCCTACTTTGCAAAGCTGATTTAGTAACTCAAATGGTTTATGAATTTCCCGAACTCCAGGGAATAATGGGAGAAAAATATGCTCGTGCTTGTGGGGAAGATGAAGCTGTAGCAACAGCAATTTTTGAACATTATTTGCCTAGAGGTGCTGGAGATATTTTACCTGAAAGTATTAGCGGTCAAGTTGTGAGTTTGGCAGATAAACTTGATACTTTGGTAAGTATTTTTGGATTGGGAATGTTACCTACAGGTTCCTCTGACCCCTTTGCTTTACGTCGGGCAGCAAATGCAGTGGTTAATATTACTTGGTCAGCCGA
>NZ_BLZO01000116.1 GCF_014132355.1 Okeania sp. KiyG1
TTAAAAGTCAAAAGTGATGATGAAACTTAGATATATAAATAGGATTTGCTGATTAAATCTAACAGTTTTTATAGATCAAGGTTTTAGCCTTTTTAAGTATCAAAAAGTGCGAGATTTTAAGTGGTAATGCTTCAAAAATTTAGGATTTTGGTCAAGATTTAGGCAGAACAATTTTGGGACAATTCTTACTTCTACCTCCTCGCTCATTCCCATTTCTCCTGTCTCCTACTCCTACTAAAAGACTTTTGAGCGCAAACCCTAAATACTTTTCCTACTGTTGCCTGTTGCCTGTTGCCTGTTGCCTGTTACCTGTTACCTACTATAAAATTTCTACAAACTATTCCTAATAGAATTTACAATATATTCTGGAGATTTTACAACATCTATATCTATTATTATTGCTTCTTCTGGCTCTTCAAGATCGTCAAATTGACTTCTTAGCATTTCGACTTTCATGAAGTGATTTTCTCGTTCCCTTAGTCTTTGGGCAAACAAATCAAAAGACCCTTTCAAGTAGATAAGTTTAATATTTTGTGATTCTTTTATCAGTAGATGACGATAAGCTTTTTTCAGAGCAGAACAGGCTAATATAATATTTTTATTATTATCTAACCATTGCTCAATTGCATTTCTCATTTCTATTAACCAAGGAATCCGGTCTGTATCATTTAAAGGATTACCACTACTCATTTTTTTTATATTAGCTTGGGAGTGAAAATAATCGGCATCATAAAAGTCATAATCTAGAGATTTTGCTAATAATTTTCCAATAGTAGATTTACCAGAACCGGAAACTCCCATTATGATAATAATCATTGTATTAATTCTCAAAAGTTCTTAAATATTAAAATGGCAATAGAAATAGAACGTAAGTTTTTAGTTAAAGGCAACGGGTGGCGTAATCAAGCTGTGGGACAAGTTTATCGTCAAGGTTATATGTCTACAGAAGATGGCATAACATTAAGGGCAAGAATTGCGGGAGACCAAGGCTATTTAACTATTAAAGGACCTTCTGTGGGTAATTCACGGTCAGAATATGAGTATTCTATTCCAGTTGAAGATGCTCAAGAGATGTTGAATACTTTGTGTAGTTCACCGTTAATTGAAAAGGTTAGATATAAGGTTTCTCATGGTAATTTTATTTGGGAAGTTGATGAGTTTGCTGGAGATAATCAAGGTTTAATTGTGGCTGAAGTTGAACTTGATAATGAAAATCAAGAAGTTGAATTGCCAGACTGGATAGGAGAAGAAGTATCTCACGACAAGAGATATACTAATTCTAATTTATCTAAAAATCCTTGGAAAAATTGGCATTAAATAATTAATAATTAATAATTAATAATTAATAATTAAATAATTAAGGTTTAATAGAAAAATATCAGGAAAAAGTTCATAAATAGAAAAATTTTTGGCATTTTTTGAATAATTTTTAATTATAGCCTCTGAGTTATGAGATTGTAGATAAATTTTCTGTGTGGCGATCGCTCTGATGTAGATGATAAATTGATGATTTTTTCAACTAGAGCGCTTGGGTTATAATACCACTTTGAAAAAAGAATGCTACAAAATGGTAGAGTTTGATTGGATATGCTTAAAAATAGCTGCTCCAGTTCATTTTAGATATTTATATCTATCGTTTTTCCCTTTTTTTCAATATTTTTCTCCTCTTCCTTCTTCCTTCTTCCTTCTTTATTACTTCTACCATTTGTAACAAACATTTATCAAATTGGTATAAGATGGTAGATAAATTTTCTGTGTGGCATTTCCTTTAATGTGAATGATAAATTGATGATTTTTTCAACTAAAGCGCCTGATTTATAAGATTAAAGTGTCAGAAACTTTTGTGATATTAGCAATATAAAGTAACCAGGAGTCAAAATTAATTCATGCTGTATATGGAATATCAATCAATATCAGATTTAGTGGATATTTTTCAACAATTTATTTATCCATTTCTACATACAAAATTAAATTATGACTCCTGACTTCCAAATGGTTTATCGATAAACTAGCAACAATCTTACATAAATTCTCGTGGGTCAGTCACATATCCAGTCAGGGCTGAAGCTGCTGCTGTATAAGGAGAAGCTAAATAAACTTGTGCCTGTTTATTCCCCATTCGACCAGGGAAATTACGATTAGTTGTAGACACACAAATTTCTGGTTCATTTAATCGCCCAAATGTATCTTTTGGTCCGCCTAAACAAGCAGCACAAGAGGGGGCGGCAGGTTCAATACAACCAGCATCTAAAAATATTTCTGAGAGGGTTTTTCCATCATGTTTTAAGCTAAATAAATCCTCATAAACTTTCTGAGTTGCTGGTACTAAATAGGTGGGAACTTTCACCTGATGACCTTTCATAAGTTTAGCTGCATGAAGAAAGTCAGAAATTTTCCCACCAGTACAGGAACCTATATAAACTCGGTCAATTTTGACATCCCTACAGTTGCGTGCAAGTTCCCGGTTATCAGGAGAATGGGGTTTGGCCACCACAGGTTCTAGTTTTGTCACATCGTAGGAGCGATCGCTATAAAATGCCACATTTTCATCTGTATGAAATGACTCAAATGTTTTATCTGTTCGACCTTGCAAATATTTAAAAGTAGTTTCATCCGCAGCGATAACTCCATTTTTACCACCTGCTTCAATGACCATATTGCAAAGGGTCATTCGTTCTTCCATTGTCATCTGTTCTACAGTCTCGCCAGCAAATTCCATTGTTCTGTAGGTAGCGCCGGAAACAGAAATATCTCCAATAATTTGCAGTATTAAATCTTTTGCTAATAAATAGTCTGGCATTTCTCCATTCAAGACAAACCGCATAGTTGCTGGAACTTTTACCAACAGCTTCCCAGTTCCTAAAATAAAAGCAGCGTCGGTATTGCCGATACCTGTGGCAAATTGTCCAAAAGCACCTGCATTACAAGTATGGGAGTCTGTACCAAACAAAACTTCCCCTGGACGGGTGTGTCCTTCTTGAGCAAGAGCAACGTGGCAAACTCCTTTGTAGTCTGGGTTAGCTTTGAAATTTGAGCGATCGATAATGTCGTAAAAGTATTTGATATTTTGTTCTTGGGCAAAGTCCCGCAAGATATCTACATTACGGTTAGCTCGTTTGTCGGCGGTGAAAATATAGTGGTCTGGGATGAGAACGATTTTTTCCCGGTCCCAAACTTTGGCATTTTCGCCAAATTCTTTTTTGAAAATGCCAATAGTTCCAGGACCACACACATCATGGGTCATTAGAACATCTACGTCGATCCAAATATTTTCTCCTGGGGTAACGGTAGATTTTCCTGACGCTTTGGCCAGGATTTTTTCAACCATAGTCATTGCCATAAATGTTTCCTCTACTGGTGATAATTTAATTAGGGTTTACCGATCAAATATCAAAGTATTGACAGATAAAGGTTTTAGCCTTCTGAGATTCCCAAAAAGTGCCCTTGTTTTAGTCTAAAACGTTCAAAAAGTTAGCATTTTGGGCAAATCAAGGACAAAAAAATTTAGGGACAATTCTTACTTCTACCTCATCTAAATTCCCTGTTTATCCTGACTCCTGACTTCTGAATCCTAACTCCTGACTCCTACCCGTAGCACTCATACTTTATTCAGCAAACCCTAATTAGTTTACATATGTATTTTAGACAACCTAATATTGCTTCGTGCAAGTCATTTCAGTTATCAGTTATCAGTACCTCATGGAATAGGGAGGCAAGAAAATACTGAAGTTGATTTTTTTTCATCCCCTTAAAATGGGAGACTATTGACCTTACTTTTTGGTCAAGGGCGAGGAGGTAATTCTGAGAGTGCCTCAAAATGTTAGAAACACTCTAGAAAATCAGCAAAAAATCAAAAATTAAAAGTTAGAGTTATATTCTACTCTTGACTTCTGATTTCAAAATTGGTTTATTTTTGTGATTTTGAAAGCTAAAAGTGATACAAAAACAATCAAATAAGTTATTTTAGCGATCGCCTAGTCATCAAAATATATTCAAGGGTAGTTGTTGGGTGTTAATATAATTATTTTCCAAACATTTTGGAATAATTAATAGTTGTTTTTGAAGATTTTAGCTGTAATTTTAAACACTAGAACGAGCAATTTTTGAAAAAAATTTACGGGTAGATGGAGGAATGATTTAGTTATTTTTTTGAAAAACTTCAAGATTCAGGGTTTACTATATTTTTGATTTTTGTTTGGCTGGCAGCGATAATTTATTTTCTAAGTAAAAATACTATTATTAATACTTATCTTACTGTAATTATTGAGGGGTAATTCGAGCTATATTTATTAATTTTTTTGACTAACAATATAGTGATGTTTAGACATTTTCAGGGAGAAAAAATGCCTATTTGCGCAGCATTCCGCAGGAAATGTCAGTCTAGTACCGCTACGCGGAAGTTAAAAGTCAAAAGTTAAAAGTCAATCATTTTTGATTGGCCAGGGTTTTAGGATTTTGTAACTGGTCACTTATTTCTGCCATCCTGCACTAGGCAGGGGAATGACTTGACATCCTCTCCGGCGATCAGGCGCGGAGATTCCTACTAAACCGTAGCTCTTAGATGGGTTATGGTTGAATAAAAAGTCATGCGTAGGGGCGAGCAGCACCCAATGATTACATACTACTATGATTTTTTTGAGGATGCAAGGGGAAATACCTTGCCGTTTTTTTGGTGCTTCACAAGATGATGTAGGATTTGTGAATATAATATCGCGATCGCTTCTGGATGAGTAAATATATGGATCTGTTGATGGGGTGGAAATTTTTCGGTGTCGCCACTTCTTGCCACTTCATTTATTTGAGTGCTTCACAGGATAATAATTTTGTCTGCTTTGATGGTGTGAGTATCCCTTCTATATGTATTCAGTAACGATATGCTGTTTTTGGGTTGAATAAAAAGTCATGCGTAGGGGCGAGTAGAACCCAATGATTACATACTACTATGATTTTTTTGAGGATGCAAGGGGAAAATCCTTGCCGTTTTTTTGGTGCTTCACAAGATGATGTCGGATTTGTGAATAATATAATATCGCGATCGCTTCTGGATGAGTAAATATATGGATCTGTTGATGGGGTGAAAATTTTTCGGTGTCGCCACTTCTTGCCACTTCTTTGTCTTAGTGCTTCACTGGATGATAGTTTTCTCTGCTTTGATGGTGTGAGTATCACTTCTATATGTATTCAGTAACGATATGCTGTTTTGGCGTTGAATAAAAAGTCATGCGTAGGGGCGAGTAGAACCCAATGATTACATACTACTATGATTTTTTTGAGGATGCAAGGGGAAATACCTTGCCGTTTTTTTGGTGCTTCACAGGATGAGATTTTTCTGGATTTGTGAATATTGCCTTGGCAGAGCAAGTGCGGTAGCTACATCGCTTCTAGATGAGTAAATATATAGCGTTGCATAGAGTGCGGGATGAATTTTAGGCTCTCGAACACAGGAAGTTTAACGAAGTCACAAGTCACAACTCAGAAATTATTTTTGTAACGGGGATTTGAGCTTCGCTCTAAAAATATTTCCTCTTAAAAGGGGGGGTTGCGCGACCCAATTATTTTGATAAAAAACAAAACATGGGATGTACCTTCTCCGAAAAGTTTTATCCCTTAATTCAGCAACGCTTATTATTGATGTGTTGGGCTATGGGGAGGTAAACGAGGATTAGATATTTCACCTCAATAGTCTATAAATGTATTAGTAATTTCAGCATTAATGACAATGGCTTTAACTAATTTAGAAATTTTTGAACAATTAGATGAACTGGTAAAAGGTTTGCTATGGATGAGTGAATCTGATTATCCTTTTGAAGTTTTTATTTGGGAATTTGGAGAGGTAGTTTCATTAAATAATGAAATTGTTTTGAAAATTACTAAACATTCTTTAGAGACTACGGTTAAAGTAATAGAATTTGAAGTTTTTTTTAGAGTGGTAATTACAGAAAGAAGTTGGCATAATGCACAAGAGTCTGAAGTGGTAAGGAAATATCAGAAACTTGTCAGTATGATGAAGCAATATTTGAGTGATTTAAAGGTTTATAAGGTGGGTGAGGTTAGAAAAGATGTTTATATAGTTGGTAAGACAAATACAGGAGATTATGCAGGTGTAGCTACAGTTTCTGTTGAAACTTGAATTTAGGAAAAAATAATTAGATATAGGTATTTTCTAGGAGAAGAAGGAAAAAGGCAGAAGGAAGAAGGAAGAGGGAAGAAGGAAGAGGGAAGAAGGAAGAAGGAAGAAGGCTTAAAAGCCTGAAAAAACTTAAATTTCCTGTAGATATTCACCCTTGGAATTACACAAACGATACGAACGGACATGATATTATCTGGGATAGTCTGAGAAAGTACATTTAAAACTTAATCCAAATTTTTTGATGTACATTACCTATTTAAAATGTCTACATATAATATTTTGATAATCTTTTAGTATGGGAAAATTAATTTCAAAAGGAAGAGGGAAGAAGGAAGAAGGAAGAAGGAAGAAGGAAGAAGGCTTAAAAGCCTGAAAAAACTTAAATTTCCTGTAGATATTCACCCTTGGAATTACACAAACGATACGAACGGACATGATATTATCTGGGATAGTCTGAGAAAGTACATTTAAAACTTAATCCAAATTTTTTGATGTACATTACCTATTTAAAATGTCTACATATAATATTTTGATAATCTTTTAGTATGGGAAAATTAATTTCAAAAGGAAGAGGGAAGAAGGAAGAGGGAAGAAGGAAGAAGGAAGAAGGCTTAAAAGCCTGAAAAAACTTAAATTTCCTGTAGATATTCACCCTTGGAATTACACAAACGATACGAACGGACATGATATTATCTGGGATAGTCTGAGAAAGTACATTTAAAACTTAATCCAAATTTTTTGATGTACATTACCTATTTAAAATGTCTACATATAATATTTTGATAATCTTTTAGTATGGGAAAATTAATTTCAAAAGGAAGAGGGAAGAAGGAAGAGGGAAGAAGGAAGAAGGAAGAAGGCTTAAAAGCCTGAAAAACTTAAATTTCCTGTAGATATTCACCCTTGGAATTACACAAACGATACGAACGGACATGATATTATCTGGGATAGTCTGAGAAAGTACATTTAAAACTTAATCCAAATTTTTTGATGTACATTACCTATTTAAAATGTCTACATATAATATTTTGAGAATCTTTTAGTATGGGAAAATTAATTTCAAAAGGCAGAAGGAAGAAGGAAGAAGGAAGAAGGAAGAAGGCTTAAAAGACTGAAAAAACTTAAATTTCCTGTAGATATTCACCCTTGGAATTACACAAACGATACGAACGGACATGATATTATCTGGGATAGTCTGAGAAAGTACATTTAAAACTTAATCCAAATTTTTTTGATGTACATTACCTATTTAAAATGTCTACATATAATATTTTGATAATCTTTTAGTATGGGAAAATTAATTTCAAATTAGGTAATTTTTTTTCTACAGATAAAATTTTTGACAACAGAAAAAAAATGATAATTTACAGCACACAAAAGAGTTGTTTAAAATACAGACTAATGATTTCCCTGTCTAAGAGAAATATTTTTACCACTTTTGCTTATTCCCTCTTTCCTTCTCTAGTTTCACAACTTATCTGGAAACTATAGCAATATGATGTTAGTTGTGAGTTCTTGGAGACTTTTGTTTTAGGTATGGAGGGAATAGGGAATAGGGAATAGGGAAGAAGCGAATATATATAAATAAGATAACTAGCTATATTCTATACTTTAAAGGAACACCTCAATTCTCACATATTATTCCTGATTGCTATATATATATATGTACTCGAAAATTTTCAACTAAAACCTAAAACCTACCACCTACGACCTAAAAACTACCACCTTATTGAAGTCAATTTTGAACCTCTTAATTTTAACTTATCTACTGGTTATCAATTCTGCTTTCAATTACATCTTGAATTTCTTTAGGAACTTTTGAAAGAAAATCATAACCAGTCTCAGTTTCAATTTGATCTACTGAAACTCGGTAATATTTCCAGTCACTTCTAATCCGATTTGAATTAGGCATATCCACTGCAATAATTCTAGTATTTTTATTAACTCCTCTCACTCCAGAACCAGGATTTACCACTACTATAATTTTCCATGTACGACTAGGAATAGTTACTTTACCTTTGGCAAGAGTTGCTTTTTTTCTGTACCCTCCAGCAATAATATAAAGTTCATTTCCTTGTTGTACAAGTTCACGAGAATATTGTTCTAATTCCCGCCAAGTTTCACGATTATTCTTTGGGCTTTGAGGAATTATATTTATCATTAAAAATGTAGCTGAATTATCTTCTTCATTAGCTGTACGGTCTGCGGAAGGAATTAAATGTCCTCGGTCATAATCACTATTTCGATAATCACTAGGTCTGACCTGATACCAGTCTTCAGGTAAACTATCATCAGGGCGAAAATTATCCTGTCTTTCTACATTTCCTAACCAAGATTTATTCAGTTGCCAACTTACCCAATTGGCTGTTCCTTTATCCCGGTTATATGACAATACATATTGAGGTTTTTCTATTAAATAATTATCTGTATTTTCGATAGTAGCTGTGGCATTACTTGGGTTTCCTAGAGTGATATGAACTTTCGGAGAAGGTTTTAAAAGTAGAGAACATCCACTGGCAAGTATCAGTAGAAGTATTGTGATTAAAATTGTAAGTTTTTTTGGTAAAGTTAACATTTTTTTGTTTGAACGATACAAAGTTTTTTTCTGAAAGATAGAATAGAAATCTTAATTTTAGTTTTGAGATATTCTAGACTTTTAATCAATAGAAGATATGGTGATAGGAAACACCGAAGTAATCAAATTAGTAAACTATTATTTGGAGTAATGTTATTGACAGAATATTAATAGCAGTGTTTTCCTGTACCATTCTATTACTAATTCTTCCCCACAGTCTCTAACTAAATAATTAAATCCTGGTGCAGAGTTAGCTTCAATTAACCAAAGTTTATTATTTGTATCTAGAGCTATATCTAATCCCGTATATCTTAATTCACTATTTTGAAATATGGGTTTACAGAAAGATTGTATTCGTTCTAAAAAATCTATATCTAATACAATCTTAGCTTTTGCCCCTTCCCAATGCAGTCTACTTAAATTTCCGACAAATTTTGCTCCAGTAATACTCTTCTCATATACACAATGTAAATTACCTTCTAGAAACAAAGCTCTAAATTCTTTCTGAATCTGAATATATTCTTGACTAATAGCAATATAATCGTATTTGTAATTGCTTAAATCATAAATTGTATCAAGGGAATTTATGATTTGACTTCTCTCATTGCACTTAAATACATTTCTTCCCTTTGAGCCTCGGTTTTTCTTCAGTACAACAGGATAGTCAAAGTTTTGCTCAATATTATTTGCTATTTCTTCTACATGAGAATCTTTAACATAACTAGAATATAATTCATTACAATTAGGATTTAAGTAACCCTTAGTTTTGGGAATATTGATATAGGATTTAAAATATTGATAAAAGTATTCTTTGTCACGGCATAAATGAGTAATTGATGATGAGTTTAGCGGTGCTGTCCAATTCACAAATATATGAGATTTACCTTGATTTTTGACTACTACTAAATTTCCAGATTCATGTAGAATTTCATATTCATAGCCTAGATTATTACAGGCTTTAATCAACATTGAAATATTTTGGTTCATAATTTAAGAAGGAAGAAGGAAGAAGGAAGAAGGAAGAAGGAAGAAGGAAGAAGGAAGAAGGAAGAAGGAAGAAGGAAGAAGGAAGAAGGAAGAAGGAAGAAGGAAGAAGGCAAAAGGAAGAAGGCAAAAGGAAGAAGGGAAAATTGCTTATGGATAGTCAACGACCGGCCAATTCCTGTCTACAAAATTCAAGAAGGAAGGAGGAAGAAGGAAGAAGGAAGAAGGGAAAATTGCTTATGGATAGTCAACGAACGGCCACTTCGTGTCTACAAACCCCAAACAATTTTAAACTTCCCCGTTGATAACTGATAACTGATAACTGATAACTGATAACTGATAACTGAAATGACGGTTGGGTATTAAACGCGCCACAGAAAAGATAAATTATTTCATCAATATAAAGCACCCTAATTAATAAATTCAGCCATACCTAAATAGCGAATTTCTTGGGGAGTAACTTCAAATCTACAGGGCAAAATTTCTACCCCTTTTTTAACAGCTTCTCTCAAGAGTTGACCATAATCAGGGTCAGCAATATCTCCGGGGGAAAACTGATAACAATCTCCACGATTTATAAAAAATAAACATACTGCTCTTTCCCCTTTTTTTACTACTTCAATTAATTCTCGCAAATGCTTTTGTCCTCTTTCTGTAACTGTGTCTGGAAATAAAGCAATCCGTTGATTTGCCCAAGTCGTATTTTTAACCTCAAGATAAATATTTTGACTCTGAGTAATTAACTTAAAATCTACCCTACTTTTTTTATCTTTCCCATAAACAACTTCTGGTTTAATTTCACGATAATCTCCCAATTCAGGAAATAAATATTCTGCCAAAGCTAACTTAATAATTCGATTAGGTAAAGCCGTATTAATTCCTACCCAAGTTGGTTCATTATCTGTTACTTGAATTAATTCCCAAGTATAAGCCAACTTTCGTTTAGGATTATTACTATGAGAAACCATCACAGGACTACCAGAAGTACAAACTCCTTTCATCGGACCAGTATTTGCACAGTGAGCAGTAATTATTTCCCCAGATTTTAACTCTATATCTGCCAGAAACCTTTTATAACGTTTAATCAAAGTTCCTGACTCAAGAGTTGGATATTTATAAGAGAATTTAGGAAGATTATTCATAATTATTTGGTAAGCATTTCCTGCGGACTGCTGCGCAAACAGCTATCAGCTATCAGCTATTGTTTTTAGTTTGAAATAAAAGCTTTACTAATTGAGGCAGAATTAAATATTACTACCAAATTACTACCAAAGTTGGCTTTCAATAATTGATAATTGATAATGTAAGCATTCCGCAGGAAATGCTTACATTATTTGACAATAAATCATATTGATTTTAACTAGCTATCAGTTATCAGCTATTAGCTATTAGCTATCAGCCTAAAAATTTGTGTATAGATAATAGTATCTATTTGCAGAGCATTCCCTGAAAAAACGCTTTTTAAATCAATACGGTTCAGATAATACAACAATTAACCCGAACAAAAATGTCAATACTGCTTTGATACATGATACAAAAAAAATTAAAATTATTATAGTAATTCCCAAGAAGCATGAGGTCATTTCAGTTATCAATTATCAGTTATCAGTTATCAGTTATCAGTTATCAGTTATCAGTTATCAGTTATCAGTTATCAGTTATTAGTACCTCTGCAATAAGGAGGCTTGAGAACGGGAATATTCTCTTTTTTTTATCCACTTAAAATGGGAGGCGCATACCCACAATTTATCGGTAAAAAATTCGTTTGTTGTGCGGGAATAAAGTAGTTCATTAATTGATAATTGATAATAGATAATTGATAATTACCTCTGGTTAAAACCGTTACGGAATTGAATATAAGGAGATATTATTTCTTCTCTTGGTCGATTGGATATGGCGAGGAGACCTCGCCATCCCTCGACCGCTTTTTTTTCCCCTTAAAAGGGAGGCTTTAAACCAAAATTATTTAATTATTAATAATTAATAATTCAGTAATATAAAAAAATAAAAACAACTGTACCTCAGTAACTTGAGAAACCCTATATTTCTGTTGAAACTAGGAAAATCTCAACTATTATTTCCTAATTCAGTAGCACCTAACTCCCCTTTTTCAACTTTAGTATCTAACTTATAATTATCAGGAAATAAAACTTTAGCGATCGCTTTAGCAGTTCTTCCTTCTCGCCACAACCAGTGATTATCCTGTCCTTTTTCTCGAATATGAACTATACCCTCATCTATAAGATTACTAATTTCATTAAAATCAGAAAAAGTAGAACCTATTTTTTCCGGCCAACTAACTTGATGTTGAATAACAGGATAATCAGAAGCAATAATATAGCATCCACAAGAAGCAGCATCACTAATTACTCCACTGGTTCGGTAGTAATAACGGTCTTTGTCGTAATGAATAACCAAAATATCTATTTCAGTTAAAATCTGGATATAGTCTTCTTGTTCAGTAGTGTCATAAAGAGTGACATTAAGTTGGTCTAAATAATTTGGTTTCTGACCAAAAGGTGTTCCAATTATCAGTTCGCATTGATGCTCTGAAGATTTAATATATTCTTGTAATTTCTCAATTACTTGAGCAATTGGTTTATCTGGGCGAATCATTCCCACAACACCAATTTTAATTGGAATATTAGAAGGTATTCTTTCTCCTGGTAAAAATTTAGGTTTAGCTTCACTGATAATAGGATGAGGAATTATATATTTAGATTCCTCTGGTAATCTAAATTTTTCAGGCAGCACATCATCATCTACTTCAAAAGAAACAACTTTGAGTTTTTTAAATAGTTTTAAATAAGCTTTTAGATACAGTAATCCCCAAAATTTAATTTTGTTAGTCATCGCAAATTGTTGATTACCATGTAGACATATTAAAACTTTTTTCCCTCGTAATGCCATGATGGCTAATAAAGGCATAACAAAGAGTAAATGTTGATTGTAAACCTCGAAAATAAAAATAGTATCAACATCAGAAAATTTGAGGGATGTTAAACCCATTGAAATGTGGCGATACTCACGGCGAATTTGTAAACCTATTGAGTATTTAATAGATTGACTGAAATTTAGAATCCATTTCGGAAGAGGAACTTCTAAAGAAATAAATCCAATTTTTTGAGACTCTATATATTCTTCTAGTAGCAAAAAATCTTTGAGTCCATCGTGCATCAATTTCATAATTTTATTCCCTTTTATATTATTGGATAAATTTTTATATACGATTTCATATCTACTGTGAGATACATTAATTTCAGTTAAATTATACTACTTGAAATTTTCTCCAAACAAATCTCAGATTGTTTTTCTCAATCAACATCTTAGAGAGTTGAGTTTCTCTTTCTAAGCTTTAATTTTTCCTGATATTAAATTAAGTCGAAAGTTCGTTCAGTTAGAAAAAATTAGATAGAAGTAAAATTTGCTCGGTAAAGTTCTTTGACACTATCGAGTTTACTGATGATTTTTTCGTGGAAACTTTGTTTTTGAGCAATTAATTTATGGACTAATTCTACCAGCTCATCTTGATTGAGAACGAATAGTTTTTTCGGTTCGATAAATAAAGGTTCAAGGTTAAAGTGTTGGTAGAGATCTTCAAATTTTCCCTGATAAGTAATACAAGCAATTGGAGTACCTTGTTCTAAACAAGCTATGCCTAAATGCATGGGTGCATCTCAATGCAAGAATAAAGCCAAAAATTTATCGCTTTTAGGGAACAGGGAACAGGGAACAGGGAACAGGTAATAGGGAATAGGGAATATATAAGAAAAAAGTATTTTTGCAAATATGAGATGCACCCAAATGCATCCTCCCAGTAAGTACACAATCTATATGTTTAACTATTGCTTTAATTTCTCTAGCTAAACAGGGAAAAGGAATTTTAAAACAGCATGAGGCAACTTCAGATGAAAGATTTTCCATGATTTTTTTTGATAAGATTTCATCATTAATACCATTAACAATAAGGCTATCGTGAGGCAAGAAAATCAAACTTAATTGCTCATTATCTTTGTGCAATTTTGTGAGAGTGTCAGCTAAAACTTGAACCAAATCATTAGCTGTGATTCCCTCTAAGTTTTTCAATAGTAAGCCATGAATATTAATTCCCAAAATCATCTTAATTTTGACTTTTCTGAGTATTAATCCATTCCAATACTTCAGCTAATCTCTCCGACTGTTCAGTAAGTTTTAATAAAAAGGCGAAATCTGCTACTAAATTAACAGGGTGTTAACGAAGTCAGAAGTCAGGAGTCAGAAGTCAGAAGTTAACCCACCCCTAACCCCTCCGGTGGAGGGGAGGGGAAGTAGGGGATGCGTGAGCAACTCTCCAAAAATATTTCGCCTTAAAAGGCGGCGTTTTAGACCCATGTTATTTTGATAAATTGAATCAATTAATCTTTGATATGAAATTTTATCTCTTGCATTAAGTCGAACATTTGATTGTAATGTACTCAGCAATTGTTTAGAAATATTTGTTGGCTGACGATTACAACTGAACCCTAAAATTCCTGTCGATCAACCAAGAACTGAAGCTATTATCAGTTAACAATACCTCTGCAATAAGGAGGCAATAAAATACGGAATTATCTTTTTTTATCCCCTTAAAAGGGGAGGCGCATACCCAGTATTTTTCCCTAAAAATTTCCCTAATATAAATTTTTGCTGATGCTTGAATATCAGTCTTTTTGACTATTTTAGTTCCGCCTTCTTTGCCTAATAGATAATTATTTTGGGGTAGGTTATTTTTGATTTTAGAAATAGTTTGATAAGCTGTCTCATTTGTCTCATTATCTAAATTAATTTCTAAATCAAAGTCATAATATTCTTGTCAAGCATTGAGGGTAATCATTACAGTTTCATCAGAACCATATTTATTTTGGTATTCTGGTAAAAAATTACTCAAACCCTTAATAACATCTTTTCCAAATCCCTTCCTAGTTTGTTTCAAAGCCAAGCCTTTTTCCAGTCGGTGATAGTCCATAGTAATTAAAGCTCTTAAATTTGTTTGAGTGCTGATTTTATTACTTCCAGATTACTACTTGAAGAAACGTTGAAAATCAGAATAAAAATTGACAAATAATATCCACCCCTTAATATTTTTAATAATCCATAAACCCATGAGACTGCCATTTAAAGACTCATAAACTCTTTTGATAACTTGTTCTTGTTTTTTCATCATTGAGTTAACCCCTAATTAGAAAAGACAAAAAAACAAATATCCGGTTTTCTATCGCTCAATACCGAATCCTGATTAAACTGATTTAAGCAACATTAATATATTGTACTCGTGTCTGAATCAAAATCACAAAAATCTTCCCGTTCCCTAGCAGGAATAGCTGGCATCGTAGCAGTCGCCACATTAATCAGTAAAATATTTGGCCTAGTACGTCAACAAGCGATCGCCGCCGCCTTCGGAGTAGGCGCTGCAGTGGACGCCTATAACTACGCTTATGTCATACCTGGCTTTCTATTGATATTATTAGGAGGCATCAACGGACCCTTTCATAGTGCCATCGTTAGTGTCTTAGCAAAGCGCCATAAATCACAAGCTGCTCCACTGGTAGAAACCATAACTACTTTCGTTGGTGGAGTATTGTTATTCGTCACAGTTGCCCTGATTATTTTTGCCGACCCTTTGATTGACCTAGTGGCACCGGGGTTAAGCCAAACGTCAAAAGGTCTAGAGATTCGGGCGATCGCCATCCAACAATTCCAGATTATGGCCCCAATGGCTTTACTGGCAGGATTAATTGGTATTGGTTTCGGAGCGCTTAATGCTGCGGATATGTATTGGTTGCCTTCTATTAGCCCCTTATTTTCTAGTGTGGCCTTGATTGGAGGAATTTTTATCTTAGCTTTGCAGCTAGGGGAAAAGATTATTCAACCGGAATATGCCATGATGGGAGGCTTAGTTTTAGCCTGGGGTACCCTCATCGGAGCAATATTACAATGGTTAATTCAAGTTCCTGCTTTGTGGCGAGCTGGTTTAGGAAGATTACGTTTCAGATTTAATTTCCGCAACCCAGGAGTACAGGAAGTTACTAAGGTAATGGTACCTGCTACTTTATCTTCTGGAATGTTACATATTAATGTTTATACCGACCTATTTTTTGCTTCTTATATTCCTCAAGCTGCTGCTTCATTGGCTTATTCTGGTTTGTTAGTACAGACTCCTTTGGGGATTATTTCTAATGTTATTTTGGTTCCTTTTTTACCGATATTTTCTCGATTGGCAGAACCGAAAAGTAGGGATGAATTAAAATATCGAATTCGCCAAGCTTTGGTATTAACTGGTATTACGATGTTGCCTTTAAGTGCGATTATGGTAACTTTGGCTTTGCCTATTGTGAGGGTGGTTTATGAACGTTATGCTTTTGATTTATCGGCATCAAATTTTGTGGCTTCTGTATTGATGGCTTATGCATTGGGAATGTTTGTTTATTTGGGAAGGGATGTTTTAGTTAGGGTTTTTTATGCTTTGGGAGATGGAGAGACTCCTTTTAAGATTAGTGTGATTAATATTTTTCTGAATGTGGTGTTGGATTATTTGTTAGTTAATGCTTTTGGTGCTCCTGGTTTGGTTTTGGCAACTGTGGGGGTAAATTTAATTTCAATGGTAATTTTTTTATGGTTATTAGATAGGAAACTTGATGGGTTGCCTTGGGGAGAATGGTTTATAGTTTTTGCTGGTTTAATTGGTGGAGCTTTGGCTACTGGTTTGGTTTGTTGGAGCGTGCTTTTAGCTTGTCAGTTAGTGTTGGGAAATGAGGGATTTTTTGTACTGTTGTTGGAGCTTGGTTTGGCAAGTTTTTCGGGGTTAAGTATCTTTGGTTTGATAGTAATGAAAATGAATTTGCCA
This sequence comes from Okeania sp. KiyG1, assembly GCF_014132355.1. Lineage (GTDB taxonomy): Bacteria > Cyanobacteriota > Cyanobacteriia > Cyanobacteriales > Microcoleaceae > Okeania. The sequence continues at coordinate 16,552 of NZ_BLZO01000116.1, forward strand.
GAAGTAGATATTTTTGTTGGTCGAATTAGACAGAAATTGGGAATTTGACATTCTCTCTAGTTTAAAGTCAGCTTTAATAAGCAATAGTCAGAAATTTCACCACCCACCTCAGATTTTGAGTGCTTCAGAAAATAAAATTACTATTTCTCTATACGCAATAGAAGAAATTTCACCACCCACCTCAGATTTTGAGTGCTTCAGAAAATAAAATTACTATTTCTCTATACGCAATAGAAGAAATTTCACCACTCACCTCAGATTTTGAGTGCTTCAGAAAATGAAATTACTATTTCTCTATACGCAATAGAAGGAAATTTCACCACTCACCTCAGATTTTGAGTGCTTCAGAAAATGAAATTACTATTTCTCTATACGCAATAGAAGAAATTTCACCACTCACCTCAGATTTTGAGTGCTTCAGAAAATGAAATTACTATTTCTCTATACGCAATAGAAGAAATTTCACCACTCACCTCAGATTTTGAGTGCTTCAGAAAATGAAATTACTATTTCTCTATACGCAATAGAAGGAAATTTCACCACTCACCTCAGATTTTCAGTGTGCTCCAGAAAATGAAATTACTATTTCTCTATACGCAATAGAAGGAAATTCACAACGAACCTCTGAGGCGGAATTTTTCATTTCCTGAAGCTTAGATTTCCCGATACGCCATAGAAGGAAATTCACAACTCCCCTCAGATTCCTAGTGCTTCAGAAAATGAAATTACTATTTCCCTATACGCAATAGTCGGAAATTTACAACTCCCCTCAGATTCCTAGTGCTTCAGAAAATGAAATTACTATTTCCCTATACGCAAATTTATGATCGCTCTGTGAGGCGGAATTTTTCATTTCCTGAAGCTTAGATTTCCCGATACACCATAGAAGGAAATTCACAACTTCCCTCAGATTCCGAGTGCTTCATAGAATGAAATTACTATTTCTCTATACGCAATAGCCAGAAATTTCATAACTACTCCCAGAGTCGGAGATTTTCATTTCCTGAAGCTACTATTCTCTAGTGCTTCAGAGAATGAAAAGACTGTTTCCCTATACGCAATAGAAGGAAATTCACAACTCCCCTCAGATTCCGAGTGCTTCATAGAATGAAAAGACTATTTCCCTATACGCAATAGTCAGAAATTCACAACTCCCCTCAGATTCCTAGTGCTTCAGAGAATGAAGCTTCTATTTCCCTATACGCAATAGAAGGAAATTCACAACCACTCTCTGTCATTTCCTGAAACTTCTATTTCCCTATACGCAATAGAAGGAAATTCACAACCCCCCTCAGAGGCTGATAGAGTGCTGCATAAAATGAAAATATTATTTCCCCATAGGCAATAGTCAGAAATTTCACAACTCACCTCAGATGTCGAGTGCCTCAGAGAATGAAGCTTCTACTTCCCTATACGCAATAGTCAGAAATTTCACAACCACTCTCTGAAGGGGAATTCTTCATTTCCTGAAGCTTATGTTCCCTATACGCAATAGAAGGAAATTCACAACTCACCTCAGATATCAAGTGCTTCAGAGAATGAAATTACTATTTCTCTATACGCAATAGCCAGAAATTTCATAACTACTCCCTGAAGGGGAAATTTTCATTTCATGAAGCTACTATTTCTCTATTCTCGAGTGCTTCAAAGAATGAAATTACTATTTCCCCATACGCAATAGAAGGAAATTCACAACCCCCCTCAGATTTCTAGTGCTTCAGGAAATGAAGATACTATTTCCCTATCCGCAATAGAAGGAAATTCACAACTCCCCTCAGAGTTCTAGTAGTGCTTAAGGAAATGAAGATACTATTTCCCTATCCGCAAATTTGCGATCGCTCTGTAAGGCGGAATTTTTCATTTCCTGAAGCTTAAATTTCCCTATACGTCACAGTCAAAATTTCATAACTCCCCTCAGATTCCGAGTGCTCCAGGAAATGAAATTACTATTTCCCTATACGCAATAGCCAGAAATTTCATAACTACTCCCTGAAGGGGATTTTTTCATTTCCTGGAGCTACTATTTCTCTATCCCAATAGTCAGAAATTTCACAACTTTCGAGTGCCTCTGAGAATGAAGCTTCTATTTCCCTATACGCAATAGAAGGAAATTCACAACCCCCCTCAGAGGCTGAGTGAGTGCTGCATAAAATGAAAATATTATTTCCCCATAGGCAATAGTCAGAAATTTCACAACTCACCTCAGATGTCGAGTGCCTCTGAGAATGAAGCTTCTATTTCCCCATAGGCAATAGTCAGAAATTTCACAACCACTCTCTGAAGGGGAATTTTTCATTTCCTGAAGCTTATGTTTCCTATACGCAACAGTCAAAAATTCACAACTCACCTCAGATATCAAGTGCTTCAGAGAATGAAGTTTCTATTTCCCCATACGCAATAGTAGAAAAGTTGAGAACCAGAAGACAGAAAAACCTTAAACTATCCTTTTTCAATCAAGAGGAACTCAAAAAGATACCAAAATATCCTCAACACAATATTTTTTAATGGCCTAGAACGAGTATATATGAGCGCACCTTTTCTATTATACTCAATCTACCATATAAAGTTTTTTTGTCAAGTAACTTCCATGCATCAGCCGTAATAAGAAGCAGAGAATAGTGAGTCAGTGTCATTCCCACTAAAGAAATCAACATTAACCAATCTGTGGAACCCTATCCAGAATACTCAAAATATTTTGAGGGAGTTGATTTAAAGAGAACCTCTTTTAACGAAGTCAGAAGTCAGAAGTTATTTTTGTAACGGGGATTTGAGCTTCGCTCCAAAAATATTTCGCCTTAAAAGGTGGGGTTGCGCGACCCTTATGATTTTGATAATCAAGTAATGAAATACAGTATTTTGTCTTTCCTACTCCCTATTCTCTACTCCCTAAATTCAAAAGAGCAGACATATTTCCATCTGCTAATAAAACAAGAAAAATATCATTATTTGTCACAACAACCTTTTCAACTTCAATTGTTTTTACTTCAATATTTGCATCAATTTCAGAAGGCAACTTTATCTGCTGAATATATTTATTAGCCTCATCTTTAGCTCGAATTAATTCTTGGTCTAAAGGAAAAGAAAGACGTTCCTCAACTTGCTGAAGCAAAACAGGTTTCAAAAGCCAATCTGCTGTCGATATTAGAGTATTTTTGTATCAATATCATAATCAAGTTCAACTACTTTAAGATTATTGGAATCTCGATCGTAGAAAATTTTACCCCAAAGATATAATACTCCTTTTGCTCCCTGAAACAAATTACCTTGGTCAGCGTTAAAATCAACTTTAACAAGAATTTTTTCACCTAATGCAGATAAATTAATTTGATTAACAATGAGTTTCAGATTTTCATCAATAGACAAAGATTTACCTCTAAATTTAGATTCAAGAGTATTATTCAATTCATCAAGGGAAACTTGCACGGGCAAATTTATTAAAAATTTATCTATTATCTGCTCTTGGATAGTCAGATTAGGCAAAGGTTTAAAATTAATAACAGGAGCTTCTTTACATATACAAGTATCGACAAACATCTTAATAGCAATTCCAGATTGAACATTTTCACCATCACTCAAATCAAACTCCTTGAAACTAACACTTTGTGGTTCAGTTTTAATCCAGATTGAAGGGTCTTGATTTATTTGTTCTGACAAATGCAAATTATTCCATTGTTTTGTTACCTCTGCTTTTAGGTTTAAATTTTTAACAAGTTCAGCGATTAATTTAGGCTTCTCTTTATTAATAGCCTTATCCACCTGTTTTTTCAGAATACTACGAATACTAATAGTGCCAATATCTTTTATTGGTACTTCTGCTTTAGTTAAATTAGTCGATACATTTAGATTCGGTTGAATATTCCATTCATTATCTATTCCTAAAGAAAGATCGCCAAAAATTGTACCTGCAATATTTGTCTGCACGCTAACTGGTATCTCAAAAAGACGTAAATTAACTTCACCTTTTACTTTTGCATTTCCTGATATTGGTACTGAAAAAGTTATCAGATTATTTTGAGTACCAATACTGAAGTCTTGGCGATTAATTTCGTAGGTAAGATTATCATTAGAGAGCAAATCTGTAGGGTCAGATTCTGTACCTACAAATGTCTGAGGAATATTCAGGTTTAATGCTTTTTCAAGATGAGCAAAAGGAATTTTTACAGGTAGATTTAATATACTTTCGCTACGTTCAAGTTGTGATGTATTAGCTGATGTAAACTCCGGCAGTTTAGGTTGAATATCTATTCCATTAAAAGCTGCTCTAGAAGAAAAAACAATAATAACAATAATAAGTCCGAATATCATTAAAATAGAAAATTTTATGATTCGTGGAATAGAGGATATTTTCATTGATTTTTTTGTATAAGCTTAAAATATTTAAACTCTATTTTCGTAAACATTTACTGTGGAATGCTACCCAAACAGCTATTAGCATTCACCTGTCAGTAATTAGTAATGATACCATGCATGAAAAAAGAATGTGTTTGAATAATAAGCACAATCTCCCATACTTCATAAGAAAATCTATTTGACGAAAAAGATAATTTACAACATCAAAAATTGTATTAAATCTATTCCCGTGTAATACCAATTTGAAAAAAGAATACTATGAAAAGTGCCACTCTATCAGATATTATTAAAAATAGTGACTATCCTGGATTTTAGATAGTTATTTATATTGTTTTTGCCTTTTTTAAAATATTTCCTTCTTCTTCCTTCTTCCTTCTTCCTTCTTTCGTACGGACGTTGCATAAGGGTGTCCCTACTATTTGTAACAAACACTTATCAAATTGGTATAACTCATAAATTCAGTAATTATTACCGAATAATTAAGGTTTAAACCCACATTCCGCACTTCAATTTGTAACATGAAAATTAGTATGAAATCCGTAGCTTGCTTAGGTATTTATACTATATAAATTATCTTCATTTACCTCGATCAGGAGTCAAATTCTCAGTTAAATATTAAGCATAAATACTTACTGAATCCTTGACTCCTATTGACCACTATAATTTTCTTCTGACTTCTAATTTTTGACTTTTGATTTATGACTTTTGACTTGTATGTTTTAATTTTCTTCTGACTTTTGACTTTTGACTTGTATCTTTATGCTACGTTTTGTCGTGCGGAATGTAGGTTTAAAGCCTATCTTTTAAAGGAGAAAAAGCGGTCTATCTTCGGAGTTTCCCGTAGGGTGGGATGGGGTTAGGATTTGCAATAGCATTCCGTAAGGAAAAGCGGGTCTACAAGAACTGGTCTCCTCGCCATATCTAATACCATTTTTAAAAAGAATGTTACAAATAATAAGCATGAGAAAAATACTTTACAGCAGGTCTTCCTTTGACAAAAAATAGAATTTACTAGCTCAAAACTGGTATCGAAGTTATTCCCATAGGACTCCTGACTCCTGACTTCCCCTCCCCTCCACGGTCGGGGAGGGGCGAGGGGTGGGTTGACTCCTTACGAAATAGCCTAACTATTTGTAGCAAACATTTATCAAATTGGTATAATAGACCAAGAGAAGAAAAAATTTTCCTTTTACTCAATCCTCTTATTTTCAAGGAGAGGTCATTTCAGTTATCAGTCATCAGTTAGCCTCCTGTCGGAGGAGCTACGCTAACAGTTAACAGTACCTCTGTAATAAAGAGGCTTGACATCAAGAATATTATCTTTTTTTATCCCCTTAACAACCTCTGCTTTATCAATATATTTTTTAACATAAAACGTAGACATTATAGAAAAGTTATGCGTTAGTGTTTCAGAGGCTTTTTCTTCAAAAATCATGTATTGAAAAGTAGATTTTTTGAGAACTTAAATAGTTTTGCCTAGCTAAATTAACTTTTTCTCCCTTCTCCCCTACTCCCTACTCCCCTGCTCCCCACAATGTTTTCAGAAGTTCCCGATCAGGGATAGCTTGAAAGGGGAGACTTTAGACCAGAATTTTTCGGTAATTATTAATTATTAATTATTAATTGTTGAAGTATTTTCTCCTTACTCAAGTAATAAGATGTGGGTTTAACAAAGAGGCAAAATATGACCATTATTTTTCCATTCCCCCTCTACCTTTTTTCCCTTTGTTTACTGTAAATATATTCTTTTAGTTGGCAATAAAATCACAAATAAAACAAATAAAAATAGATTAACAGTAAGGACTCACCCATCAGCTAGTCTCTTATACCAATTCCAAAAAAAATGCTATATTTCATTAGAACTTCAGTTATTAGGTAATTAAGTTATGTAGAATAACCTTTTACTACTTTAAGGTAAGTTAATGTTAATTATTCTTATTTTTAATTCTCCCTGTACGGACATTACATACAAAGTCCCTACCCACTCCCCTACTCCCCTACTATGCGAAAATATAGAAAAGTTTTTGATAAATGGTATTATACCAAGCGTCAAAAAAGAATGTTACGAATAATAAGTGCGATAAAAATATTTTGTAGGAAATGTCCCTTTGACAAAGCGGTCGAGGGATGGCGAGGAAACCTGCGCCATATCCAATCGACCAAGAGAGCGGTGCGACCCTGCGACGACGCCAGCTCGCTTGCGGAATGCTGACCAAGAGAGGGAACGCGCACCAAGAGAAAAAGAGAATTTACGACCTAAAAACTGGTATTGAAGCAATTCCTATACGACTCCTTACCGAATTATTAATTATTAATTATTAATTATTAATTATTAAATAATTCGCGCCTTGAAGCCTCCCCTTTTAAGAGGAAAAAAGCGGTCGAGGGATGGCTCCGAAACCTGCGCCATATCCAATCGACCAAGAGAAGAAATAATATTTCCTTATATTCAATTCCGTAACGGTTTTAACCATAGGTAATTATCAATTATCCATTATCAATTATCAATTAATGAATTCCCCTCCCAGGAGGGATTAGGGGTGGGTTAACTCCTTACGAAATAGCCTAACTATTTGTAGCAAACATTTATTAAATTGGTATTACAGAAGAACTGCGGACTTCAACTATAATCTATGAGTTATTAACTATTATCTTGGAATAACACAATAATTAGTCTCCAAGAACTGCCATAAGAATAAAATTGGTCATCAGCTAACCTTAGTAAGTTATTACGTTCAAAAGCAAAAGCTATTTGCGTAACATCACCCAGGAAAAGCTGTTTGCGGAGCATGACCTAGGAAATGCTAATAACTGAATGCTGACGATTAACATTTGACAAAACAGAATTTTTCTGAATAGAATATTATCCTTCCTAGTTAAATATGCACTAAGAATCAAAGGTATTCTGAGTGGAAAAACTCAGGATGTCAACTTATCTGAAGGTAAGCATTTCCTGCGGAATGCTGCGCAAACAGCTATTAGCAGTCAGCTAGCTGATGACTGACTGCTGAATGCTTACATCTGAAGTATGTAGAGAAAATTATCTAAAAATTATGTCAAAAGAAACATTCGACTTTGTTATCCCCCTTTACAAAGTTCGTTGGAATACCCAAGCTGTTTTAGAAGGAATTACTCATCACTACAAACCTCGGGCTATCCACATAATAGCCCCAGAAAATGAAGTTCTATTGCTAGAGCAAAAAGTGAAGGAATGGCAAGTTGCTCCAGTCCATAACCATAAAGAAGAATTATTTTTTCAAAAGAGTGGTCTGACAAAAGAAGCAATTTGCTCAGAGCTAGACTTAGGCAAATCACTATATACTCCTGGTTGGTTTTATCAACAATTATTAAAACTTGGTGCTAATGAAGGTATTGAGAATTTGAGTGAATGGTTTGTTGTCTGGGATAGTGACCTACTTCCAGTCAATACTTGGCCACTCATCAGTAGCGATCGCCAAACTACAGGACACACATTTGCACTTCTTCAAGATAATAGATATGGTAATTCTCATATTGTATCGAAGTGGGCTGAATGGATTACTTCGGTATTGGGGGTTGAGCCACTGACAGATAAAGATGCTACTTTTATTCCACATCATATGTGGTTTAAGCAGGAGCATCTGGAATCTTTTAAACAGCAAATTCAAAACTATTTTCAATCTGAGGATAATTGGTTGCTGTTAATGATGCGCTCTGCTAATAAGTTTGAAACTTTTAGTGAATACTGGTCTTACACTTCATGGGTAGCTGCGAAAGCTCCTGGGGATCTGGCCTTTCATCCATACAAAAACTACGGAGCAACCACTGAGAGATTCTTTGATGACGGCACTGGTTTATTTTCTAATGCACTCAGGAGTTATAACTCAAGGATATTTTCTGATGAAATTAATAGTTACCAATCTATAGTATCCCATCGGATTTTCTTTTCTCCTTCATATCAGGAAGTAGAATCATTTATTGCAGAGAAATATGAGTCAGACCATCTTCCTTCATCTTTATCTTTTGAAAGTAGTCCGCGACATCTAAAGAAGGATCGAAAAAACACTCATATTGAAGAGCAACGTTCTCGTTGGAACCCCCGCAAGTTTGAATCTGACTTATATTTAAATCTGGGATGCGGAGCAAGACATTTAGATGGTTACGTTAATGTAGATAAGTTTGGCAGTCCAGACATTAGCTTAGATTTAGAAACATTCCCTTGGCCGTGGGATGATAATAGCGTGGCAGAAATTGAAATGAGTCATGTATTGGAGCATTTAGGACAACAAGCAGACATCTACCTCAAAATTATTCAGGAAATATATAGAATATGTAAGCTAGGGGCTAAGGTGCATATTAAAGTACCTCACCATCGCCACGATAATCTTTTACACGATCCTACTCATGTACGTCCAATAACACCCTATGGTTTAAGTATGTTTTCTCAAAAATTGAACCAGGAGCGACAGGATAAAGGATATCCTACTACACCACTAGGTATGTATTTAGGTGTGAATTTTGAGTTGGCAGAAGTTCGCTATCTTCCTAGTAAATTTTGGTATGAACGCGAGAGCGATCGGGTTAATGATACAGAGTATCTCCTGGAACAGAGTGCTCTATACAGTAATCTTATCCAAGAGGTGGATATGATATTAGTGGCGATAAAGTGAAATGGATTCTGCTCTTATGTTGCTGTTGTTGCTCATAGCCACTTTCAACATTTTGTGAGCCTTAGGAAATTAAGGGTGGAGGGGGGTTGTTTGTTACTTATATACCTCAATCCCCTTTTTTTGGTAGCGTTCAGAATGATTTGTACCTGGAATGGAAGTATTTCAACTCAAACGTTATAGTTTTATTTATAGCTACCTTTAACATTTTGTGAGCTTTCAGAAATTAAGGGTGGAGGGCTAGTAACTGTTGCCAATAATCTGGTATAATCTATTATAATCTCTAATTATCTGTTTTATGCTACTTGGATTTAAAACTGAACTACATCCGAATAATCAGCAAAAAACTTTACTAGCTAAACACGCGCTTTGTTGCTAGACACGCCTGGAATTGGGGATTATGGCTAACTACAAACATCCTTAATCACAATTCCAATAATCCTGAGAGTAAACTTAAATTTCCTACTGCTATTGATTTGCATAAGCTGTTGGTAGCAATGGTAAAACCTAATAACTGTTGGTACTATGAAGTGTCTAAATGTGCCCCCCAATATGCTTTAAGGTACTTATCATTAGCTTGGAAACGTTGTTTTTCTAAAATATCTGCAATGCCTAAATTCAAGAAAAAAGGTAGAGATGATAGTTTTACTTTAGACGGTTCAATATCAGTAGGTTTTAGTCATATTAAGTTGCCAAGAATTGGATGGATTAAAACTTATGAACTTTTACCAAATAATGTCACTCCTAAATCTGTAACTATTAGCAAAAAAGCTGATAGATGGTTTGTCAGTTTCAAAGTAGAAACCATACCTCAAAATACGGATAAATCAGTAGATGTAGTTGGTGTTGATTTAGGTATAAAATCTCTAGCTACACTCTCAACTGGTGAGGTTTTTGTTGGTGTTAAATCTTATAGAAAGTTAGAAGCTAAACTGTCTCGGTTGCAATACCTGAACCGACATAAAACTAAGTTTTCTTGCAACTGGAAAAAAGCACAACTGAAGATAGCCAAACTACATAGCAAAATAGCCAACATCAGAAAAGATACATTGCATAAACTTACTACCTATCTAGCTAAAAACCACAGTCAGATAGTAATTGAAGACCTTAATGTATCAGGTATGATGTCAAATCACAAACTAGCTAAGGCTGCCCTAGTCTATGGGATTTTATGAGTTTCGTAGACAGCTAGAGTACAAATGTCAACTGTACGGCTCATCCTTAACAATTGTTGATAGATGGTTTCCTAGTTCTAAAACTTGCTCCTTGTGTGGAACTGTTAAAGAATCTCTGTCTTTATCAGAGCGCGTTTTCAATTGCGAACACTGCAATTTTAGCTGTGATTGCTCCGCAACGCTAGCGCGAACGAGACTTGAATGCAGCATTGAATTTAGCTATGGCGGGCAGTTTGCTCCGCAACGCTAGCGCGTTTCGCGTCAGCGTTGCAAAGCAAACGTCCGTGTCAGCCTGTGGACTGGATAACGCCGACGTTGCCAGCTAGAAGCAGGAATAGAACAGATAATCATAGATTTCTATAGATTATCGTAGGTTTCTAAGAACGGGAGGTTGTTTGTTACTTATATACCTCAATCCCCTTTTTTGGTGGCGTTAACAATAATTAAGACCGGGATGGAAGTATCTCAACTCTTTTGATAGAGAAATTTTAATGCTTTGAATTAGTAGCGATCGCCTAATTTTGTGAGTAGTTAATTAAATTAATTACTTTCAGGATTATTTCTGCCTAAATTTCTGACTGTAATTCAAAATAGACATCTTCATAAAGGTCAGCTAAACTGCCTTCAAATTCAATACTTTTTAGTTGAAATACAGATTTTTCTGCCGTGTAAAATTCCAAGATCCACAACCCATTATCCCCACGTCGAAAACATTCTACTCTCTGACGTTTTGGATTAATTAAAACATACTCCTGCAAACTATCTAAAGTTTGATAATCAGCAAATTTATCTCCTCTATCAAAAGCTTCTGTAGAATCAGAAATAACTTCTACAATTAAACAAGGAAAACTTTTATAATTAATAGTTTTTTGGTCTCGTTTGTCACAAGTAACCATCACATCAGGATAATAGAATTTATTCTTATATGTAGTTTCAATTCTGGCTTTCATATCAGAAATATAAACTCGACAACCACGACCTCTAACATGACTACGAAGCAATGCTGCTAAATTAAGAGATATTGTGACATGAGCATCACTATCTCCAGCCATTGCATAAATTTCTCCATCAATATATTAATGTTTAATTGAGCTTTTATCTTCCATTTGAAGATACTTTTCTGGGGTGATACTAAAATTTTTGGGAGAAGCAATCATAGTTAAATTGAAAAAGCTAAACTATAACTAATTTGTAAGCATTCAGCATTCAGCTATTAATTCATTGCCTTTATAGCAGGAATTAGTATTGAGAGATTTAAAGAGAATTCAAAGTATTGGAAAAAACTAATCTTGACCTTAGCAATGTATATTAATTATTTATGAAACAGCTATTACCTGTCATCTAGAGCGCAACAAGACTCTCTCAATATAGGACAGTTTTTCAATTAATATAGGCTTTAAGGGCAAGGGAGGCAACTTTTGTAGTAAGACAATTAATAGAGCTTTTATCCTAAACTAAAAGCAATAGCTGAAGTCCGCAGTTCCTCCGGAGGAGGCTAGCTGATAGCTGACTGCTGAATGCTTAGATTATTGTAGTAAAATTATCCAGAAAATATTATCTATATTAATTATGAATTTTGCAACTAGAATGAATGGTTTAGGTGGCGATGCTGCTATTGAGGTTTTTACTAAGGCAAAATATTTAGAATCTCAAGGTCGAAATATTATTCATTTAGAAATTGGTCAACCTGATTTTAAGACTCCTCAAAATATTCGCGAAGTTGCTTTTCAAGCTATGAATAATGGTTATACAACTTATACTCCCGCAGCAGGTTTATTGGAGTTAAGGGAAGTAATAGCAGAACATATTTCTCAAACTCGCAATATATTAGTTAATCCTGATGAAGTTGTGGTAATGCCAGGGGCAAAACCAGTCATATTTTTTACTCTTTTAGCATTAATAAATTCTGGGGATGAGGTGATTTATCCTAACCCTGGATTTCCTGTTTATGAGTCAGTGATTAATTTAGTGGGAGGGAAATCTATTCCATTACCTTTATTGGAAGATTTAGACTTTCAATTTAGTCTGGATAGTTTGATTAATTCTATTTCTGAACGGACAAAATTATTAATTCTCAATTCTCCCCATAACCCTACTGGCAGTGTATTAACTCCTGAGTATTTGGAAGCTATTGCTAAATTGGCAGTTAAACATAATTTTTATATCCTTTCTGACGAAATTTACTCCCATTTAGTCTATGACTCAAATTTTTCCAGTATCATCAGTTTTCCTGGTATGAAAGAACGCACAATTTTATTAGACGGACATTCAAAAACTTATGCTATGACTGGGTGGCGTTTAGGTTATTCTGTTTCTCCTAAGGCAATAGCTGAAAAGTTAGACCAGTTGATGTTAAATTCTAATTCCTGTGCTTGTTCATTTACTCAAATAGCTGGTATTGAAGCGATTAAAAATTCTCAGGGGTTTGTCAAGGAAATGTTTGCAGAGTTTAAAGAAAGACGTGATGTTATTGTCGAAGGTTTAAATTCTATTGGAGGTATTAATTGTGGAAAACCCGCAGGTGCTTTTTATGCTTTCCCCAATGTGAAGCAACTGTCGATAAGTTGTGAAAAACTGGCTGATTATTTATTATCTGAAGCTGGAGTTGCTTTATTGCCTGGAACTGCTTATGGAAATTTTGGAGATGGATATTTAAGGTTGTCTTACGCAAATTCCATTGAGAATATTCGAGAAGGTATTCGTCGGATAAAAATGGCTATTGAAAAATTTAGTTAAGTAGTTGAAGGTCATTCAACAATTAATAATTAATAATTAATAATTAATAATTAGGGTTTGCTGAAAAAGTCTGATGGTGATGATAGGCAACAGGCAAAAGTTTAGACTATCTGCTACGGCCTAATTTTCTGATAGTCATGGGAAAAGTATTAGCATTTTGAGACAAATTGAGCCAAAAACTTTGCACTTTTTCATAATAAAAAACCCTGGAAGCTTTTACAGGTATTGATTACAATTTTATTCAGCAAGCCTTAAGTAGTTTTGCCTGGCTAAATTGACTGTTTTTCCCTTCTCCCCTACTCCCTACTCCCCTCCTACCCACAAGGTTTTCAGAAGTTCCTTATAAGGGATAGTTAAGTGCTTTGAAGGTTTTTCCAAATATTAAACAACTGCCGATAAGTTGTGATAAACTGGCAGATTATTTATTAGTTGAAGGTAGAGTTATTACAGGGAAATGCCTATAAAAAATTTGAAGTAGTAAAATTTTATGGGAAGGTAAATATAGAAGATATTAACTGCGGGAAAGCAGCAAGTGGTTTGAAGATTTTTCCCAATGTTAAACAACTGCTGATAATTTATGAAAAACTGACTGATTATTTATTAGTTGAAACTAGAGTTGTTTGATTACTGATAATTACTGATGGAAAATTTAGAGATGCATATTTGAGGTGGTTTCATGTAAATTTAATTTAAAATATTCCCTCAGATATTAGTCGGATAAAAAAGCTATCGCTCAACTATATAAATTATATTTGAATAGTCAAATTTTCTGGGATGGAGAATTTAAGAATTATTTTTTGGAGACGTGATGTAATTGTTTCGGAATTAAATTATATGGAATATATTGACTATGGAAGACCTCTTGATGCAATTGATGCTTTTCTCAAGTTGTTTAATTACTGATAATTGCTCATGGAAAATTTAGAGATGCATATTTGAGGTGGTTTCATGTAAATTTAATTTAAAATATTCCCTCAGATATTAGTCGGATAAAAAAAGCTATCGCTCAACTATATAAATTATATTTGAATAGTCAAATTTTCTGGGATGGAGAATTTAAGAATTATTTTTTTGGAGACGTGGTGTAATTGTTTCGGAATTAAATTATATGGAATATATTGACTATGGAAGACCTCTTGATGCAATTGATGCTTTTCTCAAGTTGTTTAATTACTGATAATTGCTCATGGAAAATTTAGAGATGCATATTTGGGTTGTTTTATGTAAATTTAATTTAAAATATTCCCTCAGATATTAGTCGGATAAAAAAAGCGATCGCTCAACTATATAAATTATATTTGAATAGTCAAATTTTCTGGAATAGGGAATTTAATAGTTATGTTTTTGGAGATGTGATGTAATTTTTGAGGGATTAAATTCTATGGAATATATTGACTGTAGAAAACCTCCTGGTGCAATGGATATTTTTCTCAAATATTAAACAACTGCCGATAATTTCTGAGAAACTGGCAGATTATTTATTAGTAGAAACTGGAGTTGTCTTATTACTGGGAATTGCTGATGGAAAATTTAGAGACGAATATTTGAAGTTGCCTTATGCAAATTATATTAAAAATATTCGGTCAGATATTAGCCAGATTAAAAAAGCGATCGCCAAACTATAGCCATCATTTTTGAGTTGTCAATTTTTCTGTTAAATTTCTCTAGGAGTGAGAGAAATTTTTACTGATAACTGATAACTGATAACTGATAACTGAAATAACCCTTATTTATTCCAGCAAAACTCTTTCATTCTCAAATTTTTTGATTTTTGTGAGTAGAGTTATCCTAAACTCTAAATTCCGTAATTCTAAAATCTCAAGGTGTAGATCCTCAACAGAACCTTAGAAGTCTAATTTAGATAGGTATAGTATTTTTACTTCACTAAATTTAGGAGTTTTTATTCCATGAAGAATATTCTTCATTTATTTGTTGTGATTGGTATTATTTTCTTTCTAGTAGGGTTTTTGGATCTTACTAAATTTACTATTGGCGTTAGCGGAGCTGAAGTGTTCCTCGGTAAACCTATAAAAGTTTGGCAAAGATTTATTTTTATATCATTGGGTACGTTACTTTTAGCTTTCTCATTGCACAAATATTTCATCCCCGATAAACCACACTTTATTACCTTTAATGGAATTGTTTGTAAGCCATACAAAGAATATTTACAACTTGAAGGTGAAAGAATATTCTTACGTTCCTCAGAATTTCAAAAGCTTAACCTACCTATTGGTACAGAAGTTAAATTAACTGTTGATGTTGATGGTTCTGAAAAAAGTACATTACTTATTCTCGACAGTGATAAAAATATCAATAAATGTCCGTTGCTAATAAGTCGAAAAATTCGCCGGACTTTGGGTATTGATTCTGATATAGATGTTGATGCTGGCGCAAAGGAAGATTGGAATAACCGTCCCGAGCGTCGTTGGAAAGTCACTAGCAATACTACAATTGAAGCTCACTAATTAGGTAGGTAGATTTCAACAATTAATAATTAATAATTAATAATTACCTATCCTTGAAAATGGATAGGATTGACTAAAAGGAAAATTTTTCTTTTTATCCTCTTAAAATAGGAGGCTTTAAACCACAATTTTTCGGTAAATATATTCGGGGTATTAAGTTGTATAACGAAAGCCAAATGCCCCTGGGTAAAACGAAAATAATGACAGATAAATCCCATTATCAAACAAAGTCATTAATAGCAAAATAGTTCTTATTTCAAGATAAAGCTGAGACATGAAATACCAAAAAGGATTCACTTTTTTTGAGGTAATAATTTCACTGTTGATAATTTCTATATTAGCTACTATTGCTGCATCAAGCTGGACGAATTTTATTCAGAAGCAACGAGTCAGAACAGCAACGTCTCAAGTCATGAGAATACTCTCAGAAGCACAATCAAAAGCTAAGATAACAAAAACTTCTATTAGTATTCGGTTTAAGACACTAGATGGTATTCCTCATTTCTCTAAACATCATCATAATGACAAACCAAACTGGAAACCATTACTGAATGAGTTTGGGATTAAACCTAGACAAATTGAGATATTTGGGCAGCTAAATAATTTAACCATAACATTTAATCATATAGGAGCAGTTTCTACATCAGTTCCATACACAATAAAAATAGCTGCTCCGACTCGCAACGCCGATCCTTCTTACAGAAGATGCGTTGTTGTTTGGACGCTTTTAGGATACAAAAAAATAGGCACTAGATCAAAGGATTGTCCAACATGGAAAGGAGCAACTCCAGCAAAGGGAAAAATGATTTATTTTTGATTTAGCGCATTCAAGAAATTAGGGTAGTAAAGTTAAATCTGACCAACTTCCATAGCTTTCTCTTTTGGCTTTCTTTCAAAGATAAATCTTGGTTTTAACAATACTTGTAATAATAACCATAAAGATTTTAATTCACTCGGTACTTCTCGTCGTTGCCATTGTCCGGGACGACAGAATAATAATTCTATTAATTGTCGCTTCTCAGATAAATTTACTTCCTCAAATATTACCTCCATACAAGGAAATTCTCCATTCATTTGTAGATTAGTAATTTTTCCTGATAAACAAATTTTTTCTTCAATAATTTTCAACTTTACTGGCAAAGTCTCTCCTACTAAATTAAAAGGAATT
Source organism: Okeania sp. KiyG1 (assembly GCF_014132355.1). Classification (GTDB taxonomy): domain Bacteria; phylum Cyanobacteriota; class Cyanobacteriia; order Cyanobacteriales; family Microcoleaceae; genus Okeania. The sequence goes on from NZ_BLZO01000116.1 coordinate 33,092, forward strand.
TTCTGATTAACTTCTATCTTTGCACCTACTTCCGATATTTGTGTAGTAATACCCCATAATGTCTGGTCATCAATTTGTAATTTCACCACCCTTCGCAGATTAAACCATTCATATATATCTTGCTTAGGTACATCTATTAACATTAATAATGCTACCCAAGTCATCAATATATTATACCCACTCCAAAATAACCCCAAATTAAAATATTGTGTTTGTTCCATTACTGCTTCATTATGACTTATATAGTTAGATAAACCTAAGCATAAACTTATACTATTAAGTGCTAAAAATATAATTAAAGGCAAAGCTAAATTCCAATTAAAATAGTAGCGATCGCTTTTAATTCCTTTTGGTGTAACTCTAAATCCTTTTGAAAAGGGATTGAGTAATGTCTGAATTATTGTCACTACCAAAGGAAAAGCAAAAACTATATGATAAAAATTTGCCAGAAATGCTGACCGGGAACGATAATTTAACCAAGAAAATACAGTAAAGTTAACAAAATAACAGGGTAGAAAGAAATATAAATATTCAGCAACAGTAGCTTTAATAGGAATAACATCCCAAAAAATATAAGCTAATGGCATTAACAAAAAACCCACATGACTAGCGTTAGTAAACCAATGTAAAAATGTTTCTAAATATGCCAATCTTTGGATAGGACCTAATCCAGGAATTGTCAGAGGATTTGAATTAATAAAAAATCCTTGAAAAGTTCCTCTTGCCCATCTTAATCTCTGAGTTGCATGACCGGAAATATTTTCAGCAGCTAAACCAGCACTTAATTTTTCTTCTAAATAAACTAAACTATAACCTTTCGCTGCTAAACTAATTCCAGTAAAATAATCTTCACTAATTGATTTTGTAACAAATCCTCCTACTAATTCCAAAGCTTTTCTTCTGACTATAAAAGAAGTTCCTACACAACCAACCCCACCTACCCCATCTCGAATAGGTTGAACTTGTCGATAAAATATTTCTTCTTCTGGAGTTAGAATATTTTCTAAACCTAAATTTCGGGTGATCGGGTCGATATTATAAAAAGTTTGAGGAGTTTGTACTAGAGCAACTTGTTCATTTTGGAAAAATCCTAAAGTCCGAATTAAAAAGTTTTTTGTGGGAATAAAATCAGCATCAAAAATAACAATAAATTCACTGTTTGTTTGAGCAATGGCATGATTGAGATTTCCAGCCTTCGCATGAGTATTATCAAATCTAGTAATATATTCACAATCTAATTTTGCTGCTAATTTTTTCACCCCCGGTCTATTAGTATCATCTAGTAAATAAACTTTTTTATTGCCATAGTCTAGAGCTTGACAGCCAATAATAGTACGTTCCAAAATAAACTCAGGTTCATCATAAGTAGGAATTAAAATATCCACTGACGGCTGAAAACTTTTGTCTAAAATTGCCAGAGAAAAATAGTCTGCTTCCTTGTGGCGATTTTTGACTCTTAACATCAAAAACAAACCAAGGATACTACTACTTATTGTCAAAAATTCTAGACCAAATAAACCTAGACTAAATACACCATTTACCGGATCGACAAAATTTAAGGTAGAGAGCGATCGCCAAGATAAATAACGAATAGTTAAACCTAATAAAATCCCTACTACCAAGATGCGCGACCAATTTTTGGGAGTAGGAGAAACTTTCATAATTCCTTGAGCTATGAGAAATAGTAATATTGTGGGCAAGATTAAATATTTACTCTTTTTTGTTGGTACTTCTACCCACATTGGCGGATTTTCTTGAAAGTAATGAATTTGAGCAAAAAATCTGTCTATTTTATCGACTCCCACTAACCAAACAAGAAAAATAATTGTTAATAGTGTGACTAATCCAATGAGTAATAATTTTTTTAAATTGCGTTGACCAAAATTCAGAGTATTTATACGGCTTTTGAACTTTTTTTTAGTTATATTCGAGGTGGTCATTTCAGTTATCAGTTATCAGTTATCAGTTATCAGTACCTCCGGTTAAAGTAAGAGGCTTGAGATACTGAAGTTTACTTTTTTCACCCCCTTTCAAGGGGAAACTATTGACCCTATTTTTTGGTCATAGCTAGTTATATCTACTCATTTAAACTTAATTACCAGAACTAAAGATATACTATAACTTTCAACTTAGTATTATTCTAATTAATGCTGAGATTTTCCTGAGATTTATCGATAGTTTAATCAATTGATTTTTATACCATTTCATCATATAGTAGTCACCATTACTTTATTTGACATATCAAAAGTTTAAAACTCAGACAATGCCAGATTTTTCCTCTTTTGCTATATGTAAAAGCCACCATAATTTTTGATTGAAAATTATTCCTGTTTTGTATATCTCCTCGTGTGTTCTACTATTTAATGTTTTTTCCATTCTTGAATATTCTCTCCATACCTCCAGACCTTTTTCATAGCAATTTATCTCCACATATTTAGGGTTTGCTGAAAAAGTCTTATGGGTGAGGGTAGGAGACAGGAGACAACCCACCCCTAACCCCTCCCAACCCACCCTAACCCCTCCCAGGAGGGGAAGGGAATACAGGAGAAAAAGGAATGATCGAGGAGGTAGGATTCAACAATTAATAATTAATAATTAATAATTACCTCTCCTTGAAAAGAAGAGGATTGACTCAAAGGAAATTTTTTTTCTTTTTCCCCTTAAAAGGGGAGGCTTTAAACCACAATTTATCGGTAAGAATTTTCCCAAGATTGTTCTGCCCAACTATGCGCCTAAAATACGCTCCTTTTTGAGGGTGAAGAACTGATTCTCTGGCACTTTTTTCGATTCCAAAAAGGCTAAAACATTTATCTGTAAATACTTTTATATTTAATCAGCAAGCCCTATTTATATCAAAAACCCTATATAATTTTTTTAGTCAAATCAAGAACACATTAGGGAATTAAATGCATAAATATTTGATAAATAAATCGACTATTAACTACTCTATTTTTTCTTGAATATTACTAGATTGGTTGTTCCCTAAAAACTTATAAATTTGTACTCGATAAAGTTGCAAACTTCTATAGCAATCCTAAATAGGTTGCGACAAATTAAAAAGTAGATAAAAAAACTGAAACTCTTACCTGTTCCCTGTTCCCTGTTCCCTGTTCCCTGTTCCCTAAAAAGCAGTAAGATTTTTGACACGAATAAAATAGGATTGCTATATATTAAATCCAAGGTCATTTCATTCTAGATTTTGGCAATGAATTTATTGATTTTCAGACAGCGAAAGATAAATTTCCTAAAGCTTGAAATAACGTAGTTTCGTTAATACATAAAATGGCACAGTTTACAATGAAATAGCCCTGTATTAAATCTGTTGCTTTCGCCCTACAAATATCAATATTTTTTAGGTCGATAAAAAAATTAGATTGCCTATGAAAGTCAACTTCAATAGACAACCTAATTATTATTACTTCTGTAGACTAAAGTATTTTTTCAAATTAAATTTGTCGCCTAAAATCTGCTAAAACTTCTATCAACTCAGTCTGACACTGCATCGGCAACAAATCAATCAGAGGAAGCTCCCTTCTACCACCACCTAACTTAACAGGAATTCCTTGTAATATTTCCACAACTTGACCTTCCGAAGGTACTTCCTCTGTCAGAATAGGATAAAACTTTTCTGCCAAAGTAGTATGCAACTTTGCATCAGATAAATAAAGATGCCAACCAGCAATATCAATGTAAACCTTATCCCCAATTTCTGCTGCTAAACCTTCAATTATTTGTGTTGTACTACCATTACTCATTTCAGTTATCAGTTATCAGTTATTAGTTATTAGTTATCAGTTATCAGTTATCAGTTATCAGCTATTAGTTATCAGTTGAAATGGTGGCATAATCTGCAAGGACAAAAATATATACCCCATGAATCAACAATAATGATACCCAAACACCTGTTACCCAGATAGCCCAAGGCCAAGTCGCTGCTGTGAGATTACGGAAGAACCATATACCAGAATTACTGGCCGCAAAAATAGCCACATGAATAGCAAAATTCATTCGGTCGTCCAACTTGCGGAATTCTGGGTCATTACGGTCAGGTTTACGAGGCCAACGAGGAGGCATAATACTTTTAAAATATTTAATTACAGTTCAGTTTCTTTAATTATTCTAAAGGTAAAGCAGTAATTTCGGGATTTATTGTTGTGGAGCATGAAGAAGAAAAGAAGATTGACTAATCTTCAGTCTCAAGAAACAGGGTTTTACTTTCGTCAAATATGGCCTCAGTAAATATGAACTAAAATAATAAGAGCTAAAATTTTGTCATCAATAATTAAATCCGATAAAGTTTGTGATGCTTTAAGCAACCCTATAACAGCAATTTTAGTTGGAATTAAACTTATTGCTTCTATACAACTTTTTTTCAAGACAATACTTGTATTTTTATCAAACAATTTATTTAAAATTGGTACAACTGCATCTTGAGCTTTTAAACAAAACTCACCTAAAGTAGTAATTACACTAATTTGTATAGCTTCTGTCTCATCATTCAAAACTGATAATAAAGGAGAAATAGCTAATTCTCCAAATGCTTGACAATCAGACCATCTATTTTCTGCAATAGTTAAATAAAGTTGTTCCTTGTTAGTTTCTGGTTGCCAACCTGAAGATTTCAAAGAAGTTAAACAAGCTTGACCAACATCATTGTTTGCATCAATTAATCCATCAATCAGAGGTAAAGTTGCCTCCTGATTTTTCAAACGACCCAAAGCATATATAGCAGGAACTCTTAACTGTAATTGAGAATTTTGTGACTTATCTCCCCAAACTCTATCCCAAGCATCTTGAGTTTTTGATAAGAGCTTAGAAGTTTTATTAGAGGTCAATGCTGCTAATGCTAAACCACCAACACTTGAAGCAGTAATAACTGTTTACTTTTAATTTTTGACTTTTGACTTTTGACTTTTGACTTTTAACTTAATTGATAGTCCCCAGACTTACCCCCACTCTTACTCAACAGACGAATTAACTCAATAGAAATAGACTTTTCCAAAGCCTTAGCCATATCGTACAAAGTCAAAGCCGCCACAGAAACCGCCGTCAAAGCCTCCATCTCCACCCCAGTTTCCGCCTTAGTTTTCACCATGGCCCGAATCTGATATCCAGGCAGTTGTGGATCGGCAATTAACTGAACATCTATTTTTTGCAACGGCAAAGGATGACACAAAGGAATAAGTTGAGCCGTTTGCTTGGCTGCCATAATTCCAGCCAACTTAGCAGTTCCCAAAACATCACCTTTTGGCGCATTACCAGCTTGAATAACTTCAAATGTTTCTCTTGACATCCGTACTTGTCCACCAGCTTCAGCTTGGCGCACAGTAGGCACTTTAGCAGATACATCAACCATTTGAGCTTCCCCCTTTTCGTCCAGATGAGTCAAACTTTGCTCAAATTTAAAAAAATCTCTTGTCATTTTGTTCAAGTGTGCTATTATTTATTATTAGTGCGGAAGAAAAGCTATTTAATTAAGCTTAATCCAACACTAAATCTAACGGGGGCCTGTAGCTTAGTGGATAGAGTGCGTGGCTACGGACCATGAGGTCGGGGGTTCGAATCCCTCCAGGCCCGTATCAAGAGTTAATAGCATAAGTATCTTGTCCCTGACCAGAAGCAAATCTGATGGAATGGGGCAAGTCTTTGTTTGACATGGTGATAAATGTAGCTAGTGCCAAACAAACAAGACAAGCATCCAGAGCAAACATACTTCTATAACTAAAGCTAAGTTGCTCTGCCAACAGACCAAAACAAGGACCAGCTATAGCCAAACCTAAATCAAATCCACCAATACAAAAAGAGAAAAACTTACCTCTTTGAGTAGGAGGACATCGGTCTGTCATTAAAGTAATCATCATAGGAAGAACCAAGCCAGCAGAAGTCCCTCCGAGAATAGCTGCGAGTAAAATGGTGTTGCTGCTATTTGCTGTCCATAACGTTAACATACTCAACAAACTACAGGCGAGACCTCCACTGATAAAAATGCCACGACCAAATCTATCTGAAGCTCTTCCAGTAAAACAGCGGATGATAAAACTAGCGATCGCTCTGACTGTATAAAAGAGTCCTGCGTTAAGAGCAATTCCACTTTCTTGAATAAAAAGTGGCAGAAAAGTAACAGTTGTGCCAAATACTAAACCCACCATCAACATCACAAAACTGGGAACTAAAACTCTACGACTCCTTAATATTTGCCAGAACTTTTGTTGCTGTAACTCATTTAAAACAGGATTTAGATCGGTTTGATTTTTTCCTACTGTAGTGTTTTGTTCCCTGACAAAAGAACCACATAATAAACTCATAACTCCCAGAGCAGAACAAACGATAAATAAAGCTACATAACCACTCGCCTCTGCTAAAAAACCTCCTATTGCTGGGCCTATTCCCATACCTATAGGAGCTGCTAAACTCATATAACCAATTAATTCTCCCCTACGACCGGGAGGAGACAAATCAGCCACCAAAGCACTATAACCAATAGTAACTCCAGCAATACTAATACCGTGAAAAGCACGAACTCCCATTAGTAGAGGAAAAGACTTTAATAGTAAATAACCAAATGGGGCGATCGCCGCTGCACTTGTGCCAACTATCAGGACTAACTTCCTGCTTCTCGTATCAGCTAATGGTCCTAGAAAAAATCGTGATAATAATAGTCCCACAGCAAAGCAACCCATTACCAGGCCAATTTGTTGTTTTGTACCTCCAATAAAACTTATATAGAGAGGTAAGGTGGGTAGTAAGGTGGTTATACTTGACCAAAATAATAAGCCTGCAACGAACAACATCATTAGGCTGCGCTGGTTTTGAGGCTCAAGTGTTCGGAATACTTTCACAGTTAATTGACCCTGACCTAAATAACTTGTATTCCTATATTCTGTAACACATTGTTAAGATTTGCCTTTCTAAACTTTCCTAAATACCACTGTGGTTATATTTTTGTCAATTATTGGTTAAGGAGGGTGGTTAACGCTCGTCAGAAGTCAGTAGGGGCGAATGGCATTCGCCCGTACAGAAGTCAGAAGTTATTTTTGTCAAGGGGATTTTGAGCAACCCTCATTGAATATTTCTGCTTTACACTATCGTTATATATTTGTCAATTACTGGTTAAGGAGGGTGGAAAAAATTAGTTTGCTATGCCATGAAAAATTGAGGGCGATCGCTACAAAAATAACGACATGATAGGTATTTGCAGCTTTGTTTTGCTATTAAGTCATAAATAGCTACAGATTATACTATTATCGATAATATCACAAAATTGAGAAAAAGCTCTGAAAGTTTTGAAATTTCGTGAGTTGATTCAGGAATTTTTTGATGTTTTTTTGTCAGAGATTGATGACAAAATTTTGATTTTTAAATTAAAAGCTGAAACTTATAATTAAAACTTTTCAGATATCTATAAACTATAAATGCCTATGGGAAGTTTTTGAAGATGAGTCGGTAGACTTACCGAATAATTAAGGTTTAAAGCCTCTCACTCGCCGTGGAGAAACAAGGAGTCTTAGCGCAGCTTCCCGTAGGGTGGGATGGCGTTTTGCTGGCGCATAACTACGTTAACGGCTGTCGCCGACATGGCAAGCGTAGCATTCCGCACCGAAAAGCGGAGTGGCTCTGATAAGAGCGGGTCTCCTCGCCATATCCATGAGACCAAGAGAGAAAAAATTTTCCTTTTATTCAATCCTCTTCCTTTTAGGGCCATGCTTTATAAACATCTTTCTTAAGATAAAACGCGGACATTAGTGAGAAGTTATGTGTAATACCAATTCCCAACAATAATGCTATACTTCCCATGGCAATTCAGTTATTAAGTAATAATAATGGTTGAATAATGTTTGTGACGATTCTCGACATTAAAACAAGATATCTTATCTCTTTTCACCCTACTCCCTACTCCAAAATTCCCCTCCTGGGAGGGTTAGGGGTGGGTCCCTACTCCCTACTTTCAAGGAGATGTAGCAAGACTTTTGAGAAATGGTATAAGTCATTTGAGAGGCTTTTTCCTCAGAAAAGTGTATTGAATTAGATGTTTTTTGAATATTCTTACGAACCACACTCCCCACACCTCCCAATCCTCCCCACCCTCCCATCAAGGTTTCAGGAGTTCCTTATCAGGGATAGTACTCCTTACAGGGGTAGGTTTTTAACCAAAGGGGTGAGTAATCACTTTTATTCAGTATAAAATTTCCACACTCAATGCACTTTTTTATACAACAAATAACTTAAAACTTCTCCCATTCCACACTTCCCACACTTGTTTTACATCAAAGGTAAAAAATCTACCCTTTTGACATCCTCCCCGGCCTAAAGGCACGGGGATTCCTACCGAGCCGTAGCTCCTCAGCGAGTTGACGTCTCACAGGCTGCTGCTACCAGATGCGGTAGTCTTACACTTGCCTCCACGTCCGCGCACGAGTCTCAGAATGCCCTCCCGCGACTTATCAAGAATTCTTATGGATGCTGATCTGTGCCTCCAAGTTTAAGCTGCTCATTGACCTGAAAGCTTCCCTTGTTCAGCTCTCAACTGAAGGAATCTCGACCTAATCTTCTTTTCTACAGTATTTATGAGACAAGGCGGGTATATAACCAATTTCATTATAGCATAGTATAGAAAGTCGCCCGCTTATGGGCGAGGCCTTAAACCCAATTTTTCGGTAAGCTACTCCCCACCCCCAAATATGATGATAAGTACTCAACCAGATTGTATATAACTCCGAATTCCTGCTTCATAAAACTGATACAAAGCGTCACAAACAGTGACGAATTGATAGGATAGCTCCGACCTAGGAGGCTGTTTAGTTCCTGTTTTTTGTGAGACCGTCGGCAGTTACTCATCCACAGGCATTTTCATGTCGGCGACAGCCGAAACGCTCAAGCCAACCGCACCTCTTGAGTGCGTCTTTAATTCTGAGGAGACCTCTCTGAGGAGACCTCCCCAATTAGCACTAGCTTTTTTAAATTAATTGACGCATTCAGGTCGCGGTCTATTGACAACCCACATTCTAGACAATCATAAGTCCTCAGATTTAATGGCATCTCTTGGACGTGACCGCACCTGCAACAAGTTTTTGATGATCGAAAAAATCTATCTACTACTACTAGCTCACTACCGTACCATTGGCACTTATACTCAAGTTGTCGCCTGAACTCATAAAAGCCTTAGTCAGCACCCACCTCTTTAGCTCCCCTCCCAGGAGGGGATAGGGGTGGGTTGTGGTTCAAGGCTTGCGTATGTTGTCAGTCGATCGAGTGTGTCTTTGTGGATGTTTCGCTGCGCGACATGAAAAGCTACTCTTTATATATAGTCTTGCTATCTTTTTTTGTGCTTTTTTCAAGTTAGCTGAACCTATGATTTTATGGCGGTTCAGCTATTGTTGTCTGGATAGTTTGGTTTCACTAGAGCTTTGACATCCTCCCCCGTTAAATAAGAGCGATTATAACGGGAGACTCCCAAACCTCACATCGGCACGGTTTACTGCTTGATAAGTCAATGCTCCCTTGAATATTCTGGTCAAAGTAATAATACTATTCACCTAAAACCTAAAACTTTTCCTTCACTTCAAAAAACGACTTGCCATTCCCATCATATCTGAAATATCAACATCCCCATCTCCATCAGCATCCAAAAAGCTATTTAAAACATTATTAGATGCCTGATTAGGATTTTGAGTGTCATTACCAGTTTTCAATAAATTCAGAATTAGTGGTACTAAAGTAGGCAATAAATTCTGGACTTGTGAGAGGTCAAAACCTGTTTTTTGGGATATACTCTGAACAATTTCAGTAATTTGATTATCTGAAAATAGAGATGCCACAGCTTGGCGGTTAGGGTTTGTACCTGCAAACTGATTGACAATTGCTTGAACTGCTCCATTACCAGACTCTTCTCGCTTCTGCTGTAAAGCTGAACGTACATGACCACCCAAAATTGACATAGCAACTTGAGTTGCACCAGAATTTCCTCCGAGATTGCCGCTTAGTTGCTGCACTGTACCAAGAATACTGCTCAATTGATTTGTACTAGCTTCTTGATTAGGGTTATTAATAGCACCAACAATTTGATCGAAAAGTCCCATGATTTTTAAACTGTGATAATTGAGTTGACAACGAGCTTCAGAAAGGCCAATAACCTCTTAGAAAAAATGTACTTAAAACGAGTAATTGTATCCATCTCGTCTATGGACAGGTTGGATATGGTTTCGAGATACAGACAAGATTTTATCCCCCTGTCGGATATCAAAATTGCCTTTGCTTCTCACCGTTTTAATCCTGACTCCTTTTAATCCAGCATTTTGGCCTTTGATGACATTGATAATGTCCCCTGTTTTCCAACCTGGTACAGGTTTTTTTGCTTTGTAACCAATCCTAGGAAAACCAGTTAGAGTCGAGGGAGAAGTTGCCTCCTCGCCCCTCTCCTTCAGAACGTAGCGTGCGACTTTCACCGCACTACGCTCCTAGATAATCTTAGGCTTTTGACCTTTTGCCTTCATGTGGATGTAATCGTGGCATGATTTGTGGATTGCCGTTAAATTATTGGTTTTCCAGTTGTCATGGTTGCCGTCTATGTGATGCAGATGTACCCTTTCGTTACCGTCTAGGTAGTGTCCGCAATGTCCACATTTGTAACCTTGTCGCTTTAACGCTTTAGTAGTGTACCCGTCGTAAAGGTTGGAATTTCTCTTACTCCAATAAGTAAGGTCTCCGTCGTAGGGGGATTTTTCTCCTTTGACGATGACGAATTTGTTCTCGGAGTAGGGAACCGCTGGAAATGCTTGATTTACGAGTGTCTTGGCTTCATTTTTGCCTTTGTTTTTATCCTTGAGGAATTTTAAGAAGGCATCGTGGCTTAAGTACCACAAGCTAAACCTTGACCCGTCCATCTTGCAATAACGGTGGTAGTTTCTCCAACCCCGTATTACTGGAGCTAACTTTTTCGCTTTGGCGGCAGTGGCTAATGCAGAGTTGTTGACTATAGCCTTAACTTTCAAGCGGAATTTTTCATAGTTCTCCTCTGAGGGAGTACACCGGAATTTCCCGTTTTTCTGCACCAAAAAGTGCCATCCCAAGAAATCAAAGCCTGCCGTTGACCGCGTTATCTTGGTCTTCTGCCGATACGTTCATCCCGCGTTCTGTGAGGAATTGCTGTATTTTCTCTAAAATTTTCTCAGCGTCGTCTTTGGGCTTAAGGAAGAACACCATATCGTCCGCATATCTTACGGATGGGTGGATGTCCTCTATACCGTTTAATGCTATATTGGCTAGTAATGGCGATACTACACCGCCTTGGGGTGTTCCTTGTTCTGGGAACTCTGGGGATACCCCTGCCTTTAAGCATTTCCACAACCCCGTTTTTATTTGTTGGGGTGCGATTACTTTGGACATAATCGCCTTGTGGTTAATTCTATCGAAACATTTTTCAATGTCTAGCTCGATTACCCTTTTGTCTTGGCCGTTGGATTTGCTTTTGAGATGATCGAAGACGTATTTTTGTGCGTCTTGCGTACTCCTGCCTGGTCTGAAGCCGTAACTGCGGGCATGGAAAGTTGCCTCGTGGGCGGGTTCAAGAGCGTATTTTACCAGACATTGCCAAGCCCTATCAGCGATGGTTGGAATTTTGAGATTCCTAATCTTCCCGTTTTTCTTAGGGATTTTAACCTCTCTTAATCCTTGATGTTCCCATTTATCTGCTTCTTTTAGCTCTTTAACTAATTTAAGACGTTGTTCAAAGTTCAAGGACTTGACACCATCTACCCCACAAGTTTTCTTCCCAGAATTTAGCTGAGTTATTTGTCGTACAGCAAGCATCCTTGCAGCGTGGGACTTCAGCACCAGACGTTGGAGATTTCTGACCTTGCGGTGGTCTCCATTCTGCATGGCTTTGTAGATTCGTTTTTGGAGGCGGAACAGATTCTTCTGGAATTTCTTCCAGTTAAGACTGCTCCAGACTTCACTATGATTACTCATGTGTCTAAGGGTACTCTCTTACTAAATTCCTCTACGCTGATTACCCTGCAAGCAATTAATGACTTGCATCCTACCCGCTGGAGAGATTTCCGTGCTTCCCACCTACTTTGGGTTTTCGACCTTTTCCCAAAGACTCTCTCAGCGTTTTTCTTCGTTCCGAATTACAGATTGTTATGACGGTTTAGGGCTGCCCATTTCGCCTACACGATTCCCGGGGATGCACCTACTCAAATATTGTGGTGCGGGAGTTTTACCGTGTACGGTCAAGAGTATTGGGTGTCTCTTGCTGGATGGTAAGACGCTTTTTCAGGACATTTGTTAATCTACCCATGCCGTCTCCCCATTACCCCCAGTGTGCCTATCACCCTTAGCTCTGGTTGGGGCCTGTTGCCAGCTTCGTTCTGTCAGTGGAAAGGTCTGACTCAACGTGGCCAGGTCGGGAGTCCGCTGTCCCTTGGCGGGTGGGGTTTTCACCCACATCTGTAACTCAGTTATCCAACAGGCTTTCTTTGGTGTCCTCGCCATTGGCAGGCTCTTCCTCCGTGTCCTCATTGGACCCTACTCATACCCCTTTAGTCTCTAAAGGCTCCTAGTAGGAACGAATCGCACTATTTGTCCATCTGTACCATTTGTCGGCAACCATGTCCCATTGCTGTGACGACCAGGGGTTGAGAAGTCAGCATTGTTAACTTTTCAACTTCACCAATACAGGCAGCATCTATCCAGTGTTCTTTTGGCAAATTCAAGCGACAACGGTTATATTTAGTACCAGCACCACTACCAGTAATCACAGGCAGACCTGTTGCTGTTAAAGTTTCAAAGATTTGAGTGCGAGTTGAGTTCACGGCAGCAGCATCTTTTAATGGGGTTTTGGCAACCTTTAGAACATGAGCTAGTATAGATGGTTTATTTTCGAGAAATTCCCGAATATCCATAGCACCCTTATTTTGGTTACATTGATGACAAGCTATGGCTAAATTAGACACCCTATTACTACCACCTTTTGACCGTGGAACTATATGTTCAATTTCTAAGGGCGTATCTGTTGCCCCACAATAAGCACACGATCTACCCCATTTCTCTAATAGATATTCCCGGACATCATAACCAAATAGTTCTCCTTTTTGATATTCAACTCCTGAAATTTCTGGGTTCTGTATTTTCTGAGTGTCAAATTTGACCAATTCTATAGCCAAACTACTTACCGGGCTTAGTTTAGACAGTCTATTCACCCAAGTTTCTACAGTCAAAACCCGATGGCTTAAACTTGGTGGCAGCCATCCTTTTTTCGTTTGCGGTTGAAAAATCTGCACTTACGGTAGCGAGTTTTCGACAACGACGACCTCGACGAAGAGTTCGCCGTCGCAGCAGCGCATTTTTTGATTTGCTGGCCACGATGGATTAAAACCATTGCAAAGATAACTTTTTCACTTTGGGTAACTATTGCAAAGCCTGTTTGTTTGGAACCAGGGTCAATTTTTAATTGCAAGCCTTGAAAATCAAGAGCTACAAATTTCTTCAGAATTATTGTGAACGGGTAGCGCTTGAAAACGCAAGGCTATTGCCTGCTTTTAACAAAGACCTCCCCATGGCTGGTTTGCATGGTGCTAGGGGTTTTTTCTTGGCGTCAAGTACGAATACATAATTGGTTGAATTGGACATTGTTGCGTCCCTTCTACAAAAAGTGTAAAGTTGGCCTCGCCCGGTTATTGAAGCTTTTTACGTTCGGCACACTAGCTTTTCAAATCTCTTTGCCTGTTTAATGCCGAACACTCTTAGGTCGGAACTGGCGGAGCATCCCGACGTATTGTGACTAAAATAACGTTTACTTGAAAAAGTGGGCTGGACTCACCATTTAAATACAAAATTTGCGTTTTGATTAGATTTGTGGTTAGTCTACTGAAGTCGTCTTTATCAGGAAAGGCAGAGGGCAGAAGACAGAAGGCAAAAGGGAATTCTGACTCCTGCTCCTGCTGCCTATGACCGAATGGAGCAAGGGTATAAAACCCCATCCAATTGTTTCTTCTGCCCTCTGTCTGCCCTCAGCATAAGTGCCTTCGTTATATTATCTATCTTAGTTACCCAAATAGCTACTAAAAAATGCCTCAACTTCATCTACAGTAGGTTGAGCAGACATCGCTCCTGTTTTAGTAGTACTTAAAGCACCTACTGCACTAGCATAAGTAACAATTTTTTTTGCTACCTCTGGTTGCTGTAGTTGACGAATACCATATTGGCGTAACTGATGTATAAAACCTGCTACAAAGCTATCGCCAGCACCAGTAGTATCTACCACATCTATTGAAAAAGCTGGGACTTTCCCTTCATTTTCTGACAAGTAGTAAGCACAACCTTGCTCCCCTGAAGTTATTAATGTACCTTCTACTGAATTTAATTGGTAAGTAATTGCAGCAGGTTCGGTAGATTCAAATAACCACTCAGCTTCTTCTATAGAGAGTTTGACAAAATCCACTCTTTTTAGTAAAGAGTATATAAGCTCTTTAGCTTCATCTGGATTAGGCCAAAATGAAGGACGCCAGTTGACATCTACCATGATTTTGAGATGGTATTGGTCAGCCAATTCAAGAGCTTGGTAAATTGCTTGTCTGGTTTTAGGGTAAGCTAGTCCAAGGGTTCCTAATATTAAAAACTCACCATTTAAGAATAAAGATTCTGGTAAAAGTTCAGCTTGTAAATGAGTATCAGCAAATTCTGTTGTCTGGCGATCGCCAAAACCAACAAATTCACGTTCCCCTGTTGTAGAGTGTAATACATAGACTTTCCGTGTTGGTGCATCAGAATTTTGCTGGATGCCTGTAGTGTCTACTCCCACTTCTTGCAAAAGTTTTACCAGTGTTTTGCCTTCTGTATCTTGACCTACTGTACTAATTAAAGCAGTAGGAGTCCCTAGTTTGACTAAACCACAAGCAACATTGGCCAGGGCACCACCAGGGTAGATTGTCCAAGACTGAACTTGATTTAGAGGTATTCCGGGTTGATCGGCCAAACAATCAAATAAAATTTCACCGAGACAGAGAACATGAAGATGGGTCATATTGATTAGAGTATCTCAAATTATATATAGGTAGGGAAATTAGGAATATTTTAGTGGTGATTAAAATCTAAGGTATAGCAGGGAACAGGCAACAGGCAACAGCTCATCTGGTAACAGTGGGAAAAATATTTCCCTGTCTTACGGTTTATTATTCGCATAAGTCCTAACCAACCTATTCTTTGCTATATATTTAAAATCAATATTTTTTTATTTTTTGAAAAACATAATTAACTAATTTTATCCTTCCTCAGCTTTATTCATACTTTTCCCACTTATAGATTGTCATTAAGGTGAATTTTGTCAAGATGTCTCTAAAATTATAATTAGGCAGATATACATATATAGGCAAAAGTTATGACTGGTTGCGAGTCTCAAACCAAAATATCCCTTTCAGAAAGGGAACTTCAAGTTGTGGAGCTAGTGGCAGACGGGTTGACTAATGAAAAAATCGCCGAGAAGCTAGAAATTAGCAAGCGAACGGTAGATAATCATATCAGTAATATTCTGAGTAAAACTTCAACCCATAATCGAGTAGAACTGGTTCGTTGGGCTTTGCAGTGGGGCAAAGTATGTTTGGATAGTATTAACTGTTGTAATTTACCAGATACAACTGAACAATTGGTAAATCATAGCTTAGAGGGCGATCTATTAGGAAGGTAAATATTTAAGATGCAGACTGCGAAACAAAAACAACAACGTTATCAAATTAGCTGCCAGGGACTACCACTGGCAGTATATCGAGAAGTAGCAGCTCATTTGCGTCAAGTCGGCAAAGTAGAAGTGGACTTTTTTTTTCCTCCTGCCTCAGAACCATTTGACTATAAAAAAAGTCAAATAGGAGGTCTGTGCTTGGAGTATACAGAAGATGCTGAAGATGCTGTTCGTCAAAAAGTAGACCAAATATTAGCCTATTATCAATCTAAATTTGGGCCTTGGGAAGCAAATCAAATTGCAGCTAATGGTGAGGGCTAGTAATTGTTGGCTATAATCTGGTATTATCTACGATCATCTCCAATTATGTAGAATAGCTAAAATTCGCATTTATACATTGCATAAACTTACTAAAAAGTAAGCAGAACCCTAGGCATTGGCCTTAGCCGACTGTGTAGGGGCATTTTGATTTGTCCCCAAAGAATATATCTTTGGTCAGCTAAGAATAGACGAAGCAATACGGATTTATCCTGTTGCGTAATATATACTTAGAATCTCCGTGACTTGAGTCGGGGGAGTAGTCAATACCTACTTGTCTAAAAACCACAGCAAGATAGTAATAGAAGACCTAAATGTATTAGGGATGATGGCTAATCATAAGTTAGCTCTCGGCTATAGCTGATATGGGATTTTATGAATTTCGTAGACAGCTACAGTAGAAGTGTGAGTTATATGGCTCTGAGTTAATTGTTGTGGATAGATGTTTTCCTAGTTCTAAGACTTGCTCTAACTATGGTGAGTGTTAAACAGTCTTTGTCTTTATCTGAGAGAGTGTTTAAGTAGGAACACTCTGGTTTTACAGCGACTGAGATTTGTTTGCGGAGCATGACAAACGGAAATGCTAGTTTAAATTTAGCTATGGCGGCCAGTTCCACCGTGACAGTCTGTGGACTGGATAACGCCGATGTTGCCAGTGGAATAGGGAATGGACCAGATAATCATAGATTTCTATAGATTATCGTAGGTTTCTAAGAACGGAGATTAGTCATTGCTTAAATACCAGGGACTAATGACTGTCCCCTTTCTCAATTTTTTAGTAATTATTGTTGTAATATCTGGCCTGAAACTCGCTCTAGAATATTAAACAAAAGTCTTAATTATCGTAAGCATTTCCTCCGGAATGCTGCGCAAACAGCCGTCAGCGCTTCCCTGCGGGATGCTACGCAAAGAGCGTTCAGCTATTGCTTTTAGTTTTAGATAAAAGCTTTAGTAATTGAGGCAGAATTTATACTTACTACCAAAGTCGGCTGAAAAAGTCTATATTCATTTAAACCCTCCTCATGAGAGCTGAGAGCTTACAGCTAATAGCTTAATGCTTACTAATTATCAGTAGTTAATATCAACATAATTACATTTTTCTAGGGATTAAGATAGAATTATAATAATTCTGCATTAATTAACTATTGAAACATCAGAGATGTTGCTATGCCACCAATACCATCTTATTTAATCCCTCTAGTAATTGTTTTAGTAATTGTACCATCTGTGGTTGCTATATTATTAAGAATTGTACTTCATTTTGACTTAGTAAATCAAGGAAATAAAGTAAGAAGACTAATTAATCAGCAGTCAGTAAATAAGCCAAGATTTATCGAATATTTAGAGGACAGATTTACAGATGCGAGTAGTAAACTAGAGCAAGTTAATACAGGAGCATTAATAGACCAAGTTTATAGTAGACAAAGGTTATTTGGATTAATATCTTACGAACAAATAGAATATTTATGTCGAATTTTACCTAATCTTCTTGTGTCTTTTGGATTATTAGGTACTTTTGTCGGCATTACCATTAACTTGACTTCTTTAAGTCAAACAGTTAGTGATACTAATGCTACCGATGTTAGTAGTTTGCTCCGGGAATTACAAGTACCATTACAAGGCATGGGAATTGCCTTTACTAGCAGCTTAGTAGCAATATTATTTAGTGCAGTAGTTACATCAGTTAATTTTATTTTTAATACTAGCCTTGCCAAAACTAGATTAATTAGTTTACTAGAAGATTATTTAGATAATATTTACTTACAAACAATAGAAGGTCAAACTCAGCTTGATAAAGTAGTAAAAGCAGTTGCTTATTCTTTTGAAGGATTTTTAACCAGATTTGGTCAAACAGTCAGAGTAGGAGTAGAGTCAGCTCTACAAGATAAAATTCAAGAAATTCATAATGCCAATACTACTACCAGTAAATTAGCAGAACAGACCTTTGTGCGATTAGGAGAAGCTGCTGCTACAGTGGCAAAAAGTTCTAAAGATTTTCAGATAGCAGGGGATAAATTTCTAGAAGTAGCACAGACATTCGAACATAGTCAATTCCCGCAAAAGTTAGCTAATTCAACAGCAGAATTAGCTAATATTCAGAGTAATTTTTCTCAATCAACCTCGACTCTAGCTACTGCTGTTCAAGCAATAGAAATAGTAGTCATTGAACTACAGGGATATAGTAAGAGACTAGCAAAGTTTGGAGAACAAATTGCCAGTAATAATCAAACTTCATTAAGACTATTAGAATCTCATCAAAGTAATCAAAAATCTTTAGCTGAGATGATTCGACAACTCCAAGAAGCATCACAAGGTTTTCAGTTAGCAGTGGGAAGTCTGGATACTTTACAAAGAAGAGTAGTATCCAAAGCAGATAATTTAGATGAAGTACAAATTCAACTCAAAACTCTAGCAAATGCCTTGAATAATTCCACAGATGGTATTAGTCAGAGCATTAAATCTTTAGGAGACCAAATAGGGAAAGGCATGAGTAATCAAGCCAATCTAAATAATTCCCATTTAAGCGTCATCGCCACAAATTTACAAGAATATATCAGTCAAATGAAAGAAACTAAAAATGAAATTTATCGACTGACACATATTATAGATAGATTAGCAAATAAGTAGACACCATTTCAGTTATCAGTTATCAGTTATCAGTTATCAGTTAGCCTCATAAGGTCAGAACTAAAAAAAATGTACTTTTTCACATATTTTTTCTCCCTAAAAACCCTAACCAGGACTCACGCATGACTTGTATATTTTGTCAAGTTTTATATTAAGTAAAGATGTGGGTAATGGATAGCTTAAAAGGGGAAGCTTTAGACCGAATTTTTCGGTAATGGATAGAATTATGGAATCCGGTTATACAATATGTATTTATAATTCTATAATTACTTCAATATTCAATCTTCCCTACTCCCCCACTCCCCTATTCCCCTACTGCCTTACTCCCCTACTCCCCTACTCCCCCACTCCCTTACTCCTCTACTCCCTTACTCCCTCACTCCCCTACTCCCCTACCCCCTACTCCCCTACTCCCTACTCCAGGTCTCCCTCTTTTAAGGAATTAAAATAATTATGCGTCATCGTTCACGACTTGTTGAAGATAATCGCGACCTAGAAATTT
>NZ_BLZO01000117.1 GCF_014132355.1 Okeania sp. KiyG1
TACGTTTGGAATCAGTCATTAGCATACTGTAATCAATTATATTCTAATAGTATTAAAAACCTTCATATACTGATTTAACTAAACAATTTATAACACAAGCTAAAAAGATTTGCTTTGGTTAAAAGAGGTAGCCTCTACTCCATTACAACAATCATTAAAAGACTTAGATCGAGCATATAAAAACTTTTTTAATAGTTGTACTTGTAAAAGAAAAGGAGTAAGGGCGAACGGCCGTTCGCCCGTACAACCTCCTAAATTTAAAAGTAGAAAGTCAAGACAAACAGCAAGATTTGTAGGAGCTAATTATCAGATTAACCCAGATAACATCTATCTACCCAAAGTAGGTAAGATTAAAATAGTCTGGTCGAGACCATTAGCTAATCAGCCTACATCTGTAACTATTATTAGAGATTCAGCTAATAGATATTTTGCTAGTTTTGTAGTAGAAACTAATCCGCAATTTCTGCCTAAAACTGATAACTCAATAGGTATAGATTTAGGTATCAGCACATTTGCAACATTGAGTAATGGTGAGAAAATATTAGCTCCTAAACCACTCAAACGAAACCTCAAAAAATTAGCTAAATTTTCAAAGAAAGTTTTTCAAAACTGAACCAGGCAGTAAACGTCGTGAAAAACGTAGATTAAGAATAGCTAAACTCCATGGCAAAATTAAAGATATCCGTACAGATTTCCTTCATAAATTATCAACTGATTTAGTTCGTAAATACGACACTATTGTACTAGAAGATTTGTTTGCGTTTGCGTAGCATCCCGTAGGGAAGCATTCCGAAGGAAATGTTTCTGGTCTAACTCGTAATCGTAAACTTGCTAAAGCAATTAGTGATTTAGGTTGGCGACAATTTAGAACTTTAACTGAGGCAAAATGTGAAAAGTATGGTAAAGAGTTTAGAGTCATTAACCGTTGGGAACCCACAAGTCAGAAATGCAGTTGTTGTGGATTTAAAGGTGGTAAAAAGGAATTAAATGTAAGAGAGTGGACGTGCTTAAATTGCGGTACATTTCACGATAGAGATATTAATGCAGCAATAAATATTTTAGAAGTAGTTCAACCGACAACCAAGGTTAAACTATTGAAACTAAAGTATTAGATAATCCCTGTACAACTATCACTTTTCAATGTAGTCGCCGAGGGTCAACGGTCGATTATTTTCGGACACGGAGAAAACGTCAGACTTCCTGTAAAAAGGAAGCAGATTTCAGTGATGTGTCAACCCGCCCTGAGTCATTCGTTCAGCTTGGTCTGTTTGATTAATGGATGGGAATCCCGCGTTGTGTCGTAGAGCAACGTCGGGAGGATGTCAAAATACCCATACTCTCATATATGGCAGTCCTCGAGGTGGTTGTTTAGAAAAAGTGGGAGATGGGGGATGGGGAGATGGGGAGATGGGGAGATGGGGAGATCGAGAAAGATTTGGCAATGGCGCTCAGATAGAACATTTTTTAGCGAATTTGATATAAAAAGCTAATAATATAAGACTTTTAGCTATTGAGTAGTCTCTGTAATTTGTCAATATACCAGCGCTCATTGCTGTAGTTTCATAAAATCTTACTTTTGACTTTTGACTTTTAAATACTGGGTAGTCCCTAAAATTTGTAAATATACCCCTCAAGCACTGCTATAGTTTCATAAAATCTTACTTTTGACTTTTAACTTTTGACTTTTAGCTTCTATGATAAAAACCAACGTTTTTTCCAATGAGATGTGGGTTCTAGGGAAGATTTTTGTTGTTCTAACTGGCGACGATGCACAATAATTTCCGCCGAGTCTGATAAGTGGGGGTCTCGGTAGGGAATACTAGCGCGAGTTAGTAAATGTTCTTTTTCTTTTTGGGACAGTGGGGGTAAATATTCTTCAGTAAAACTGGCCACTGTTCCTGGCGATCGCCTACCTACTGGTGCAGTAGAACCAATTTTCAAGTTAGCTTCCAGTAATGCTGTTCTGACTGCTGCAGAGCAGGAATATGTTGCTAGATGACCATCAGGTTTGAGAAAGCTACCTACTAAGCGCAAAAATTCTACGGTCCAAAGTTGAGGACAACTGGGTGGAGAAAAGGGGTCGAGAAATATAGCATCAGCTTGGAAACCAGAGTTATTTAGTTCTTGAATAGTGATTCTAGCGTCTTCGAGCAGTAGTTTGGCTTGAATTTTTTCTGTTTGTAATTGATGGGTATTAGCCAGAGTAGCTAATAATTCTGGCACAGGGTCAGGCCAATTATCTAGAAGATTTGTAGCGATCGCTGCTTCTGGCACTTCTGGGTCTAATTCTAGGCCCACCAATTGAATTTTACAATCAGGATTAATTTTCCAGATGGCTGCTAAAGCAGAGGCAGTGTTATATCCTAGTCCATAACAAACGTCAAGTAGGCGCACCACGGGTTGATGTACTCTAGATAATAGTTGAACTGGGTAAACAAACTTAAATTCTGCTTCTTGTTGAGCGCCAAAATGAGAGTGAAAAGTTTCACCAAATTCGGGTGAAAAAAAAGTAAAAGAGCCATCTGCTGTTGGTTGTGGCATGAATTTGTGATTTGTCAATTTTTCCTCTGAAATAGTTATCTAATGAATAAACAGAAAAAATTATACTTACCTCTTTGGTTTCCTTATCCTAGTTCTTGGTTAAAGGCTTTAATCATGGTTTCTTTTCTAACTATTTTAGTTGTCATAATTAAGGATTTAAAATTGGGAATATATTTTTGGCAACAACTAGGGGGCAGTTTAGAGTTATTCATTTGTTTGAGTATTATTTTTGTGTTTTTTTTGATTCCTGTTTTTGCTTTTTTGCATCATTACTTTATTTTGATTTTTCATATTTCCCGAACAATATTCAATCGAAGTCATCGGTATAATTTATTTTTATTCCCGCCAATTACAAGTTGGTGGAAAGCTTTATATAGTTGGTTGATAATTATTATTAGTACCCTAGCAGCAACTTTAATATATACATTAATTTTGCCTTGGTTTAACCTAAATTATCAAATTGCAATTTTAGAAAAAAGTCAATTTTTATATCCTGAAACATCAATCGAAAGGTTACTTTTATTTGTATTTATTAGTGTTTGGTTAATTGTAGCAGCTAAATTATATCAATTTGAATTTTCATCTAAAAGTTTTTTGGTATTAAACAAAATATATAGTCCTACTCTAAAAAATACAAAAACCCCCAAACAACCTTCGATTAATTTGATTGAAGAAGGAAGAAGGAAGAAGGAAGAAGGAAGAAGCAGTGCGACCCCGCATCGGCGACAGACACAAGCGGTCAGACCCCGCGACGACAATAGTCGCAAGAGAATGCTGACCAAGAGAGGGAATCGGCACCAAGAGGGGAAAAAGTGGATGGGGACTCAAACCCCAAGTAATTGTAAACACCGTGCAGACGGCGGGGTATTCAAGCAAAAAGAAAAAGATAAAACAGAGAATGAATTGGCAAAAACTAGCACCTCTTCTGGAGTTAAAATTATAAATAAATCTCAATCAGTATTGGCGAAAAAAAGTTAAACCAGTTCATCAAATAGAAAAAATAATTACTTACAAATAATCCAGAAAACAATCAAAAACAATATTTTGGTATTACTGATTATTCCTTTACTTACATTAGGTGTATATGGATTTTCTAAATGGCATTTAATGTCAGAAAAATATGTAGTTATAGTTCAGGAAATACCCTCACCAATAGCCAAAAAAGTTCACTCCGAAAACCTAGAAATTGAAGAAGTAAAAACTAAACCTACACCTGTATATTCCCCAATAGAAAAATCTTCGCCAACCCCAAATACAACTCTTATATTACCGCCACCAGACCCATTTAAACTTGCAGTTAATCGAGCTATAAATGCAGCAGAAATGGCTCAGTCTGCCCAGACTAAAATAGAATGGGAAGCAGTAGCAAGTCAGTGGCAAGACGCAACAGAATTTATGAAAATAGTGCCAGCATCTCACCCTAAATATAAACAAGCCAGAAAAAAAATCAAAGAATATCAAGGCTATGCTGACTATGCAATGAGAGAGGCAAAAATGAAAAAGTAGTTCAACAATTAATAATTAATAATTAATAATTAATAATTACTTCTCCTTGAAAACGGATAGGATTGACAAAGAGATGAAAATTTTTCTTATCTTGGTGGATTGGATATGGCGCTGGTTTCCTCGCCATCCCACCCTACGGAAAGCTGCGCTTTATATGTTGCGTAGCAAAACAACCGCTTTTATCCCCTTAAAAGAGGAGGCTTTAAACCACAATTTTTCGGTAAAAATAAGAATAATTAACATTAGACATCTCCAGAAAAGAGGGAATAGGGAATAGGGAATAGGGAACCCACCCCTAACCCCTCCCAGGAGGGGAGTAATTGATAATTTATTTACGATAATTGATTTTATTTTTGATTTTTGGAGATGTCTATTAGACTTAGCTGCTAATTAGCAACAAAGTTATTCTAGCTGTGTTAATTACTTAATAACTGAAGTTCTGTCCAACTATAGCGTTAATGGGTGGGAATTGGTATAACCCCAACCAAATTAAAAAGTAGTTGAAGAAGGAAGAAGGAAGAAGGAATGAAACTGGAAAAAGTGGATGGGGACTCTAATACCATTTCTCAAAAACTTTTCTACATTTTATTGAGCAGGGGACCCACCCCTAACCCCTCCCAGGAGGGGAAATGGGGGAGTGGGGGAGAAGTAAAAATAAGAATAATTAACATTATACTTAGCTGTTAATTAGCAACAAAGTTATTCTAGCTGTGTTAATTACTTAATAACTGAAGTTCTGTCCAACTATAGCGTTAATGGGTGGGAATTGGTATAACCCCAACCAAATTAAAAAGTAGTTGAAGAAGGAATCAAATTGGAGAAAGTGTGTGGGGACTCAAACCCCAAGCAATTGTAAACACTGTGTAGACGGCAGGGTATTAAACCCAAAAGAAAAATAGAAAAACAAATATTTGCTATTTATTATTCAGAGGTAATTAGTTATGGTTCAATATAGATTTATCGAGCTTGCTAAACAGGGAAATTCTAAATCCATCGCTACCCTATTAAATGGGACGTTACATCCTCAAGGTATTAATGCAAGAGTTAGTGCAGTAAATGGATGGTTACACATACTCCTAGAATCTGAGGAATTACCAGAGAGAAGTTATATTGTAGATATAGTTAGACATCAATTAATAGAATTAGCTCCTGAGTCAATTAAAAGAGTTAAATTACTGATAAAAAGATACAGGGATGATTATGCAACTTGGGGTCAGGAGTTTGATTTAAAATTAAATTCCTCATCAAATTTAATTTGGCATAATTTTGATGATAATCAACAACATGGGTTTGATTCAGAGCAAAACATTAATAATATTAAAAATAGAAGTTGGAATCATCTCATAATAAGTCAGATAACTCTAGGGATAGTCGTGGTAATCTTGTTAATGGCAGTATTTGTTTTTATAAGTAAAATGTCAGTGAGGTGATCGCCACAAACAATCAATAGTTTTACCACCTATCCTCAACTATTATAGCGGTTTTCACAAGGCGTGAGGTAAATTAACGATCCCCCATTATCGCCCTTTCTAATGGGGGACTTCCGGTTTCCCCCCTTTCTAAGCTATCCCTGATAAGGAACTCCTGAAACCCTTGTGGAAGGGTGGGGAGTGTGGGGAGGGTGGGGGGTGTGGGAAGTAAGAATTTTGTCTACAGTCCTCACTCATAGTGTATTTTTCAATACAATTTTCTCCAGAAAAAGCCGCTCCCAGACTTACACATAACTTGTCTTTTTTGTCAAGTTTTATGTTAAGAAAGATGTTTATAAAGCTATGCTTTCTAAGGGGGGTTAGGGGGGATCTACAGCAGTGTAGCTCACACTTACCTAAATAATACGGGAGCATGAAAGCCATCGTTTTTTAAGCGATGGATGAAAGGTGAGGAGTCGGATTTTAATCCGATGTATTTTATTTGACTGAGAAATTTTATGCCAGAAGAAGAAAACTTGATTTAATTTAGTAAATATGACCAATAAAAATTTGCTTATTTCTCCCCAGTGGTTAGTAGACCATCTTAATGACCCAAATCTAATCATCATCGACTGTCGTTTTTCTTTAGCTGACCCAGAATTAGGCAGGAAAGAATATCAAGATGCTCATATCCCTGGCGCATTCTATCTAGACCTTAACCAAGACCTTTCCAGCACAGTACAAAAACATGGCGGGCGTCACCCATTACCCGATCCTCATAAACTAGCCCAAAAATTAGCAAATATAGGCGTTAAATACCGAGAAACTCTAATTGTTGCTTATGATGATTCTCGCTTTGCCTTTGCCTCCCGTCTATGGTGGTTATTGACATACATGGGCCATGAAAAAATTGCTCTTTTAGATGGCGGTTTTTCTGAGTGGCAAAAAAAATATCCAATTACTAATGAAATTTCTACCCCAAAAGCAGGTTTCTTTGAACCCCAAATTCAATCAAAAATGGTAGTAGATATAGAAACAGTTAAAGCCAAAAAAGATTTACCAGAAGTAGTATTAGTTGATTCACGAGATAGCGATCGCTACTTAGGAAAACACGAACCTATTGACCCTATTGCTGGTCATATTCCTGGGGCGGTTAATTATCCTTGGAAACAAGTTACTGATGAAAATTCTCTGGCAAAAGTTGACGAGCAAATTCAACGATGGGAAAAGGTTAAAAATGCTGAGGAAGTTATTGTTTATTGTGGTTCTGGTGTGACTGCTTGTGTAAATTTATGGTCGTTAAAAATGGCAGATATTAACACAGGAAAACTTTATGCAGGTAGTTGGAGTGATTGGTGTTCATATTAAATAAAGGGAATAGTTCAACAATTAATAATTAATAATTAATAATTAATAATTAGGGTTTGCTGATTAAATATAAAGTAAGCATTCAGCTATTAGCAGTCAGCTATCAGCAATTATAGTTATTTTGAATCAGCTATCAGCTATTTATGAGAGTAGGAGGTCAAAGCAATTGAAAAATTGAGAGAGAATTAAAAGTTACTACCAAGGTACGCTCATTCAACCTGAGTAAGGAATTATTCATTATTTGCTGAATGCGAGCGCATCCCGCAGGGAAGTGCTAGACTGCTAAGAGCTGTTTGCGCAGCATTCCGTAGGAAATGCTTACGTTGTTAATTCTTGAAATCAAGCATATAAATCATGGTTAATTTTTACTATAGTTTAATAATTTAATTGCTTTAACCCCTGAAGTAATCGTGTTTTCCTACAACCATGAAGCTAAAATTAAGAACCTTGCAAGAGTTATAATTATAGAATTATAGCTGTAGATTATGTCGAGCAGTTATTAAACCCCATTGAATAGGAAAATCTTGATATGTATGAAAGTATAAAAAGTACACTTAGCAGATATCCTGCAGTATACGAGCCATTACGCAAAGCATTAAACAGGTACAGAAACCTGAAGATACAATACAACAGCAACAGAAGACTTAGAAAAATACAAAAGCAAATCTGGACACATATTAGGCATAAAAATTCTGTTTTCTTTGTGCAAGTTGGATCGAATGATGGGTTTCATGGAGACCCCATTCGGGATTTGGTTATCAAAAATACAAATTGGAAAGGCATATTTATTGAACCTATTCCTTTTCTTTTCGAGAGATTAAAACAGAACTATAACAATTCTGAACGATTTATTTTTGAAAAGATTGCTATATCCACCCAAAGAGGTTTTCAGAAATTCTATTATGTTTGTGAGGAAGCAAAAACAGAATTAGGAGGTCTACCAGAATGGTATGACCAATTGGGTTCTTTTGATAGAAATCACATACTTAAACATCTTCAAGGGAAGCTTGAACCTTACATTATTGAAGAAGATATCGAAACTATAACTATGCAAGAAATCTTTGATAGAAATAACGTTGAAGCAATAGACCTTCTTCATATAGATACAGAAGGATTTGATTATAAAGTACTATCGCAAGTTGATTTTTTGAGATATAAACCCTGTGTTATCATGTATGAGCAGAAGCATCTTTCTAATGATGAGAAAAAATTAGCAAAATCACTCTTGGAAAAATACAATTATAACTATTTGTCTTATGGTGGTGATATCTTAGCTTTTATCAATGGCTAATCAGTAAGTACCCAAATATAAATCTTTACCGAAAAGCGACATTTAATAAAAAATAAATAAAATCAATTATCGCACAGAAATTATCAATTATTTTCCCCTACTATGTAGGGACGTTGCATGCAACGTCCCTACTCTTTTCTGAAGATGTCTAATTAGGGTTTGCTGAAAAAGTCTTTTAACCCACCCCTAACCCCTCCCAGGAGGGGAGGAGAAGACAGGAGAAATGGGTCGGGAGCGAGGAGGTAGAAGTAAGAATTGTCCCTTGATTTTTCTGTCTAACTATGCGCCTAAAATACTAACTTTTTGAGCGTTTTAGACTGAAACAGATGCACTTTTTTCGACTCCAAAAAGGCTAAAGTTTTTATATGTCAATGCTTTTATATTTAATCAGCAAGCCCTAATTATTAATTATTCGGTAAAAAACATTCACTTCAATTAGTTGTACTTCATAACTTCGGAAACTGCTGTATCATTTTTATTCAACTTTTATTCCCTCTTCCTTCTTCCCTCTTCCCTCCGACTTTTAAATTTTGAATTATTCCCTCTAACTTTTGACTTTTGACTTTTGACTTTTAAATTTTGAATTATTCCCTCTAACTTTTGACTTTTGACTTTTGACTTTTGACTTTTAAATTTTGAATTATTCCCTCTAACTTTTGACTTTTGACTTTTGACTTTTAAATTTTGAATTATTCCCTCTAACTTTTGACTTTTGACTTTTAAATTTTGAATTATTCCCTCTAACTTTTGACTTTTGACTTTTGACTTTTAAATTTTGAATTATTCCCTCTAACTTTTGACTTTTGACTTTTGACTTTTAAATTTTGAATTATTCCTTCTTCCTTCTTTAAAAATCAAAATAAATATAAGGCAAACCCTCCGGTGCCAACAACCAAACAGTAAACAAAAATACAGGCACTAACAAAACTTTCAACTGCCAATTTAACTGTAACTTCAGACCACGATGAAACCAATAATTAATCCCCATTGCCACCACAACTCCACAAATTAACCATACCAACTGCAACCTTTCTAAACCCATCGCCTCCAAATAAACCTTATCCACAAATTGAACATCAGCATCATAATTCCACCAATGAGAAAACACCCAAAAAGAATCCCTTAAATTCGGCAGTCGGAAAAATATCCAAGCACCAAAAACCATACTCTGAGTTAACAACCAACTGATGAAAATTCCAGGCAAACTTTCCCATACTTTTTTCACCTTAAAATGTTGAGAAATTGCCTCTATTAATCGATGAACTACCAATGCCAAACCATGCAAAACTCCCCAAACAATAAATCCCCAAGCAGCACCATGCCAAATACCAGCAATTAACATCACAGTTAACAAATTCAAACAAGTCCGAAATAAACCTACCCTTGAACCTCCCAAAGGAAAATATAAATAGTTTCTCAACCAATCTCCCAAAGTTGTATGCCACCTTCGCCAAAATTCTGCAATACTTGTGCTGAAATAAGGAAAATCAAAATTTTGTGGCAAATTTAAACCCATTAAAAAAGCACTACCACGGGCAATATCAACATAAGCACTAAAATCCAGATAAAGTTGTAACCCATAAGCAATTGTTGCTAACCATAAATCGCCACTTCCAGCACGTTGTAAATTACTAAAACTCAGGTCTACAAAAATTCCTAAATTATCAGCTATTAAAGCTTTTTTAACAGCCCCAGTCGCAATTAACCAAACTCCTTCAGTTATTTGCTCTAAAGTTGGTAATTTTAAAGCAGGAGTTTTCACTAAAGCTTGAGTAGTTTTTTTCCCAACCATTCCTAACTGATTTTGCAGATAATGATAACGAGTTATCGGACCAGAAATAAGTTTCGGAAAAAATAACTTATAAGATGTAAATTCTAATAAAGAAGAAGCTGATGGAGCGCCTCGATAAACATCAATTAGATAAGCAAGACATTCAAAGCAGAAAAAACTTAAACCTAATGGTGCAATTACATTACTATCAACCCAATTAGCAGTTTCTAAAATATTAGGTATATTGTAGATAATGCCAATACTATTTAATAAAAAAGGTATATATTTGAAACTTAATAAAAGTAAGATATTGCAGATTATACCTAACCACAATAATAGCAAGCGACGGCGGTTCCATTGTTTATTAGCAATACGCCAATCTTTCGGTTCCCCAATAGCTTGAGCAAGGTAAAAATTTAATAGGGTAATTATTAATAGTAATGGAATATATTGAGGTTGAATAGTAGCGTAGAAAAATAAACTAGCAACCAAGAGGACAAACACTCGCCAAGACTGTCGTGGCATTGACCAATAAAGTCCCAACACTATTAATAGGAATAGAGCATAGTTAAAAGAAATAAAAGTCATACCGTTTCACGGAAGTCAAAATTTAAAAGTCAAAAGTCATGCATTCAAAAGTTAAAAGTAAGATTTTATAGGTTTATAGCCTCAAAACTTTTACCCTAAAGTAATTTCAGGAAATTATTTACCTATGCAGTTTGAAACCATTTGTAACATTGTTATTTAAAATTGGTATTATCAGTTATTCTTTATCAAAATAATTGGGTCGCGCAACCCCCCCTTTTCCGGCGAAATGTTTTTGGAGGCAAGATCAAATCCCCATTACAAAAACAACTTCTGTACGTCGCCCTACCGATGGCTCCCCTCTATCTAACTTCTGACTTCTAACTTCTGACTTCTGACTTCGTTGACAGTACCTCCAGTCATCTCATTACTTAAATTATGACTTTTGATTTACTTTAATTCTTACTTTTGAGGGACAATTTTTCCTCCTACCTCCTCTATCAATTCCCATTTATTCTAACTCCTGACTCCTACCTCCTCTGTAGTTCCCATTTTTCCTGACTCCTGACTCCTGACTCTTGACTCCTGACTTAATAAAAAAAAATCCAAAAGTACTTGTCAAAATTATATTTAGTCTGCTAGTATAGTTAAGCAGTGAAAAAAAAGCCGGGATAGCTCAGTTGGTAGAGCAGAGGACTGAAAATCCTCGTGTCGGCGGTTCAAGTCCGCCTCCTGGCATTCGCCCTTGCATAAATGCAGGATAATTTTAATAGTTTTGTGGAAGTGGAATGGGGATCTTGCCTGTTCCTTATATTTTTGGGCAGGTAGGATATCCACTCCACTTATATTCGTCCCGCCCCTCAGTAATGTCTGGCATTCTAACCCCTATTATTCCTTTATAGTCCTACGCATTAAGGTGTTTGACATTTCTCAACCCTGTTAGCGGAGCATTTGAGCACCGAAAACCCTTTAACAGTTTACTATTCCCTATTCCCTATTCCCTATTCCTTTAAATTAAAACACAAAAAAAAGTCATAAATAAGAAGATTAAACGTCTTACTTATAAATCGACTTGACTTACAAGAATGGACTTACATAGCTAACTTTAGATACTGCCTGTGGCCTAAAGTAGGCCGTGTCCAGGAATAGTAGCTCTGCTTCATTAATTGATAATTGATAATGGATAACGGATAATTACCTCTGGTTAAAACCGTAACGGAATTGAATATCAGGAAATATTATTTCTTCTCTTGGTCCATTGGATATGGCGAGGAGACCCGCTCTTATCAGAGCCACTCCGAACGGCGCTATCCCTCCACCGCTTTTTTCCCCTTAAAAGGGGAGGCTTTAAACCAGAATTATTTAATTATTAATTATTAATTATTAATTATTCGGTAAGTCCTTACGAAAGTTTCTTGTGGTTTTGTCTTTAGTTCAACAATAAAGATAAAGGTAGATTATGTTTCTAGAAAAGCTTAAACAGTGGTCTCAAAAAGTTCTAGTTGGATTAATAGTAGCGTTTCTCCTGAGTATGACGTTTCCTTCACAAGTTTTCGCTGCTAATGTCTTGCAAAAACCAATTATAGAATTAACTAATGCAGAGTTTTCTAGACCTAGTCAAGCTAATAGTTATTATCCAGCAAACGTGCCTCCAACCCATATTCATCTAGGCGTACCTACTCAATATCAAGGTCAAGTAGCTCGTCCGGGTAATGTGTTTGTTACTTTTATTAGTATCAAAGTAAACGATATACCACAAGGAAATCTCACACGTTGTTCAAGTGGTTATTTTGATTCAAATACCTTTCCAAATACCACTCCACAAGAGTTTAAAAATGTTTTAGATAGTCTTGATTTGTTAGTGAGTGGATGCAGATAAACGAATAATTTTCCTTGGGATCGGTTGGTAACTGGGCGATCGCCCTCTCTCATACCTCTTGTAACTCAACCCTGGGTACTCCAATTCTGACTAAAATTCACCAGTGGCGAGCATATTCATCAATGCGACTCGCTGTCATGTTTTGCTGGCAAATTTAAGAATGTTTATCAAAAATTTTATAGCAAATCACGATTAATTTTGACCAAAATAAATGCTCAAACTTAATCAGGGATTATTTTTTACTTTTGACTAGGGCAAAGTAAATATTAAAAATAATTATCTTTATTTATAAAAAAATACTTAAGCACTTGACGTTGACATCACGGTAGCTATCCGGTCGTGTTGCAGCAAAATTAAAACACTTAAAACACTTTAAATACCCCAAATTAATTAATCTATGGTTCATCTCAAGGCCGAGGAAAAAGGGAAATTAACAAACCCGAACCCTGGTGGTGACACTACTGAAGAAGCAGGAAGTATGGCTATGTTAGCAACCTTGACTCCCGCTCCTGTGGCAGCCACTCCAGGAAAAGGCAGAAATCCTCATAAATTGGAGAAAGACGATATAGAAAAGGAGTTTTGGCAGGTATGGTGCGAGCATCGAGACCGACTTTATCGCTGCTGTCTGAGGTTGATGAAGTGTAACCATTCAGATGCAGAGGATGCTCTGAGTGAGGCCATGCTGAAAGCATTGAATATGGTGCGCAAGTTCGCGGGGAAAATTGCTAATTTGCCAGCTTGGTTGATGACTCTGACTCGCAATTTATGTCTGGATCTCATCCGGAAACGTTATCGGGGAGCCGTGGGTGTTGATGATATAGAGTGGGTTGGTGATAGTGGAGAAATGGGGGTAGCGTCGGCAGTGGAGTTGCCGGAGCAGGTTTTGGAGAAGAATGAGAGGTCAGTGGTGATTCGACGGGCGATCGCTTCTTTGCCCGAACGGATGCGGGAAACTTTTATTTTACATTTTTATGAAGAGCTTTCTTATCAGGAAATTGTCGAGCGGCAAGGAATTTCAATAGATTGTGTTTACAAGCGCATTTCCCAAGCACGGAAAAAGTTGAAGGAGAAGTTGAGCGACTATTTTATCATGTCCCAGGTGGAGGCAGGAAAAATATCGCAGTCTCTACCCAAGAAAGAGGAAAGACCGTTGAGAAGGTCCCATGAAGTTTTGAAAGAGAATGAGATGGCGGTGGTAAGGAGGGAAACAGAGGAAGCTTTTGTGGAAGCGGTGGAAAAACTAGAGATGGTGGAGAGTCCGGTGGAGTCCCGGGAACGGGTTGAGGTTATGATACCGGATGCGGTGAGAGTATCGGCAGGAGTTGATGTGGATGTAGCGGAATGTTTGGAGTCTGTTGAGGTAGTAGGAGAGGATATTTCTGATGTTGCTAGGGTTTGTGGAGAGAAGGAGCTACGGCCGATATTGCCAGGAGTGTTGTCTCCTTCTACTATGGAATTGACTTGGAGGAGGGATGTTTGGGAGAACGCCCCATTATCTGAGTGGGGGCGGGAGATGTTGGCGACGTGTTTAATTGGAGAGGTTATCGATCCAGAAAACAGTTTTGGGCACAAGGGTTCTGTGGGTAATTGGTGTAGACGGTCAGGAGGGAGGCTTTGTTCTATTCTTGACATGGTGGGTGTTGTCATTAGAAGATTTTTTGATGTTCCAGATAGCTCAAGGTCTTTTCCTCGGTTCCAGGTTAAGGGGAACAGGAACGGTGAACGGTGGCGATGGGTGATGGGGGCTAGATTGGTGGAGATGGTGGGGGCGATCGGCTTAAAACTGGCAATGCAGGCAGAATTGCTTCTGTTGAAAGTATGCGATTTCGTTGATTGTGGTAGTTTTGTAGCGAACTTTGATACGGGATGAGAGGTGGGGCGGTTGCCGTTTGATGATCACTCTATAAATCCCCCCCACGGGAAGGAATGGGACGTTCGTGATACCGTTGGGGCATGGGAGGGCAATGGCAGAAGGAAAGAAAAAGGAATAGTGGCCGAGGCATGAGGAAGGAAAAAAGCCCAATGTAAGTACCTGGTTCCCCGAACCCGGTAGCACGGACCCAGATAGGCAGAGTCGAGAGTGGACCAAAAAAAATGTAGACCGAGAGTAATGTGTGAGCGAAGGATGTATGGGAGAGAGGGCAGAAGAAAAATGGAATGCCGTTGGGCAAAAGCATGGTGCCTATGAGTGCGAGACATAATCGCAGTAGTTATATGCGTCAGAAAAAGAAGACAAAAAACGTCTTAACAAGTAGATAAAGATGCGCTTGGAGGCGAAAAATGAAGATAGTTAGATCGTTAGTTTGCTTTGCAATTTCAATTACTTTGTTGATATCATTGTATGTCCCTGATGCCAAGGCTTTTTCGGTAAGGGAGCTTTTGCCTAATGGTACAATTAATTGCGATAGGTCGGGAAAGTTGTTCGAGAAAAGGCCATACAATCACTTTCACTTCCAGCGGAAGAATAAAAGAGATGATGATATTGTAGTCACAGTGAACTGTGCTAGTTTTATCGGCTCTCGTGCGCTCCCTACATTCCCTGTGAGTATTACCATTGATGACAATAAGGTATATGAGTTATTCCTAGAGGAAGAGGAGATAGGCGAAGACCACCTGTTATTATGCGATGCGGGTGCGTTCTATTATGGAACAGATAACCCAGCACCGGTGAAATATAGTGCGACCAGAGAAAACGAACACGAACATGATCATGGAGTGTAGGTGGTAATAGAACCAGCTTCCATGTTGTGGGAAAAATAATCTAAAGCACTCAACAAATCTCTAGGACCGAGTCAGCAAGGGCGGTCGCAAACAAGAAAGGGATGAGCCGTGAAGAGTGTAGAACAAGGGTCATTGATAGGTGGGCTCGTCAAAACCCCGATCTGGTGTGGTAACGGGGCGGTTGCTCCCTCCCCTACCTCTGCTTACTAAACTCTCTGAACACCACTACGTTTCCCAAATCGACCAACGGCGATCTCATTCCTCAATGCGACTCGCCGTGGAGAGATGAAAAAGGTGAGTAGCTAGGATGGAAATCCATCGCTCTCTCCCCAACCTCTCCTAACTCAACTCTCGAAACTCCACTCCTAACCCAAATCAACCAACGGCGAGCGTATTCCTCAATGCGACTCGCCTATTTCAGTTATCAGTTATCAGTTATCAGTTATCAGTTATCAGCACCGATATCCCAAAAAATCTTTATTTCACACAGTAAGTAATGTTAGCGAGTTCGACACGGGATGAGACAATGAGCGATCACCTCACTCAATTAAGACCTCAAACGTTCCTGTAACCAACTTTCTAAATCTACCAAACTATTAAAACTTAAAAATACCTTCACCAAATCCTCCACATCTGCCAAAGGTAAACTTTCTATCTGACTACTAATCTTTTCAGAAGCCTCTCCAAAACTTTGAGTTATTAACAGTTTTACTAGAGCGATAGTTTGATTAAGCCGTGCTTGTTCTTCTGCATAAGCTATCCGTCCTCTTTCATCTTGCATCGCTATCCCTCGGTTTTCTACTATCTCTAACTCCTCTGGACTCATATGAATAAAATTAGCAATATTTAAAGCTTGTTCTATTTCCGCAACCTCCCCTAAACTCTCTGGTATCTCATCAAAACTAGCCGCCTCTTTCAGGAAATAAATCCACTTATCTGTCAAACTCTTCAACTGTGACAAACTTTTTTTAAATTTCGGCAATTCCACAAAAATTAAACGCAATTCTTTTTCCAAGCATTTAAACTTTTTAGTTTCCTACTGAAACACAAATTTATTTATAAAATCATCAGTCTTTTTAAACAGAATAAAATCCGTAATTGTCAGAGCGATCGCCGGATTTAGTAGAGGATAATTCTCCCCTTTATCTAACTGGTTAGCATAAGCTTTAGCCAAATTGTAAGCCACCCGCTTATTAAAAGCAGTCATTCGTGCCACCTGCATTTCAATAATTACAATAGAACCATCAAATAGGACAGCTTTTATATCCAAAGTAGGGGCGAATGACCATTCGCCTCTACCGATAATTTGACCAGGATTAAAAGGATTGACAATTGTCAAAGATTCAATTGTTTTTTCTCCATCATAAATTATTGCATTCAGAAAACTGATTAAAATCTCTTTACTTTGCTGGGAACCAAAGATTTTTTTAAAAGCATAATCCACCTTGGGATTAATAAATTTCATAGTAGTATTTTTCCCTATGCAAATAATCAGAAACAAAGTCAAAAGTCAAAAGTCATATTTTATAGGCTCAAAACTTTGACCAAAAAATAAGGTCTCAAACCTCCCCTTGGCTGCGGCGCGAGCTACCGCTCTACAAGAAAGGGGATGAAAAAAAATCAAGTTCAATATTTCAAGCCTCTGACTTCAGGTACTGATAACTGATAACTGATAACTGATAACTGATAACTGATAACTGAAATGACGCTACAGTAATTTCCGGAAATTATTTCACGTCTAAAACCTTGAGTTATCAAAACCTTGACCAGAAAGATGGGGAGATCGAGAAAGATTTGACAATGACGCTTTAATGGAACATTTTTTGATACCAAATCCGAGTGGATTTGATATAATTAGGACTTACGCAGATACGCTATATATAGTACTAATAACTATTGTCCAATAGTTACTGGACTCTATACACAGTGTCTTTGCGTAAGTCCTGATAATATACTTTGATAACTCTATAATTACTTCAATATTCAATCTCCCCTACTCCATTTTAGATGTGTCGGTCCAATATAAGAGTTTTAGGGGACATCTTAACAAAGTCAGAAGTCAGAAGTTAACCCACCCCTAACCCCTCCTGGGAGGGGAAGTAGGGGATGCGTGAACAACTCTCCAAAAATATTGCACCTTAAAAGGCGGGGTTGCGGGGCCCATATTATTTTGATAAGTTTTGATTCTGATTGGACTTTTTGTTTGAGTTATTCTCTAGATTGTTCGGTGAAGTGAAAAATGCTGTGGTTAGTAATTGAACTAAATATTGTTATCTCAATTTTTTGTTTTTACCTAGCTTGGAAAATTTGGAGAGTTAGACAAATATTGCTACAAGTAGAACAAACTCTCAATTTGATAAATATTTGTACCAGTAAGGTACTTGATAAAACACCTGAATTTTTCCAACTTCACCAGCAGAAAATAAATCAACTACGACAACTATATAAACAACTGGATTTACAAGTTCAACAGGTTAAACAAATTATAGCCATGCTGTGGTTGCTCAGAACCATTTGGCATCGTTTCTGTAGAATTTGGCGCTAGTGTCGCTACGCGGAAGTCAAAACTCAAAAGTTAAAAGTATTGATTTGTAATTGTTTTTGGATTTTGTAACTGGTCTGTTATTTCCGCCATCCTGCACTAAATATATTGACACTCTCACCATCAAATCTTACCGTCAAATAAGAGCGATGATAATGGGAGTCCTCTTTCAAAAATTTAGATATGATTGATATTGACATCCTCCCGACACTGCTCTTAGGAGACAGCGCGGGATTCCCTGACATTACTGTTAGGGGCTTTCTGTTTCTTAGCACCCGCATAAACGAGATTTGCTCCCTTCAGGTCTTACGGTCGCTCCACAGACTGACACTGCGAGTCCCGCAGCCAAAATATTTATACTTGCGTTTATGTCGCGGTCATGGTGACTACTACATTCAGGACAATCCCACTCTCTAATATTTAGAGGTAATTTCTCCACTACATGACCACAATTAGAGCAACGCTTAGAACTAGGGAAATACCTGTCAATCTTAATTAATTGACGACCGTACCACTCTGCTTTGTATTCTAATTGCCTAACTAATTCTCCCCAGTTGGCATCACTACCCACCCCTCTTGCTCCCCTCCCGGGAGGGGATGGGGGTGGGTTATGATTCTTGACCATGTTTTTTACCGCTAAATCTTCCACTACAATCAATTGGTTTTCTTTGATTATTTGAGTGGTTAACTTATGGGTATAGTCTTCTCTTGAATCTTTAATCTTGGCGTGTATCCTAGCTACTTTCAGCCTGGCCTTTTGATAGTTATTAGACCCCTTGGTTTTTCTAGATAGATACTTCCCCGCTAACCTAAGTTTTTTGTGTAACTTGTTGAGGTTCTTTGGGTTGGCAATTTTTTCTCCATCACTGGTAGTAACTAAACTGGTAATTCCTAAATCAATTCCTATTTGTTTAGTTATTGGGTTCAGCTTTAAATCTCTAGGGTCATTGACCCTAAGGGACACTGACCATCTGTTACTGGGGTCAAGTTTTACGGTAATTGTACTTGGTATACAGTTTTGAGGTATTTGCCTACTCCATCTTATAGGCAATGGTTCAGCACATTTAGCGATCTGAGACTTGACCATCTTTCCACTTAAATGCGGACTTTGTAAATTCTGCACTACCACCATGACGCTTTTTCTTAAAGTTGGGATATTTGGCACGTCCACTAAAAAAGTTAGTGTTTGCGCAGCATTCCGCAGGAAAAGCTGTTTGTAGATGTCTTAAACCTTGCTGTAGTGGAACACTACTGACTTGTGTGAGGAAATCTAAATCTTCTTGTTTTTTCCAGTTCGTCAGCATAGCAGAAGTTTGCTTATACCCTACTCGCTCTTTATTTTCATACCAAGCTTGAGTTCTCGCAGCTAAAGCTTTATTGTAGATTAGGCGCACACAACCCAATGTTCTACGCAACAGGTTTTCCTGTTCTGGAGTAGGATAGAACCTAAACTTGTAAGCTTTTTCAACCATTTACTGCTTGCTAATTCTAGGTTTACATTCTAACATATTCTGTGTGAAACCGCAAAATTGATTGGCATTCCCATCCCTCCGCTCCCACAGGCCGGAGAGCGCGGGTATAAATGCCAACATTTAGATAAAGAAGTCTTCTAGAAATATATTTATATTAAGTATGTCAAACAAAAAATCTGGACTATTTATCAGTGGTCTACTGCTAGGTTCAGCCATAGGTACATTAACAGGCTTATTAATAGCTCCTAGAACGGGCAAAAAAACAAGACAGTTAGTGAAAAAATCTGCATCAGCTATTCCTCAACTTGTAACAGACTTGTCTACCAGTGTCAAATTTCAAACAGACCGTTTTTCAGGATCTACTACTAATTCTTGGGAAGAAACTTTAGAAAGACTAAGAGAGGCGATCGCTGCTGGATTAGAAGCTAGTCAAAAAGAGAAAGAAATGTTATCTCAACTAGAACCAAAAAACTCTGAAGTTTCAGTAGTTATAAACAGGGAAAATTAAAACAATAAGCTTTTTTAATCTTAAAATACTCTACAATAGCGCTTATTATTGCTAATATTATCCAGGAATAGGAAGTTATCATTCCCCTGTTTAGGCGAAATATTTGTGAACAACCCTTTGTTTTGGCTAGCATTGTCCCTTTTCCTGGTTGCATTGAGCCTCACTACTGTATTAATTGTCACCTTACCTACAATGTTGGCATTAGCAAGAGCTGCTCGTAGTCTAGAAAAGTTAGCTGACATCCTAGCTCGTGAACTACCACCTACTTTAGAAGCAATTCGTCTCACTGGCTTAGAAATTAGTGAGTTAACTGATGATGTTAACGATAGTGTACAAAGTGCTGGAGAAATTGTTAAGCAAGTTGATCAAAGTCTTGGTAATGTTCGCCAACAAACCAAGGAAGTTCAAACTACAACAAAAAGTATTTTTACTGGTATTAAGGTAGCCTGGAAAACATTTAATTTAAAACCAAAAACAAAAGAAAATACGGGGAGGCCATCAAAGCATTCTCTATCATCTTCTCATAAAAATGTCGCTCAAAGCCATCTCTACACAGATATTCCTCCTGCTTCTGCAACTGAGGATTCTACTTTAGATGATCAACCTTAGACAGGGAAATGTTTTTCCCCTGTTCCCTATTCCCTGTTCCCTGTTCCCTAGTTAAAAGTTATTAAGTCCCAAACTACTTACTATCATTGAACCAACTCCAGAATCTGTAAAGATTTCCTGTAAAAGTGTATGGGGAACTCGGCCATCAAGAATATGGGCAGCTCGAACTCCCTGAGCTAAACTCCGCACACAACAATTTACTTTCGGAATCATCCCACCAGATACAATTCCTTTTTCAATCAATTGTCTAGCTTCCTGGATATCTAACTTAACAATTAAACTATCTGGATTATGATAGTCTTCCAAAATTCCGGCTGTATCTGTAAGGAGAATCAACTTTTCTGCATCCATTGCAGCAGCAATTTCACCCGCAACAGTATCTGCATTAATATTGTAAGCTTGTCCTTTTTCATCTGCAGCTACACTAGATACTACGGGAATATAGCCATCATCAACTAGGGATTGTAAGATATCTATTTTGACGTTGCTGACTTCCCCAACAAAACCAATACCTTCTCTTCCTTCAGGACGTGCTTTTATTAAGTTCGCATCCTTGCCACACAAACCCACGGCACGACCACCAGCTTGATTTATTAAAGAAACAATTTCTTTATTAACTTTTCCCACTAATACCATCTCTACTACTTCCATTGTGGGCGCATCAGTAACTCGCAAACCATCCTTAAATTGTGGTTCAATTCCTAATTTGCCCAACCAAGAGTTAATTTCAGGGCCACCACCATGAACCACAATTGGACGTATACCCACACAAGATAGTAGTACAATGTCCCTAATTACTTTATCTTTGAGGTTACTATCTTTCATGGCCGCACCGCCATATTTGACGACTATTTTACGACCTGCAAATTTTTGAATGTAAGGTAGTGCTTCACTGAGTACTTTGACTCGGTTGATTTCTGGCTGATTTTCAAAATCTGTACTTTTTAGCATAGACAGCTACTTTTTTGAATTTATAATTTTAACAATATCAATATATAGTTTATTTCAATAGACATCTCCAAAAAAGAGGGAGTAGGGAGTAGGGAGTAGGGGGAAAGAATTGATAAATAAGAGTGTGATAATTGATTTAATTTTTTCTTATTGGAAATGTCTAATTTAAAACCTACTACTTAGTTATCTTAAGGTTTCCACAATTGACTGAGAGGAAAATAAATAACAGGAGCCCAAAGACTACTAATAACAGCAGAACCCAAAGCAATTTGTTTGTGGTGCACCCAAATTTCTCCAAAGGTTTGATTGCCCATTAATCCTAACTGAATTGCTATAAAAGTTTCTCCAATAATAGCCAGAATAAATGTTACTAAGGCTATGGAAATAAAATCTTCCTGAATAAAGCGTTGCTTCTGCAAAAATGCTGTTACAAATCCTGCAAAAACTAAAGGAATAATATGAGTGGGATAGGGTGCTGTGATGCTATCTTGAATTAATCCTAAAACTAAGCCGGCAACTAAAGCTTCTATAATTGAACTCTGGCTACTCCAAGCAACCACCCAAATTAATAACCAGTTAGGTCCTATGCCAAAAATCTCCATTCCTGGAATACGGGTGAACAATAATAATGCGCAAAGTAGTACAGAAGTAATAGTGATTAGTGATTTTAAAATAGTTTGCTGACGGATATTATACATTTGAATTAAGAAAGTAAATTTAATAATTTGAACGTTGTTGAGGAATAAGTTGATTGTTCAACGTTTAACTAACAGATTTTTTTTGGTTTTATGGGATTGGTAATATCAGTTATCAGTTATCAGTTATCAGTTATCAGTTATCAGTTATCAGTTATCAGTTATCAGTTATCAGTTATCAGTTATCAGTTATCAGTACCTTTGCAGTAATTGATACTATATACTTACTATAAAAATTATCTATAAAAGTTTTCCTGGTCTATATTTAAATTCAGCCTATTTTTCAATTTTTTATCAATAATTGAAAAGCTTTATTCCTATTTATTAATTTCTAGATATTTTATGCACAATTAAAGTAGTACAGCTTCTCTTGAGTAATAAATATAATAATCAAAAGCTTTTCACGTTTATTAAAAACAGACAAGAATACGGTGGATGAAAAAAGAATGTTACTAATAATAAGTGCGATTAAAAGACTTGACAGGAGATGTCCCTTTGACAAAAAAGATAATTTCCTAGCTCAAAACTGGTATTCAAGCCATTCATTCTGACTCCTGACTCCTGACTCCTGACTCCTAATAAAAAGCATAGTAATTTGTCGCAAACATTTATCACGCTTGGTATAACCAACTAACTTTAAGGTAGACAACTATAGGGCTACACAAATACACTTTTGACATTCTTCTGTTCCCTTACAACCCAAATTTACTGTCAAACGCCAAAATACTTAGTGCTATAAAGAAACATCAACACCAAAAAGAATTACTTGTCTGTTTCACCCTGTTTATTTTGATAAACAGTCACCCATTCCAAAGTATTAAGTGGTGCTGATAATTTAATCTGAGCTTGTGGAGCAGGACTATTATTCAAATTAATAGATTCAACTTTTCCAATAGCCAAACCTGCCGGGAATAATTGACTATAAGCAGAAGTAGATACAACATCACCAACCTTAACATCAGGAAGATCGTTAAAAAATTCTAAGACAGCCAGATCGCCACCCTGACCCTTCATAAAACCCATCTGACGACTGCGAATAATTCCTGCGCCAACTTTACTGGTAGGGTCACTCACTAATAATACCTGGCTAGTATGAGGTGTAACGCTAGTTATTCTACCTACTACACCACCAGTTCCCATCACAATAAAATCTTTTTGAATACCATCTTTACTACCTCTTCCTAGAGTTACTTTTTCCCACCAATAGTCTGCACTTCTACCCACTACTGGAGCTACTATTCCTTTTGTTTTTCTAGTTTTTGTATAATTCAAAAGTTGCTTGAGAGTATCATTTTGTTTCTCTAATTCTTGTAATTGAATTTCTAGTTCTTCTATACGAGCATTTACTAATACTTCTTGTTGAACAGGGCTAGGTTGAAATGGTAAACTAACCCAATGATAAATTTCAAAAAGTAAAGAACCTTGAGTTTGTCTAACCCAAAAAGCTGCACTTATTGCTACAATTAACAATGCAGCTTTTTTCATTATTTTTAAGCTTCGACGACGCAATGTTTGCATTGGTAAAACCTGAAAATTTGCTACTACTTTAAACTTTATTACTACTAATTTATATTCAAAACAGAAACTTCTGTATTCTGTATAAGGAGTCAGGAGTCAGGAGTCAGGAGTTAGGAGAAATAGGAATTTATAGAGGAGGTAGTCGGATATATTTGTCCCCTGATTTTTCTGCCCTTGTCTGCTCAAAATACTAAAATTCATGAGTTTCTGAGCAACCAAAAGTCTTGCACTTTTTTCGCTCCAAAAAGGCACTTGCTTTTATCTGTCAATGCTTTGATATTCGATCGGTAAGCCCTAACTAGCTAATATTTGATTATTGAAATCCCAATTAACTATGAGTTATTAGTAATCTTATTACTGAATCTCAAGATTTACTAATTCAAAGATACAGAGTTTTAAGGAAATAGGGAATAGGGAATAGGTAACAGGGAACAGGAAAAAGAGATTAAACTTGTATAGCAGTCGTAGGAAAGGTGAGGACATATTAAAAGCTTAAAATTCAGACAACGCCAGATTTTTGCTTCTTCCTTCTTCCTTCTTTCTTCTTTTTTTTCTTCTTTCTTTTGCTATACCTCACAATTATCAAAAGTTCTGTAAAATAATATATCCTTATGTTATTATCATCAGAACACTTTTAAGTAAGTTACTCAAATATAGCAGTAGCCACAAAAATTAGGAGTTATAAATAAAGACAAAACTAAGAAATACAAATAATTAACCTTCTAAATCCCTATAATTTTGCTATAAAATAGCAGAATTTTAGCTAGTAGAAGAGGGCGGGAATAACTAACCAGTTACAAAATCCTAAAAACCTTACTAAGTTAATACTTTTGACTTTTGACTTTTGACTTTTGACTTTTGACTTTTGACTTCCGCGTAGCGACACTAGCCGAATTTTAGCGAATTTGTCCACTAAAAACCCTTTCAAGTTGTTTAAAATTCTCCAAGACACGACCAGTACCCAATACTACGCAGGAAAGTGGATCTGCTGCAATATGAGTGACAATTCCAGTTTCATGACTAATTAAAGTATCTATCCCTTTCAATAAAGCACCACCACCAGCTAGCATAATACCTCTATCTATAATATCTGCTGCTAATTCAGGAGGAGTACGTTCCAAAGTTCGCTTAACTGCCTCTACAATTATTGATAGAGGTTCTGTCATACTTTCTCTAGTCTCTGCAGATTTAACAGTAACAGTTCTGGGCAAACCTGATAATAAATGTAAACCCCTAACTTCCATTGTTACCTCATTGTCATCCTGAGTCGGATAAGCTGAACCCAATTTAATCTTGATATCTTCAGCAGTCCGCTCCCCTATTACCAAGTTATGGACTTTTTTCATATACTGAGTAATAGCATCATTCAATTCATCTCCAGCTACACGGACAGACTCACTTAAAACTGTACCTTGTAAACTTAAAACAGCAACTTCTGTAGTCCCCCCGCCAATGTCCACAATCATATTACCTGTGGGTTCAGCCATAGGCAACCCGGCACCAATAGCAGCAGCAACCGGTTCATCAATTAACCGTACCTCTCTCGCACCAGCATGAGCCGCAGCTTCCATTACAGCTCTTCTTTCTACACCAGTTACTCCACTCGGAATGCCAATTACAATTCTTGGAGATACCAAGGTTTTCCCTTCATGAACTTTTCTAATAAAATGCTTTAGCATTAATTCTGCTGTATCAAAATCAGCAATGACCCCATCCCGTAAAGGTCTGACCGCAATTACATTAGCTGGAGTTCGGCCCAGCATCCTTTTCGCTTCTTCCCCTACTGCTATAGAAGTTTTTTGCTCCTGGTCAATAGCTACCACAGATGGTTCTTGAAGAACAATACCTTTACCAGATATATATACAAGGGTATTTGCAGTACCCAAGTCAATTCCAATGTCCCTAGACAAAGAAAAACGATTTATCCAACCCACTGACTTTTGACCCCCAAAATTCAATCTTAAGTTTGTGTAATAATTTATCAATAAATATAGCTGAGGTTTTCTATTCTGTTTTTTCCCCTCAGTCTATCAGGACTATACAAGAATTGATGCAAGCAAATTTAACTGTCCCTGATTTTATAGTGCTACATGATAAGGACAGAATCCGGAGGATGTGTTAGATTAGATCGGTTGTTGAATAAT
Source organism: Okeania sp. KiyG1 (assembly GCF_014132355.1). Classification (GTDB taxonomy): domain Bacteria; phylum Cyanobacteriota; class Cyanobacteriia; order Cyanobacteriales; family Microcoleaceae; genus Okeania. The sequence continues at coordinate 25,451 of NZ_BLZO01000117.1, forward strand.
ATGAAAAAACTTATTCTTGTCCTCATTGGGACATAGTAATAGACCGCGACTTAAATGTCGCGATAAATATCAAAAATAGGGTGGCAGGGACCAGACTTCCTTAGAGCTTCATGGCTCCCGACGGGATACCGGAGTTCATTAATTGATAATTGATAATTGATAATTACCTCTGGTTTTAACCGCTACGGAATTGAATATAAGGAAATATTATTTCTTTTCTCTTGGTCTCATGGATATGGCGAGGAGACCTAGCCATCCCTCGACCGCTTTTTTCCCCTTAAAAGGGTCGGCTTTAAACCAGAATTATTTAATTATTAATTATTAATTATTCGGTAAGAAACGAGAAGCCCACAATATAGCGTCAGCTTAGTGTGGGAGATGTCACTCTTTTTGAGATACTCTTGTAGATAATCAGGCTGGAATTTAATTTTTAATATATTTTTGTATGAGTCTAAATATTGTTACTTTGGTTGGCAGGGCTGGTGGAGACCCTAATGTTAAATATTTTGAGTCTGGTAGTGTGGTTTGTAATTTAACTTTGGCAGTAAATCGTCGTTCTAGCAAGACTGACCAACCAGACTGGTTCAATTTAGAAATTTGGGATAGAACTGGAGAAATTGCTGCTGACTATGTTCGTAAAGGTAGTTTGATAGGAGTAAAAGGTTCTCTCAAGTTTGATTACTGGCAAGACCGTAATACAGGGGCCAATCGCTCTAAACCAGTAATTAGAGTATACCAACTAGAATTATTAGGCTCTAAACGTGATGATGCACAAAGTTACGATGAGTTTTAATTTGACAGGTTTTTGAGTTAGGAGTAGGGGAGTATTCAATAATTAATAATAGGACTTATATTACGCAGATACGCTATATATAGCGCTCAAAACTATTGTCCAATAGTACTTTGACTCTATAAATAGTGCCTTTGCCTAAGTCCTGAATAATTAATAATTAATTATTAATTATTACCTCTCCTTTAAAACGGATAAGATTGACTCAAAGGAAAATTTTTATTTTTATCTCCTTAGAGGTTGTCTGAGAAGTCCCATTTGCTACATCCAAGCCCCCACGCATCCCCCACGCATTGGGGGACTTTTAGAAGCAAATTGACTTTTCCCCCAAGGTTGGCTTGCTCGGTGGGCAAAATTCAGCATCAAAAACTTTTCAGATATCCTCTTAAAAAAGGAAGCTTTCAACCACAATTTTTCGGTAAATATCAGAATAATTAATATTAGCTGGAGTACTAATTATCAAAAATGCGACCCTGCTTGTGTTAGTTAATTAATAATTGAAGCGCTACTTAAGTTAAGCATTAATGCATGGTAATTGATATTAGGAGTAGGGGATAGCCAAAAGACAAGTTGCCCCCCTTGAGCAAACTCCAATTTTACCGAAAAATTAAGGTTTAAAGTCTCTCCTTTCAGGGATAAAAAAAGGAAACAAGTTCTCTTGAATCAATCCTCTTTTTAAGAAGAGGTAATTATTAATTATTAATTATTAATTATTAATTATTTCCCTACTCCCCAGATGTCTACTATGAGTGAGTCTACTCTAGAGGAAATTCTTAAATTAGCTATTCAGAAAGCTGAAGCTGTAGAAATTTACTATTTATCTACTCAGGAAACACCAATAAAATTTGAAAACAATTGTTTAAAGTCTCTACAAACTAAGGCTCAACAAGGAGTAGCTCTCAGATTAATTTATCAAGGTAGATTAGGTTTTGCTAGTTCTACAGATTTGACTAGAATTGAAGATTTAGTTGCAGCAGCAATTCACACAGCAAAAGTTAGTGATATTGCACAATTTCAATTTGCTTCTTCATACAATTTTAATTACCCAGAATTAGAGTGCAATTTACCTAAAGTTAATGAATTAATTAGCTCTGGTCAAGAAATTCTTGAAAAGATTCATGATTATAACCCCGATATTCTAGTCAATATAGACTTTAACATTCAGAACAAAAAATATTAAAATTTTGACTAATACTGATGTTTTTGCTCAAAGGTTTAATCGGTTAGTTAATGTTAATATTTCCGGTAACTTAGTTCGGAATGAAGACTTTCTCCAAATATCTACTTCAGATATCATAAGCGAGCTACCCTTAGATATCAATAAACTACTAGAAAAATTAATCCAAAAATATCAATGGGCAGAAAATTCAGCTAAGATTACTACTGGAAATTTTCCCGTATTTTTTACTCCCACAGCAGTAGGAAAGGCGATCGCTAGATTATTTAAAACTGTTTTATCTGGACAGCTTGTCGTACAAAAAGCTTCCCCTCTTACCCATAAAGTGGGAGAAACTATGTTCGACCCCCGCTTTACTCTCTTTGAAGACCCAAATATAGGGCCTGATGCTTGTTCCTTTGATGATGAAGGTATCCCAACTACGGTCAAGACTTTTATAGAAGCAGGCACTTTGAAAAGTTTCTATTGGGACCAACAATGGGCAGCTCGTGGTGGATGCAAGTCCACTGGCAATGGTTTCCGAGATGGACTATCTCAACCAACTCCTAGTTTAGTAAATTTGAGTATTAGTCCTGGGAAAGCTTCTGAAAAAGAATTGATTAGTAATATAAAAGAAGGTTTAATAGTGGACCGGGTATTAGGAGGGGGTCAATCTAATCAATTAGCAGGAGAATTTTCTGTCAATTTAGATTTAGGTTATAAGGTAGAAAAAGGTGAAATAACGGGTAGAGTTAAGAATACAATGGTGGCAGGTAATGTTTTTGAAGCATTTCAAAATTTGGTAGATATAGGCAATTTTCCTGAATTAGTTGGTAATAGTTATTATTTGCCATGTATTGTATTTCAAAATTTAGGTGTAGCAACAAGGGAGGTTTAGGTATGAAAGTGCTTAAGGTTATTTTGATTAGTTTTTTGGCAGTTTTACTACTGAATGGATGCGTTAAATATGAAGTGGGAATAAATTTTGAGAGCCAAAACCATGGTGAAATTGTACAACATATTAAATTAGCAGATGAGTTAAATAATTTTAGTGGGAAGATAGTTTCTGAATGGTTAAAAAGTATAGAAACTAGAGTTGATAAATTACAAGGAAAAACACAAAAAATATCTGCTCAAGAAATTTTAGTTACAGTTCCTTTTAATAATGGTGCTGAATTAGAAGAAAAATTTAATCGTTTTTTCAACCTATAGATACACAAGAATCTGACAATTATTCTGCGGATATTACAGCAGATTTACCTAAATTAGAATCTCATATTAAAGTAAGTCAAAAGAATTTATTTTTAGCACTGCGGAATAAATTGAGCATTGATTTAGATTTGCAGTTATCTACATCTAGTAGCAAAGTTATAGTTAATCCAAGTGAGTTATTAGATTTAGAGTTTCAATTAACTACACCTTGGGGTTTTAGCAATATTGAAGCAACTGAAAATGAGACAATAACTTATCTAAGCGATCGAGAAATTGTCTGGAAATTCAATCCAGGAGAATTAAACTCATTAGATGTGGTTTTTTGGGTTCCTAGTCCTATAGGAATAGGTACCATATTAATTGGTTTATTTGTTTATTTAGGTATAGCTTTAAAATATCAAGTACTCCCTGCTTTAGGAATTATTAAAAATAGATTAATTAACATTTATTTTTATACTATTTATGGCCTAATTTTTGAAGATTAAAAAATTAAGCTACTGCATCAAAAGTATAAAATATATGTAAGCATTTCCTACATAATGGGCAAAAAGCTATTATCAGTCAGATAGCTTACTGGGTCGGAACTACATTAACAGCAATTAATAATAAATAATTACTTCTAAGGTTTGGGAAAGATACTTTGACCGAATAATTAATAATTAATAATTATTAATTAAATAATTCGTAAGCATTCAGCCGTCAGCTAGCCTCCTGTGGTCGGAACTGCGAACTTCAGCTAGCCTCCTATGGTCGGAACTGCGAACTTCAGCTATTAATTTTGGGGAAGGTAAAAATAATTGAGAAATGAGACAGAATAAAAGTTACTGTTAAAGTCCCCTTCCTAAATCTTAGAAGGTAAGCATTTCCTCCGGAATGCTGCGCAAACAGCCGTCAGCTATCAGCTAGCCTCCTCCGGAGGAACTGCGGACTTCAGCTATTGCTTTTCGTGTAGCTTTAAAGCTGTATTAATTGAGCTAGAATTAATCTTACTACAAAAGTTTTTAAAGCCTATATTCATTTAAACTATGTCCTTAAAAGCAGGGTCTTATTGCGCTCGATCTGACTACTAATAGCTGTTAGCTCCGCATTCCGCAGGAAATACTTACGAAAATATAGTATAAGTTAAACGAATTTTTACTTCATTCTTTAAAAAGCTGACAGCTGACCGCTAATAGCTGTTAGCTCCGCATTCCGCAGGAAATGCTTACCTTAGAAGTAATGAATAATTAGGGTTTGCTGATAGCTGACTGCTAATCGCTGTTAGCTCCGCATTCCGCAGGAAATGCTTACAATAATTCAGCTTACTCAGCCTCCCCTTTCAAGGGGAAAAAAGCGGTCGATGGATGGATTGGTTTCCTAACCATATCCAATCGACCAACAGAAGAAATAATATTTCCTTATATTTAATCAAGAATGGTTTTAACCAGAGGTAATTATCCATTATCTATTATTAATTAATGAAAGTAACTTTTTATTCTCTATAAATTTCAAAGATTGCTTTTACCGAAAAATTCTGGTATGAAACCTCCCCTTTTAAGGGGATAAAAAAAGATAATATTCGCCAAGGTCAAGCCTCCTTATTGCAGAGGTACTGATAACTTAAATGACCTTCCCCAAAATTAATAGCTGAAGTCCGCAGTTCCTCTGCAAGAGGCTAGCTAATAACTGACGGCTTTTTGCTTACAAATATATTGTTGTCAATCCATACTTTATCTGGTATAAATTAAGTATCGGTAGTTGTCAAAATAAATCAAAACAAAAATAATGAGACCGATTAATTTTTTGCTGATTTTTTAGTTTGTTTAGCATTGGTTATATTCAGTTTACAGAATACCCAATTAACTACAATCAAACTTATTCAAGGTATTGAATTTGAAGCACCTTTATCTGTAGAACTTGTAATTGCTACAGGGTTAGGAGCTATTTTGGCATGGGTATTTAACTTGTGGTCAAGAGTGCAACGTACCATCACAACTTTCGGAGAAATGCGAGAAATTCGTAGCAGAAATAAACGCATTAAAGAATTAGAAAAAGATATGGAACGCTATCAAGAAGAACTGATTCAAAGAGCTAGTTTACCTGCAGCAGAAACTGTATCTGAAACAGGGAAATCTGCTGAAGCAGAAGCTTCTAAATAAAATCATAATTAGTTAAGCTAGCAGAAATATCGCCTGAGATAGATCGAAATGTTCTTCTATATAGATATTTAAAGATTTATGACCGAAAGCAAATAATGTAATTAATAATGAATAATTAATAACTCAAAGGCAAATATTTCATTATTAATTGCTAATTGTTAATTGTTAATTGTTAATTGTAGAGGTGGGGTATCCCTTGTTAGCTCAGTCAATGTCTACATAGTAGAGTCGCTGAGAAGTCCACATTTGATTCTTGTAATCTAGTGTGGGAGTATGTCACTTACTCTAAATAGGGCTTGCTGAATAAATCTCAAAGCATTTACAGGTAAAGGTTTTAGACTTTTTAGGTCTGAAATACCTTGGTTTTCAGCCCTTCATGCTCATGCATGGAGCGTATTTTGGGCGAGAGTTGGGCAAAAAAATACTCCCGTACGGACGTTCCATGCAACGTCCCTACCCTACTCCCCTACTCCCCTCCTGGGAGGGAGGGGCGAGGGTGGGTCCCCTACTCCTGAAAAAGACTTTTTCAGCAAACCCTAAATAGTCCTGCGCTTACTAGAAAGCGCGAATTCTTAGGTTAAGAAATTTCTAAGTTAATCTGAGAATTATTTATATAAAAGTATAGGAAAAAACTACAGACATGACAGTTGGAGTTCCTCAAGTTTCAGAAACCGTTTCAGAAGGAATTGCTTTACTCACAAACTTAGCAGAAAAGGGAGAAATTAATCCTTGGGATGTTCAAGTAATTGACGTAATAGACCGCTACTTAAGCAAACTAACTCCTGAGTCAAATATTTCTGCAAATGATGACTTTACAAATTTGTCTCAGTCAGGTCAAGCATTTTTATACGCATCTATATTAGTATGGCTAAAAGCAGACCACTTAGCTAATTCAGAATCATCTGAAACAAATTCAGAAATATCTGAAGAAGTCCAAATTCCAGAAGCAGAAACTTTTGAAACACCAAAAACACCACTGAAATTAGAACAACAATTGCGTCGTCGTGCTGTTGCTCCTTCTCAGCGCAAACGTCGAGTCACCCTTCAAGAATTAATCGACCAGTTACAACTAATCAAATCTACTATAGAAGATAGAAAAGCACGTCCCCGGACTCGCAAAACTAGCTCAAAAGCAAGAGAGCAAGCAGCTAGAGCAATTGCAGAGTTAGCCCACCAGGAAAATTTAGTAGATACAGCTAGTGACCTAGAAAAGTTACTATTAGAAGAATTACCAAATTATAGTGAAGGTTGTCTGGAATTCGATCGCCTTTTGGAATTGTGGTCCTCAGTATTACAGTCCAAAGCTGAAAATGAACATACTCATGTCCAAGTCAATCATGATCGAGTAGGTGTATTTTGGGCATTACTACTCCTTTCTGCTCAGTCTAAAGTTGAGTTATCTCAAGAAGAATTTTATCAAGATATTAGAATCCGTACTATATCATCTACTTCTGAGGGGCGATCGGTTTTAGAGAATAATTGTTAATGCCTTCTTTACTAAAACTCAAAATTTGGAACTTTAATTTATATCTGAAAGCTGAAAATTAGAAAACATCCAAGAAAAATTATTTATCCGATATTTATACATATCACCTAGAAAAATGTGTCCAGTAGTTCAATGTTTAGCCAAAATATAAACAAAATATTGGTAAATCAAAACTTATCGATCTACCTTTAAATAGGAAAATTGAAATATTCTCATTTTGCTTTTCTCTCTGTTAATCTGAGATTTTAACGGAGTGAACTGTGTTAGCTGAGAACACAGATATAAGTATTTTAGTATTTTTGGCATTTTTAAGGTGGAGGAAACCAAAATGAAAGCCATGATTCTGGCCGCAGGTAAGGGAACTCGTGTTCGTCCAATTACTTATCGTATTCCTAAACCAATGATTCCTATTCTGCAAAAACCAGTAATGGAATTTTTGGTAGAGTTGCTTCGTCAACATGGTGTTGACCAAATTATGGTCAATGTTAGCCATTTAGCAAAGGAAATAGAGGACTATTTTCGTGATGGTCAAAAGTTTGGGGTAGATATTGCTTATTCTTTTGAAGGACGAATTGAGGATGGAAACTTGATTGGGGAAGCACTGGGTTCTGCTGGTGGTATGAAGCGAATTCAAGACTTTTATCCTTACTTTGATGATACTTTTATAGTCCTTTGTGGTGATGCTTTGATAGATTTGGATTTGACCGCAGCGCTTAAATGGCACAAAGAAAAAGGATCGATGGCTACCGTGATTATGAAATCTATTCCTCGCGAACTGGTTTCTAGTTATGGTGTTGTAGTGACAGATGAAGCAGGGCGAATTCAATCTTTTCAAGAGAAGCCAAAAGTTGAAGAAGCTCTTAGTACTGATATTAATACTGGTATTTATATTTTTGAGCCAAAAGTGCTTGATTATATTCCGTCTGGTATGGAATTTGATATTGGTAGTCAGTTATTTCCCAAGTTGGTGGAGATAGGAGCGCCGTTTTATGGTGTGGCAATGGATTTTGAATGGGTGGATATTGGAAAAGTTCCAGACTACTGGCGAGCAATTAGTGATGTACTTATGGGGCAAGTGAAAAATGTTTCTATCCCTGGTAAGGAAGTCTTTCCAGGAATTTATACTGGCTTAAATGTGGCAGTCAACTGGGATCAGGTTGATATCGAAGGACCTGTTTATATTGGTGGTATGACTAGGATTGAGGATGGGGCAAAAATTGTTGGACCTACTATGATTGGTCCCAACTGCTGGATTTGTAGTGGTGCTACTGTTGATAGCAGTGTAATTTTTGAGTATTCTCGTTTAGGTCCTGGAGCTCGTTTGATTGATAAGTTAGTATTTGGTCGCTATTGTGTGGATAAGACTGGAGCTTCAATTGATCTTCAAGCTGCTGCTCTTGATTGGCTAATTACTGATACTCGTCATCCTTTCCCTTGCGATCCTCCTGCTGAACATGAAACTATTAAGGATATTTTGCAGGAAAATGGCGGTTAACTTGTATTGAACAAGGAAGGGTTGTTAACGAAGTCAGAAGTCAGAAGTCAGAAGCGGTGCGACCCCGCGACGACGCCAGCTCGCTTGCGGTCGGACCCCGCGACGACGCCAGCTCGCTTGCGGAACGCCGACCAAGAGAGGGAATGCGCACCAAGAGAGTCAGAAGTTTTTTTGTAACGGGGATTAGAGCAATGCTCCAAAAATATTTCGCCTTAAAAGACGGGGTTGCGCGACCCAATTATGTTGATAAATTTTTTGAGGGTGTGTCGTCTTTTCTATAGATAGATGAGAATTCTAGGAATTGACATCCTCCCGACGTTGCGCATGGCGCGACAACACGGGACTCCTAAACCTCGCGGCTCAGGACTTTCTGCTTCCTCTTGACAGAGGAGCTGCGCTAACGTAGCACCTGCCTCCGAGGCCAAACCTCTTTCTGGTCTTACGGTCGCTCCACAGACTGACACTGCTAGCCCAGCAGCCTAATTCTGTTTAGAATAGCATACCCTTGTAAAAACCGCAAGATTGATTGGTTTTTCCTCCGGAATGCTACGCAAACATCCCGACGCTCCCCTTCGGGAGAGCGCGGGTCTTCAACCAACGTTGAAATAAGAGTTATTAATTTGTTGAGTTGATACTTTAGAAATTAGCAGAATATAGTTTATATCCACTATAGTATATGAGCAATATTTTCCTGGCTGCACAATGTTTGCAGAGTATTGTATCAGTAAAGTCACTACCGAATTATTCACAAAGAAGTGGCAATTTCTAAGGTATTTAAACTGTGAAAACAATTAAAAACCTAATTCTCAAAAATTTTATGAGAGGAGATAATAGTGAATTAGATGGTTTAGCAACTGTTTGCTATTATCAGCAAAAATAAGTAAGTTCCTTCATTAAATTTTCTACAGTTTATAGTAGAAGGAAAAAGGAAATTCTGAAGGAATAGGTTGGGTTGAGGAATCTGAAACCGTTTAACACTTCGTTCTACAAGGGCCTACATTTTTCGGTTGAACTTCCTACTTTTTCAGCAAACCCTAATTAGGACTTGCTGATTAAATCTAAAAGCACCCTTTTGATAAAGGTTTTATATCATGTCCGGTAGCATCGGTATTGTATAGCTAAAGTAAGGAAGACCGAAGTTGGAAGAAGGAAGAAGAAAGAAGGAAAAACCTTAAATATGGTAGATATTACCCTAGCTTTTATAGCCCTAGACATTAAGGTGTTTGACATGAATAGAAGCAGCAAACCCAAATGTATTTCCCTGTTGCCTATTGTTTTCCGGAACTGTTGCCTTGCCCCTATACACGCTCCTATACTAACGGACATGATATAGTAAGCATTTCCTCCGGAATGCTCCGCAAACAGCCGTCAGCTAGCCTCCTATGGTCAGAACTGCGGACTTCAGCTAGCCTCCTGTGGTCGGAACTGCGGACTTCAGCTATTGCTTTTCCTGTGGCTTTAAAGCTGTATTAATTGAGCTAGAATTAATCTTACTACAAAAGTTGTTAAAGTCTATATTCATTTAAACTATGTCCTTAAAAGCAGGGTCTTATTGCGCTCGAGCTGACTACTAATAGCTGTTAGCTCCGCATTCCGCAGGAAATACTTACGAAAATATAGTATAAGTTAAACGAATTTTTACTTCATTCTTTAAAAAGCTGACAGCTGACCGCTAATAGCTGAATGCTTACATGATATAAGCATTTAAAGGAGTGAAAAAAATGCCTGGTATCACGTTGAAAACCCTGAAAAACTTAGCATAAAAGTCAGGAGGGATAGCAGAAAAATTAAGGGAAAAATATATCCAACTATCTCTTAAATTAGGGCTTGCTGATTAAATCTAAAAGTACTCTTTTGATAAAGGTAAGCGCCTTTTTAGGTTGAAAAAAGTGTCTAGTTTTTAGTTGAAAACCCTCAAAAACTTAGCATAAAAGGCAGGGGGGATAGCAGAAAAATTACAATCGACAAATATATCCGACTATCTCCTAATTAATTCCTCGTTTCTCCTAACTACTCCCCCGCTCCCCTACTCCCCTACTCCCCTACTCCCCTACTCCCCTACTCCCCTACTCCCCCGCTCCCCCGCTCCCCGCTCCCCTACTCCTGAAAAAGACTTTTTCAGCAAACCCTAATTACTTAAATAAGTGTAACTGCTGAGACTATTTTCATAATTTTGTAGTAGCATTCTTGACTCTTTAATGGTAATTTTTTCTTCTTGTAAAGCTTGCTCAGTTTGACGACGAATACTTTCTACTAAACCATCAGAATTATACTGAACATAATTTAATACTTCTGTCATTGTGTCGCCTTTAACAACGTGTTCGATTTTGTAACCTGAAGGGGTTAATTTAATATGCAAAACATTAACATCACCAAATAGGTTATGTAGATTACCCATTATTTCTTGATAAGCACCTCCAAGAAACATTGCTAGATAGTAAGGTTGAAAATTAGAAGCAATTTCTTTTGAGTAATTTTCTAATGTTTGACTGGCGAAATCTTCAGAATATTTCTCGCTAACTTGAGTTTGAAGAGGATGTAATTCTAATAGTGACTTGACATCTCGTAGATCGATAAATTGCTCTATTTTTCCATCACTATCGCAGGTAAGGTCAGCTAATATAGCTTTTTCTGTAGGTTCTTCATCTAACCTATGAATAGGCATAATTGGAAATAATTGATTAATCGCCCAACTATCAGGAGCAGATTGAAAAACAGAAAGATTAATGTAATAAATAGATGCCATGATTTTTTCTAGTTCTTCTAAATCATCTGGAATATATTCAGAGCCTTTTAATATCTCTTGAATTTTCCGAAAACATCCCCAGTAAAGTTGTTCTACTTTGGCGCGATCGCTAATACTCAGATATCCAAAATTAAATAGGCTAATAGATTCTTCTTTGAATTGAATTGCATCGTGATATGCTTCCTGGTAATTATTTTTGTTAATAGATTGATAAGTTTCGTAGAGGTTTTGTAGAATTAAATGCTCGTCTTTTTCAACAACTTCCGGTTCTTCTTTTGGAACTTGACTAACTCCTAAAACATCAAAAATTAGAACTGATTGATGAGATGCAACAGCTCTGCCACTTTCACTAACTAATATAGGTGGTAATATATTTTTCTCTTCACAAGCTTCTTTTACTTCTGCCACAATATCATTGGCATAGTTCTGCATATCATAGTTTTTGGAAGCATAAAACTTACTTTTTGAGCCATCATAATCAACAGCTAAACCACCACCGACATCTAAGTATTTCATATTAGCTCCTAGTTGAGCTAATTCTACATAAATTTGACTTGCTTCTCTAATAGCATCTTTAATTACACTAATTGAAGAAATTTGAGAACCGATATGAAAATGTAAGAGCTGCAAAGAATCTAAAATATCTGCATTTTTTAACTGATTAACAACTTGAATTATTTCTGGAATACCAAGACCAAATTTAGCGCGATCGCCTGTAGTTCCTGCCCAACGACCGATACCTTTAGTGCTGAGTTTTACTCGAACTCCTACTGCGGGTTTAATATTTAGTTTTCGACTAGCTTCTATTACTAACTGCACTTCTTCTAGTTGTTCTATCACAATTATTGTTTTCTTTCCTAACCCTTGAGCTAGCATTGCTGTCTCAATATATTCTCGGTCTTTATAGCCATTACAAATTATTAGTGCATCTGTCGTATTCAAGGTAGCTATAGCAATTAACAATTCTGGTTTTGAACCTGCTTCTAAACCAAATTTATGAGGCTTACCAAATTCAACAATTTCTTCTACTAATTGACGATTTTGATTACATTTGACTGGAAATACACCACGATAAATATTTTGATATTTATAACGAGCGATCGCCTTAGAAAAACAAGCATTTAAACGTTCAATTCTATCTTCGAGAATATCGGAAAATCTAATAATTAAAGGTAATCCTATATTTCTTTGTTGAATAGATTCAATCAGTTCAAATAGGTCTATTGAACCTCCTAGATCGCCTTTAGGAGAAACTGTAATATGACCGGCAGAATTAATTGAGAAATAAGGATTACCCCATCCTTGAATTCTATATAATTTCTCACTATCTTCAATAGTCCATACTTTTTTTTGTTCAGGGTTTATCCGCTCAATTTCTGTTTTAGAAGTATTAGTTAATGATGTGTTATTTGAAATATCAGAAGTATTTTGATTTATAGTTGACTGTAAATCCATGAAGTGTTTTACTTTTAATATACTAAGATTGGAATAATTGTAACTTAATTACTGGTAAATTCGGATAATTAAGCATTAACGCTAGGTGTAGTAGCAAAAAACTATAGCACAACACTATAGGTAGTGTTTGCTCTCATACAATCCATTTAAAAAGAGATGGGGAGATAGGGAGGTGGAGAGTATTTTTCAACCTTTTTTCCCTTATGTCTTCCCTCCACTTTCTAACTGCTGACTCCTGTTTGCGGAGCATAACCTAGGAAATTCTGACTCCTGGCAAAAAAACTGAATCGCCGATCAAGATACTATCAGGGTTCTATAATTAAGTGCCCCAGTCATTTCAGTTATCAGTTATCAGTTATCAGTTATCAGTACCTCTACCTGTTTGCGCAGCATTCCCCAGGAAAGTATTGGGATTGAAATATTGAACTTGATTTTCTCTTGGTCGATTGGATATGGCGAGGGGACCTCGCCATCCCTCGACCGCTTTTTTATCCCCTTGTAGAGCGGTAGCTCGCGGCGCAGCCAAGGGGAGGCTATTGACCTTATTTTTTGGTCAAGAATTAAATCTTCAACCGAAAAATTTTTTGCCACACAAATATTCAGGGGGAAAGCGTCAAATCAGGTTAATCTGTATTGTGTATTCAGAAAATTTTTGAGGAGTATCAGTTTGGAACGCAGCTTCATAGCTATTAAACCCGATGGGGTCCAAAGAGGACTTGTAGCCGAGATTATTGGTCGCTTTGAAAAAAAAGGTTTTACCCTAGTAGGTCTGAAAATGATGATGGTCAGTCGTGAACTAGCTGAACAGCATTATGATGTTCACCGGGAAAAACCGTTTTTTAATGGATTAGTAGAATTTATTATCTCTAGTCCAGTAATAGCAATGGTTTGGGAAGGTGAAGGAGTTGTTGCGTCTGCGAGAAAAATTATTGGGGCAACTAATCCTCTAAACTCTGAGCCTGGTACAATTAGGGGTGATTATGGAATTAGTATTGGCCGTAACTTGATACATGGCTCTGACGCAATTGAGACTGCTCAAAGGGAAATTAGTCTCTGGTTTAAAGAGGAAGAATTAGCCACATGGGAGCCAAGTCTGACTAAGTGGATTGTTGAATAAACAGAATAGAGAAGATTTTTCTTATCTAGAATTTTTGTTAGTTAGCTCTCTAAATCAGGGAGCTAATGACGAACAATTACCACTTACCGAATATTAATAATAGTTTAACTAAATTCTATATTCTTGAATATTATTTTTTGTAAACTTCTGTTGACTTATATTAAGATTTTTACGAGATGTTTAAGACAAGAGCAAACCCCACATCATAAATAAATACATCAAACGGGTAGTATCGAAGAAGAAGAAAAATTAGTGTTTGTTTCAAGTTGTGAATTTGCCAATTGCGGGTAAAATATGGAAAATTAACTGCAAAGTACAAATACAAACATTAGGAGTTTTGAACTATGCCTCTATCTGATACTCAAGTATTAGTTGCTCTAGTAATTGCTCTCATCCCAGGAATCTTAGCATTCCGACTCTCAACTGAGCTTTACAAATAAAATCTCGGTCAATTATCAAAACCTAAATTTGTCCTAACAGTTGCTTCTCAGGATACAGTCAAATTTTTGCTTTTTAGCAAGCCCTAAGTATGATTGAGAAATTACTATGTTAAAAACTGTTGGGACAAATTTTTTATCTAAATGGAATAGGAATCCTCAAAAAATGTCTTTGCTGTGAAAATTAAAGGTCATTGCAGTTATCAGTTACAGGAGTTTCCGAAGCTATGAGGTACAGTTGTTTTGATTCTTTTCTGTTCCCTGTTTCCTCAGACCTAAAGTTTTGTACCTTATAACAACGGGAAACGCTATATCAGTTATCAGTTAGCCTCCTATTAGGAGGAACTTAGTTAACAGTACCTCTGCAATAAGAAGGCTTAACATCAGAAATATTCTCTTTTCTCTTGATTGATTAGATATGGCGAGGAAACTTTGCCATCTCTCGACCACTTTTTATCCCCTTAAAAGGGGAGACTTTAAAGCACAATTTTTCGGTAAACTCCATCGATAGATTAATATCTAAATAGAAAAATCTTCTAATTGATGAAGCTATCTTGAAAAAATTATGCAAGGGACTAAACCAGTAACATTTTCACCAGTTTCTCACAGCAACCCTACCCAATTAAAACCTCGAATATTTTCCAAAAGAATCAAGTCTACCTATCTAGGAATAACAATTGAAACTACAGTCAAATTATTTACTAACATTGTAATTTCTGTTTGTGTAACATCAGCTTTCTTGAAATTGTGGCCTCATTACCAATCTATTCAAGAAAAGCTACAAGTCATTGAATCTGAAATTGAAGCCACAACAGAAAGACTTGATCGAGAGAAAGCAGACTTTAGTCGTTATTTCGATCCTAGTCAAGCCAAAAGTATTATGCAAGAGCAAAGCAACCTAGTAGACCGTCATCAAATACCGATAATTTGGCTAGAAGATAATGTTGACACTCCCGGGTCTAAAGACGCAGGGATTATTAAGTAGCCCAAAATCGAACTCTTAAAGGCGTTGTCAAGGCGCCTCTACTTGTCAAGGCCAAGCCTTCCAGATACTTTTCTGAGAATGTTTGTCGCACCGTTAGCATCAGCTTTTCACAATAATCTGCTGTCTCGTAGAGCAGCGTCGGGAGGAGCTCAATGCTCAAATTTAAGTAAAAGTCTATTATCACAAAAAGGTCAATCTATCAACTTGTCGAAAAATAAAGAGAGAAAAATTAGTTATTTATCCAAAAGCAAATTAAGGGCGATCGCCTCCCCAAACAACGATATTATAGTTATTTGCAGCTCTAAAATTCGATTAAGTTATAAGTTACCCACGGATTATATCACTACTTATAATATTATAAAATTGAGCAAAAGAGCTAAAAAGATTGAAATTTCGTGAGTTGATAGAAAAAATTTTTATCCTTATTTGTCAGAGATTAATGACAAAGTTTAAAATTTTCAAACTAAAAACTAAAACATATAACTAAAACTTAAAACCTACATGATTTGAGATTTTAAGTTATGGGAGCTATAGATAAAGCATTATAATCAAGTTTATATTTGCCCACCAAACAAATTTAGGATAAATGGGAATTAATTGGTTGAGTTTCTCAGGTCAACCTAACTCCTATTTAATTAGGGCTTGCTGATTAAATATAAAAGCATTGATATATAAAGACAAGTGCCTTTTTGGGGTCGAATTACAGTGCCCCTGTTTCAGTCTAAAACGCTCAAAAAGGAGCGTATTTTAGGCGTATAGTTGGGCAGAACAATCTTGGGACAATTCTTACTCCTACCTCCTCGTTCATTCCCCGTTCCTCCTGTCTCCTGTCTTCCCCTCCTGGGAGGGGTTAGGGATGGGTTTTCTTCTGTCTCCTACCCTTACAAAAAGACTTATTTAGCAAACCCTAATTAATTTAACTCATCAGCGATCGCCCGAAATAAAGCAACAGTTTCTACATCATCAATTGTTCTCAAAATACTATTACTAGAACCAGTTTTGACGCCAACAAAATTACTTTCTGGATTAATATAAATGTATTGTCCCCAAGCACCAGTCGCACAATAATCACCATTTGAACCTTCAGGAATCCACCAATGATATTGATAACCCCACTTAAAATAAAGCTCATCTGTTGCTCCTGGTTGTAAGTGAGGACTATCGGGTATTATTGACTCTTTTACCCAACTTTTAGGAATAATTTGTTGACCGTTAAAATATCCATTATGTAAATAAACTAAAGCAAATTTTGCATAATCTCTCAAAGTACAATTCATCCCACAAAAAGTTACTTCAGTTCCATAATTATCAGTCAACCAATAAGCATCTGATTCTGCTCCCATTGGTTGCCATAATTTCTTTTCTAAATAACTGACAATATCTTGCCCAGTGACTCGTCTCAACAATAAACCTAATATCTGAGTATTCAAACTTACATATTCAAAGTAATTACCTGATGGTTCTTTGGCAGGATAATTTAAAATTACCTTCTCCATCGGCCGCATATACAAAAATAATTTATATAAAAGTTGATTAATATCAGAATTATCATCTTCGTAGGCTTCACTAAAATTTATTCCAGAAGACATTTGTAGAATATGCTTAATTGGTACATTGTTATATCCGGATGCTTTTAACTCTGGCATATATTTAGTAATTGAGTCATCAATACTGTGAATATAACCATCATTAATCGCAATACCTATTAAGGCAGAAATAAAACTCTTCGCTACGGACCAAGAAGTTTTTTTGTCATTTTTTGTATAACCTTGAGAATATTTTTCATAAACGATGGCATCATTTTTAACTATTAAAAATCCTGTATTGCCTGTGCGTTGTAAAAATTCTTTGATTGTCCGAGTTTCACCCTGAAATTTATAGGATGTATTCAGGTCGTATAAATTTTCCTGAAAATTATAGGGTTTAGTAGAACTATGAATAATTTTACTGGGAAAAACAAGATTCATATTGCGGAAATTATTCACCCTTTTATCATCATCAAACATAGTTATTTTCGGTTCAAGATAAAAGCGCCAAATAATTAAGCTAGTCGCAATTAGAGGCAAAATAAAAATTAGAATAAAGTTGATAATGCTCATAGTTATTACCTGAAATATAGCGTTTCTCAAGTTACCAAGGTACAGTTGTTTTTCTTTTTTACTGAATAATTAAGGTTTTAAGCCTCTCACTCGCCGTGGAGAAACAAGCGGTCGTAGCGGAGCTTCCCGAAGGGTGGGATGGCGCAATTCGGAGCGGCTCTGTCAAGAGCGGGTCTCCTCGCCATATCCAATCGACCAAGAGAGAAAAAATTTTCCCTACCGCGTCAATCCTCTTCTTTTCAAGGATAAGTAATTAGGGCTTGCTGATTAAATCTAAAAGCATTGACATATAAAGACAAGTGCCTTTTTGGGGCCTTTAAAAAGTGCCTGGTTTTCAGCTCTTCATGCTTATGCATGGAGCGTATTTTAGGCGCATAGTTGGGCAGAAAAATCATTCTTACAATTCTTACCGAAAAATTGTGGTTTAAAGCCTCCCCTTTTAAGGGGATAATAAGCGGTCGAGGGATGGCGAGGTCTCCTCGCCATATCCAATCGACCAAGAGAAGAAAAATTTTCATCTCTTTGTCAATCCTCTTCTTTTCAAGGAGAGGTAATTGTTAATTGTTAATTATTCATTATTCATTATTCATTATTCATTATTCATTATTCATTATTCATTATTCATTATTCATTGTTGAATTTTACCTCCTCGCTCATTCCCATTTCTCCTGTATCCTGTATCCTGTCTCCTACCCCAGGAAAAAGACTTTCCATACGCAAACCCTAATTATTAATTATTAATTATTAATTATTAATTATTGAATACTCCCTACTCCCTAAAACAAAAGAATTTTGTACCTCACGCTTCTTGGGAATTGTTATATAGATAGAGATATTTCTGAAGCAAGGTTCAGCAAACGTTATTCATGTTATCATCAGTGGATAAAATTGACTAGAGGTTAACAAATGCTGGATGATTTAGTACCATTTCTTATCGGTATAAGTATTTTGATTCTTTATCTAGTATTCTCAGCTATGACTGAAATGGGAACAAAATTGTTTGATAGGAAAAAAATGATTAATACTGTTATTTCTTTCCTGAAAAAATAGTTGTTTTCTATAACTTGAATTGGCAGAAATACCAAAAAATTCTTGAAGCTCTGAAAATCGCACAGCCAGAATTATATATGACCAAGGAATATTGGAAATTACTATGCCTCTGGAAGAACATGAATTTGCTAGAGAAATCATTGGTTTATTTATCAGAGTTTTAGTTTTTGAAATGGGGTTTAAAAATCAAAACTTTGGGTTCGATGACTTTGAATTATCCAGAATTGGATAGAGGTGCAGAACCAGACAATTGTTATTACATTCAAAATCAATCAAAGGTAGCAGGAAAAAAAATTGATTTAACTCAAGACCCACCGCCCGATTTAGTAGTAGAAGTTGATATTACTCATACCGATATTAATAAGCTCAATCTTTATGCGAGCATGGGAATATCAGAATTTTGGCGTTATGATGGAGAGGTTTTATTAATTTATCAACTGCAAAATAAAAAATATGTTGAGGTTGAAACTAGCCCTACATTTCCTAAGATTGAAAAAGCAACATTTTATGAGTTTATCGAACAATCAAAACTAGATGAAGTAGAAGCAGAGAAAAAATTAAGGGCTGATTTGGGTTTTAGGTTGTAGATGGTAGGTAGTAGGTGTTCAACAATTAATAATTAACTAGGTGGTAGTTGGTAGGTGGTAGGTGGTAGCTGGTCAACAATTAATAATGATTAATTAAGAAAGAATTACTTCTTCTGAAAACGGGTGGGATTAGCGAACAGGGTTTTTGTGATTTATTGATTTGTTAAATAAGAGCCTTGAAACTTTAATTATTCGGTAAGTAAAAAAGATAAATTTTATCTAATTGAGGTGGTAGGTATTGAATAATTAATAATTAATAATTAATAATTAATAATGACTAATTAAGTAGGTGAGCATAAATAAACACAATATTATACCAAATACCATGCATAAATGCCATACTTAAGTTACACTTCAGTTATTAAGTAATTAACACAGGTAGAATAATCTTTTTGTTAATAGCAGCTAGTTAATGTTAATTATTCGGTAAGCAAAAAAAGATCAATTTAATCTAAAACTTGATATTTCAAGCTGAAAGATAGTTAGCATAAAAAGAGTAAAATTGATCTCAAACTATTATTGAGAATTATCGATCGACCTAAAATCTTCATAGTAGGAAATTTATTGACAATATTTTATAGCTTTCTGCGTTGTATATCTAGATAGATTATTTTTGACTCCTCATAGATTAATTAAACTGATAAAATAAAAAAAATTTTGTTGTTAAAATACAAAAGTTGAAACTGAATTGACAATCAAAATGAATAGCACTGAAAAGGCAAAAAAACACCAAAACAAAATTCAGCGAGTGGGTGTCATTGGTGGCGGTCAGTTGGCATGGATGATGGCAGATGCTGCTAAAAAATTGGGAGTAGATTTAATTATTCAAACCCCAGAAAAAGATGACCCGGCAGTATCTATAGCAAAAGATACTATTTTGGCAGAAATTGATGATGCTCGGGCAACTGCTCAGTTAGCAAATAGTTGTGATGTAATTACTTTTGAAAATGAGTTTATTAATATAGATGACTTGTCGCTTCTGAGTAAAAAAAATGTAATTTTTCGTCCTAATTTACCTGTATTAAAGCCATTATTAGATAAATATAAGCAGTTGTGTTATTTACGAGATTTAGGTTTACCTGTTCCCAAATTTTGGGAGTGGGAAACAGAAGTTGAGACAATAAATTTTCCTCTAGTATTGAAAGCACGTCGTCATGGTTATGATGGTCATGGTATTTCTGTTATTCAGAATATTAATAGTTTAAAATCTCAGAGAAATCCAAATATTTTCATTCAAGAATTTATCCCTTTTGAACGTGAAGTTGCGATTATTGCCGCTCGTTCAGTAACTGGTGAAATTAAAGTTTACCCAGTAGTAGAAACACAACAAGAAAATCAGGTTTGTCGGCGGGTTTTTGTATTTGATGAAAATTTAGAATTAGTCAAAGAAATTCAAGCGATCGCTCAAACTCTCCTAAATAGTTTAGAAGTTGTGGGAGTATTTGGTATTGAATTATTTATTACTAAAAATCAAACAGTTTTAATTAATGAAATTGCTCCAAGGACTCATAACTCTGGTCATTACACTTTGGATGCTTGTGAGACTTCTCAATTTGAACAGCATTTACGGGCAGTTTGTGGCCTTTCTCTGGGTAGTACTAATCTCAAAGCAAGGGGAGCAGTAATGGTAAATTTATTGGGTTATGAATTTGCGGTAAATGACTACTCGCTCAAACGGCAACAGTTAGCTGAAATTCCTAATTCCTCAGTCTGGTGGTATGGCAAAACAGAATCTCGTCCTGGTCGAAAGTTAGGTCATGTGACAGTATTGGTCCATGAGGAAAATTCGGCCAAGTGCCGTCAGGAAGCTGAGGCGATCGCCCAAAAAATTGAAAGTCTCTGGCAGAGTTAACTAAGTCAGAAGTTAGAAGTCAGAAGTCAGAAGTTAGAAGTTATTTTTGTAACGGGGATGCGTGAGCAACTCTCCAAAAATATTTCGCCTTAAAAGGCGGGGTTTTAGACCCATATTATTTTGATAAAAATAAGTGTCAAGGCTCAAATTTATAACTTTTAACTTTTAACTTTTGACTAAGGCGGGGTTTTAGACCCATATTATTTTGATAAAAATAAGTGTCAAGGCTCAAATTTATAACTTTTAACTTTTGACTAAGGCGGGGTTTTAGACCCATATTATTTTGATAAAAATAAGTGTCAAGGCTCAAATTTATAACTTTTAACTTTTAACTTTTGACTTTTGACTTTTGACTTTTGACTTTCCTGATAGGGGATGACATTGAAAAAATAATCGCTATAATAGTCTCTAGGTTCTACTACGACGTTGGTGACTGCCAAAAATGTTTTTTTGACCTACAAATCAAAAAACATTGGGAATCTAGATGCTAAAGTGGCAGTAAACTGGGCTTGTACCCAGAAACTTTAAACTTGGGCCGAGATACCCACCTGGTATTATCCAGGTCAAAAGCTGAGGTAAGACGGCGTTGTGGTGAACTATTTTTTTTGGGAAGGAAGAAGGAAGAAGAAAGAAGGAAGAAGGAAGAAAATTTTGACCGTAAAAGGTAGCAAGTTTTGGTTTTTGTTTATCTCAACCTAACCTACAGAATCTACAAAATCAATTTTTCTGCTCCTGATAAAGTGACTTGAATATTTGTTGTCGTTTTTTATGGTCAACAATAGGTGCGGGATAATCTACAACTTCTAGCTCATCCGCCGGAATTTTACCAGTAACTAAATATTCCGTATCTACATTACGCAATTCTGGGACCCACTCCCGAATATATTCTGCTTCAGGGTCATATTTTTGTGTTTGAGATGCAGGATTAAATATTCTCAACGGTTTTGGGTCCATTCCACTCGACGCACTCCACTGCCAACCCCCATTATTTGCAGAAAGGTCTCCATCTATCAACTTCTGCATAAAATATTTCTCCCCCCACTGCCAGTTAATAATTAAATCTTTTGTGAGAAAACTAGCGACTATCATTCGGCAACGGTTGTGCATCCAACCTGTTTCATTTAACTGACGCATAGCAGCATCAACAATAGGATAACCAGTTTTACCTTCACACCAGGCCAAAAAATATGCTTCATTATTCTCCCAGGGAAAATTTTTCCAATGTGGGCGATAAGGACCAGTTTCTAGTTCGGGATAATGATACATAACATATTGATAAAATTCCCGCCATGCTATTTCTTTTTGCCAAGTTTCGATATTTTCAAATGCCTCATCACTAGAACAATTTTCTATTAATTCTTGAGTTTTTGCCCAAACTGTCCGAATACCAATAGTACCAAATTTTAGGGCAGGACTGAGTTGGGATGTACCATCAATACTAGGGAAATTTCGTTGTTGTTGGTATGAGTATATTGCCCCTTGGCAAAATGTTTCTAATTTTTCTAATGCTATAGTTTCTCCGGGTTCAAGAATGAGTGGGTTTTCCCAATTAAATCCTAATTCTTTCGCAGTGGGTAAGTCAATAGTTGCTATTTTTTTGGTTTGTTGAAGTTGTTCTTCAGTTAACCCTTTGAGTAGGGGAGTATTGACTGGGTTAGATTTTTTTTTGTCGCTCCAAGTTCTCCAGAATGGGGTATAGACACTATAGGGTTTATTAGTAGAAGTAAATATTTCTTCTGGGCAATGGAGGAGTTGGTCCCAAAATGTTTTTACTTGAATATTTGCTGTTTCTAAATTTTCAGTAACTTGGCGGTCACGTTCTTTACTATAAGGTTCAACATCTCGATTCCAATATACTGCTTTTGCCTCCAGAAAAGTTGCTAATTTTGGTATAGCTTCGACAGGTTTTCCTGAGAGTATTAATAGTTGACTTCCTATTTCTTGGTAGCGTTTTTGTAGATGTTGTAAACAACCAATCATATAGGTTATTCTTGCGGGGGCAATATTGTCTTGTTTGAGAATATTTTGGTCAAGGCAAAATATACCTACTACTTTTTGATTTTGTTGAGATGCTTGTGTTAGTCCGATATTATCTGAAACGCGTAGATCGCGTCGATGCCAAAAGAGAATTAAGTTAGACATTTTATTGAGCAGGGGAGTGGGGAGTAGGGAGTAGGGGAGTAGGGGAGTGGGGGAGTGGGGGAGTAGGGGAGTGGGGGAGTAGTAAAAAGTAAGAATAGTTAACATTAACTAGGCTATTATTAGCAAAAAGGTGATTCTAGCTGTTTTGATTAATTAATAACTGAAGTCTTACCCAAGTATAGCGTTACTTTTAGGAATTGGTATAACACCTCCCAGGAGGGAAAGTCAGGAGGACTGAGTCAGAATAAATGGCTTCGATATCCTTTTTTAGGTCGGAATTTATATTTTTCGTCAAAGGAATATTTCCTGCACTTGTCTTTTAATAACCCAAATTATTCGTAACATTCTTTTTTAAAAATGGTATTATTGGGTAATATAGCAGTAAAAGCAAAGCTTAGGAAATATCAAAAACTTAACATTCAGACAACGCAAGCTTTTTCCTTCTGTTGTAGATAACTCATCGCCTAGATATAGTCATTTAACTTTAGATTGAGACAAAGCTTTCTTGCTATGAAGTAATTTCAGACGAAAAAACGTCTCATTTTTAAATTAAACTACTATAACTAAACGTCTTCTTCCTTCTTCCTTCTTCCTTCTTCCTTCTTCCTTCTTACTTCTCCCTTCTTCCTTCTTCCTTCTTCCTTCTTACTTCTTACTTCTTACTTCTTACTTCCTGATAAAAATGGTTTTGCCAAGAATAAACTACAGATTGACTTAGCATCAACAATTTCTCCATCAAAAATAGCCTTTTCTAATTCTTGAGGAGTCATTAAAACTGTTTCTATATCTTCATCAATATCTTGCGCTGGTGGACTTTCCAACCTTTCTAAATCTTCTGCTAAAAAAGCATAAATAAATTCATCCGAATATCCAGGAGCTAGGGGAAATTCTCCTAACTTTTGCCATTTATGAGCGCGATAACCTGTTTCTTCTTCTATTTCTCGTTTGATAGTATCAGCAGGATTTTCATTTTCTTCTATTGTACCTGCTGGAAATTCTAAAATTCTACCTTGAATTGCAAATCGATATTGTTTTACTAAGACTAATTTTCCATCTGAAGTAACAGGAATACATAAAGCTCCTCCAGGATGACGAATACATTCCCAGTCTCCTTCAACTCCATTAGGTAGACGCAGATGATTAACGTCAAAGTTAAATTTTCTACCTTGATATTGCAGACGTTGTTTAATAATTTTGGGCGGTTCTTGATTGTGCATAAAATATCATCAAAAATAAGTTTTAACTATCATATCATCGTAAGCTATCAGCCGTCAGCTATCAGCCATCAGCTATTACTTTTAGTTTGATATAAAAGACTAATTGAATCAGAATTTATACTTACGCCTAAAAGCTGGCTGAAACAGTCTATATTCATTAAAACCCCCTTATGAGAGCTGACAACTAATAGCTCAATGTTTACGGTTAAATAATTAAAGATGATAATCCATCAATAATTATTATCAAAATTTATACAGATAAAACTATTTATGTTTTGCTTCTGCTAATATAGATTTATTTTGGTAATATTTCAGATAAATTCTCAAATTTAACAATTAATAATTAATACTAATTTGATGTGAGGCTGCAAAGAACAATGAAATTTATTAACTTGTCTATCTTAATATACAGTCAACTTTGATTAAAATATTATTCTATGCAACTTCTTATGCATTTGGTATAACAATTAATAATTACTTCTCCTGAAAAAGGATAGGATTGGCGAAGCGGTGAATTTTTATTAATTTTTTGGGCATAGTAGCTCTTAGTTTGAGTGGCAGTTGATTTTTGTATAAAAATTATAGGATTCAACAAAAATAAAAGATTACTAACCTCTCAAATAATACTTTTGAATTTGAAGCATTAAAAATTGATAGTATGAGTTCATTAATGGATAATGGATAATGGATAATTACCTCTCCCTTTTAAGGCTATGCTTTATAAACATCTTTCTCAACATAAAACTTAACAAAAGAGAGAATTTATGTATAAGTCGCTTGAGAGGCTTTTTCCTCAGAAAAGTGTATTGAATTAGACGTTTTTTTGAATATTCTTAACTACCCACACTCCCCACACCTCTCCATCCTCCCCACCCTCCCATCAAGATTTCAGGAGTTCCTGATAAGGGATAGCTTTTAAGGAGAGGATTGACTAAAAGGAAAAAATAAATTTTTTCTCCTTGAAAGTGGAGGCTAACAAAACTGAATTATTTAATTATTAATTCTTCGGTAAGGAAACTGAAAAGCAACGTTTAAAAGTATTTTTCATCAAAAAATATTTAGAATATTTTTAGTGTAAGCATTTCCTTTAGTAGTAGGTTAAATTGAAAATAAGGTTGTAGGTGTTAGGTATTAGGTATTAAGTAAAAACGGTTAAACTGGCTAAAACTTAACATCTGAAACCTTCATAGTGTAGTAACAATAAAAATTATGAGAGAGTTACCTAGCAAGCAGACAAATCTAGTTAATAAGATAATCTGGGGCACAATTGGTGGTACTGTTTGGGGTGTTTTATTTTGTGCTACTTTGGCTGGTTTATCTATAGGAATTAATCAAAATTTAGTCACTATGGTCAGTGCATTATCAATGGGTATCTTGTGGTGTACTATTATTAGCTTAATTTGGAAATCATTAATGGGAAGACAGGATGAATCTAGCCAAAATTATATAATATTTGGAATTGTTGGTGGCTTTTTCCTGGGCGGTGCTATAGGAGGATTAATGTTAGCAATATTAAATCGGGATGCTAATTTTGGTAGAGCATATATATCAGGAGCATTTCTGGGAGCAACTTTTGGTTTTGTTTGGAGTTTATTTAAACCTCCTATGTTTTTGGGAGGTGCGAGAATTTGGGGTAAGTCGGGCGCAATTTTAGGTGCAATTTGGGGTTCTTTTTTTGGCACGATTTTAGGTATAGTTGCGACAGTTTCCTTACTTTTTTGGAGTCAAACAAATATTGATATTAATTCTAGTAATTTGCCTCAACTATTAATAGCTACAGTAATTTTTGGTGGTGGTAATGGTGCTATTGGTGGAGCAATATCTGGAATTATATTAGGTGGATTAATTATGGCTCCTCCTTTACCTTTAGCATTAGAATTAATTGGGATAAGAGGTGCAATTGTTGGAGCAATTTGGGGTTGTTTTTTGACGGCGATCGCTTGGGGAATTATTGGAGCTATTTTGTCTACAACTATGGGAGATGATTTCTTTTTAAGTTTAGGAATTATTCGTCAAGTTACTTTATTTAGAGGAGTAATTGTTGGTGCAGGTATTGGGTCAATTTGGGGCATAATTTCTGGGGCAGTATGGGGTGCTTTTGGTAGATGGTAATTAATTAATAATTAATAATTAATAATTAATAATTAATTATTAGGATTTGCTGAAAAAGTATTATGGGTGAGGGTAGGAGTCAGGAGTCAGGAGTCAGGATAAATGAAAATTATAGAGGAGATAGTAGGAAGAATCGTCCCTTGATTTTTTTGCCCAACTCTTGATCAAAATCCGCTCATTTTTGAACCATTACCACCTAAAACCTCGCACTTTTATCAAATTGGTATAAGAAGGTTTGCCGGATTTTTTACTGTTAGTAAAGAACCAACTCTTGTTTGAAATCTCATTTGAAAACTCTATAGAATAAGTTATCTCTTAAATATTTGCTACTGCAACATTTAAGATTAAAAAGTACAGTAGTATGTTTTATAGCAACTGCTATTACTACTCTTGAATTATAGAATATCTAAAACAACAAAATATGGGTGCATCTCAATTTTGAATAAAGCGAAAAATTTATAGCTTTTAGGCAACAGGCAACAGGCAACAGGCAACAGGGATTATATAGAAAAAAGGTATTTTTGCAAATATGCAAATATGAGATGCACCCCAAAATATTAATAATCAACCTTCCTTCTTCTTTACTTCCTTCTTCCCTCTTCCTTCTTCCCTCTTCCTTCTTCATTAATTTCTAAACTTAGGATTAACAAACTCATTCAATCCTTCCCCTAATAAAGATAAACCAATTACCATTAAAGTTAAAGCACAACCGGGGAAAAAAGCAGTCCACCAAATACCTGTGGGTAAAGCATCTAAAGCTAACCTTAAATCATTTCCCCATTCAGCAGTTTCAGGAGGTAATCCTAATCCTAAAAATCCCAATCCTCCTAATACTAAAACTGCATCCGCAGCATTAAGAGTAAACAACACAGGCACACTCTGAATAACATTAAGAAATAAATAACGAGTTAATACTCTCCAAGTATTAGCACCCATCGCTTTTGCTGCTTCAATAAAAAGTTCATTTTTTACACTAACTGTATGGTTACGAACTACTCGATAATATTGTGGAATATAAGCAATACTCAGAGCGATCGCTGCATTTAATATTCCTTTTCCCACGACAAAAGCTAGAGTTATTGAAAGTAATAATCCTGGTAAAGTATAAACAGTATCCATGAAAAATATTAAAACCTTATCAATTCTACCGCCAAGATAACCGCTTACCATTCCTAGAGGTACACCAATAATTAAACTTAATGCTGTGGCTAAAATTACAACTTGCCAAGCAACTTGTACGCCGAATAATGTTCGGGAAAAGACATCATAACCTTGACGATTTGTACCAAACAAATGTTCAAAAGATGGTGATTGATGAATGGGGTTACTGAGAAATTCTTGGGGGTCTTGGAGCAAGTCTAAATTTTCTAAAAGTGGAGATAAAATAGCAATTAATATAAATAAAACTGTAATGATTAAGCCAACCCACATCATCTGCATTGAAATAGTTGGTTTACTAGACAGATTAAACATTTTAGTTGCTGAAAATCTACTTGCCATAATTCTATAATTTCTCTGGTTTCAGAAATAGCATTTTAACATATACAGAGCTGACGTTTGAGATATGAACAGAGAATAAAGGAAGGTCATTTAAGTTATCAATTATTAGTACCTCCTGTATCAGTACCTCCTGCAATAAATTATTCATTATTAATTATTCATTATTTCTCCGGACTTTTGTCCTACAAGGAGAAAGAGAAAAGAAAAAGATATTTTTAGTCAATTTTCTTCTTTTCAAGGAAATGTCATTATTAATTATTCATTATTAATTATTCATTATTTCTCCGGACTTTTGTCCTACAAGGATAAAGAGAAAAGAAAAAAGATATTTTTAGTCAATTTTCTTCTTTTCAAGGAAATGTCATTATTAATTATTCATTATTAATTATTCATTATTTCTCCGGACTTTTGTCCTACAAGGATAAAGAGAAAAGAAAAAGATATTTTTAGTCAATTTTCTTCTTTTCAAGGAAATGTCATTATTAATTATTCATTATTAATTATTCATTATTTCTCCGGACTTTTGTCCTACAAGGATAAAGAGAAAAGAAAAAAGATATTTTTAGTCAATTTTCTTCTTTTCAAGGAAATGTCATTATTAATTATTCATTATTAATTATTCATTATTTCTCCGGACTTTTGCCCTACAAGGAGAAAGAGAAAAGAAAAAAGATATTTTTAGTCAATTTTCTTCTTTTCAAGGAAATGTCATTATTAATTATTCATTATTAATTATTCATTATTTCTCCGGACTTTTGCCCTACAAGGAGAAAGAGAAAAGAAAAAGATATTTTTAGTCAATTTTCTTCTTTTCAAGGAAAGGTCATTATTAATTATTCATTATTAATTATTCATTATTTCTCCGGACTTTTGCCCTACAAGGAGAAAGAGAAAAGAAAAAGATATTTTTAGTCAATTTTCTTCTTTTCAAGGAAAGGTCATTATTAATTATTCATTATTCATTATTAATTATTCATTATTTCTCCAGATCCAACCATTAATAGTAAAGCGACTATCTGCAAAAGTTTTAGAAGGACAATTTACTGGTAAAACTTCATGCCAGTAACGACTAGGAAAGAAAATAATAGTATTATTTATAGGTGCAATTTTTTGAATGAATTTGCCTGAGTATAATAATTATTATCTATTTTTCCATCATATAGCACTAATTCTCCACCAGAAAATTTTTGAGGTTGTTGGTAAAAATAATAAACGTAAGTAATTTCTCTTTTAGCAACTTCAGGCATTCCATTATCATTATGAGCTTGATAATAATGACCATGATTATGAGCTGTTACTTGCCCTTCTATTTTAGCTATGGGAAATATTTGATGACTAAGCTTAGATAAGACTTGAGGTAAAACTAATTTAATTCGATTACTAATTCTAGCTTTGGAAATAGGTGCTAAATGTAAGACTCTTGATTTGCGAAATTCAGGGTCATTTCTGCTAGTAGTACTTTTTTCAAAATATGCTTCTAGTTTAATTACAGATGCTAGAATTTTTTGATTTTCTACTTCTGTTAAAAAATTCTCAATTTTTACACATTTTGATTTAACTAGATTTTGATTATATTTGTCACTGAGCATAATTAGTCCTACCAATTTATAGATATGTTCTGAGGTAAGCATTCAGCTATCAGCTATCAGCTATCAGCTATTAGTTATTAAGTCATTATCTTGGAAGAAGGAATTAGTATTCAAGGAGAATGAAAAGTTAGCAATGAAATAGTCCTTTCAGCTAACCTTGGTCATTGTTTGATTTTTTATTTCATGCATCTGATAGCTGAATGCTTACCACAATATTTTTTTCTTCTATGATAGATAACTAATCACCTTCTTCCTTCTTCCTTCTTGTAAGCATTCAGCGGTCAGCTCTCAGATATCAGCTATGAGTTATTAAGTCATTATCTTGGAAGAAGGAATTAGTATTCAAGGAGAATGAAAAGTTATCAATGAAATAGTCCTTTCAGATAACCTTAGTCATTGTTTGATTTTTTATTTCATGCATCTGATAGCTGAATGCTTACCACAATATTTTTTTTCTTCTATGATAGATAATTAATCGCCTTCTTCCTTCTTCCTTCTTCCTCCTTCCTTGATTAATTGAAATTTAGAATATTTTACGATTTAAAGACCCAATATCAAAGAAATTTTAAGGCAGCTAATAGATTATTTATTGGTGAATTATATAGTAGTCGAAGCAAAAGGCGCGGACATATCAAAAGCTGAAAACTCAGACAACACAATATGTAAGTATTCAGCGTCAGCTATCAGCTATCAGCTATGAGTTATTAAGTCATTATCTTGGAAGAAGGAATTAGTATTCAAGGAGTGAAATATGTTTGCGCAGCATTCCGCAGGAAATGAAATAATCCTTTCAGCTAACCTTAGTCATTGTTTGATTTTTTATTTCATGCATCTGATAGCTGACTGCTAATAGCTGTTTGCGCAGCATTCCGCAGGAAATGCTTACTTTTTGTTTGCCCGAAATATGCTGTAATTATTAATTATTCATTATTTCTCCGTATCCAACCATTAATAGTAAATCGACTATCTGAAAAAGCTTTAGAAGGGCAACTTACTGATAAAACTTCGTGCATATAACGACTTAGAAAAAATATAATACTATTATTTTTAGGTTCTATAGTTTTAAATGTGTCAGCTTTGACATAATATTTTCCTTTAATTTGACTATCGTAAATTATTAAATTACCACCTGTAAATGCTTTTGGTTCTTGATAAAAATAATAAACATAAGTAAAAACTCTAGTAGCAGTATCCGGAGAACCATTATCATTGTGAATTTTATAGAAATTATTATCATTATGAGCTGTTAACTGACTTTCAATTTCGGCAATTGAAAATTCTGGAATATTTAACTTTTTCAACGCATCAGGTAAAACTTCTTTAACTCTGTTAACTATTAATTCTCGGAATTTTGGGAACGAGTGCAATACTAGAGAGCGACGATAATTTTCCGCTTTAGTTGATGTTGTAGTTGGTACAAAATCAGATTGTCTTTGCAAAACATAATTAAATAGTTGTTGATTTTCTGATGGGGTGAGAAAATTTTCTATCAGTAAATAACGAGATTCTAAATTGTCTATTTTCGGTGGTGGAGGAAGAGTAGAAGTTTTAATATTAGATTGAGTATCTTGTGACTGTAAATGCTGCAAATATATTGGTGGTTCCGTCACCATTCCAACTAAATTTTCGCTAGGAAAACATAAAGCAGAATGACCTTCTCCTATAGGAATTTGAAATAGAGTAGAATTTTCTGTTTTTTGATGTTTAGATAATAGTGTTTTGGCTAAAAGTTGGAGTAATGGTGCATCAGATTTGAGATAAATAGTATATTGATGTCCTCCAGTTAATAAGAGGTTAATTTTTACTTCTTGAGGTAAATTTTGTGGTGGAGTAAATGTCATAATTTTGGCGTTGCTAAGTGGTAATGATTTTTAGATTAAGTATCAAGGCAAAACATAAGTTTTTCAATTTTACCTTCAGTTACTTACCATTACATTTCAGCAACGCCTGAAAAATAGCTATCATCTAGGAGTGAAAAAGAACGAGCAGACCAAAATAATTTCTATGCATAGCGAAACTGTAATAAAAGTCGGTGTTGTTTAGTAGGAGGTTTCACACGATGGAAACAAGATGGATCTTGGAAAAATCCAACTCCTTTGTCTCGCAAAATTGATATTGTTTGAGTTCTGTCATAGTAAGTATAAAGATCCTCTACTTGATGTCGTCCCGATCTCAATAACATCTGTATTGGTTTTTTCTGATGAGAACCCTGAATCATTTCATGAGGACCAGAATCTAGGTCTAAAACAGGAGTGATATAGAAATAAGCAGTTACAAAGTTATATCCAGCAATGTCGTAGTGAAAAGTTGTTGGAGGATAACGATCCTCAACTTCTTTCTGTTTCTAGTAGTCAGTAGTCAATAGTCAGTAGTCAGTAGAAATATAGCGCTGCGCGCAGGCAACAAATAGGCAATAGGCAACCCACCCCTAACCCCTCCCAGGAGGGGAATAAATTGCTGAGAATATAAGGCTTTTAGCTATTGGACACCTCCTGCAATTTGTAAATATGCCAGCGCACATTGCTATAGTAGATTGAGCGAATATAATCGGAAAAATTATTTCTCTATTTTTCCCCTGTCATCTGCTCAGAATCCTCACTTTTTAGCCTACAAGTACCAAAAAACTGGTACTTTTTTATCACAAATAATGGTTCAAATCTTTACCGAAAAATTGTGGTTTAAAGCCTCCACTTTTAAGGGGATAATAAGCGGTCGAGGGATGGCGAGGTCTCCTCGCCATATCCAATCGACCAAGAGAAGAAAAATTTTCATCTCTTTGTCAATCCTCTTCTTTTCAAGGAGAGGTAATTATTCATTATTCATTATTCATTGTTGAACCCATAACCTTTTTATATTTATGAGCGCAAGCCCTAAATACTCAATCATAATCGTTATTATTTTCTCCTGAATTCTGAATTCTGACTAATGATTCAAAGCATTGTCTGATAACAATTATTGTGGTGGGAAATGTGGGTTATATTTATAGTGGATAACTGCTTTACTAGCAAAAATTGCTCTAAGTCAAATTGATACTATCCTCCCACATCCAACTTTTTCTAATGTAAAAAATGACGCATTCCAGTTAGTATCATTACCAAACCTAACTCATTTGCAGCAGCAATAGAATCTTTATCTCGCATACTACCTCCAGGTTGAATAATCGCAGTTATTCCCGCTGCTGCTGCTGTTTTTACCGAATCATCAAAAGGGAAAAAAGCATCACTAGCTAATACTCCTCCAATAGCCTTTTCTCCTGCTTGCTCCAAAGCAATTTTTACTGCCCCAACTCGATTCATTTGACCAGCACCAATACCAGCAGTTGCTAAATTTTTAGTCACAACAATAGCATTAGATTTAACGTGCTTTACCACCTTCCAAGCAAACATTAATTCCTCCATTTGTTCCGGAGTCGGTTGTTTTTCAGTAACAACTTTCCAATCACTTGAACTTTCTACTGCATCATCAGCAGCTTGTACTAAAAAACCACCAGCAATTACCTTTATAGTTTCCGACGGACTCTGTTTTAAATCTGGCGAAATTAACACTCTTAATTTAGATTTTTTCTGAAAAATTTCCTCCGCTTCTGGTTCGCATCCCGGAGCAACTACACACTCTAAAAATGTCTTAGTCATAGCAGTCGCAGTAGGAGCATCAATAGACTTATTCAAAGCAACAATTCCCCCAAAAGCAGAAACCGAATCTCCAGCAAAAGCTTTTTCATAAGCCTCCAAAAGAGTTTCACTAATTGCAATTCCACAAGGATTTGTATGTTTAAGAATTGCCACAGTCGGAGCATCAGAAAATTCCGTAATAATACGTCTCGCTGCCTCTAAATCTACCAAATTGTTATAACTTAATTCTTTACCTTGAAGAATTTTACTTGCCGCCCACCCACTAGCATTAATTCCGCTTTGATACCAAGTAGCAGATTGATGAGGATTTTCTCCATAACGCAGAGATTTAATATTTTTACCAGAGAGGAAAAATGTTTCTTTTTCCTGTTCAGAAGTTGTTTCTTGCTCTTGTAAATAAGTAGCGATCGCCTGGTCGTAAGTTGCTGTATGTTTAAATCCTGCTAATGCACATTTTTGACGAAATTCTAATGATATTTCACCATTATTTTTCCGTAGTTCTTCCAAGTATGAATTATATTGATTAGGGTTACATAAAACTGTTAGATGAGCAAAATTTTTAGCTGATGCTCTTAACATTGCTGGTCCGCCAATATCAATTTTTTCAATTGCTTCTGCTAGGGTAACTCCTGGTTGAGAAATTGTTTGTTCAAACGGGTATAAATTAACTACAACTAAATCAATGGGTCGAATATTATTAGCATTTAAGTCTTCAATATCTTGCTCTAAATCTCTTCTTGCTAATATACCTCCATGAATTCGAGGATGTAAGGTTTTAACCCTACCTCCAAGAATTTCTGGAAATCCCGTATAGTCAGATACTTTTGTCACAGAAATTCCTGCTTCTTTCAGAGTTTTAGCAGTACCGCCACTACTAATTATTTCATAGTCAAATTCTGTAACTAGAGTTTTTGCTAAATCAATCAGACCTGTTTTATCTGATGTACTGAGTAATGCTAAACGTGCCATTAATTTCAAATCCTGATATAGATTAAGTGACAGTCTATATTTTAAGAATCAAAATTAAGATATTGAAACTCTGCGGATTCTTTTAATATTTTTGAGCATTCAGCGGTCAGCTATCAGCTTTCAGCTTCCTAATAATTACTTAGTATGTTACAGGATAAATTAGTATCAAGAGGTTTCATATACTCCTTAAAAATACTTTTTCAGCAAACCCTAATTAGGTCTAAAAAATTGCTTCATTTCTGAAAGCTCGAAATAAAAATACTTCAACGAAATAGAATTTTAGGATAAAGTGAAAAATTGTGATAAGGTAAAAGTAATTGTGGTTGCTCGCCCATTAAGTTGATTTTTTTGTTGAAAAAAAAATGGTTTACATTAACATTAACTCTAGCAGCTATTGGACCTCTGACCTTAACTGAGACCTTAGCACAAAGCCAGGATAAGTCATTCCCCAGAGGAAAAGTAGCTTTGCAAGTGGCTGACCAAGGGACATTTATGGATCGCTGTAGAGACTGCCAGTCAACTGTGGTTCCTATTCCTGATACTGTGACATTGCGAGATGAATATAATGTTGGTCATGCTCACTTCACAGTTGTTCCTGTCAGTGGTGGGAAAATTGCTCTTAAGGCTGACATTGGACAATATGTCGCTCGGTTTGACTACTCCCCGGAGGTCAGTCACGGGGATTCTAAGCAGATACTACGCAACAGGATAAATCCGTGTTGCTTCGTTTTTTCTTAGCTGACCAAAGATAAACTCTCTGGGGACAAGTCAAAGTGCCCCTACACAGTTGGCCTAAGTCTAAACTTAGCCTTCTGCTTACTTTTGTGATTATATTTGCAGCCCCGTTACAGTCTGCATTAATTAACCAATTATTACTACTTCTATACAAACCACGCTTTATTCTTTTTCCTGACGGTTTCCAATCATCGGGTTTTTCACCATAAATAGGCAGATAGTCACCATCTAAAAACGAAGCAATACTTGTATAACTTTCTTCGGTTTCTATCAATATTATTCCATATTCATCACACAACTGAGCTATTCTTTCTTTGAGTCTAGCTGTGGGAATTGGTACAAATTCTGAATTACTTTTATGACCTAATTTTATTTCATTTTTCTGACCTTTATTCCAACCAAATACAATTTTACCAATAGAATTTTTGTGCGCAATGATTAATGACTATTCTGGCTGCTTTATTTATACCGTCACGAATTTGGCGGTTACGCTTTTCTGTAATAGCAGCTAGTTTATTTGACCAAAATCCAGTCGGTTTATTTTCTTTAATAGTTGATACCTGTTTGTTGTACCAACGATTCATTGATTTGAGATGTTTACCATCTACAACCCGCGCTTGTACCTACATTAGATACACAGGTCAACCAATTATTTACACCATGGTCTATTCCTAATACATTTTCTTGATTTAATAGAGGTTTAACTACTATTTCTTTTTCATAGACAAATTCCAAATAAAAATATCTGTTCCTCGGTAATATCCTCAGTTCTTTAATAGAAGCAAAGTTGAGATTACTCGGCATTGGAATTAAAAAGCAATCTAGACCAAACCAGCGCTTACAGGTATTTCCTAGTGGGACTCTAATTTTATTATCTTTAAGCTTTAATGCTTGTTTGGGGTAACTAACTGTAGCCATTCCCCCTTTTTTTCTGTAGTTAGGAATCCTTGGTCTGTCTGAGATTTTACCTTCATTGTAGGCTTTCATTAGACCATAATAAGAGCGTATGGGATTCAGCTACAGTTCTCAATATTTGTTGTGCCGCTTGTGAATATAAAACTTTATAGTGATTGTTCTTTTTGTAGACCTTTTCCAAGTCAAACTTGCCGAGAGTTTTGTGAGACTTAAAAAATAATTGCCGACCATAATATATTCCCATGTTAGTAAGCTTGTGAGACTGTTCACACAAGAATGTTAAAATAGCAATTAATTCGGGATTTTTACCTACTAAAACTTGCTGACAAGAGTACATTTGAAACGGTGGTTGGATGGCTTTATAAACGGTTGTTGGATGGCTTACCCCTGAGTAATAATAACACAGGACCACTTTAGTTGTCTAGTCTAAACGACTCGGTTGTTTTCATCCCCCGGTTCAAACACGGGGGCCTTCAACGTGGCTTTTCGGTCAAATAAAATACATCGGATTAAAATCCGACTCCTCGCCTTTCATCCATCGCTTAAAAGACGATGGCTTTCATGCTCCCATGTTATTTAGGTAATGGTTGTATTGTGGATGGTGCAACTCGTGACTTTCTAGTTATTAGGAAAGACGATCCAAATAACCCTAATGTTCAGTTCACTCCAGAGTTACTGCCTAATGGCAACTACGCTCTCAAGTCTAACTCAGGTCAATATTTAGCTAGGTGTAATGGTTGTTCTCCCACTGCTGCTGCTAGGGGTGTCACGCAGGATACCGTGACAGTTCATGTTGAGAATCCAACGAGTAAACTTCATGCACAATGGAACATAATTTCTATTCCTCCTGAATATTAGAATGTAGCGAGGGATAGTATCTTTTGATTGATATATAGCAGAAGGCTTTGGTTATCGAAACATAGAAGATTTACTCTCAAAGCTATAGCAACTGCTATATTTCATTTTCAAAAGCTCAAAAAAATCCTGAAATTCAGGTTGTAAGTATTGAAAATTTCTGGTACTGTAATGTTATTGGGGGTAGCTCGGCTATACGCATGACTTTTTATTCAACACAAAATATACTTTATTTATAGTAAATAGAATAATTATCAATTAATTAGCTATCAAAAAACTTTCTTCATTTTTCAAAGCTCAAAAAAAATCCTGAAATTCAGGTTGTAAGTATTGAAAATTTCTGGTACTGTAGTGTTAGTGGGTGAAACTCGCCTATATGCATGACTTTTTATTCAACATAATAATATGTACTTTGTTAATAGTTAATAGGAAAATCATTAATTATTAATAATCCATTGACAAATTAAACTGCAATCATAATTCCTTTCCCTAATTAACTATTTGCAAAAGCTTAGCCGTTATGCAATCCTGCTTTGATAGACTTTTTTAGGGTCTCTTCTAACTGAATAATATTAATTTTTAGCATTCTACACGATAAATAAATTTACGCAATTCAAGATATGAAATCAACAATTTTATCTCCCCATTCCCTATTTCCTATTACCTGAATTATTCCCGAAGTCTAATGAATATCAAATCTATTTAATTAGTTCTAATTAATTAGTTCTAATGAACCAAATTGTGAGAGTCTAAAACTTAAATTTCTACTAATGTAAACTTCATAAACGATAATGGTCAATTACTTCCTTAATTCTATTCGGAGCAGGAATACCTGATACAATAATTTCAATATCCCCTGTTCCCGCGCTAGCTATTTTGATAGTACCAGTATTGAACAAACGTTCCATCATACTCTGTTGAACTTGAATATTACGGATATGAGCGTGCATTACTTCATTAGTGTATCTACTAAGTAGACCTTGCTGTAAAATTGTACGCTTGTCAGTCACTATTAATGTTGTATTTTTACTTTTAATCCACCATACCAATAAGAATATAAGTCCTATTCCAAACAATAAAATCAAACACAAATAAGCAATAAATAAAAGTGGATTACTTCTCCACATACTCGGGTTAATTCGGCAACTTTCTACTTCCATCTACTAACTCCTTCAAAATTAAAAAGTCAAAAGTATAGCAATGTGCGCTGGCATATTTACAAATTACAAAAACTGTCTAATAGCTAAAAATCTTATATTATTCCAACGGAGATGCTGCGCAAACGGTTTTTTATTGCGCCAGATGAGCTGTTACCTTCCGGAGCTTTTGCTTGAGCACAGCGCTATAAGATTTTGTAGCCCAAAAACTTTTGAGAAGTTAAAAGTCAAAAGTCATGCATTAAGATTTTGTAGTTAAGTTTAAGGATGGGGTTTGTTAAGCGATCGCCACTAATAAAAAGTTTCTATAACTGGAAAAATCTAGTTATTTTCAAAGAAGCGACCGCTATTATTTATAAATCAAATTATCAGCTAGTTAGTCATATAAATCAGGACAAATATCTTTACCCCACGCTGGTAAACCTGCCTTTTTATCTTTCAATTTACGGTTAGGTAAATCAATTATACTAGGCATTTTATTCAACAAATCAAATCAAACAATATTGCATGGTTTTGAGTTTCTATCTGTAAAGGAATTTGCATTACCATCAAGCTTTAAATAAAACACCAATTTGCGATTAACATCACTGCAAAATCCAATAATTACAACTTTTAATAGGAGCTAAAAAACTATTAGTATTGGGTTAATTTTATTCAAATAAAGCAGGTACTTGAGAGTAATCTTTAATAGGACGAATTACTTTAGAAAAATGATTTGGAATGAAGTGGGAGCATCTTGCTCCCATGCCAAGCACTCCTTTAGAAAGCTCTATCTAAGGCTCTCCAATAGATAGTTTGCCCATTCTAAAGCTTTAGTTGAACTAGAGGGGTGACTTACCATAACAGTTACCCGACCACTTTGAGAGACTTCAGAACAATCAATGATTGCGGTAATTTCTGAGTTCTCTCCACTAACAAAAGCTGTGTTATTTACATTAATTGTATTACTAGGGGTTGGCAATTGTGCCTGTCCTAAAACATTCGCACTTTTCTCCAAACACTGAGATTGACTTAAGCCAAGATAATCAAACCTAAATGACAAGGCAGGTCCTGCATAAGCAACTGCTAATGTTGCTATGTAGATAGACAAAGTACTTGAAGCTACAGATATAGTCTTTACAATTTTAGAACCAAACCTCATATCACTCATAATGAAACTCCTCAAAACTCAATCAAATATCAATTAAATTGTTAGCTAGTTAATCGTACAATTCAGGACAAAACTCTTTACCCCACCCAGGTAAACCTGCCTTTGGATCTTCCAATTGACGGTTAAGTAAATCAATTATACTAGGCATTTTATTTAACAAATCAAATACAATAATGTTGCAAGGTTTTGAATTTTTATCTGTAAAGGAATTCGCATTAGCATCAAGCTTTAAATAAAAACTTGGATCGCGATTAACATCACTGCCAAATCCAATAATCACAATTTTTAATTCGTCTTGACTGTTAAGTTTGCCACAAGTTTCTTGAATAGAGTTAACAAAGGTATCGCGGTCGTCAAGTTCCCCATCTGTATAGATAATTATAAATCCTCCTTCATTTGGCATTCGTGTCCCAAACCATTGTCCGACAATTTGTTGAAAAGTAGGAGCTAAAAAAGTGTTACTATCAGGTTGATTTTCTTCAAATAGAGCAGGTACTTGAGAGTCATCTTGAATAGGACGAATTACTGTAGAAGAACGATTAGGACTAAAAAATGTTACAGTAATTTCATCGCAAATTCTTTCACCATTCATACCTTCTTGATTAAGAATATTATAAACATGACCTTCTATAACTTCTGCAATAGCTTTCCAACGACGTTCGTTATTGAATAAAGAGTCTCTTCGCACCATTGAACCGCTTTGGTCAATTAACATATAAACTTTACGGTCATAAATTTTTTTGTTAGGCATAATACTTCTCCTTTTTGTATTTGTAACTATTTGCTTTGTTTCTTCTGTGGGAGTAGAAACTTCAGAAGTTTCAACAACATTATAAGTCTTCCCACTGCTATATTTTTGGACGTAAGTAGACGAGTTCTTTGCCCTATGCTTTTCCTCATCATTTTTTTCTGTTCTAGGTAGTTGTTTAACTACACTTTGTAGTAATTTGATTACTACATCTTGCAGAAATTTCAACATGAAAAATTGGCTAAATTTATCTCTATTTTATTGTTGGTTGTTTTGCTAGCTCCCTTCATCTTTACTTTTCTCCTCTAAATTTTCTGAACTTTTGAAGTTTACCATTGGTTCGACCAGAGATTTCAACCATTTAAACTGTGCTGAAACTAACTCTATCATCACAGATAAAGACAGTTTAACCTTGGATTTTGCTTGAGGAATTTCTATCCAACCATCGGTATCTACAAGTTTTGATAAACCACGCCATATTTGAGCTTCTATCAGAATTTCCATTTTTTTAAATCCTGTAACTACTAACAGAGGAGCTATTTCTGATGGCAATTTAGAATTGTTAATTTCCTCTGCAAGTTGCTCTCTTAATTCTGGTATATTAGGGCCGATTTTCTTGATAGAATCTGCTGCTTTACTTGCTGGAGTTTCTTCTGTTTTCTCTGCAGAAATAACTTCTAATAGTTTTGAAAAAGAAACATAGAAACCGTAATTGACAAAACTGGAATAAATATTATCCTCATTGGGAGAATATTCCACATCTGGAGGCAAATAAATTTCTTTAGGTTTAATCGAATCTAGTTCCAATGTATTGTAAATTTTGCCAAAGTCTAGAGAATTAATAGCTTTTCCCTCAAAAAAATTACTGACTATTTCCTCTGGCAAATTTAACTCTACTGCCAACTTTTGTTGATTCTGAAAATTGCTTTTTTCCAGACTACTTCTGACTCGCTCAACATCTTCTGGATTGACCTGTAACAAGTCTGGATTTTTTAACAACTCCACATACAAACTAATATCTTTAGTTAGTTCCTTACATTTTTCATCCACCAAAGCACGAGCAACTAACTGACGTAAAATCAGTTCATTATCATCAGTATCTTTGTCTACAAATGCCAGATCGATTCTAATTTGCCGACCAATAATATCCAGACGTTTCTCTGGTTCAAGACCAGTTATTAATAGCAACAAAGAGGACTCCGGGAGTCTTTCTAAAACTACTGATGGAGAGCTACTTTCAATTAAAGAAATAGAATTTTTTGACAGAGGAGGTATTTCTTCTTTAACTATTCCATCTGCAATGACTTTTATCCAACGGTAATCTTTATCTTGGTCATAACCCCGACTTTGAACATAAATCTCCATAGTTTTTTTACCCTCCGTAAGTTATCTCTAGTCTGATTAATAAAGAAAATTCAGTGTTTCAAGTCTCCCTATTCCACTGAGATACTGATAACTGAAATTACCCTCCATAGCTTATCTCCAGTCTGATTAAATTAGCCATCATAAAAATCTTCTTTCCTCAAGAGCGAGAATATTTTTTAGGTGGGGAATGAGGTATTTATTCTTTAACTCCTCCATCTGCAATAACTTTTATCCAACGGTAATCTTTATCTTGGTCATAACCCCGACTTTGAACATAAATCTCCATAATTTTTTGACCAGAAAAAAAAGCATAAAATCTTCCCTTTAAAGGGGATAAAAAAAATAAAATTCAGTGTTTCAAGCCTCCCTATTCCACTGATAACAGATAACTGATAACTGAAATTACCCTCCATAACTTATACCAATTCACTTTAAAGATGTCACAAATAGTTTCAGAATTTAGATGTGAAATAATTTCCTGAAATTACTGTGGCATTAAAAT
Organism: Okeania sp. KiyG1; assembly: GCF_014132355.1. Taxonomy (GTDB): domain Bacteria; phylum Cyanobacteriota; class Cyanobacteriia; order Cyanobacteriales; family Microcoleaceae; genus Okeania. Next base: position 66,644 of record NZ_BLZO01000117.1, read on the forward strand.
TTTAACTTCCGCGAAAGTGAGGAATGCTGCTTAAACAAACTTCCCCTTGTTCACTACTCCCTACTCCCTAAATTTTTGATTTTTTCACAGAGAGAGGAGGTATTTCTTCTTTAACTATTCCATCTGCAATAACTTTTATCCAACGGTAATCTTTATCTTGGTCATAACCCCGATTTGAGCATAAATCTCCATCGCTGTTTTTACCGAAAAATTATGGGTATGCGCCTCCCCTTTTAAGGAGATAAAAAAAAGAGAATTACGTATTTTCTTGCCTCCTTATTGCAGAGGTACTGATAACTGATAACTGATAACTGATAACTGATAACTGAAATTACCCTCCGTAACTTATCTATATTCTGATTAAATTAGCCATAATAAAAATCTTCTTTTCTCCAGAGCGAGAATATTTTTTCGGTGGGGAATGAGGTATTTATTCTTTAACTCCTCCATCTGAATATAAATCTCCATAGTTGTTTCTACCAATGGATAATGGATAATTGATAATGAGGTAATTAGGGTTTGCTGAAAAAGTATGAGTGGTAAGGGTAGTAAAAGCTTGCACTTTTTAAGGGAAAAAAAATGATGAAACTTTTACTTTGAAAGGCTTTTATATTTAATCAGCAAGTCCTAATTATGGTTTGCGTATGGAAAGTCTTTTTGCTGAGGTAGGAGACAGGAGACAGGAGACAGGAGAAATGGGAATTTAGAAGAAGTAGGAGTAAGAATTGTAAGAGTGATTTTTCAGCCCAACTTTTGCCTAAAATACGCTCCTTTTTGAGCATGAAGAGCTGAAAACCAGGTACTTTTTTCGACCCCAAAAAGGCACTTGTCTTTATATGTCAATGCTTTTATATTTAATCAGCAAGCCCTAATTATTCATTATTCATTATTCATTATTCATTAATTTATACCTCTAACAATTCATTTCCCTGTAAGATAGTAAAACCATCCGTAGTTTTCCTAGTTTTGACAAATTGTTTAATAGCTTGCTCGAACATACTTTCTTGCTGAAACACACCACGGACAGCACTTAAAATAGGCGATCGCTTATAAATTTGCTGATCGTTATGTCGCTTTAATAAAAAGCTCAACAAATATCGGAGTAAATGGTCATTATCTTTAGGGTTGTAAGTATCCATACTGCTATTCTTTTTAAATACAAACTGGGGTTTATTAAAGTCTTCAATAAAGTAGCGGGAAAAAAACAAACATCCCACTGTTTGTATTGGCGTAGTAACTACAGCGATATTATTACTCCGACTGGGGTCGCTGAGAAACTTCAGCAAAGGTGAATACTTATCTTTTATACATCCTAAAAGTTTTTTAGCAGATTCTGAAGTTTGAACGTAAGTTTCACATTTTACAGGAGCTAAAATTACTAATTTAGGCTCCTTTAATCTTGTATAAGCAGCTTTAAATAAATCCAAAATTTCTTCTGGATGATTTTTAGCATCATGCCACCTGCCACTTCTGCCTTCTAGTAAATCCCAATTTTTACTATTTAAAGGATCGAGTTTATGAGGTTCAATCATTGCTGGAGTATCTATAGAAATAATTACTGCGGCAGATTTTTTCAGCAAACCTTTCAAATATTCTCTACCCACAGGATTATCTTTTAAAACATAACTTCCTGGATAATCTCGAAAACTCAATTTAAGTAATTGCCGTTCTGTTTTAGACAGATAAAATGCAAATTCTGGTAAAGATTCTGGTCCTGCAACTGCAGATGTTCCTGCTATTCCTCCAGTACCTTCTGTAGCGATAATTTCATCTCCCATACTCTGGAGGTCTTGGAGATTTTTTTGCAGAATTTCTTCAGTAGCAGAATCTGGTTTAAACTCAAAATTTACCTCTTGAATCTTACTAAACTGTTCGTAAATTGAGGTTAAAAGTGTAGTTTTACCAACACCACTTGCTCCTAACATTGTAGTAACAATTTCAGGCATAGCCATAATTTTATTCCTCCTAATTAATTTGAATTAGCTGTTAGCTTTTCACAAACAACTACCAGCTTTTTGAACTTGGATTAAAATTCCATGCTTCTATAAATAAGATAGTTTAAAATGAGGTTTAAATCCCCTTCGAAACGTAAAAAAAAACTTACTCCTACTGATTGCTGACTGCTTCTTTAATTACTAGACCTCTTGCAAAAGTTCTAATTAAATAAATTTAAGATATGAAATCAAGAATTTCATCCTCACTATTCCCTATTTCCTATTCCCTATTCCCTGACTTCTGGCAGAATCTGGTTTAAACTCAAAATTTACCTCTTTAATTTTACTAAACTGTTCGTATATTGAAGTTAAAAGTGTAGTTTTACCAACACCACTTGCTCCTAACATTGTAGTCACAATTTCTGGAATAGCCATAATTTTAGTCCTCCTAATTAATTTTAATTAACTGTTAGCTTTTAACAAACAGCTACCAGCTTTTTGAACTTGGATTAAAATCCCATGCTTCTATAAATCAGATAGTTTAAAATGAGGTTTAAATCCCCTTATAAAAGTAAAAAAAACTTACTCCTACTGATTACTGACTGCTTCTTTAATTACTAGAAATCTTGCAAAAGTTCTAATTAAATCAATAATTTCATCCCCACTATTCCCTATTACCGAATAATTAAGGTAAAAATCCTCTCATGAGCAAGGAGAAACAAGAAAAAATTTTCCTTTTATTCAATCCTTTTCCTTTTAGGGATAGGTAATTATCAATTATCCATTATCAATTATCAATTATTGAACTATTCCCTATTCCCTGACTTCTGCAAGAAGTCTATTGTAAGAATTGTAGTTTTTCTATCTTATTTATTTCAACAGTTTCTTTAACCAAGTCCTGCCATTCTTGTCGATAGCGACTATCTGGATCTTGTCCATATTCTTTCGGCCAAATAAAATCTTTATACTTATAAATAAAGGTTTGCCATTCCTCTTTTGCATTTTCAGAACGCAACACGCGGTCTATAAAATCTTCTACTTCATAAAAAGCAGTTTTTCCTGGTTCTGCGAAGATATTATCTAAATTATTTTCACACCGATAAACAGCTTCCCCATGCAATTCTTTTAAATAGTCAGATATTTCCTTAGCCATTTTTTTTCTAGTCTCTGGATTTTCTTTTTCTACACGAGATATTTGCACTTCGTTCCGATTAGGGTTGAGATTGTTTAAAAGGGGACGAATCATATAACGAAGATTTGCTTTGTAAGACATTTCAAATTTATAAAGACTCGTAAAAGGTTGTTTGAGATTTATAAGTCCGTCATCTATTTCTGCAACCATAACTTTGAGAAACTTACTTCCCTCAAGACCCCTTAAAGCTGGAATATCACCCAAATTTGCCTTTTCTATCAGCACATTTGTCAGACGGACTTTGATTCGTTCCACAGAATTATTTAAACCAGTATCCATGGCTTCAAAATGTTGAGTTAAATGAGTCCGAATATCATTTAAACACCTGTTAAAAGTGCTTTGCCAATCCCCAATATCTGCTTTTTTTCCCATTATATCCTCAATTTCAGGTAATCCCGAATCTTCCTGACATTGTTGAATAACGGCTTCAGCTTGTTCTTTAAAACCATCATCTTCAGAATTTTTTGATTCTTGTTCCGCATCTATTTCATAAAGAAAATCTTCTAAAGCAGATGCTAAATCTATCCAAAGTTTGTTAAAGAGTCGCAAAAACTTACCCATCTCATTGATATCTGCTTCCTGGGATTTTTGCATCCAATCTTGACTTGCTTTATTCAATTCATCACTAATATTTTTGTGCAGTTGATTTAGACTTTCTTGATAAGTTCTGGCATATTTATCATCCAGACTTTTAATATTACTTGCCAAATAATCTAATACCATATCTAAAACTCCATTAGCTGCTGTATCATTAGAACAATCAGCAATCCTACATTCAACCACATTAATATGTTTATCTCGGTAAGTAGATTGATGTTTTTGACAAGCATCTATATTGTCATTATTCCCACTAACATGATTGAGAATCATAAAAGAACGATTCTCTAAATTATTTAATGCTTGATAGGCAGTTTTATACAAATCCGTATCTCGTCTTTCCCACCCATAACGCAAAGGATCGGGGCGACGAATAAACAAAACTAAATCAACTTCTTGCCCTAATGTTTCTAATATTAATTGTTCATCTCCTAACCTTGTATCTCCCAAACCAGGAATGTCAACTAAGGCAACTTTACCAACATCTTGATTAGGAAATTTACAGTAAATTTTCACTTCTCTAACTGGCAAATGATCGAAGGTTTTGAGTTTGCCATTATTATCTCTAGGTTGAGAAACATACTTATCAATTTCTGCTTTAGAAACTCTTTGCGTTGTAGGAGAATTAGGCTTTAATAAATTTCTGTAATGAGACAAATTTTCGTGATAATCTCCCTTCAGATGTTCATACATTGACTCCCCAGTAGAATTACTACCATCAAAATTAGTATTAGGCAGTGGTTTAGCAAAATCATCAAGAGTTTCTGGTACTACCCCTAAACCTAATTCCTGATAGTAAGGTCCGATTACTTCCTGGATAAAAGAATTTTCTGAATGTAATATAACTTCAGCATAAGTTTCTCCTTCGTGATGATAAATAGTGCTGCGAACTGCCGTGCAAGCACCCCCTTTCCGAGCAGGAATTACATCATCCTCCAAACCACTAATTCTTTGTAAAAATGTACTTTTTCCTTGCCCCATCAATCCAACCACACCAATATTTAAAGTATTACGAGAAAGACGCTTCCTTAAAAACTCTAATTGGCTTAAATGTTCTGTAATATTTCCCCTAAGATTGAGAAAATCAAGACCACTTAAAAAATCTTTTGCTTGAGGATTATTTACGCTTCCAATTAAACGAATGCGACGCTCTTCAATATTGAATAAATTACTTGCTAGTTCCCCTAAATGTTCCTCAACATTTTTGATTTTCGCAACTAAAGGAACTCGTTGTTGAATAATTTCAGCGATTTTTTTCGATCTTGTTGACATAGTGTTAATTTCCTTTTCTTTAGCTAAACTTATTTTTTCTTGCATTTGTTCTTGAATATATTCAATCCATTCATAGTCAAATATTTGGGCATAAATAGGATTAGCAACTTTTAAAATTTTGCTCGACTGGGTAGTTTTTTTTGTAAGCATTAAGCCGTCAGCCATCAGCTATCAGCTAACCTCCTATGGTCGTAACTGCGTTAACAGCTATTGCTTTTAATTTAGGATAAAAGCTTTATTAATTGTGTTACTACAAAAGTTTGCTCCATTACCTTTAAAGTCAGTTGTTAATTTAAACACTGTCCTATATGAGAGAATCTTGTTGCTGATAGCTGACAGCTAATAGCTGTTTGTGCAGCATTTTGCAGGAAATGCCTACGCTTTTTTAATAACCAAACCAGAAGTTAACAAATCCCAATGACTATTATCTATTTCTGCAAAATTAATTCCACCATCCCTTAAAATTTTACCGAATAATTAAGGTTTAAAGCCTCTCCTTTAAAGGAGAAACAAGAAAATATTTTCCTTTTATTCAATCCTCTCTTTGAAAAGAAGAGGTAATTATCCATTATCAATTATCAATTATTGAAGATAGTTACCCAAACTATCAATATCTGCAATCCTCCAAAAATAATTTTCAATCTCTGTAAAATGAGACTGCAAATCATCATTTTTCCATTTTGCAACTATTTCATTCTTCACTATTTGTTCTATATACTTTTCCCAACTTACTGCTGCATCTTTTTCCCCTTGAATAACAACCAAATGACAGATAAATTGAGTTAAAAAAGGTTGCTCTCCCGTCCATTGGAGAATAAGCTCAATAACCAGTTTTGGCTCAGTGGTAATTTCCTCTATTCCACCCCAGAGTTCTTGACAATTTCCAACTAGAGGCTCAATTTCCAGATAATTACCTATATTAAAAGCTACACCTTTATCCGTTAAAATTTCGGAAGGTTTTGCTACTCCCAGAATCACAAAATTTAACTTTCTGAAAATACTATTATCAACTTCACTAGATATAGCATTTCTCAAAAAGCGTGAGATACAGTTGTTTTTGTTTTTTCTATCCCCTGTTTCTCGAATTACTACTCCCTACTCCCTACTCCCTACTCCCTACTCCCTACTCCCTACTTCCTACTTCCTACTTCCTACTCCCTAAAACAAACGAATTTTGCGCCTCACCAATATGAGAATTGCTATAAGCTCTTAATAACTCCCATAAACTCATTTTGTAATCCCCAATTAATCAGAGATTGAATTTCATCTAAAAAATCACTAGATGACTGTCAATTTTAGATAAAATTTCCCCTTTAAGAAAGTCACAAAACCTTTTACCCGGTGGAGAATTATATTTACCAAAAAATAGGGTCTAAAGTCTCCCCTTTTAAGGGGATGAAAAAAATATTCGATTCAGTATTTTCAATTCACTTTGCTTTCCTAGGTCATGCTGCGCAAACAGACAGAGGTACTGATAACTGATAACTGATAACTGATAACTGAAATGACTTTCCCAATATTTTTCCAACTTAAATAAAACAGAATTTTCGTGACTATCCAAAACTAAAAGCTCATCTATCTTCTTACAAACTTCATCTAGAACACTGTACCAAAATGAACCATCAGAACTAACCACACCAAACCCTTGCAAATTAATTTGAACACATACTATTCCTTCATCTGTTAAAAGTTTAGCAGTTCTAACCATCAAGCTAGACTTTCCCATTTGTCGGGGAGCTAAAATAGAACAAACTCGATTATGAGTATGAACATTTTTAGCAAAATCAAATAATTCCCGATCTATAGAACGCTTGACATAAGTTTCAGCTTCGTAAGGCAAAGTTCCACCTTGAATCTGAGTAAAAACTGCTCCCCTCAGAACCAGTCATAAAAAATTTACCTCACCATTTATAAATCTAAATTTTCCTCAAAAAACCTTCTATATAACTCACAACTTACTTCTTCTTGATTACCCCTATATTTAATTAAACCAATTTGTTCTAATTGAAATTTTGCAAAAGCATCTTTACACTTTTCACCACGCATAATTTTCTGAAAACAAACCATAAGTTGCTTATTTTCAGGAGCTTGTAATTTCTCTAAATGAGATAACAAATAATCACTAAAAGCTCCACTAATTTTTGACGCCTCCCCTTCTAACTCCTCCAAACTAATATTAGTTTGACTGATTTTATAAAGCGCCCTTTGAACCAAACTAGGATGACCCCCAATTAATTTCATCAAACAATTTATATTGTTTTCATCCCAACTTAAACCATAAATTTTAGCCAAACTTAAAATACATTCTGGTGTAAATTCTAAAAGTTCTATAGGAGTACCTACATTCTGCAATGGAGACCCCTTAAACTTAGCATCTAGATATGGTTCAGTTGAATAAGCAATTACCACACTAGGCCAAATAACTTTTTTACTTGAAACCAACTTCATTTTTTCTTCATTCCAAGTTCTTAATACCAGCAAAAAATCAGTTTGAGTCCGTTTACCTAATATTGAATCAATACCATCTATTAATAAAGTTTTTCCTGTTGCCGCAAATTTTGGTACTTCAGCAATCTTTTAAAGATATATTCTTCCAGATAATCTGTACAATTTTTGCCAGAAGCTTTGTGTTTATTCCAAGCAATTTCTAAGTCTGGCGGTTTCAGACCTGGAATTAACTTAGTAAAACCTGTTACCGAATAATTAAGGTTAAAAGCCTCTCCTTTAAAGGAGAAACAAGAAAAAATTTTCCTTTGAGTCAATACTATCCCTTTTCAAGGATAGGTAATAATTAATTATTAATTATTAATTATTAATTATTAATTATTAATTTTTGAAGACCTCTTCTGTAAACCTCCGAAACAGCTTTTCTGAGTCATTCAAAGTATCATCTCCAAAAGCATCTGTTGCCAAATCTATACGAGCAACAACTTCCTTTTTTTCCTTTTCTAAAAAATGACTAATTCTATCTAACAAAGAAGATTTTCCCATTCCCTTTGCTGCTTTTACTCTAATAAAAGGAACAGATTGATTTACCGAAATATTGTGGTTTAAAGCCTCCCTTTGAAGGGGATAATAAATAAAAATTTTCCTTTAAGTCAATCCTCTTCTTTTCAAGGAAAGGTAATTCTAAATTCTAAATTATAAATTCTAAATTCTTGAAATCTCTTGCTAAAGTTAATTCTCGCTGGCACTTTTCATCAGCATCTCGTTTGATATATAAAATAGAATCCAAAGGAACTATCCCCGTTGGTAAAGTACCTTGATAAACAAAAGACTTCAAAATAATTGTATTCGCTAGTTTCTTTCCTCGTTCACCATTTGTTGGAGGAGTTGAATTTCTTTTAATCTCAATCAAGTTAGATTTTTGAAATTTTTTTAACCTTTTTTCTGCATAATTATTATCAATTTTCAGGGAAGTATAACTCCTCAAAAGTTCGGCAAAACCAGCATAACTAAGGTTACCTTTCCATCCAAGAAGTATAAGGTAGCGAGCCAAAATTTCAAATTCTTTTTGCTCTTGTTTGTCTAACTGTGAAAGAAGTAAATGGTGGGAGTTCATCAAAACTTACTCCTATACTTAAGTTTTTCCGTATCATAGGTACTACGCAAATACCTTAGGACATCCTTCTTTTCCCTATTACCTTACAATCTAAATTTATTGTCCTAACCAAAAGACGTAGTGCTATAAATCTACTATGGCATCTATAACTCCAAGATAAGTAACTCAAATTTAAGTTTTAATACCTTGTTAATAAGTCAGTAGGTATACGAGAAAATTTATAAAGATGATGCAAATTATTGAGACTCAGTGGTCTACAAAATAAAAAAAGAACTCTTAAGCAGCTTTGGAAAAAGGATATGTGTCAATCTAGTGCAGGATGGCAGAAATAACTAACCAGTTATAAAATCCTAAAAACCTTACCAATCAATACTTTTGACTTTTAACTTTTAACTTTTGACTTTTGACTTCCGCGTAGCGGTACTAGTAGCTTCTTTAATCGTCAAATAATACGATCAGAATTGTGATACAATAAGTATATTGGGGGCTACTCGCCTATACGCATGATTTTTTATTCAACAAAAGTAGGATGTTCTAAAGCCTAATATGCAAATATCCTGGTTTGATCGACTAAAAACAATCCTCAGTTACTTATTAACCACAGGAATTATTATTACCACTCTGTTTTCTCTAGGAGGTTATTGGCAAAAAGGTATCATTTTCGAGCTAATTTCTCATTTTAAAGTTCAATATTTTGTAATTAGTTTAATTTTATTGTGTTGCTTAGGTATAACAGGCAAAAAGAGATTATTGTTAGTAGGTCTATTTTGCACAATTATTAACCTCACCCCAATTTTGCCTTGGTATATTTATCAAAAAGGTATTAGCCAAGAAACTCCTAACTTGCGAATTTTAGTTTATAACCTTTATGGAGGTAGAAATTCTCAATATTCACAAGTTACCAAAATGGTAAGACAAGAAAATCCAGATATAGCAATTTTTTTAGAACCTACTAATAAATGGTTTCAAAATCTACAAACATTATCTGATATTTTACCTAATTCAATTGCCTCTCAGTCTACCGATGGAATTCCTCCCCATGGAATTGTTGCAGTTTACAGCAAATTTCCTCTCAATAATTACTCAATAGAATTTTTTGCTCCCAACAGACCTACTATTATTACTGAATTCAAAATTAATCAAAAAGTCATTAATTTAATAGCAACCCATACTACTGTTCCTATATTTAGAAGCACTTTTAAACAACGCAATCAAATTTTAGAAGCACTTAGTAAATATATTCAACAATTAAATAATCCAGTTATTCTTGCAGGAGATTTGAATATAACCATGTGGTCTCCTTATTATCAAAAATTAGAACAAGAAACTGGATTAAGAAATAGTCGTTTAGGTTTTGGTATTATCCCTACTTGGCCTGCAAAATTTAATAACTCTGTATTTTTGTATATTTTATCTAGATTTTTCAAATTCCCATAGATCATTGTTTAATCAGTTCAGAAATTAAAGTCGTAAATGTTGAAACAAGAGCTAATTTAAGTTCTGAATTAGGTTCTGATCATCTCCCCTTAATTACAGATTTACTGATTAGCAAACCAGGAAATTAATAATATCATGCCCGGATAATTAGTTATCAAAAAAACTATCCTTTCACTAGCGATCGCAAATCTCTTTTTATCAAAATAACATGAATCTAAAACCCCGCCTTGACTGGCGCAATATTTTTGGAGAGTTGCTCAAAATTCCCGTTACAAAAATAACTTCTGAGTTCTGAGTTCTGACTTCTGACTTCGTTAACCCTACTCTCTAATCATTTATTTAGGGTTTGCTGATTAAATCTTAAATAATTACCAGATAAAGGTTTTAGCCTTTTTAGGTATTGAAAAAGTACATGGTTTTCAGCTCTTCATGCTCATGCATGGAGCGCATTTTAGCGCATAGTTGGGCAAAAAATTCTCCCCTACTCCCCTACTCCCCTACTCCCCTACTCCCCGCTCCCCTACTCCTTAAAAAAGACTTTTTCAGCAGACCCTAAGTAGGGCTTCCTGATTAAATCTAAAAGTATTTACAGATAAAGGTTTTATACTTTTTGGGGTGGAAAAAAGTGCCTGGTTTTCAGCTCTTCACGCTCAAAAAGTTAGTATTTTAGGCGCATCGTTGAACAGAAAAATCAAGAGAGAATTCTTACTCCTACCTTCTCGCTCATTCCCTTTTCTCCTGTCTCCAGTATAGCTGTCTCCTGTCTCCTACCCTCACCTATAAGACTTTTTCAGCAAACCCTAGTTATTCAACCGGACATGATATAAGGTTCAGTTTTCTGCTCCGTTTCCAATGAATTTTTCCTACAATACATCAAAGCTTATATTCAATATCTAAATCTAAATTTTTATTGATTTCATAGCAAATTAGCATTAGTTAAACCAGAATAAAAAGCTATTAACTTACCATCTTAAGTCAGTATAGCCTCTTTCATTTTGTCTCGCTCATTTTGTATTAAATTAAGTATAAGTAGCGGTCTTTGTAGATTAATTCTTAATAACTAAGGATATATGCTAACTAATATCACTACTTTGACAAGACTAACTATAATCTACCTCTAGAAATAAAATAAATTTAGCTAAAAAAAAATATCAATGTTAATTTTCAAAACTAACTCAAAGAAAGTAAGTATATTTTAGTTAACCAATATCTTATGTTTTTCTTTCAGAGAGAATTTATTACCGAATAATTAAGATTTAAAGCCTCTCGTTTAAAGGAGAAAAAAGAAAAATTTTCCCTACCGCTTCAATCCTCTACTTGAAAAGAAGAGGTAATTATTAGTTGTTAAACTTAGTTCCACTATCAAACTAATATCAAATAAATCAATTTTTTGACTTATAGTCTTCAATTTGTTGTGCATTAATCTCAACAGCAGATACATCAATAGTACCAGGAGGAGTCAACCTACTAAAACTACCCCCTTCAACCTTAAGTGGTTCCCCACAACTAGGACATTGAAATTGAGTCTGATTTAAAGCAGTAAATTCATAACTACAAACAGGACATTTATCTATAATTAAATTACGATTTAACCACCAACGTAACCCAATAAATGCAATTATAGGTGCAATCAATATAAAACCAATTAATATCAGAACAGAATTAACTAACCATCCTAAACCTATAGACCCTAAAAGCCAAACAACAGCTAAAATAATTATCCAATTACCAATATTGGCCAGTATTAATTGAAATACTTTTGAATTGCCTTGATTCACTTCATTATCTCCTTAAATATCCATCCTTACTTATATCGTGACATACTCCCACACTCAGCTGGCGCTATAGTGTCGGCTTCTCGTTTCCCTGCCCTGCCATTGCATCGGGCTCCACGAGCTTTAAGAACGGAATGCCCTACCGCCCTATTTTTGATATTTATCGCTGCATTCCAGTCGCGGTCTATGACAATACCGCAATGCGGACAACAATGAGTTCGTATGTTTAATTCTTTGGGGACTTTTTCCCCACAATTTGAGCAATCTTGGCTAGTATTTTTGGGGTTCACTCCTATAGTTTTCTGTCCAGCATTTCCGGCTTTGACAGTTAAAATAGACAGGAATTGACCCCATCCTGCATCGTTAATTGATTTACTCAAATGAGTCTTTGCTAGCCCTTTAATGTTTAAGTTTTCGTGGGCGATAATTTCAGCTTTTAATAACAATTCATTGGCTGTTTTAAAATGAAAATCTTTACGTTTATCGGCAATCTTTTTATGTTGTTTGGCTACAGCTAAAAGAGCTTTTAACCATCTTTTACTACCTTTCTTTTTACGGGATAAGCGTTTTTGTAGAATCTTTAATCGCTGCTGAAATTTTCGATAGTATTGAGGGATGGGGACAGATTCTCCTTCACTTGTTACTAAAAATTCCTTTAGCCCCATATCGATTCCCAGAGTGTTTTTTAATGTAGGTTCAACTTCAGTTGTTAAAGCTGGAACTGATTTGTCTTCTAGGGATAAAGTTACATAATAACCATCTGCTTTACGACTAATTGTCACTGTTTTAATTTGAAAAGCATTAGGTAACGGTCGATGTTGAATCAACTTTATATTGCCTATTTTTGGCAAGTTTATCTTGTTTTCTTCTATGCAGTCTTGCTTGATTTGAGGATAAGTAAAACTGCGATAACGTCCTTTTCCCTTAAACCTTGGCTTTCCTAATTTATGTCCATTTTTATCTACTTTCAACCATCTGTCAAAGGCAAGTTTTACTCGTTTTATGCAATCTTGCAGGACCTGAGAATGAATTAGCTTGTACTCAGGAAATTTGTCTTTGGTATTGACCAAATCTTTTTTTTGAGAGTAATAATCTGGATTATCTCTTAGTTGAGGAATTGGCATCACCAAGGGGCAGGCGTTAACTGGACAACGGTTTTCTTGCCACCATGAGAACCTTTCACCCAAGCGATAGTTGTACTGCCGACGCAACAATTCCAACCACATTTCTATTGTGGCTAACTGTTCTTTGTTTGGCCTTAATTTATATTGGTAGGCAGTCCGCATGGTGGAAAATTTCCGGGGTGATAGCTAGATAATAATACAAATTTTTCAACCAGGGCGAAAGCTTCTGCTGGGATATTTAAAAATTGAATGGGCATCGAACCTATTCAACTTGCCACCTATTCATCTCACACCAAATCTGCATATTATGGTATGAGGCTTCTCGGCGATTCAGCTAAAAGTTGTTTTACCCTTTCAGTAAAGGCAACCCTACCAAACACTTTTATGCTTTCTTCTCGCAACCAATTACCATCACACCTCCGGTCCTCTCCCTTCAACATCTCAATACAAGCATTAGCAACTGCTTCTGGGTCTCTATAGGGTACGCGCCATCCTAATTTTCCATCCTGTAAAGGGTCTGCCGATCCATCCGCATCACCTGATAAAACTGGTATTCCACAGGCCATTGCCTCTAAATACACAATACCAAACCCTTCCTGAGAAGGCATCACATAAGCATCAGCTACTTGATAATGTTTGACCAAATCTTCTGTAGGCACAAACCCAGCAAATATAACTTGTTTCTCCACCCCTAAATCTTGAGCTAACTTGGCTAACCGGGGTTGGTCGTCTCCTCTTCCAATGACTAAATACTTTACTTCTGGGAATATTTGTAGTATCATGGGTATGGCGCGAATTGTAACATCAACACCTTTATAGGGGTCTCCTGACCAAAGTCTAGCTACAGTCATTAATACTTTTGCTCCGTCCAGGTTGTAACGCTCAATCAAATCTTGAGGTTTAGGCTGAGGAATAAAAATATTCTCATCTACCATACAAGGTAACAACTCAAACTTTTCTTGGTCTATATGATTATTTTCACAACAGCGATCGCGACTATAACGACTAATAGTTAAAATATTAGCTGCTTGTTTTAATGCCTGTTGATATTTATTTGGTAGTGGTTCCCACACTTCTTTACCATAAGTGAAAACTGTGTAGGGAATGCCGAGAGGTACACACAAAATTTGAACTAATGGAGCTAAATTAATATGACCACAAAAAACTTGTTTAGGTCGTTTTTTTAGTAAACACCATAATAATGTTGTTGCTAACCTTAATCTCCCTAACCAAACAGACTGACTTTTCAAATAATAGAAATTTAGATTCTTCGACTGATAGGGATTTTCACAATCTTTACCATCTCTTAGTAACAAGATATCTGATTCTAGAAAAAGTCATCAGATTTTTCAGAATTTGTTAAGTCTTGGTAAGCCTGAAAAATATCTCTAACATAAGATTGAATGCCGCCTTCACGAGATAAAATTTCCAGAAAAACGAATATATTTCCTTTTTTTATCAATTTTTTTATCCAATTTTATCTCCAATTGTTTAGATTCTTAAGAAAATTCACAAAGAGTTTGATACTCTCCATCCACTCATTCCTTAGTTATATCTTAAACTATTTATTCGTCAACTTCATTACCAAAAAAAAATGTCTAAAGCCTCCCCTTTTAAGGGGATAAAATCAAGAGAATATCCTTATCCTTATGTCAAGCCTCTGGGTTTCCTAGGTCATGCTGCGCAAACAGCCAGAGGTACTGATAACTGATAACTGATAACTGATAACTGATAACTGAAATTACCTAGTTTTACCTGCATTAAAGTCAGTAAAAACATACGCATTTAACCATAACTCATCAATTCTATCTTTACAAAAAAGTAAAGTATACTTTCTATTCCTTGAAATTCTGGTTGATAGTGAAATAGTTGAACTGAATTTTTTCAAATTTATTAATTAACTCTCTACGAGTAAGAGCTTCTTTACCAGAAAAAGGTTTTTCGGGAATAAAAATAATAATCAAATTACTTGGTTCTGGTTGAGCAGAATAAAAACATTTAAAGGGTCTATAACTCATACATAAATTATCAGGGAATGATTTTTCGGCTTTCATAAGTAAAAATCTATCTCTAAAGTGTTTATGATTTTCGATTAAAATAGGAAAGTTTTTATAATTTAGAAAAGCAGAAAATTCCATCATCGTATACTCTAAATTTTCAGGAAAAATAACTCCACATTATTAAATTTATTGTTACTAACATACCCTTCTAGAAAATGGGTTGTTTGTACTCTTGAATCTATCATTTTTTTTCGAGCTAAAATGGAATACGAAGAATAGTGTATATTGTTTATAAATATAATAATAACCAAGACTACAATGCCTAATACCTTATATCTATGCCTATTAATAAAAACTTTTGAAGAGATATTTGCTAAATATAAAGTGGCAATAAAATCTACTGGAGCGGTATAATAATTCTTGAAAATATTAAGTTTAATATAGGCTAAAAAATATAATAAATTACCAATTGCCAAAGTATCCCATATCAAGTTGAGACGATATTTTCCTAAAATTAACCCACGGATACGACCAATGAATACCAAAAGAAAGATTAATAAGATTGGATTCGCTTTTAGATAATTAACAAAAGTAGATAATCTACTATCTCTTGCGTGTGCGCTAGCATAAGAAGTTCCAACTTGACCATAAGTATTTGAGATGTATAAATACATAAATACTAAGGAGAGAATAATTAAACCTAAATCGAGCCAATTATTTTTGACAAATCCAAATATTCTTTCCTGTAACTTATGCCAAAGTTTATCATTAAATGCTGTTATTATTAATCTGCTACCAGCAAAGCCTAGTATTAACAGAAAAATAGGTTCTTTATAATAAAGTAAAAATTGAGTAGCAATAAAAATCCCAAAAATATAAAATAATGATTTGTGTTTCTCCAGTTTCTCCAAACAAAAAATGAAAATTGCCAACCAGAAAATTATGTTTCTTTCAGGAAAAATGAGACCAAAAAAGAAGTAACAAAGCTAGGTATTATTAATATCAGAGTAGCCAAAATAATTTTATGGCTCAATTTAATTTGCGGTAAGATTGACAAACAAAGAAGAATTGTAACCAGTAATTGAAATATTGAAAAAGAATGATATGCTAGAGGAGTTTTGTTGAAAAGACTAATGATATTATATTCCTGAAGTCCTAAAGGCCAATATCTACCCTCTCTCGGCCAAATTGGCATTTTATAAAACCTACCTAGTAACGAAAAAAATGTAAATTGAGAATTATCATGGTAGGCAAATTCAGCTTTATTAAATATCAGATAAATATATATACCTACAAATATTAAGAAACAGATGCTTCCTAGATACAGAAAGTAATTTTTACTGAAGTTTTGAGAAATATTATTTCTCTGATTAAAAATAGGATTAACTTGTTTTAATGAAGTCGAATTATTAGAGTGAAAAATAACAGCAAAAACAATCACGATAGTCAGATAAATTATCCAAACACTTAGAAACTCTCTATGACTATTACGTTGTAAATAACTTACAATTTCCGAAAAGTTAGTCTCATTCATATTAATAACTACAAATAACTTTCAACTTGGAAATTATTCAAACAGTAGAAAACTATGATTAGACAATATCAAACAAAGAAAGGTTCGTGGCTATAATACTTCTACTGCTTGCTTAACCCAACGCCATGATAGTCATTATTGATTTGAGTTACTATAGCTATAGCTCTGAATCCCATACCATTTAAATACATTTTGAGACGTAGTGGTTTAACTTCAGGGTGATATACTTTGGGGGTAGGAAATTCAACAAATTTATGCCCACAATCGTGATAACTATAAGATTGTTTTTGCCGTGATGTTAACCATTTTTCTTATGACGAGAAGATTGGCATTTAGCTAAATCGTCGAGAAGCCTAGCGCCATAATCTCTGATTTGGCGCGAGATGAATAGGCGGTAAATTAATGGGCTTCAATGCCCCATTAATCTACAAATATTGCTTTTTGCTCAAGACTCAAAAGTTTATGTTATCATAACGCTGAAGTTATCGCCCATGTAGACGCGGAGCGACGTGCCGGAGGCAAACTTAAATATTAAAGGGCTAGCAAAGACCGGTTTGAGTAAATCAATTAATGATGCGATTTGAGGGTCAATTCCTGTCTATTCTTGCTGTCAAAGCCGTTAGCGCAGCTCCTCCGGAGAAGGCAAATGCTGGAGGTGAAAACTATAGCTGTAAATCCTCAAAATACCAGCCAAGATTGCTCGAATTGCGGTGAAAAAGTCCCGAAAGAATTATCTTAAAGAACTCATTCTTGCGCACACTGCGGTATCGTCATAGACCGCGACTTGTTTGCGTAGCATTCCGTAGGAAATGTGGCAATAAATATAAAAAATAGGGCGGCGGGGCATCCCGTTCTTAAAGCTCGTGGAGTCCGATGCAGTGGCAGGACTGCGAAACGAGAAGCCCACACTATAGCGTCAGCTTAGTGTGGGAGTATGTCACATATCCAAGTCTTACAACTTAGATATCTGAAGTCTTAGAATAGACCAAAAGTCAAAGATTTTTCAATTGGTAAAGTAGCACCAATACCCAACCACAGAGTTACTGCTGTACCAAACAAGAAAACAGCAGTAGCTACTGGACGACGGAAAGGGTTTTGGAACTTATTGACACTTTCAATGAAAGGAACCAACATTAATCCCAGAGGAATAGAAGCCATTGCTACAATACCCAACAACTTATTAGGTACAGTACGCAAAATTTGAAACACTGGCCAGAAATACCATTCAGGCAGAATTTCTAGAGGTGTAGCAAATGGGTCTGCTGGTTCGCCAACCATAGCAGGGTCTAGTACCGCTAGACCTACACACAAAGCAAATGTACCAACAATTACTACTGGAAAGATATAGAGTAAGTCATTAGGCCAAGCAGGTTCACCATAATAATTGTGACCCATACCTTTAGCCAACTTAGCTCTTAATTGAGGATCGCTCAGATCCGGCTTTTTTAAAGTAGACATAATCTTTTTTTTTCTCCGTAATCACCGAGAGCTAGTATTTGATTATTTTTGACACTCTCACCTGAAAATCAAGGTCAGTATCTGTTTTGATTTTGGTCGCGATTCATATCCCGGTAAATCGGAGATTATACCGGGAGTCCTCTCTAGCCATTTTTAGATAGCTTAACTTACAAAGGTCCAGAGATGCCTTGCTTACGAATCATCAAGAAATGCAGTAGCATAAAGACTGCAATTAACCAAGGTAGTACAAAAGTATGAAGACTGTAGAAGCGAGTTAAAGTTGCTTGACCAACACTTGTACTACCACGCATTAGTTCTACAATGAATGGACCAACAAATGGAATTGCATCAGGTACGCCAGACACAATTTTTACAGCCCAATAACCAATTTGGTCCCAAGGTAGAGAATAACCTGTAACACCAAAACTAACAGTAATTACAGCCATCACTACACCTGTTACCCAAGTAAGTTCGCGAGGCTTCTTGAAACCGCCTGTGAGATAAACTCGGAAAACATGAAGAATCATCATCAGCACCATCATACTGGCAGACCAACGATGGATAGAACGAATTAGCCAACCGAAGTTAACCTCAGTCATAATATATTGAACTGATGCCAGTGCTTCTGTTACTGTTGGCTTGTAGTAGAAAGTCATAGCAAACCCAGTAGCAAACTGGATGAGGAAGCAAACCAAAGTAATACCACCCAAGCAGTAAAAAATATTTACATGGGGTGGAACATATTTGCTAGAAATATCGTCAGATATCGCTTGAATTTCTAAGCGCTCATCGAACCACTTATAAGTTGCTGAATCAGTTACCTGTTTTGTGAACATGAAGCCAAAAATCCTAGATGAATATTGCTGTTTTTTAATTTATGTTTTGGGGTAGTTAGGAAGATATACTTACCTCAAACTTTTGACCAGCAATATAAGTATGATACCAACTGGCAAAGGAATTCAGAGACAAGTCTACTATAACTTAGGAAATATATATTCATTACTTGCCTACCCTCCAGTTATAAAATTTAACATAACTTGTGGATAATTTTCATCTAGGTGTCAGCTTTCT
The DNA here is from genome assembly GCF_014132355.1 of Okeania sp. KiyG1. Taxonomy (GTDB): domain Bacteria; phylum Cyanobacteriota; class Cyanobacteriia; order Cyanobacteriales; family Microcoleaceae; genus Okeania. The sequence goes on from NZ_BLZO01000117.1 coordinate 85,600, forward strand.
ATAAAGTTTGGAATATTAAGTATTTTTCACATATACTATAAATTTTACCCAATAATGCTATATGGCAATAAGTGTTATATATATGAAAAAAGATTTATCCAAATTGTATTTCTCTTAATATTACCAGTGATTCTGAGTTGTGGACTTTGGACATCATCTGCATCAGCATTAACAGAGGAACAGAGTTTATTAGGCGAAGCTTGGCGGATAGTTAACTTGGCTTATGTTGATGATTCTTTCAATCATCAGAATTGGTGGTTTGTACGTCAAAAATTGATTAAGAAACCCCTAAAGAACAGAGACGATACTTATAGTGCCATTCAGGAAATGTTGGCCAGTCTGGAAGACCCCTTCACCAGACTTCTCAAACCAGAACAATACAATAATTTGCAGGTTAATACTTCTGGAGAATTAACAGGAGTAGGTCTACAAATCGCTTTGGAACCTCAAACAGGAGAACTAATAGTCATCTCTCCCTTGGAGGGTTCTCCTGCTGAAGCTGCTGGTATTCAACCTCGCGATCGCGTCCTCAAAATTGATGGCCAAGCAACTTCAGGATTTACTCTGGATGAAGCTGCAAATAGAATGCGAGGTCCAGTTGGCTCTTCAGTAGTATTGACAATTTTGACAGAAAGCAACAACCAACCTGAAGACATCACCCTAATTAGGGATACTATTGAAATTAACCCAGTCTATGCTGAATTAAAGTCTAGCCCGGAAACAGGAAAAATTGGTTATATTCGTCTGAGTCAATTTAATGCAAATGCGGCGACAGAAGTCAGCCAGGCAGTAGAAAGTTTTGAGCAGCAGGGGGTTATTGGTTATGTGCTTGATTTACGCAATAATCCAGGTGGACTATTACAAGCTGGCATAGAAATTGCTCGTCTATGGTTGGATGATGGTACTATTGTTTACACGGTCAACAGACAAAGATTTCTTGATAGTTTTTATGCTGAGGGACTAGCCATAACTGATTCTCCGTTAGTTGTATTAACTAATCAGGGAACTGCTAGTGCTAGTGAAATTCTTGCAGGTGCTCTTCAGGATAATGGTCGTGCTTTGTTAGTAGGAGAAAGAACTTTTGGCAAAGGGTTAATTCAGTCTTTGTTTGATTTGTCTGATGGTTCGGGATTGGCTGTGACGGTGGCCAAGTATGAAACACCAAACCATACAGATATCAATAAACAGGGAATTATGCCTGATATTGTGGTGGAACAAGACCCGATTTTGCCTTACCAAGTTACCACAGAAGATGACAAACAATATCAAGCTGCAGTGGAACTTCTCACATCTCAAATTGCATTAACGAATGCAGTTTAATTAGACTTTTTATCCATATCTAATTAAGGTTTGTGTTTCTAGATAGTATTCAATAAATATAACCTACATTCGGAACTGCAAAATGTAGGAAAAAATAGTTTAACGGGGCGATCGCTATTACAGCGGTTTTCATTTAAGTAGACTACAAAATTCTTTTTGCTTAGGGAGTAGGCAGTAGAGAGTAGAAAAATGCTTTGGCCACTGTACTCTATCTATTTGAAAACCGCTATAATTTAGGTATGAATACAATTTAGGACAGATTTTAGACTAATGTGGTACAACTGACGGGTCAATATTTTGTGCTTGTTCATATCCTACTCTCTGCTCTGTACGGACGTTATTGCAGCTTGTTTTGAGAGGCGATCGCCCTTAGTTTACTTTTAGATGAATGACTAATGTTTCTCTCTTCATTTTTCAACTGGTTGATAGATTTGCCGTTTTATGATAGCGGAGTTTTTATCTCAACGTTGGTTGAAGACCCGCGCTCTCCCGAAGGGGAGCGTCGGGATGTTTGCGCAGCATTCCGCAGGAAAAACCAATCAATTTTGCGGCGCATGTCAATAGTGTGTTAAACTTAAAATATGGCTGCTGGGCTAGCAGTGTCAGTCTGTGGAGCGACTGTAAGACCGAAAAGAGGCTCGACCTTGGAGGCTAGTGCATTGTTAGCGCAGCTCCTCTGTCAAGAGGCAGCAGAAAGGCCTAAGAGCGCGATGGTTAGGAATCCCGCGCTGTCTCGTAGAGCAGCGTCGGGAGGATGTCAAAGTAAGATACCAATACTTAAATTTGAGCAATACTATTGTGAAACGCTGTCCACCTAATTTGTTGAATAAAAAATCATGCAAGGATACGAAAAACAGAAACATTTTAAAGTGTATCGCGATTTTTTGGGGAGTGCAAGGGCAAAAATCTTGGCGACGCGGTTTTTTTTTAGAGCTTCACAGAATGAATTTTTCCTCTCTTTTAACCTCAGCGTACACTGAATCTTAATATAGAAGAAGAGGACAATTATGCTGTTTGCGCAGCATGAACTAGGAAAGGAAAAATTCTGCTTTGTCTAGGTTTTAAGCTTTTTGATAAACTGTAGCTGTTTTGCATTTAAACCATATATCCAATTTTTGTCAAAGGGAATATAGAATCTAAATGATTCAAAGAACAAAAGGAAAATAGCAGACCGGAAAAATACTAGAATGACAAGCAAACCACCCGGAAACCCACATTGTTAATGCAGATGTTTGTATTATCCCAGTCACGATCAGCGCTCCGACACCACCAGGGATAGTCATTCCAACTGCCACCACAGAGCACTCGTAACTCATTATTTTCGCTACTTTCCCAAGTACTGTCATCAGTGGACACACCTTCATAGCTATTATGCCAAATATCCTGACACCACTCGTCTACATTCCCATGCATATCATATAAACCAAAAGCATTGGGAGGAAAACTTCCCACATCAGTAGTATGTTCTCGATATAGACCTTTAGGCGCATTGCTATAAGTATACTTGCCATTGTAGTTAACTAAATCAGTCGTAATAGTAGGGCCAAAATAAAAAGGAGTAGTCGTACCAGCGCGACAAGCATATTCCCACTGATTCTCACTAGGTAGTCTATAGGTTTTCCTAGTCTTCTCAGATAGCCTTTGACAAAATTCTGTAGCGTTATGCCATGTTACTCTTTCTACTGGGCGATTTCCTCCTTTAAAGTGAGAAGGATTTTCCCCCATAATGACTAAATATTGGTCTTGAGTAATGGGGTATTTACTCATACAAAAAGGTTGAAGAGTTACTTGACGCTGGGGACTTTCTTTATCAGTTCTTCCAGCTTCGTTTTTCGGTGAACCTATGAGAAAACCACCACCAGGAATATAAACCATTTCTAATTTAATACCATTACCTAAATCTTCTATTTTTTGCCTAGCATTTCTCTGGGTGCGCTTGATGATTTTGCCAGAGTTGTTGACCGTCACAACCTCAAAAGTAAACGTTTCTCCTTTTGCTGCTTCTTTTGTAAATATTGGAAATATTTTTGGTTTATAAATAGAGTTGATTTTTTTTTGAGATTTAGGGTTAACAACCGATAATATCTCTCCTACATTTTGAAACCTTTTCTTAGTCGCTCCCATAATCATTCGATCTAACAGTTTAGCAACTTCATCACTTACGGTAAACTTTAAATATTCTCGCCACACCCATTCACCTTCACTCACATCAAATAAATCAAAAGGTTCTACCTGAGTTAATAAATGAATACAAGTTACACCCAAACTATAAATATCACTAGCAAAAGTTGCTTTTCCTAATGCTTGCTCTGGGGCAGCATATCCTGCCGAACCAATTACAGTTCCTGTCACAGCTAAAGCAGTCTTTGTTGCATATTTAGCTGCCCCAAAATCTACTAATAATAATTGGTTATCTTTCCTTCTCCTAATTATATTCTCTGGTTTAATATCTCGATGAATTACCTGTCGAGAATGAATAAATTCCAATACGGGCAATAAACTTTTTAATAACTCCCAAATTTGCCTTTCATCAAAAGTTCCTGACAACTCTAACTCCTGTTTTAAATTTTGCCCGTCGATAAATTCTTGCACTAAATACTGTCGGTTATCCTGAGTAAAATATGCCAAAAGTTCGGGTATTTGTGGATGTCTACCTAAACTATCTAAACGTTCAGCTTCTTGGGCAAATAATAAGGCGGCTTTTTCTAGGTTTTTGGTTCCTTGAGCTTGAGGAAAAAATTGTTTAATTACACAAAAAGGTTTTGATGGTCTGTACTCATCTACAGCTTGAAAAGTTCTGCCAAAACCACCTTGCCCAATAATTTTTAGAGCGCGATAACGTTCGACTAAAATTAATTTTTCACCGCAGCTTTGACAAAATTTTGTTTCTGGTGGGTTGGTTTTTAAACAATCTGGGTTTAGGCATTGGGTCATGGTTGCTCTCCTGATTTTATCTAAGTGTTGCGAGAAGACCCGCGCTCTGCGGTTACGGGAGCGTCGTATGGGAATCGCAATCAATGCTGATATTTCAAAGACTTTGTGTTAAACTGTGGAAAGTTAATTAGCTAGTAGTAAATGGTCGAGAAAGCATACAAATTTAGAGTCTACCCAACACCAGAACAAGAAAACTTGTTGCGGAGGACTTTAGGCTGTGTACGCCTCATCTACAACAAAGCTTTAGCTGCGAGGACTCAAGCTTGGCATGAGAACAAAGAACGGGTAGGATATACTCAAACCTCAGCCATGCTTACGAATTGGAAGAAACAGGAAGATTTAGATTTTCTGAGTGAAGTTAGTAGTGTCCCATTGCAACAAGGCTTGAGGCATTTACAAACTGCATTCACTAACTTTTTTAGTGGGCGTGCTAAATACCCTAATTTTAAGAAAAAGCGGAATGGTGGTAGTGCAGAGTTCACAAAATCCGCATTTAAGTGGAAAGATGGTCAAGTCTACCTAGCTAAATGTGCTGAACCATTACCGATCAGATGGAGTAGGCAACTTCCACAAAACTGTGTACCAACGACAATTACCGTAAAACTTGACCCAAGTGGTAGATGGTCAGTGTCTTTGAGAGTCAATGACCCTAGAGATTTAAAACTGAACCCAGTAACCAAGCAAGTTGGTATTGATTTAGGAATTACCAGTTTAGTTACTACCAGTGATGGAGAAAAAATTGCTAACCCAAAAAAACTCAACAAGTTACACAAAAAATTAAGGTTAGCTCAGAAGTCTCTAAAGAGAAAAACCAAGGGGTCTAATAACTATCAAAAGGCCAGGCTGAAAGTAGCGAGAATACATGCAAAAATCAAAGATTCAAGACTTGACTTTACTCACAAGCTGACTACTCAACTGATTCGTGAAAATCAAACGATAGTAGTTGAAGATTTAGCTGTAAAAAACATGGTTAAGAATCACAAGTTAGCCAGAGCTATCAGTGATGCTAACTGGGGAGAGCTGGTAGGACAATTAGAGTACAAGGCTGAGTGGTACGGAAGACAATTGATAAAAATCGACCGATATTTTCCTAGTTCTAAGCGTTGCTCTAATTGTGGTCATACAGTAGAAAAGTTACCTCTAAATATTAGAGAGTGGGATTGTCCAGAGTGTGGTAATCACCATGACCGCGATATCAACGCTTCGATAAACATTTTGGCTGCGGGACTCGCAGTGTCAGTCTGTGGAGCGACCGTAAGACCTGAAGGGAGTAAGTCTCGGAAGGCAGGTGCTAAGAAACAGAAAGCCCCTAACAGCAATGCTAGGGAATCCCACGCTGTCTCGTAGAGCAGCGTCGGGAGGATGCCAACTTCTTAGTTTCTACTTCTTTCTACTTCAATAGAATTCCCGATAGGTAGTAAGGATAATAAAAAGTATGGAGATATCTGTTTTATTTGTAGGTAGGGTAAAGATTTTCTCACCCTAACATTAAAAATCATCTTGGTTTTGTAATTTGGAGTAAAAATGTGAATCAAGGAGATAGCTTCCTCAAAAAAAATCGCCACTTGCTGAGGCGAGAATGAAAGAGGGAAAAACAGGAAACTAAAAACCAGGTAAACAAACAATACGAAAACCAGCCCGGGAATTACGTTCATAGGTATAGAAGCTATGGCGACAGGCACTCCGACAACTCCTAGTAAGGTTGCACCAACAACCACCACGAATCACTCTTTTATTACTATTCCCTGGACTTTCCCAAGTACTTCCGTCAGTAGGAGAACTATCATAGTTATCGTGCCAAATATCTAGACACCACTCCCAGACATTTCCATGCATATCATATAAACCAAAAGCATTGGCAGGAAAAATTCCTACTTCGGTTGTTTTTTGTCGATACTCACTTTGAGGAGCTTTGCCATAAGTATAGTTGCCATTGTAGTTGGCTAACTCAGACGTTATAGTTTCTCCAAAATAGAAAGGAGTAGTTGTCCCGGCGCGACAAGCATATTCCCACTGACTCTCACTGGGCAGTCTATAAATTTTTCCAGTTTTTTCAGATAGCTTTTGACAGAACTCTTTGGCGTTATGCCATGTTACTCTTTCTACTGGGCGGTTTTCTCCTTTAAAGTCAGAAGGATTTTTTCCCATAATGGCTAAATATTGGTTTTGAGTAATGGGGTATTTACTCATATAAAAAGGTTTTAGGATTACTTGATGCTGAGGGCTTTCTGCATCATATCTGTGTAGTTCATTTTTCGGGGAACCCATGAGAAAACTTCCGCTAGGAATATAAACCATTTCTAATTTAATACCATTACCTAAATCTTCTATTTTTTGTCTGGCATTACCAGGAGTACGGTTGATTATTTTGCCAATATTATTTACAGTTACTACTTCAAAAGTAAATATTTCTCCTATTTCTGTTTCTGGTATTGATTCTGGAAATGTTTGTGGTGGAGGGGTCTGGTTAATAACGGGTGGTACTGTTAAATTTTGAGATTTTTGTGGTGGAGGGGTCAACTTTTTTTCCGTTGGATAAGTCTGATTAATAAGGGAGGATATTTCCCCAGGATTTTGAAATCTTTTGTTAGTTGTACCCACCTCCTAATAATATTTTCTGGTTTAATATCTCGATGAATTACCTGTTGAGAATGAATAAATTCCAATACGGGCAATAAACTTTTTAACAACTCCAAAATTTGTCTTTCATCAAAAGCTCCTGACTCTTTTAATTCCTGTTGTAAATTTTGCCCGTCGATAAATTCTTGTACTAAATATTGTCGATTATCTTGAGTGAAATATGCCAAAAGTTCGGGAATTTGTGGATGTCTACCTAAAGTATCTAAACGTTCAGCTTCTTGAGCAAATAATAGAGCAGCTTTTGATAAATTTTTCGGTTCTTGTAATTGGGGTAAAAATTGTTTAATTACACAAAAAGGTTTTGAGGGTTTAAATTCATCCACAGCTTGAAAAGTTCGACCAAAACCACCCCTTCCAATAATTTTTAGGGCCCGATAACGTTCGACTAAAACTAATTTTTCATGGCAACTCTGACAGAATTTGGTTTCTGGTGGGTTTAATTTTAAACAATCAGGATTTAGGCATTGAGTCATTTCAGTTAGCCTCCTCCGGAGGAACTTCGTTAACAGTTATCAGTTAGCCTCCTATGGTCGGAACTGCGTTATCAGTTATCAGTAGTTCGTGCAATAGGGAGGCTTGAAATACTGAAGTTTATTATTTTCATCCCTTTAAAAGGGGAAGTCTGAGACCTTATTTTTGGGTCATAGTTTATAATCTGATTTTATCTTCTTAGTTTTTCGCGATTGTAAATATTTAGCTTCTGCCATAGCTCTAAGTATTTCTTTTCCAAAATAATACTTTCAGATAGATAAATTTGAGCTATAAAAGTTGCTGGTCTATTTCAAGCAAATTTTTCTATTGTTTCTAGGGTTTTGATAATTTTTTCACTGAATTAATGACAGAAAAAATTGGTAGAATGTCAAAAAATCTGACATTTGCTCTAGTAGCTACTAATTTTTATCTAGTTCAATCTTCGGTATTTTCATGCTTTAGTTCAGCCAGCTATATAGCTAATGTGTGGTAGAAAATTTTCATCTTAAATTTCAAATATTGCTTCAACATAAGTCAAAGCTTTTAGAACTTGATTTTTTCCCAAATATCGGTCAATCAAGAAAATAATTTATGATTTTTTTAGCTTGGTTCGATAATATTTTGTTTTTTAAATAAGAGAATTTTCACAAAAGTTTTTATAAGTTTCACTGTAAATTTCAAATATTACTTTAACATAAATCAAAGCTTTTAGAACTTGACTTTTTCCCAAATATCGGTCAATCAAGAAAACAATTTATGATTTTTTTAGCTTGGTTAGACAATGTTTTGTTTTTCAGAGAAGAGAATTTTTACAAACGTTTTTTAGAGCTTTCACTCCGGCAAATATAATCTAATTCCTTCGGGTTAAATAGTTAAATATTAGCCAAATTATAGCTCTATTTCAAGATTAGCTTTCCTCTACTGAAATGACCGATAATTATATTGATATTCTCTATATTATTCTGGCAAAAAAATCAACATAACCTTTTGATTTTCAGTTTGCATTTGCACCAATAACTATCACCAATTTTCACTTAATTTTTTCTAAAACATCAGTGAATAAAGAAAACGATTTATATTTCTTGAGCTTGGTTCAATAATGTTTCGTTTCTCAGGGAAGAGAATTTTTACAAAAGTTTTTTATAGCCTTCACTCTGACGAATATCATCTAATGGTGATTCAGGTTCAATAGTTAAATCTGGGGAAAATTCTAGTTCTATTTTAATTTCTGATTTTGGTTGGTTATCTTTGCTTGCTGGTTGCCAAGAATTATAATTGAATCCTCTATTGTCTCCCGGTAAAAAATTAACATAAGTTTTGACTCTAAGTCTACCTTTTTGCCAACCACTATCACCAGGTTTTAAGAGTTGACATTCTATTTCTTCACTCACTGATTCCCATTTGCTACTATTTAATCCTATATGTACTTTCTTATCCACAATAAACCCTCCATTTAATCTGGCAAAAATTACCAAAAATCGATTATTGCCATTCTGCTGCGGTGAATAAATTGTGGCTTTTATTGGCTCTAAACACAATTCTTTAAATCTGCAAACTGTAAATGTATCTTTGCCAAATAATAAAACATCATCGTCATTTTTAAGTAATTGAAAATTATCACTCATATTAACTAACTCATCTAAACTAGCAATCGTTACTATATCAACTTAACTACTTACACTTATTTTTAGTGATACTTTTATACTTTATTTAAAATTTAACTTTCTCTTCTTGATAACTAATACCAAATCTGGTTATTATAGACTGATTATAAGGTAAGGCATAACATAGATATCTATCACCAACTTTTCTAAATCCGATTTAGTATAAAGTATTCTCTCTTAGATAACTAAAACCTTCTTCCTTCTTACTTTTTCCTTCTTACTTTTTCCTTCTTACTTCTTACTTCTTCCTTCTTCCTTCCTTATGAAAATATTAATAGTAGGTAACGGCGGTAGAGAACACGCGATCGCCTGGAAATTATCCCACTCTCCCCAAGTTCAACAAATATTTTGTACCCCAGGTAACGGCGGTACTGCCACTCTGCAAAAATGCCAAAATATACCCATCCCTGTTGAAGACTTCCCAGCCCTCAAACAACTTATTGCTGACCAAAATATTTCCCTAGTAGTTGTCGGCCCAGAAGTACCCTTAGCCCTGGGCATTACTGACTATCTACAACAACCAAACCTCAAAATATTTGGCCCCACCAAAGCAGGCGCAGTCCTCGAAGCTAGTAAATCATGGGCTAAAGATTTTATGGCCGAAGCAAATATTCCCACGGCCAAATCAGCCACCTTTACCAACGCCGAAACGGCCAAAGCTTACATCAAAGAAGTTCCCATAGTGGTCAAAGCAGATGGTCTAGCTGCTGGAAAAGGAGTTACCGTTGCCACTACAATTGAAATGGCTCATCATGCCATAGATGCCATCTTTCCAGGAGAATTCGAGAAAGATACCCATTCTGTGGTAGTCGAAGAATTTCTCACAGGTCAAGAAGTATCGGTTTTAGCCCTCACTGATGGATTAAGTATTCGTCCCCTATTACCAGCTCAAGACCATAAACAAGTAGGTGAAGGAGATACTGGACTCAATACTGGAGGTATGGGCGCTTATGCTCCCACTCCTATCATTATGCCGGAACTAATGACTAGAATTCAACAAGAAGTTCTAGAACCAACTTTGACTAATTTGCAAAAACGTGGTATTGACTACCGAGGCATTGTTTATGCTGGATTAATGATTAGTCCTCAAGGAGAGCCAAAAGTATTAGAATTTAACTGTCGGTTCGGCGACCCAGAAACTCAACCTATTCTCTCTCTGCTAGAAACTCCATTGGAAGAGTTATTGTTGGCCTGTTGTGAACAGCGTTTAGCTGAGTTGCCCCCGATAAATTGGAAACCAGGAGTAGCAGTGTGCGTAGTTTTAGCCTCCGGGGGTTATCCAGAAGCTTATGAAAAAGGTAAAGTAATTTCTGGAATAGAAAAAGCTGAAGCTACTGGAGTAACTGTATTTCATGCAGGAACTAAATTACAGGAACAACAGTTAGTGACCGATGGTGGCCGTGTATTGGGAGTAACAGCAATAGGGTCTGATTTTTCTGAAGCTAGGGCAAAAGTTTACAATGCTGTAGATTCTATAGAGTTTGACCGAATGTATTATCGGCGGGATATTGGTAGTCGAGTTTTTGGGTTTGTTCATTAATGGATAATTGATAATTACCTCGGGTTTTAACCGTTACGGAATTGAAGATCAGGAAATATTATTTCTTCTCTTGGTCCATTGGATATGGCGAGGGGACCCGAAGAGTGACAGAGCCGCTTTCCTAGCGGAATGAAGGGCGCAAACGTGGTCCGCCATCCCTCGACGGCTTTTTTCCCCTTAAAAGGGGAAGCTTTAAACCATAATTATTTAATTATTAATTATTCGGTAAATCGGGTGCATCTCCATTTTGAATAAAGCCAAAAATTTATCGCTTTTAGGCAACAGGCAACAGGGAATATATAGGGTCTGCTGAAAAAATTGGTTGGTGGGGGTAGGACACGGGGACACGGAGACACGGAGACGCGGAGACGGGTTGATTTGGGCGGGAACAGGCAACGGTTTCGGCCATCTTATGTGAAGAAATTTTCTTGAATTTCAGTATTTTGAGGTAAATAAGAACCATAAACGTAGGAGATAAACTTAATATAAAAAGTTCAATTAGCTCTATTACCGCAAGCTATTGTGACTTTTAGCTTTATGAGCGCTAGTCCGATATAGGAAAAAAGTATTTTTGCAAATATTGAGATGCACCCGGCAAATCAAAATATAAATAAAATAAATCTAAGCTTTCAAGAATTCTTAGTTATCCTAATTAATAATATAGTCAAAAATGCCTACTAAATTTTGACTTTTAAATTTAAACTTTTGACTTTTGACTTTTAAATTTAAACTTTTGACTTTTGACTTTTAAATTTAAACTTTTGACTTTTGACTTTTGACTTAAAAATGCTTGCCCTCCTAAAAAAATCGGAGAAATTATCGCTAACTGGTGGTCTGAGTTTACCCTCCAGACCAAACTCATGGCAGTTGTCACCCTCATGGTGTCTTTGCTAATGAGTAGTTTTTCTTTCTGGGCGGTAAATACTATTCAACAGGATGCTCGTCTCAATGATACTCGCTATGGTCGAGACCTGGGACTATTATTGGCTGCAAATGTCGCTCCTCTAGTGGCAGAAGGCGATCGCAACGAAGTAGCGCGTTTTTCTCGACTTTTCTACAGCAGCACCTCTAGTGTACGTTATATGCTCTACGCCGATGAGGAAGGAAAAATTTTCCTTGGTCTGCCTTTCTCAGAATCAGAGGTAAAAACGTCCCTGACTTTACGCCGTCGCATTCAACTACCAGAAGATTTTATGGCCAATGTAGAGGCAGGAAATTTGTCTGTCCTACCAATGGTGCGACAACATTTAACTCCGAATGGAGAATTAACGGATGTTTTTGTACCTTTAATTCAAGAAGGTAAATATTTAGGAGTTTTGGCAATAGGAATTAATCCTAATCCTACTGCTGTTATTTCTTCAAATCTTACGAGAGATGTTACTTTGGCAGTGTTTGTTTCGATTTGGGCAATGGTAATTTTAGGGGCAGTATTTAATGCTTTGATTATTACTAAACCGATTAAGGAATTATCAGAAGGTGTGAGAAATATTGCTCAGGGAAATTTTAAGCAAAGGATTGATTTACCATTTGGAGGAGAATTGGGGGAATTGATTTTTAGCTTTAATGAAATGGCAGAGCAGTTAGAAAGTTATAAGAAGCAAAATATTGAAGAATTAACAGCAGAAAAAGCTAAGTTAGAGACTTTGGTTTCGACTATTGCTGATGGTGCTTTATTGTTGGATGCTAATCTACAACTTATGTTAGTTAATTCTACTGCTAGGCGAATTTTTAGTTGGGAAGGAAAGGATGTTGTGGGTGCAAATGTTATTGATTATTTGCCTGTAGCTGTACAAATGGAAATTAGTAGACCGCTTTATCAAATAGCTGGAGGAGAAATAGAAGGTGGTGAATATTGCTGCACTTTGGATGAGCCAAATAAACGTACAATTAGAGTGTTATTAACAACGGTTTTATTACATAGAGCACCAGGTAAAGAGTCTCTTTGTCAAAGTTGTATTTATGATGCAGATGATACTTGTAATTCTACTGAACGCCCTGAAGTTATTGAATGTACTCTTTATGAGCATCAATTAGAAAAAGGTTTAAATTCTCAGTACCGAGATAGTCTGAAAGGAATTGCGATGACTGTGCAGGATATTACTCGTGAAGTAGAGTTAAATGAGGCAAAAAGTCAGTTTATTAGTAATGTATCTCATGAGTTAAGAACTCCTCTATTTAATATTAAATCTTTCATCGAAACTTTGCATGAATATGGGGAAGATTTAAGTGAAGTAGAAAGAAGGGAATTTCTGGAAACTGCTAATCATGAAACAGACCGTTTGACTCGTTTGGTTAATGATGTTTTAGACCTGAGTCGTCTAGAATCTTGTCATATTTATCATCTAGATGCTGTTGATATTGCTCTACCTATAGAACAAACTTTGAGAACTTATCAACTCAATGCTAAAGATAAGGAAATAGAGTTAAATTATGAGATAGAATCTAACTTGCCTTCTGTAGTGGGTCATTACGATTTATTGTTACAAGTATTTGCTAATTTAGTGGGCAATGCTATGAAGTTTACTGAAGCAGGGGGAAGAATTATGATTCGAGCATATACATTAGAATCTGACTCAGAAGTTTGCAATATTGAAGCTCAACAAATTGAAGAGGGGGGATGGATAGTTTCTCCTCCTCCTCCTCGACCAATAGATTTACATTTACCCTCAGAACCAAGTTGTCAAAAGTTTGTCAGAATTGAAGTTTCAGATACAGGAAGTGGCATTGAACCTGAAGACCAAGAGGCTATTTTTGAGAGGTTTTTCCGAGTAGAAAATCGAGTTCATACTTTGGAAGGAACTGGTTTGGGTTTGTCTATTGTGAGGAATATTATGGATAAGCATCATAGTAAGGTTCAGTTAGTTAGTGAATTAGGTGTGGGTACAACTTTCTGGTTTGATTTACCTGTATTTGAGCAAAATATAGTATCACAAGAAAGTCAATTAGTAGATGTAACTCAACTTTAGAAGAAGGAAGAAGGAAGAAGGAAGAAGGAAGAAGTAAGAGGGAAGAAGTAAGAGGGAAGAAGTAAGAGGGAAGAAGTAAGAGGGAAGAAGTAAGAGGGAAGAAGTAAGAGGGAAGAAGTAAGAGGGAAGAAGTAAGAGGGAAGAAGTAAGAGGGAAGAAGTAAGAGGGAAGAAGTAAGAGGGAAGAAGTAAGAGGGAAGAAGTAAGAGGGAAGAAGTAAGAGGGAATAGGGAAAAATATTACGTTGTATGAGTTTTAAGTTTTGGATATTTTCTAACCTTTCCTTCGACTGCCATACCAGTTTTTGAGTCAGATATAGTATCATAAAAAAATTAATTATTAGATGTAACTAAACTTTAGAATAATTCAAAAGTAAAAAGTCAAAATCTTACGTTTTATGAGTTTAAAACTTTGGAGATGTTCTAACCTTTATTTCCACTGCCATACCAGTTTTTGAGTCAGATATAGTATCAGAAAAAATTAATTATTAGATGTAACTAAACTTTAGAACTAGGGAACAGGAACCAGAGTTTTAAACTTTTTATATGTTGGGCGATCGCTTCCTCGGAAATAGCTGCGGGGAATTTCAAAAAGAAATTATCAAACTGATAAGAACTAAACTTAACAATAACCACCAAATAGTATTTCTTTGAAGCCAAAATTTGACAGTTCCAAACCAACTAATATGATTAAAATTAGTAGGAGGTACAAGGGGTTCAGACTGGTCATGGTAAAGGGTACAATTTTTAGCATAGGGACGTTGAGGAAAATTACAGGTATCATCAAAATGGTAGATACAGCTATTACACAAATATTCTTCTGTTTGAGTGTGATAAATAGGAATTCCTGGATGACCAAAAGCTTTAAGAGAAACTCCACAATGGGGACAAGCGATCGCCTGACTATCAATTGGTTGATGACAACGAGGACAATTTGACATTTTGATTATGCTAGATATGTTAAATTCAACAACTTTTTTCATCTACAGTTTAAATTTGTAGCTTAATTCTAAGTTAGTTGCTCGTTGATACCTATAAATATGGAAATAGGAAAAAATATGAATAATACTGAAAATCTACTTAAACAACTTTTAATGATAGGCATTGGTACAACTTCCCTGGTGGCCGAAAAAATACAGGAAGTCACTAACCAATGGGTTAAAGATGGTACTATCAACCCAGACCAAGCTAAAACTTTCGTTGATGATATAATGCAGCAACTTAGGTCAGAGCAAGGAAACTGGGAAACTCAGATGCAGCGACAAATGCGGAATGTCATGCAGGATATAGGTGTTCCTCGTCAATCGGAATTGGACGAACTCCGGGGTCGTTTGGACCGTTTGGAGCGTCAGATCCGAGATTTAGAAAATCGCAATTGGCGTTAGATGAATTTAGAATTTAGAATTTAGAATTTAGAATTCAGAATTCAGAATTTAGATTTGCAGCAGTGATTAAGTTTGAGAGGCGTGAGTTAGAATTTAGAATTTAGAATTCAGAATTCAGAATTTAGAATTTAGAATTTAGATTTGCAGCAGTGATTAAATTTGAGAGGGGTGAGAATGTCCTAACTTCCCTGATGAGTGCTATGTCATTTAACAATATCTGGAATCTTAGTTAGAGTTAAACTTTCATATTAATTTTTGGTTTTTGACTTAATTATATGGAAGATTGATTTTAGTATCAAATATTATAGTTATTAACTTTTCAGTTGTTACGTTCTGTTTTTTCTGTTTGATTTTTTTCAAAAATACAAATTAGAGAAAATGGGAGGTTGTTTAGAATGTTTATAAAGTTAGCTGCGAGATTGGAAAAATTACAACTGACGCTAGTGTAGCTGCAAAATATAGTAGTTATAATTTAAACTTCAACTGATAATTTTTGACTTTTAACTTAAATTAGGAGGATTAATTTTGCGAGGAATTATTATTAGTCTGGCAGTAGTAATATTCTGTGGTTTAGTTTTGATTGTTGCTCAAATCACAGGTTCGGAAAAAGGAGCAGTTGCTTCTCAAAATACACCAGGTACTATAAATTCTACTGAAGTTCAGGAACAAGTGGCAGAAAATATTATGACTGAAAATAACGAAGAAACTATTACTACTGAATCTGGTCTTCAGTATGTGGTCTTGAAAGAAGGAGATGGCGCTACTCCTAAAAAAGGTCAAACAGTTGTGGTTCACTATACTGGAACTTTAGAGGATGGTTCTAAGTTTGATAGTTCTCGCGATCGCAATCAACCTTTCCAATTTCCAGTTGGTGTAGGTCGAGTTATTAAAGGTTGGGATGAAGGGGTCGCTAGTATGAAAGTAGGTGAACGTCGTAAGTTTATTATTCCACCAGAATTAGGGTATGGTGCTAGTGGTGCTGGTGGGGTTATACCTCCTAATGCTACTCTGATTTTTGATGTGGAATTATTGAGAATTGCTGGATAAATTCAGCATTCAGCATTCAGCATTCAGCAATTATAATTATTAAAAGGGGATAGAGACTTGTTCTCTATTCCCTTTATATATTCTTTAATTCCTAAAAATTATATGTCAAATCTCACAGTTAAAGACTTAGAAATATTGCAAGGTACTCTTGATAAATTAGATTTAGATTATCAATTAGAATTAGATGAAGGAAAGATATTAGTCATGGGTCCGTCAGATATTATTTCTAGTGAAGTTGGTGTTCAGTTAATTAGATTATTAGGTAATTGGGTTTACCCACGTCGTCTCGGACGTTTGTTTGATTCTAGTGGTGCTTTTATTCTTCCAGATACTAATTTAAAGGTTCCTGATGTTTCTTTTGTTCGTGCCCAACGTTTGAAAAAAAGTGTTCGTTATTTTGGGGAATTAGTGCCTGATTTAGTAGTAGAAATTAAGTCTCAAGGTGACAGAATTAAACCTTTAAAAAAGAAAATAAAGAAGTATTTGGAATTAGGAGCGGAAGTAGGAATATTGATAGACCCTTTAATCAGTTATCAGTTATCAGTTATCAGTTATCAGTTGAAGATTTTTTCTAGTTTTATCAAAATAACAAAGTCAGAATTTAACTTCTAACTTCTGATTTCCTTAATAATTAGCTTGATATGTCTAAATTCAATTTATCTTACACTCAATTTTTTCGACACAAATTTAACCGACTGATTTCGATTAGTTTATTTATACTAACGTTAACTATTATATTGTCTTGGAGTTGGATATTACCTAGTTATACTCAGACACCTACTCCTAATATTAAAAGTCGGGAAGTTATTATTCAAGAAATTAAAGATTATGCCGAACGTCATGTTGAAAATGATAAGGCGATGGATAGTAGGTTAATGATTGATTTATATGAGAAAAATTCTGTGGGTTTAACTACTCCAGAAATTACTAAAATTTATGAGGAAGAATACACAAAACTGAAAGAGGCAAAAGATAGTAATCTCTGGGAAAAAATAAATGACGATCTATTTTATGGGTTGGGATGGTTTGCTGCTTTAGCACTTTTGATTCTGTTAGTTTTTAAGCAAGCTATAGACAATTGGGTAACTCATTTCATTAATAGCTTTGGGAAATGGTTATACAATCAAATTTCTGGTTTTGAATTGTTTTGGAATTTCTCTCTAAAACGCTATAAAAAAGGTCTCATTAATAAACACGAACCACTAAAAATTCCTTTTCGTCCTCATAGTTCTTTAAGTCTGCAAGAAGTTTATGTGGATTTGCAATTCTTGGAAAAAGCTAATAATGAACCAATTAATTTTTCTGAGATTAAAAATATAATCGTTTGGCTATTAAGGGGCAACCTGGAGCTGGAAAAACACTTTTATTAAAATATCTTGTTCTCTCTTGGGCGAGGGAAAAATTAAATAGTTCCTCTAATGAGTATGTGCCGATTTTATTGGAGTTATATCGCCTCAATGAAATAGAAATTTCTGGCCTCAACATCGAAGTCTTAAAACAGAAATTAGTAGAAGCTTTAGATAGGGATGATTTTCCTAAAGCTAATTCTTTTGTCGAACAAAGTCTGGAAAAAGGCAAATTATTTCTGTTATTTGATGGATTAGATGAAGTGAAAAGTTTGATTCGTACTCAAGTTGTACAAGCTATTAATGACTTATTAGATAAGTACGATAAATGTCGAGCGATTATTACTTGTCGGGCAGCAGTTTATCACAATGATTTTGCTGAGTCGGTGGATAAAACTTTAGATATTAAAGAATTTAGCGACAGACAAATGCGACTTTTTTTAGAAGCATGGAAATCTGAAATGCCACCGGAAAAATCTATCGATCAACTCATACAAACTTTGAGGGATAGACCGTTAATTATGGAATTAGCTAGAAATCCTTTAATGTTGACTATTGTTGCTCATCTTTATACTCAACCTGCTTTTGTTTTGCCTCAGTCTCGGTCAGATTTTTATCAAGAATCTACTCATATTTTATTGAATCAATGGCAGAATAATTTTAATCAATATAAGGAGAGCGCTCATAAGCGGAGAGTACTACAACATTTAGCTTTATTTGCTCAGGATAATGCTAGTAAACAACAAAAGGATGACTTAAGTTTGGATTATCAAATTGTCTTGGAACAAATTCAAAAAGTTTTACCAGATTTGAATCTCAATCCTGAAACAGATACTCAACCAATATTAAGATAAATTGTGGAACGTAGTGGATTATTATTGGAAATTGAGAGGGGAGATAAATATCAGTTTGCTCATTTAACTTTGCAAGAATATTTTGCAGCAACAGCTTTGAGAGATAGAGAAAATGAGTTAATAGAAAGGTTTAAAAATGACCCGGAACGTTGGCGAGAAACGGTGAAACTTTGGTGTGGGTTTGCGGGGAATAGTACAAATTTAATAGAGGTTATCTATCAGGAAGATTCTCCGACAGCTTTTGAATGTTTAGCGGATGCTCAAGAAGTTTCTCCTATTTTAGCAGAGAGAATTATTGAAGAATTTAAGGATAAATTGGCAGAAGCAAATTCTGATGAAAATTTAGCTAGAGCTTTTGGAGCAGTTGCTTCTGATGTTCGGGATAGAGGTAGGGGAAAAGTTGTTTTTGAGTTTCTAGAAAATGCTTTGAATAATTCTGAATCTCTGGAAGTTCGTCAAGCATCTGTTAAAGCATTATCTAAAACAAATTTGCCACAAGCAGCGGATATTTTGTTTAGGTATTATGACGATATTAATTTCGTGGATGCTCGTCAAGCAATTATTAATATGGGAGATATTGCAGTTTCTTTATTAAGGGGTTTGGCAGAGAAAGGTTCGGAAACGGCAATGAAGAATTTAGTGAAAATTGGTACTCCCTATGCTAGAGAAATTTTGGAAGGTTTATTAAATCATTCTGATGAAAGTATTCAGATATTAGCCGCTTTAAATATTGCCGAATTTACGAGTCTAAATAATTAGGTGTTTTAGGAGCGAGAAATATGGCAAAATTTGACGATGAGTTTAATTTAAAAGATTGGGAATGGATAGCAGTTCCTTTTCCGCCGTCGGAAAGAGAGAGTATGGCAAGGGTAGCTTGGTCTATTTGTTGTAGATGTACTCCTAAAGAAATTTCTCGATATAATAATCTCGATCCAAGAATAGTAATTCCTTTGTGCGCGATAGTATTGCTTGATAAAAAATATTTTTTACAGTTAAAAAAGTTTGCCAAAGAAAAAGAAATTGGTAACTATAGATTCACACAAGAATTCATTAATCTAGCAATTAATTCGATTGATCCTAGCAAAAAGTGGCTATCTCTATTTAAAACTTTAGACATAGAGTTACAATCTTCCTTGCTATATGGTCTCATAAAATACCGTTCTCCAGTTCGTGATGACTGGCGTAATATCTTTCTAGATATACAACCTATTCTAAACATAGAAATTGAACTTTTACTAAAATTGTCTTTAATAATATATTTAACAACATTACATTTATTTATAGTATCATTTTTACCTATTTTGCGTGTGGAATATCTTTATTTAAGTTCTATACTTATAGTTCCTTTGATTGAAGATGAAGAACTCAGTTTCTTAACATATATTATCCTAACTATAAATTTGTTATATGCTCTAGATTTACGATTTATTTTTTCTAATAAAATAACTTTATTAATTTCGGTGCTCATGTCAGTGCTTTGCTCAATTTTATGGATTATTTTATGGATTGACGAACAAAAACAACAACGCAAAGACACTAACCCGCTAAAAAATATTTTAAAATCTGATAGTTTAGCAAATTTGATAAATTTAACTCAGAGGAGAATCAGAAAGTAAATATTACTATTGGGAAATGAAAATTACTACTATGAAGATATTGTTTGATTTAACTAACTTTCCCAAAATATTGAATAAGTGATCGCTCTTTAAATCTCACTCTTTATTTATTCCTAAAATCTAACTTTCTTTGATATATAGAAATAGCGATCGCCCTCAAAACTATACTATCTTTAGTTGAATAAAAAGTCATGCGTATAGGCGAACAACCCCTTATATGTTTTATATTATCACAAAAATTGTGAGGATGGAACCGAAAATTCTTTGACGCGGCGATTTTTTAGAAGCTTCATAAAATGAAAACATTGGTGCTTTTCCACGCTAGTAGGGATGGATGGAAAAATTTAATCAGGGAAAAACAACCTTTTCTTGGAGCTTCACGAGATGAAAATATTTTTGGTATTGCTCCGGGAAAAAAAATGGATTGAGCGATCGCTCTCTAACATTTCATCCTTTAAAAATTGCTAATTTATATAGAAAGCTGATAACTGATAACTGATAACTGAAGAGGCGATCGCCCTCGAAACTATACTATTTATAGTTGAATAAAAAGTCATGCGTATAGGCAAACAACCCCTTATAGTACTTACTATATCATAAAAATTGCGAGGATAGAACTGAAAATCTTTTGACGCGGCGATTTTTTAGGAGCTTCATAGAATGAAATATTTTGTGGTTTTCCACTCTAGGAGGGATGAATGGAAAGATTTAATCAGAGAGAAACAACCATTCCTGAGTGCTTCACAAGATGAAAATATTTCTGATATTGCTCCTGGAAATAATTCCTCAATATTTGATTGTCTTTGAGCATGGAAATTACGTTGAATAAAAAGTCATACTTATAGGCGAACAAGCGCTTATAGATTTTATGATATCAGAATTTTTGTGAGGCAGCAACCGAAAATCCTTTGAGGCGCCGATTTTTTGTGCGCTTCATAGAATGAAAGTGTTGGCAATTTTCCACTGAGGAGGGATGGATGGAAAAATTTAATGATGGGAAAAATGGATTGAGCGATCGCTAATAGATGACTGCCGAAAGCTGATTATAGGAGCTTCACAAGATGAAAACATTGATGGCATTGCTATTGGGAAAATTCTGAAATATTGAAAAGTCTCTATAGACTGGGAAATTTAGTTGAATAAAAAGT
Source organism: Okeania sp. KiyG1 (assembly GCF_014132355.1). Lineage (GTDB taxonomy): Bacteria > Cyanobacteriota > Cyanobacteriia > Cyanobacteriales > Microcoleaceae > Okeania. The sequence goes on from NZ_BLZO01000117.1 coordinate 106,529, forward strand.
CATGCGTATATACGAACAACCCCTTATAGTTTTTATGATATCAGAATTTTTGTGAGGCAGCAACCGAAAATCCTTTGACGCGGCGATTTTTTCAGAAGCTTCAGAGAATGAAAATGTTTTTACCTTTCCACTGAGGAGTTACTAGATAAAAAAGAGCGATCACTTTCTAAGATTCACACTTTTTATTTGACGCGCTGAATTTTTTTGAGCTTCAGAGAATGAAAATATTGGTGGTTTTTCAATGAGCAGAGATGGATGAAAAGATTTAATCAGGGAAAAACAACCGTTTATTGGAGCTTCACAAGATGAAATTATTTCTGATATTGCTCCTGGGAAAATTCCTGAATATTCGATTGTCTCTGAGCGTGGAAATTACGTTGAATAAAAAGTCATGCGTATATACGAACAACCCCTTATATGTTTTATATTATCACAAAAATTGTGGGGATGGAACCGAAAATCCTTTGGCGCGGCGATTTTTTATGAGCTTCATAAAATGAAAATATTGGTGCTTTTCCACGCTAGTAGGGATGGATGGAAACATTTAATCAGGGAACAACAACCTTTGTGAGAGCTTCACAAGATGAAAACATTTCTGGTATTGCTCCTGAGAAAATTCCTGAGACTGATAACTGGTAACTGAAGAGGCGATCGCTTTCCAATCTTTCATTCTTTTAGTGCACTCTAACTTTCCTCATAACTGATAACTGATTTATCTGTTCCCTGTTCCCTGTTCCCTGTTCCCTCTTATTGCCAAATTTCTAAACTTAGTAAACTGGGGGTCAAACAATAACTTAACCGTACCAGTTGGCCCATTCCGATGCTTAGTAATAATCACCTCAGCAATACCCTGGTCTGGAGTATCTGGGGAATAATACTCATCCCGATAAAGCATAATAACTAAATCCGCATCTTGTTCAATAGAGTTATGAACAACAATCTCATTCGCCACAAAATTATGTAAACCAGGCACAGTTAAGTCAAAAACCTCTGCCTCACCATCTGGTCTTATTTCCACAATTTCATCCCAATTAACATCAATTTGAGTAGGTTTTTCCCACTCAGGAGACTTAACTACAGACCCTAAATTTCCACCATATTTTTGCCCAAAATCTACTTGAGACAGAAATTGCCCACAATACAATATTGAATATTTAAGCATTTTTTGGTTCAAAATAGCAAGAGAATCCCCAATATTCAGAGTATTTAACTGTTTCCAACCCCCCATAGAAAAGAAAGGATGATTAGCCGTTGCCCTAATCAATTTTCCTGAAGAAGTTTGCAAAGAAAATATAGGTTTAACCCCAGTAGAAAAAACCCTACTAACAATAGCCGACTCAAATTTCCTAGTATTTTCATTCAACGCCAAAACAGCAAAATTAGACTTACCAACCAGACGATAAATAGGAATTTGTTTACCATCAGCTAAACAAATTAAAGTATCCCCAGTCAAACAACCAGACTCTCTTAAGTCAGACATCATAGGTCTTTTATTAGTTCGAGACTCCACACTTCTACTAAGTTGAGACAAAGCAATAATCGGTACCGAAAGTTCTCGCGCCAAACCCTTCAAACTCCGAGTAATTCTTGCCAACTCCAACACTCGATTATCAGTATTACTCCCCTCCATTAACTGTAAATAATCTAATAAAATTAATCCTAACGCCCCACCTTGTTCGCTTTGTAATTGTCTGACTTTTGAACGAATTTCATTAACAGTAATATTAGGAGTATCATCAATAAAAATTGGCATCTCAGCAAGATTACCAATAGCGGAAGTTAAAGGTTCCCATTCACTCTGACTAATTCGCCCAGACCGCAATCTATTACTTTCAATTCTTGCTTCACTTGCTAATAGTCTTAATACCAATTGTTCCTTAGACATTTCTAGGCTAAAAATTGCTACTGGTAATTTGAGATTAGCTGCAATACTATGACCAATATTTACAGCGAAGCTAGTATTGTGAAGGCAAATATCATTAGCTACAAAATTATGAGTTTCTGGTATGGTCAGATCGTATACTTGTTTTTCTCCTACTGGTTCTATAGAAACAATTTCATCCCAGTAAATATCGCTATTTTCTAAATGCTCTGTGCAGAAATGCTCTGGTCTGACTAAATTTAATCTGTCTGAGTAAAAATCCAGATTTTCTGATGGAAGATTTCTCATATCTGTCAGAATATTTTTCCCATAGATAGTATCAGTAGTAGTTAAATTATCGGCATTTTTATCTGACTTTCTTTTGACAGTTCTACTTTGGAGCAACTGATTTTGAGATTCGACAAATTTTTCCACCAGACAGACCAATTTCTTCCAGAAAATTCCTGTATTTTCTAATTGCCCGCTCCAGGAATTCTCTGGTCTGACTAAATTTAATCTGTCTGAGTAAAAATCCAGATTTTCTGATGGAAGATTTCTCATATCTGTCAGAATATTTTTCCCATAGATAGTATCAGTATCTGCCAGAAAATTTCTTCCACATATAGTATTAGTAGTAGTTAAATTCTCTGAATTTTTAGGAGAGGTTCTTTTCCTAGCTCTACTATTTACCGACTGACTTTTAGATTCAGCAAATTTTTCCATCATACTCACCAATTTCTTCCAGAAAATTCCTGTATTTTCTAATTGCCCGCTCCAGGAATTCTCTGGTCTGACTAAATTTAATCTGTCTGAGTAAAAATCCAGATTTTCTGATGGAAGATTTCTCATATCTGTCAGAATATTTTTCCCATAGATAGTATCAGTAGTAGTTAAATTATCGGCATTTTTATCTGACTTTCTTTTGACAGTTCTACTTTGGAGCAACTGATTTTGAGATTCGACAAATTTTTCCACCAGACAGACCAATTTCTTCCAGAAAATTCCTGTATTTTCTAATTGCCCGCTCCAGGAATTCTCTGGTCTGACTAAATTTAATCTGTCTGAGTAAAAATCCAGATTTTCTGATGGAAAATTTCCTATATCTACCAGAATATTTTTCCCATAGATAGTATCAGTATCTGCCAGAAAATTTCTTCCACATATAGTATTAGTAGTAGTTAAATTCTCTGAATTTTTAGGAGAGGTTCTTTTCCTAGCTCTACTATTTACCGACTGACTTTTAGATTCAGCAAATTTTTCCATCATACTCACCAATTTCTTCCAGAAAATTCCTGTATTTTCTAATTGCCCGCTCCAGGAATTCTCTGGTCTGACTAAATTTAATCTGTCTGAGTAAAAATCCAGATTTTCTGATGGAAGATTTCTCATATCTGTCAGAATATTTTTCCCATAGATAGTATCAGTAGTAGTTAAATTATCGGCATTTTTATCTGACTTTCTTTTGACAGTTCTACTTTGGAGCAACTGATTTTGAGATTCGACAAATTTTTCCACCAGACAGACCAATTTCTTCCAGAAAATTCCTGTATTTTCTAATTGCCCGCTCCAGGAATTCTCTGGTCTGACTAAATTTAATCTGTCTGAGTAAAAATCCAGATTTTCTGATGGAAAATTTCCTATATCTACCAGAATATTTTTCCCATAGATAGTATCAGTAGTAGTTAAATTATCGGCATTTTTATCTGACTTTCTTTTGACAGTTCTACTTTGGAGCAACTGATTTTGAGATTCGACAAAATTTTCCACCAGACAGACCAATTTCTTCCAGAAAATTCCTGTATTTTCTAATTGCCCGCTCCAGGAATTCTCTGGTCTGACTAAATTTAATCTGTCCGAGTAAAAATCCAGATTTTCTGATGGAAGATTTCTCATATCTGTCAGAATATTTTTCCCATAGATAGTATCAGTAGTAGTTAAATTATCGGCATTTTCATCTGACTTTCTTTTGACAGTTCTACTTTGGAGCAACTGATTTTGAGATTCGACAAAATTTTCCACCAGACAGACCAATTTCTTCCAGAAAATTCCTGTATTTTCTAATTGCCCGCTCCAGGAATTCTCTGGTCTGACTAAATTTAATCTGTCCGAGTAAAAATCCAGATTTTCTGATGGAAAATTTCCTATATCTACCAGAAGATTCTTCACACAAATAGTATCAGTAGTAGTTAAATTATCGGATTTTTCTTTGGTCTTGACTTTTCCATTTCTACCCTCTGCTCTAAGACATCTATATTTGGCAAACTTTTCCATTACAACAAGAACTTTATCCCAAAAAATCTGAGTATTTTTTAGTTGCTCAACCCAGAAATTATCCTGTCTGAGTACATTTAATCTGTAGGAATGTAAATCTAGATTTATAGATGGAAAATTTTTCATATCTGCCAGAATATTTTTCCCGCAGAAAGTCTTAGTAGTAGTGAAATTATCGAAATTTTCCTCGGTCTTGACTTTTCCATTTCTACCCTTTGCCTCAATAAATTTAGATTCGCCAAACTTTTCCATCACATCAACACTTTCATTCCAGAAAATCTGAGTATTTTCTAATTCCTCAACCCAGGCATTTTCGTTTCTGAGTAAATCCAAACTTTCTGATGGAACACTACCAATATTTGCCAGAAAGTTTTGTCGAAATAAGGCATCAGTAGTAGTTAAATGCTCGATTTTTTTCTCTGTATTGACTTTTCTATTTTTGCCCTGTTCCGAAATCATTATAGATGCAGCAAATTTTTCCATCACAACAAGAACTTTATCCCAGAAAACCTCTGTATTTTCTAATTTATCAACCCCAAAATTCTCCTGTCTGACTAAATTTAATCTGCTAGAGAGTAAATCTAAGTTTTCTAATGGAAAATTACCAATATCTACCACCAAATTTTTGACTGATACTTTATCCGTAATAATTAAATGCCACAAATTTTTCTTCGTCTTTCCTTTTCTATTTTTACCCTCTTCAACCTTTTCAATAGCAGCAATAATTCCAAATCTGAGTAAAAGATGTTGTACTTGCCTAACCAACTTTTCACTCACCACATAATAACCAAAACATACTCCCCTGCTCTCCAATATTTTTACCCATCCATCCTGGGAAAATAAATATCTAATGAATAAAGCTAATTGTGACTTTTCTAATTTAAAGACAATAGGAAAAAGACATAAATTCTCAGAATCAATCAGAGAAACAAACTGATTTTCTGGAAGAGTTTCATCACCAAAAATATCTAACCGACGGGGTACAGCTATTTTTTCTCCTACCTGCAATTTTGCCAAAGGTTTCCAACCGTTTACCGTTAGAAAAGGATGAGTAATTGTCGTCTCTACAAATCTTCCTGATTTTGTCGTTACTCTAAAAACTGGCTTAATTCCATCATCAATAAAAGCAGAAGGTTTAGTAATCTGAAACTTCCAATTTTTGCCTAGAGTTAATAACTCCGTTTCTTGCCTTTGATAAACTTCTGTCAAAGTAATTAAACTGCCATCTTTTTGCAAAACTAAAGTATCATAAGCAGCACATTTTCCCATTGACGGACGACCAGCAACAATAATTAAATCCGAACGTTGAAAACCTCCAGTCATCGCATCCAAATCGTAAAAACCACAAGCAAGACCAGGTAAAGCAATTCCCTCATTTCTATCTTCAATTTCCTGAAAAGTATTGATTAAAGTCTCAGAAATAGGAACTAAATCTTGTTGTGGTTTATCCTGAGTCAGAGCAAATATTTTTTGTTCAGCTTGGTCAAGAATAGTTTTTAATTCAGTAGCTGTTTGAAACCCTAAATCAAAGATTTCATTTCCCGCTTGAATTAATTTTCTGCGGATATATTTATCAACAACTAAAGCAGCATATTGGTCGATATTAACTGCCGAAACAGTTCGTTCTAATAGTTGAACTATTTTTACTTGCCCGCCAATTTTTTCTAATTGATTATAGTCAGTAAGCCAACTGGTAACAGTCATTAAATCCGTAGGTTTGCCCTGATTATAAAGTTGCCACATTGCCTTATAAAGAATTTGATGAGCTTCAATGGCAAAAAACTCTGGACGCAATAACTCTGTTACTCGACTAATAGCTTCTGGATCGAGGAGAATACCACCTAAAATAGCTTCTTCCGCTTCAATATTTTGGGGAGGTAGGCGATCGCTAGACATCTATGATTTACCTACAATTATTTAAAATTTATTTGAAAAGGGAATAGGGAGTAGGGACTGGAGTTTAAATTACTCTGGTAGAAAAATCCATACTCAATCCAATTGCTGAATATTACAGTTGGACTAAAGTCAAAAGTCAAAGACTGTAGATCAAAAGATACTTACGCATTTTCGAGTCATAAAATCTAGATTTAGTGTGGCACTAGAGTATTTTTTTGCATAACTTCTAATTTCTTTTTAACTTTTAACTTTTGACTTTTGACTTTTGACTTTAATTAGCTACCTACTACTTGAATCTCTACTTCAGCAGTTACCTCGGGATGAAGTTTAATTTGAGCTTTGTAGAATCCAACTTTACTAATTTCTGGCAAAGTCACGCCACGTCTATCAATTTCTTGACTCGTATTTTCCTTAATTACATCCACTAATTCTCTATCAGTAACGGTACCAAAAATCGCATCATTTTCACCAACTTGTTTGGCAATTTTAAAGCGACCAACTGTTTCCAAAGCTGTCTTTTGAGCTTCTGCTGCTTGCTTCAATTCTATTTGTCTTTGTCGTTCTTGTTCTTTACGGCGTTCTACTTGTTTAAGAACACCTGGAGTAGTACGAAAAGCAATTTTCTGAGGAATCAAATAGTTACGAGCATAACCAGGAGCTACTTCTACCACATCTCCCGATACTCCTAATTTTTTGACATCTTGATTTAGGACTACCTGCAATTTTTTGGCCATGATTTTAATTGGAAAATTTTTACTACAAACTTTAATTATATAGCAGTTCTCATAAGTCGTGAGGTATATCATTCCTTTTCTTTAGGAAATAGGGAACTAGAAAAGAAAAAATATAGGTGTACCTCCAAAGCTTGAGAAACTCTATATCTTCAATAATTTAGAATGCGCGAATTAAGAATGCGCGAATTAAGAATTACCTCTCCTTTAAAACGGAATTGATTGACTAATCATGAAATTTTTTCTTCTCTTGGTCGATTGGATATGGCGAGGAGACCTGCTCTTATCAGAGCCGCTCCGAATTGCGCCATCCCACCCTACGGGAAGCTCCGCTACGACCGCTTTTTATCCCCTTAAAAGGGGAGGCTTTATACCACAATTTTTCGGTAATTAAAAAAAAACAACAGAAAGCCAGAAGAGATAATTTACAAAATGAATCAATTCATTTAAGCTACAGTCTTAGCTGATAGTAACTAGGGAAAATAACTAGAATTAACAATTAAGTCCTAATTCTTCTTACTTAACCAGAAAATGTTTAGCCTGAATCAAGCTAAAAATTATCAGATTTATTGAGTATAATTTTTTTTTAATCAAGTCAAAATGAAACCAAAATTATTCAAAATTATTTTAGGAACAATCCTGACCAGCTTGTTAATAGTTTTTACTTCCTGTCAACAAGTTCCTACTGCTCAAATTATTACTATTAGGAGTGCTTACAATACTGGTTGGGTAGAAGAGTTATTTCAAACTTCTGTCGTTAATATAGGTTTAGAAAAACTGGGTTATCAGATAGAAAAGCCAAAAGAAATTGATTATCCGGCGCTTTATATTTCCATAGCTAATGGAGACTTAGACTATAGTGTTGTTTACTATCAACCAGGACACAAACAATTCTTTGAAAATGCTGGTGGTGAAGAAAAGTTAGAGGGAGTAGGAATTTTAACTGCTAATGGCATCCAAGGATATCAAATCGATAAAAAAACCGCGGATAAATATAACATTACTAACATTGAACAATTAAAAGATCCAGAAATAGCCAAGCTTTTTGACTCAGATAAAGATGGTCAGGCAAATTTAGTTGGTTGTAATCCTGGTTGGGGTTGTGAATTAGCCATAGACCATCACATTGAAGATTATGGACTAGAAGATACTGTAGAACATAATCGAGGCCAATATACAGTACTTTTGGCAGATGCTGTTACTCGTTATCAGAGAGGTGAATCTATTCTTTATTATGCCTATAATCCTCACTGGATATCTGCAGTTTTAAAACCAGGAGAAGATGTAGTTTGGTTAGAAGTTCCTTTTACTTCTTTACCAGAACCTATGGAAAATTTTACTGAAAAAGATACATCAGTAGATGGTAAAAATCTTGGTCTTCCTAAAAGCGATCAGGGTATTGTTGCTAATAAAAAATTCCTAGAAAATAATCCAGTTGCTCAAAAATGGTTTGAATTAGTTGAGATTTCAGTTGCTGATATGAATAAGGAAAGTTTACGCATCAAAAATGGAGAAGATAAACCAGAAGATATTTTTCGTCATGCTCAAGAATGGGTAAAAAATCATCAGCAAAAATATGATAGTTGGTTGGAATTAGCAAGACAAGAAGCTAGTTCAACAATTAATAATTAATAATTAATTATTAATTATTACCTCTTCTTTTCCAGGAGATGATTGACTAGAAGTTAAAAGCAGTGACAATAGGTTCCAGGACGGTTCCAGACGCACCGATGGTAAAACGGACTGTGCAAATGTTTCGGGTAAACTTCGTGGTAGTCATACCCTGGATAACTTCGTTCATTCTGAATTCTGTTTGCGGACCATGACAAACGGAAATTCTAAATTCTTAACCGTCAACATTAGTACCTCATAACTTCAGAACTTGCTGTAAATATTTAGTATTGAGAGTAGTAAAATACTATTAATGAATAATGAAAATTTTCTCAATCAAACAACAATGAAACAAAAACATATCAAAATTATTTTGGGAACCATCCTGACAAGCTTATTAGTAATTTTTACTTCCTGTCAACAAGTGCCCACTTCTTCTGAAAATGTCACTATTCGTAGTGCAAATAGTACCTGGATACAAGAATTATTTCAAACCGAAGTAGTAAATATAGGTTTAGAAAAACTCGGCTATCAAGTTGAAAGACCAAAACAAATTGAATATCCAGCAATTTATATTTCTCTTGCCAATGGAGATTTAGAATATAGCACTGTTTACTATGAACCACAACACAATGAATTCTTTGAAAATGCTGGTGGTGAAGAAAAGTTAGAGAAAGTTGGAAAATTAACTCCCGATGGAATACAAAGATATGAAATAGACAAAAAAACAGCCGATAAATATAATATTACTAACATTGAACAATTAAAAGATCCAGAAATAGCCAAACTTTTTGATTCCGATGGAGATGGCAAAGCAAATTTAGTTGGTTGTAATCCTGGTTGGTCTTGTGAATTAGTTATCAATCATCATCTTAAAGCTTATGAATTAGAAGATACTGTAGAACATAATCAAGGACAATATGAAATTCTCTTGGCAGACGCAATGACTCGTTATGAACAAGGAAAACCAATTCTTTATTATGCTTACGAACCTCATTGGATATCGACAGTTTTAAAACCAAATGAAAATGTAGTTTCGCTGGAAGTTCCTTTCACTTCCTTACCAAAATCTATGGGAAATTTTAGTGAAAAAGATACATCAGCAGATGGAAAAAATCTTGGCTTTCCCTTGCTCCAACAGCGCATAGTAGCTAATCAAAAATTCCTAGAAGCTAACCCAGTTGCGAAACGATGGTTTGAGTTAGTTGAAATTCCAATTGTGGATATGAATGCTGAAAGTTTACGCATCAAAGAGGGTGAAGATACACCAGAAGATATTTTGCGCCATGCTCAAGAATGGATAAAAAATAATCAACAAAGATATGATAGTTGGTTAGAAACAGCAAGACAAGGGAAGGAACAAGAAATAAACTAAAAAAAAGGGTTTCAGTATTTCAATAAATCTGAAAAGCCATAAATCAAAGCTGAGACTATAGCAATTTCATTTGAGTTGTGTAAAAAATGTCGCTTTTAGGTAGTAAATTAAAAGGCTTTGTAGGGTTTTTTACTATTACTAAATTGCCAAATCTTGTTTGATACTAAATCTGGCGATCGACATAACCAATATTTATGAAGGTAAGGCCCTTATGCTAAGGACATCTATGCTTAAGGGTTAGAGAATAATTTTAAAAAATTCCTTTTGAAAACCGGATTTTGTATGACATCTCATTTGAAAATACTATAGACTAAAATAATTAATACCATTTCTCTAGTAAGCTACATTTTATATTAAATATGACAATCGTCGATCAAATTAAGGTCTGAGACATAATTATTCAGCGCATTTTTATACAAAAATTGTATAGGCAAAAACTCAGAAAAATAAAATTTTAAATCCTTTGTTATTTCTATAGCACTAGGTTAATTAGGGTTTGCGTATGGAAAATCTTTTTGCTGTGGTAGGAGTCAGGAGTCAGGAGTCAGGAGTCAGGAGAAACGGGGAATGAGCGAGGAGGTAGTCGGAAGAATTATAAGAGTGATTTTTCTGCCATAGTCAGCCCAAAATCCTAAATTTTTGGTCATTCCAGCTTAAAAAGTAGCACTTTTTTTCGACTTAAAAAGGCTAAAACCTTTACCTGTAAAAGCTTTGATATTTAATCAGCAAGCCCTAATTACTTAGGACAATAAATTTGGGCTGAAAGGGAACAGGGAATAGGTAAATTTCCTAACCTTAATACCTAACACTGTAGTAATTTAAAGATAAGTTTTTCATGAAAAATTGACTCAAAAAACATGAGCAACTTCTGAATATACAAGAATTAATAACTAAATTAATAACGCATTTTAATCCACACTACGAATTTAAGTTCATAAGCAAAATTAATTACACATCCTATTGACTTCCTATCCCCAGTTAAGTGTTCCCTCTCTCAACTAGGAAATTTACTTTACACAACTACTTATAAATCAATGAAACAAAAATTCCTCAAAATTATTTTAGGAACTATCCTGAGCAGCTTATTAATAATTTTCACTTCCTGTCAAAAATCTCCTCCTGAAATAGTTAGCATTCGTAGCGCTCATAGTAACTGGATAGTAACTGGATAGAAGAGTTATTTCAAACTAATATTGTCAATATAGGTCTAGAAAAACTCGGCTACACAATCGAAAAACCTAAAGAAATTGGATGCCCCGCTATTTATATTAATAAATATAGACTGTTTCAGCCAGCTTTTAGGCGTAAATATAAATTATGATTCAATTAGTAAAGCTTTGATTTCCAACTAAAAGGAATAGCGGATGGCTGAGAGCTGATAGCTGGATGCTTACAAAAAATAAGCCGAGGTGAAATTTAAAACATTGAGTTCTCAGCTTATTTATAAATAAGTATAAAGAAGGTAAAAAACGGAATTCAATAGATTTTAAAATTCTGAAAAAGGATGATACTAATTTATAAAACGCTATAATTTTGTAATCAATCGAGTCGTAAACTACCAGATATTAAATATTTTTCAATCAATCAAACCACAATGAAACAAAAATATCTCTAAACTGTTTTAGGAACAATCCTCACCAGCTTATTAATAATTTTTACTTCCTGTCAACAAGTTCCTGATTCTGAAACAGTTACTATTCGGAGTGCTAATAGTACCTGGATATAAGAGTTATTCCAAACCGAAGTAGTGAATATAAGTTTAGAAAAACTCGGCTATAAAGTTGAAAGACCAAAACAAATTGAATACCCAGCAATTTACATTCCTCTTGCCCATGGAGATTTAGAATATAGCACTGTTTATTATGAACCACAACACAATGAATTCTTTGAAAATGCTGCTGGTGAAAAAAATTTAGAGAAAGTTGGAAGATTAACTCCTGATGGAATCCAAAGATCTGAAATTGACAAAAAAACCGCCGATAAATATAAAATTACTAACTTTTAACAATTAAAAAATCCAGAAATAGCTAAACTTTTTGATTCTGATGGAGATGGCAAAGCAAATTTAGTTGGTTGTAATCCTGGTTGGTCTTGTGAATTAGCGATCGATCATCATCTTAAAGCTTATGAATTAGAAAATACTGTAGAAAATAATCAAGGACAATATGAAATTTTTTTGGCAGATGCAATGACTCTTTATAAGCAAGGAAAACCAATTATTTATTTTGCCTACGAACCTCATTGGATATCTACAAAATTCAAACCAAATAAAGATGTAGTTTGGTTAGAAGTACCTTTCACTTCCTTACCTCCATCCATGGGAAATTTGAGTGAAAAAGATACGTCTCTAGATGGAAAAAATTTTGGCTTTCAGATAATGCAACAGCGTATAGTAGCTAATAAAAAATTCTTAAAAAATAATCCACTTGCTAAACGATGGTTTGAATTAGTACAAATTCCAGTTGCTGATATGAGTGAGGAAAGTTTACGTATTAAAGAGGGAGAAGAAAAACCAGAATATATTATGCATCATGGTCAAGAATGGATAAAAAATAATCAAGAAAAATATGATAATTGGTTGGAAAAAGCAAGACAAGAGACTGATTCATTAGACATCTCCAATAAATAATAAAAAATAAAATTAATTAACCGACAGAAATTATTGATTATTTCTGCCTACTCCCTACTTCCTCTTTTCTGAAGATGTCTATTTTAAACAATTAATAATTAATAATTATTACCTCTCCTTTAAAACGGATAGGATTAACTCAAAGGATTTTTTTTTATCCCCTTAAAAGAGGAGGCTTTCAACCACAATTTTTCGGTAAATAGAATTTAAGTAAAACACTATCCGTAATATAATTAATATAATGGTATATAGTAGTCAAAAACTATAACGTTTTATAATATGCAGTGTTAAAGTCGCAAAAACCCCTAAATGATGATTAACTGAACTAAAATTTCAGTATTCCTCTGTTCCTGTGAATCAGGATTTATAAAAAAACACTAGATATAGTAATCAAAAACTATAACGTTTTATATATGTAGCGTTAAAGTCGCAAAAATCCCTAAATAATGATTCACCGAACTTGAGTAGAGCTTTCCTCTTCTCCCGTAAATCAAAATTGAGAAAAAAACACTAGATATAGTAATCAAAAACTATAACGTTTTATATATGTAGCGTTAAAGTCGCAAAAATCTCTCAATAATGATTAACTAAACTTGAGTTAAATCTTTCTCTGTTCCTATGAGTCAAAATTGAGAAAAAACACTAGATATAGTAATCAAAAACTATAACGTTTTATATATGTAGCGTTAAAGTCACAAAAATCCCTAAATAATGATTAACTAAACTACAATAGAGTATTCCTCTGTTCCTGTGAGTCAAAATTGAGAAAAACACTAGATATAGTAATCAAAAACTATAACGTTTTATATATGTAGCGTTAAAGTCGCAAAAATCTCTCAATAATGATTAACTAAACTTGAGTTAAATCTTTCTCTGTTCCTATGAGTCAAAATTGAGAAAAAACACTAGATATAGTAATCAAAAACTATAACGTTTTATATATGTAGCGTTAAAGTCACAAAAATCCCTAAATAATGATTAACTAAACTACAATAGAGTATTCCTCTGTTCCTGTGAGTCAAAATTGAGAAAAAACACTAGATATAGTAATCAAAAACTATAACGTTTTATATATGTAGCGTTAAAGTCACAAAAATCCCTAAATAATTATTCACCGAACTTGAGTAGAGCTTTCCTCTTCTCCTGTGAGTCAAAATTGAGAAAAAAACACTAGATATAGTAATCAAAAACTATAACGTTTTATATATGTAGCGTTAAAGTCGCAAAAATCCCTAAATAATGATTAACTAAACTACAATAGAGTATTCCTCTGTTCCTGTGAGTCAAAATTGAGAAAAACACTAGATATAGTAATCAAAAACTATAACGTTTTATATATGTAGCGTTAAAGTCGCAAAAATCCCTAAATAATGATTAACTAAACTACAATAGAGTATTCCTCTGTTCCTGTGAGTCAAAATTGAGAAAAAACACTAGATATAGTAATCAAAAACTATAACGTTTTATATATGTAGCGTTAAAGTCGCAAAAATCCCTAAATAATTATTCACCGAACTTGAGTAGAGCTTTCCTCTTCTCCTGTGCAAATATAAAAAAAACCAAGAAGAAATATTCAATGTCTAGGCCAGAATCTAATCCTTCCCCAGAACAACCAGAAAAAATCCATTTACCTCGCACCAGCGAGTCAGAAACCCTCAAAAAAATTCGTCATACCACATCCCATGTCATGGCCATGGCAGTACAAAAGCTGTTTCCCAAGGCACAAGTAACAATTGGTCCTTGGATAGAAAATGGCTTTTACTACGACTTTGATACCCCAGAACCATTTACAGAAGCTGACCTAAAAGCCATCAAAAAAGAGATGGTCAAAATCATTAAACGGGATTTACCCGTAATTAGAGAAGAAGTCAGTCGCGAAGAAGCCAAACGTCGAATTGAACAAATTAAAGAACCATATAAATTAGAAATCCTCGAAGACTTAGAAGACCCAATTACTATCTATCATCTCGGTGAAGAATGGTGGGATTTATGTGCTGGCCCTCATATTGAAAGTACAAAGCAACTTAATCCCAAAGCAATTGATTTAGAAACTGTTGCTGGTGCTTATTGGCGCGGAGATGAAACCAAAGCCCAATTACAACGTATCTATGGTACTGCTTGGGAAACTCCAGAACAACTAGCCGAACATAAAAGACGTAAAGAAGAAGCTCTCAAAAGAAACCATCGTAAACTAGGTAAAGAATTAGGACTATTTATGTTTTCCGACCTTGTAGGACCGGGATTACCTCTCTGGACTCCCAAAGGTACAATGTTAAAGAATTCACTGAAAGACTTTCTCCAACAAGAACAACAGAAACGGGGTTATTTACCTGTAGATACTCCCCATATTGCCAGAGTCGATTTATTCAAAACTTCCGGACATTGGCAAAAGTATAAAGAGGATATGTTCCCGATGATGGCTGAGGATGAACAAGCAGCAGCTATAGAACAGGGTTTTGTTATCAAACCGATGAACTGTCCTTTTCATATCCAAATCTATCAAAATGAATTACGTTCTTATCGGGAGTTACCAATACGACTTGCCGAGTTTGGCACTGTTTACCGCCATGAAAAGTCTGGGGAATTAGGTGGTTTAACACGAGTCCGGGGTTTCACTCAAGATGATTCTCATTTGTTTGTGACACCCGAACAACTTGATTCCGAGTTTCTCAGTGTGGTAGATTTGACTCTATTTGTCTTTAAAAATTTACAACTAAAGAATTTTAAGGCTAGATTAAGTTTCCGAGACCCTAACTTAGATAAGTATATTGGCTCTGATGAAGCTTGGGAAAAAGCTGAAGGTGCTATTCGTCGCGCTGTAGAAACTTTGGGTATGGAGCATTTTGAGGGTATTGGTGAAGCGGCGTTCTATGGTCCAAAGTTAGATTTTATTTTCCAGGATGCTTTGGAGCGAGAATGGCAGTTGGGTACTGTACAGGTAGACTATAATTTGCCCGAACGGTTTGATTTAGAATATGTGGCAGAAGATGGGACTAGAAAACGCCCAGTTATGATCCATCGCGCACCTTTTGGTTCCCTGGAAAGGTTGATTGGGATTTTGATTGAGGAATATGCAGGAGATTTTCCTCTGTGGTTAGCTCCTACTCAAACTAAACTTCTACCAGTTAATTCTGAATTTTTGCCCTTTGCTCAAGAAGTTGCTGCTCAGATGCGTAAAGTAGGTATTCGTGCTGAGGTGGATATTAGTAATGAACGTTTGGGTAAGTTGATTAGAAATGCTGAGAAGGCCAAAATTCCCGTAATGGCTGTAGTTGGAGCTAAAGAAGTTGAGTCAAATAGTCTGAGTATTCGGACTCGTGCTGCTGGGGAATTAGGCTCTATACCTGTACCAGAGGTAATTGAGAAGATGACTGGGGCGATCGCTAATTATGAAAATTTTTAGACTTTTTTCTCAATTTTAGTTGAAGACTACCCCTATTCTACCTATGCTTTATAAGGGATAGCTCTCCTCCAAGGGAAGGGAGTGTCGGGATGTTTGCATAGCATGACCGAGGAAAAAAATAAATATTTTTGTCGTTATGAGTTTTGTGCTATGCTAGATTACTTTAGGTTGCTAGAGTAAGAGTGGGGGATGAAAAAATATTCAGTTCAGTATTTTCGTAACCTCCAGCTTTAGTGGTCGGTACTGATAACTGATAACTGATAACTGATAACTGATAACTGAAATGACCCCGCTTTCTGATAAATTGAGAGCGGGTTTATTTATTTGAATTGTTATTTGGTAAGCTCTTGATAGTATTTAAAAGTTTTGAATTTAAGAGCTGCTGAATGGCCATAAATTAACGACCCCTAATTCCAATTTCCACCATTAAACTATGCCAAATTGAATTTAATCGTCTATCTATAGAAAGTAAAACTTTTCTTTGAGGACGACTAACAAGTCTAGACCAAGTGATACTTTGCAGGGATCATAAATATACATAAATATAGATGATTGACCAATAAGTTATTAGGTATAAGTAATTAAACTGGTAGCTGATAGCCCAAAGTGGTAGTATTCTCTTTCAAAAGGTAAATCAGATTGTTATATTATTGATAGGTATCATGCCGCCATCAAAGGGTTAATTGATGAGGTGCGTGAACGGTTCTCTAAACATAATGAGAAAAGCAGATCCCTTTTGTCTTTGACCATGGGATATTGGGTGTTGTAGTTCACCCAGCCGGAGTAACACCTGCAAAATAAGGATATGTCTTATGTGACTATATTTTTATGAACTATTTTACCTTCCTTATATCTAGAGCTAAGGTCGGCGATAATCTGATATATTTTGTTTGCGAAAGGCGCTAGAACATGAAAGCATCTAATTTAAAGGAACTATATGAGACCAAAAGGTTTCACAATAATAAAATTTAGAGATAAAAATGATTAATATCTTAAAGGTTCCTCTAAGAGGGGATGTGTTTTTCGCTTTTTTATGCTGGGAAAGTGCGAAAACGCAAACCACCAGATGTCGCTGTCCAATGGCTCATGTACAGCTAGGAACAGTGACTTAATAATATGAACTTTATGAATACCGCTAAGAAAAAAGTAGAATCTCTATTAAGTAAATTGCCAGATAATTGCTCCCTTGAAGATGTTCAATATCATTTATATGTAATTGAAAAAGTTCTTCATGGTTTAGAAGTAGCTAATAAAGAAAGAAAAATTACACAAGAAGAAGCTGAAGGGCTTTTGAGTAAATGGGTTATAAAGTAGTTTGGTCTTCTAAAGCTATAGATGATGTGGACGCGATCGCCTCCTACATAGCGCGTGACTCTGTTTCTTATGCTGCAGCAGTAGTCCATAGGATAATTAATGTCACTAAAAATTTGCTTCATAATCCTTTACAAGGAGAAGTGGTCAAAGAGTTTGGAGATGAAAGTTACCGACAAGATTATGCTTATAGTTACCGAGTCCTTTATCAAGTTAAAGGCGATATAGTAACTGTGGCTGCGGTTATTCATGGAAAAAGGTTACTAGATTTATAGTTGAAGCGCGACGCGTCCAATCAAATTATTAGCTCAGAACCGAGTTTCATTGGAAGCTCGGTTTTCTAACTTGAGGGAGTAGTAATTTCAGTTATCAGTTATCAGTTATCAGTACCTCTGCAATAAGGAGGCTTCAAATATAGAATTATGTTCTTTTCTCTTGATTGATTGGATATGGTTAGGAAACCCATCCATCCCTCAACCACTTTTTATCTCCTTTTATACCAGTTTGATAAATCTTTGCTACAAATATTTAGGGTTTGCTGAAAAAGTCTGATGGTGATGATAGGGAACAGGGAACAGTTTAGACTATCTGCTACGGCCAATTTTTCTGATAGTAAGGATAAAAATATTGGCATTTTGAGGCAAAAAGAGCCAAAAACCTTTAGGAGGCTAACTGATAACTGATAACTGATAACTGATAACTGAAATTACCAATTTTCCCATTTTGCTCTACTTTCTGTATCCCAATCATTAATATAATTATCTTGCTTTGTAGTCCCTTGAGGTCGATAATTTATTTCCTCTTCTTCATCAGATTCTTTTTCCATTTCAAATTCTTCATTCTGGGAATAAATATTAGTCAAAGGCTCTACAACTTTAGCCAGCGCATCTTGAATAAACAACTTAACAAACTCATCTTTTCTTGTTAATTGAAATTGTTTTTGTACTACCTCTGTAATGCCACCATCTCCCCAATCTTGATTATGACTAAAATACTCAATAAAACTCTTTCCAGCAATTCTAGTTAAATAAGCTGCACTTACTCCTTGAATTGCCTTCCCAATTAAAAAAGTTGCTACAGTTAATTGTAAAGCTGTAGAAATTAATTTAATCGCCCCTTCAACAATACCCAAACTAGCAAGTGTTTTAGCTAAAGACATTGCTAACTCTTGCCCTCTTTCAAGGTTTAATTCACAACCATAAACTTTGCCAATTTCTATCACCATTTGAGCATTAACTGCTGCTGTGGCCAAAACATCTACTACAGGCAAAGGCGTAACAGCAATAACCCCTGCTCCTATCCACTGAAACCTTTCTACAACCTTCTCTGCTTGTCGTCCTCTTTGAGCATCAATTAAACATCTTGCCTCCTCCCCTAAACGTTGAGATTTGAGCAAAATATTATCAGCAATCAAATCTTCTCCCTCAGCCCGCAAAATAGCAGCCATACGTCCCATCAAAGCCATAATATCAGGTTCTGGCTGATATATTTCTCCATTCTCAAGCTTAACAGAATGAGGATGAGCAGCGATCGCCACAATATCCATCTTGCTAAACCCTACTAACCTTTCCCTGAGCTTAACAATAATTACTTCTCGGTCCTCTTCAGTGTAGAGGTCAATCTTATTAAAGACCACAAGCGATCGCTTACCAATGTCCACCAAACCGTTCAAAGCAGTATATTCAGACTGCTGTAAATCATTATCAACTACAAATAATAATAGATTAGCCTCTGTCGCCAAAATTCGTGCCAGTTGACCCCTTTCTGTTCCTGCGACTCCCGCTTCTAGAATTCCTGGAGTATCAGTAATCAAAATTTCTTTTTCCAATCCTGGCATTTTTAAATGATAGGTTTCTCCGACTGTAGTTGACCCCATCGGTGCTTCTACCCTACCCACCATCTGACCCATTAGTGCATTAACCACAGAAGTCTTACCAGCGGAACCCGTACCAAAAACAACAACTTTTACATCACCTCGTGCTAGACTAGCTTCTATTTCTTGTGAACGGTTCAATAATGCTTGGCGAGCAACTTCATCTTGAATTAATATTACCTGTTGTCTTACTGCCTTTAGAGATTCAGAAGCAACCTCAGATTTCACCACCGGAATCTTAACTTTGACTTTCGACCCTCGTCGCGGTTGATTTTTTTGAATGGTATATAGTCTCAGATAATATATGAAAGCAAAAATGACTATCCCAATTAGGATAATTAATAGTAGTAGTAATAAATTGGCCACAAGTGGAGGAGCAGACCATGAAACTTGACTATATAACCATGATAAAGAACCAATCAGCCAAATTATAAGCAATAAAATGAGGCTTAAACCTAGAATCAATATTAACAGGCGGGAAGTAGGCATTTTCAGTTATCAGTTATCAGTTATCATTTATCAGTTAACAGTATCTCCTACTGAGTAGGAGGCTTTAAATACTGAATTTTCTTTTAGTCAATCCTCTTATTTTCAAGGCTATGCTTTATAAACATCTTTCTTAACATAAAACGTAGACATTATAGACAAGTTATGTGCTTGTGTTTCAGAGACTTTTTCCTCAAAAATAATGTATTGAAAAGTAGATTTTTTTGAGAACTTAAGTAGTTTTGCCTAGCTAAATTGACTCTTTCTCCCTTCTCCCCTACTCCCTACTCCCCTGCTCCCCACAAGGTTTTCAGAAGTTCCTTATAAGGGATAGTTTTTAGGGAGAGGTAATTGTTAATTATTAATTATTTATTAATTGTTGAACTACATCATTTAATATAAAACTTGACGTAAGTATTTCCTGCGGAATGCTGCGCAAACAGCTATTAGCGGTCAGCTCGAGGGCAATAAGACCCTGCTTTTAAGGACATAGTTTAAATGAATATAGACTTTAACAACTTTTGTAGTAAGATTAATTCTAGCTCAATTAATACAGCTTTAAAGCCACAGGAAAAGCAATAGCTATTAGTAGTCAGCTCGAGGGCAATAAGACCCTGCTTTTAAGGACATAGTTTAAATGAATATAGACTTTAACAACTTTTGTAGTAAGATTAATTCTAGCTCAATTAATACAGCTTTAAAGCCACAGGAAAAGCAATAGCTATTAGTAGTCAGCTCGAGGGCAATAAGACCCTGCTTTTAAGGACATAGTTTAAATGAATATAGACTTTAACAACTTTTGTAGTAAGATTAATTCTAGCTCAATTAATACAGCTTTAAAGCCACAGGAAAAGCAATAGCTGATAGCTGAAGTCCGCAGTTCCGACCATAGGAGGCTAGCTGACGGCTGAATGCTTACAACATTTTCGTAAGTATTTCCTGCGGAATGCTGCGCAAACAGCTATTAGCGGTCAGCTCGAGGGCAATAAGACCCTGCTTTTAAGGACATAGTTTAAATGAATATAGACTTTAACAACTTTTGTAGTAAGATTAATTCTAGCTCAATTAATACAGCTTTAAAGCCACAGGAAAAGCAATAGCTGATAGCTGAAGTCCGCAGTTCCGACCATAGGAGGCTAGCTGACGGCTGAATGCTTACAACTTGACAAAGTAGACAAGTTATATGTATGTATTTGAGAGGCTTTTTCCGAAGAAAAGTGTTTTGAGAACTGTAAACAAGATTGTTATTCCCCACACCTCCCACACCTCCCACACTCCCCACACTTCCCACACCTCCCACACCTCCCACACCTCCCACACCTCCCACACCTCCCACACTTCCCACAGCCATATAGCGGGCAATAGCTAATAGTGAAAAAAAAGTGGACTGTATTCGATTCATCATCAGTCTATTTCCTAAGCACTATGGCTTATATATCTAATACCATTAAAAAAGAATGTTACAAATAATAGGGGCAATTAAAAGACTTTACAGGAGATGTCCCTTTGACTAAAAATATAACTTACGACCTAATAAATGATATTGAAGCTATTGATTATGACTACTGACTCCTAGGAAATAACTTAGCTATTTGTAGCAAATATTGATAAAAATGGTATAAAATATCTTTGCTTTACAAGCTAATGGTCGGGAGTTTTTTGACTCTAGAAATTAAATTAATCGAGAAAAATAACATCGGCTTTAAAAATCCCTATTATTTATTGGTATGGAATATTTTGAGTTGAAACACTATCTAAAATCTAAAACTTGAAAGCTAAGACATAAAGCAAAAATAGGTATTTAATTAAATGTATAGATAACTTGAAACAGAAGTTTAAATATTAAAATTTTGTATGTATGAAGCTATTTAAAAAACCATCAGAAGAAACACAATCAACTTCAAAAGCTGCTTCTGACAATAGTAATGAAACAGGTTTAGGAACATTTGGTGGTGTCTATACTCCCTCAATTTTGACAATTTTGGGTGTAATTATGTACCTCCGCTTTGGGTGGGTAGTAGGTAATGTTGGTTTATTGGGGACTCTGACCATCGTCACTTTGTCCACAGCAATTACCTTTCTCACTTCTTTGTCAGTCAGCGCGATCGCTACAGACAGAATAGTCAAAGGAGGGGGTGCCTACTATATGATTAGTCGGTCTTTAGGTATTGAAACAGGTGGTGCAGTGGGAATACCCCTATACTTTGCCCAAGCTCTATCAGTAGCTCTCTATACTATTGGTTTTGCAGAAAGCTTAGTAGATACCTTTGGTGGCCTTAACCAACTATATGTAGCTCTGATTACAACTATAGCAGTGGCCGTCTTAGCCATAACTTCGGCAGAAATTGCTATTAAGGCCCAGTATTTTATTATGGCTGCAATAGTTCTATCTCTAGTTTCATTTGCATTAGGACATCCCCTCGAAACAACAAACATAGAAATATCTGGAGTTTCAGAGATAGTATCAGAACCATTTTGGACAGTTTTTGCTGTCTTTTTTCCAGCCGTAACAGGTATTATGGCAGGGGTGAGTATGTCTGGAGACTTGCGAGAACCTAGTCGTTCAATTCCTGTAGGTACTTTGGCAGCTGTTGGTACAGGGTATTTAGTATATATGGTACTACCAATTATCCTGGATATGCGGGCCGATGCTACTACTTTAATTGAACAACCTCTGGTGATGAAAGAAATCGCTTTTTGGGGGCCAGCAATTTTGTTGGGAGTTTGGGGGGCCACTCTTTCAAGCGCGATCGGTAGTATTCTGGGAGCACCAAGGGTCTTACAAGCTTTAGCAAGAGATGGAGTTTTACCTAGTTGGTTATCTTTTCTAGGTAATGGTAATGGGCCAAATGATGAACCCAGGATTGGTACAGCGGTAACTTTAGGTGTCGCTACTGCCACAGTTTGTATTGGTGACTTGAATCTTATTGCCCCAGTGCTGACAATGTTCTTTTTGACAACCTATATGGTTTTAAATGTTTCAGCAGGTATAGAAGGCTTTTTAGAAAGCCCCTCTTTTCGTCCTACATTTAAAGTCCATTGGTCATTATCAATGTTGGGAGCGCTTGGTTGTCTGGCAGTGATGTTTTTGATTAATGCTGTGGCTACAGTTATTGCTGCTTTGATAGTGCTGGCAATATTTATCTGGCTACAGCGTCGGGAGTTAGAGACAACTTGGGGGGATGCTAGACGTGGAATATGGATGGCGTTGGTGCGGGAAGGAATTCTTCAATTAGGTGAGGAAGATACTAAGAATTGGCGGCCACATATTTTAGTTTTGTCTGGGATAGCGAAAAAACGTTGGCTGTTGATTCAGTTTGCAGATGACCTGACTCATAACCGAGGTATGATTACTATTTGTAGTGTTCTGCCTAGTGCGTCTCGTGATGTGTCTCAGCAAAGTGATATGCAAGATACGATTCGCGAGTATTTGGACAAGCGAGGGGTACAAGCTTTGGTGAGAGTAGTTACTGCTACAAACTTTTTTGATGGTGCTAAACTCTTGGTGGAAACTTATGGCATTGGGCCACTAACGCCAAATACTGTTGTACTTGGAGATAGTCAGGAACCTTCTAGGCGCGATCGCTACTGTCAGTTAATTGGTCATATTCATAAGGCTAAGAAAAATGTGGTGATTTTTCGAGAAGATAGCGAGCGTGGTTTTGGTCAACATCGTCAAATTGATGTCTGGTGGGGTGGTTTACAAAATAATGGTGGCTTAATGTTACTTCTTGCATATCTGCTGCGTACAGATATTGAATGGCGGAATACGGAAATTTACTTGAAATTGGTAGTACCCGAACAAGCTGCTATTCAACCAACTCAGGCAAATGTCGATCGTGTGATTCGAGGTTTACGAATTAGCGCTGTATCTCAAATTTTGGTTTCTAATGGTCGTCCTTTCTATGACATCTTGCATGAGTCTTCTCAAAATGCTGACTTGATTTTTCTGGGTATTCGGACTCCAGGGGAGAATTTTACTCAATATTATGAGGATTTACAGTCGAAAACGGCAGGTCTTCCCACTACAGTATTTGTTTTAGCAGCACCAGGTTTTTCTTATGGTGAAATTCTCAGCGATCGCTAATTTTTACAGAAGTCAGTTCAACAATTAATAATTAATTATTAATTATTAATAATTAATAATTAATTATTACCTAATCCTTGAAAAGAATAGGATTGACTAAAAGGAAAATTTTTTCTTCTCTTAGTCGATTGGATATGGTTAGGAAACCCATCCATCCCTCAACCGCTTTTTTCTCCTTTAAAGGAGAAGCTTTAAACCTTAATTATTCGGTAACTAGGGAGTAGGGAGATAAAATTATTGATTTCATATCTTGAATTTATTTAATGAAAACTTTGGCAAGAGGTCTATTAGATATTTTAGCTATCAAGGTAGACTACAAAACTTCTACCTTCTGCTTTTAAGCAAAAATTTCTGTATTCTATGGTTAATGAAAGCTGCTATAGTATAGCAGTCGAAGCAAAGGGTGCCGACAGTTCAAAAGTTTAAAACTTAGACAAAGTAATACTTTTCTTTCTTCCTTCTTCCTTCTTCCTTCTTCCTTCTTCCTTCTTCCTTCTTCCTTCTTCCTTCTTCCTTCTTCCTTCTTCCTTCTGCTATAAAATATATCCCGCTCCAAAAATGTAAAAATTGGAGCAGGATTATCATCTTAGAGTTCTATGCTTATTCTAGTAAAGTTTGTGGTCATTTTTTAGACGATCGTTAATCAGGAGGTAACAATGCCTTAATCTGACTGACAAATTCTTGATGATCCACTACTGGTTTAGAAATATAACTATCTGCACCACTTTGCTTCAAAAAAGATTCTCGATCGCCTGCCATAGCATGAGCTGTCACTAATATGATTGGTATTTTATCTGTTTTAGGGTTAGCTTTAAGAATTTGAGTAATTTTAATCCCATCAACAGATTTACCCTGGTAAACACTACGAGCTAGAGAAACGTCCATCAAAATCAAGTCTGCTTCTCCTGAGTTAGCCATTTTTACTACTTCTTCCACATCTTCTGTGTGCTTAACAGCTAAACCACCTCTTTTGGTCAAAATCTTGGAAAAAACTCTAGCATTAACTTGATCGTCTTCTACAATCAAAACAGTTTTCATATAAGTCTCCCGCTAAATACTCGTAAGTTTAAAAACCCCATTATAAAGTTTAGACTAAATTTTTTTATAGATAGGGAAAGTCAATTTATACCGTTTCACGCTTAGTCAAAAGTCATGCATCGAGTGCGTAATTCTGAGGGGACCTCAGAATGTAAGACGCACATCTGACAGTCAAAAGTCAAAAATGAGATTTTAAGTACTTAAAACGTCTATTATCCAGCAATTTCAGCTTATTATTTGACTTCATCAGTTACCAACTATTTGTGACATTTTTTAAGTGAAATGGTATTAGTTAAACTACTTTCAGTTTAATCAATTAAAAATTACACAATGATTTACTCAACTGACTAAATAGCTATTGTTTTAAATTTTTCTAATAGTTATCTGTAAGTTTTTGAACGTTTATCTCACCAGGGAGAAGCTTAATAGTCCAATCTTATTGGGATAAAGATAAATTATGACCTAATAAATGGTATCAAAGCTATTCATTCTGTACATAGCCAATTCCATAGCTCCCCTACCTGTACGGGTAAACGGCCGTTTGCCCTTACCACTGACTCCTAAGAAATAACCTAGTTATTTGTAGCAAATATTTATCACTCTTGGTATTAGTTACTATCTTCAAAAAATCTTGTGTACATTAAAAAAATAGAGAAAAAAAGCTACGACTGTGAGGGTCTTTCATTAATGGATAATGGATAATAGATAATGGATGATTACCTCTCCCTTTTAGGGAAAGGATTGATCCTTAAGGAAAAAATTTATTTTTTCCCCTTGAAAGGGGAGGCAGAGTAAGCTGAATTATTTAATTATTAATTATGTAAGCATTCATTACTTCTAAGGTTTTGTCCAGAGACTTTGGCAGTAACTTTTTATTATTTTTCAATTTCAAAGGTTGCTTTTACGCGGACCCAAAATTAATAGCTGATAGCTAATAGCTGACGGCTGTTTGCGCAGCATGACAAACGGAAATGCTTACTTAATTATTAATTATTCGGTAAAAATATTAAATTTACTTTGCCTGAATTAGAAAAAAACATCCTTCAATACACTCCAATTAATAAACTAATGTGCATATTAAGTTGGGTACTCCTTGTTACCTTTGAGAAAATTTAGGTATTCCATGCTGAAAATCTTAAATTGTCATAACATTTGGACTTAGTCTCTCAATTGTGCTTTGTCATTTGACATTGCTGAATTAAGGTATGAAAGTGGGTTTATAGGGAATAGGGAACAGTTAATATTAATAAGTAGTTCAAACCATCCAAAATACAAAATCCAAAATTATCAAATCATACCCAGAATCAGCAACGCCTGTCATTTTTTATAAATAGTAATATAAATAGCAACTCATGGCCAAACAATTAAATCTACTTTCCGGACAAGTCATTACTGCAGCGCTGCATATTGAAATGCAGCAATCATATCTTGAATATGCCATGAGTGTGATTGTTGGTAGGGCTTTGCCAGATGTCAGAGATGGACAAAAGCCAGTGCATCGTCGAATTCTATATGCTATGCATGAACTTGGTCTCGCCCCAGACAGACCATTTCGTAAATGTGCCAGGGTGGTTGGAGATGTTCTGGGAAAATATCATCCTCACGGCGACCAAGCTGTTTATGATGCTATGGTACGGATGATTCAAGACTTTTCCAGTCGTTATCCGTTAATCGATGGACATGGTAACTTTGGCTCCATCGATAATGACCCTGCTGCTGCTATGCGCTATACAGAAAGTCGTTTGGCATCTATTAGCAATGAAGGCTTACTTACCCAAATTAGTGAGGCTACAGTTGATTATACCAACAACTTTGATGGTTCTCAGCAAGAACCTACTGTATTACCGGCACAGTTACCTTTTTTATTACTTAATGGCTCTTCTGGTATTGCAGTGGGAATGGCGACTAATGTTCCGCCACATAATCTGGGAGAAGTAGTGGATGGCCTGATTGCTTTGATTGATAATCCTAATCTTTCTGATGAAAAGTTATTTAGATTGATTCCTGGGCCTGATTTTCCTACTGGTGGGGAAATTGTTAGTACTGATGGCATTATTGATGCTTATACTAAAGGTAGAGGTAGTATTCCTATTAGGGGAGTGGCCACTATTGAGGAGGTTCCTACAGCTCGTGGGCGTCGCACAAAAAGGGCTATTGTGGTGACAGAGTTGCCTTACCAGGTTAATAAGGCGGGTTGGATTGAAAAAACTGCAGATTTGGTTAATGCTGGTAAAATAGAGGGTATTTCTGATTTGCGAGATGAGAGCGATCGCTCTGGTATTAGGGTTGTAATTGAGCTTAAACGTGAAGCTGACCCTAGTGTTGTACTTCACCACCTCTATCAGCATACTGATTTACTTTCAAAGTTTGGTGCTATTATGTTGGCTTTGGTTGATGCACAACCACGACAGTTATCTCTACGAGATTTTTTACAGGAGTTTATTAGTTTTAGGGAGCAAACTTTAACTCGTCGCTACAGTAATGATTTGGAAATAGCTCAAGGGAGGTGTCATATAGTTGAGGGTTTGCTCAAAGCTTTAAAAGATTTGGATACTACGATTGATATTCTCAGAAATGCTCCTGATGGTAGTAGTGCTAAGGTTAGTTTCCAAGAAGGTTTGGGTTTGAGTGAAAATCAAGCTGATGCTATTCTGGCAATGCCAATGCGCAGACTGACTGGTTTGGAAAGGCAAAAATTAGAGGAAGAATATGAGGAACTTAGGGGGAAAATACAAGAGTTACAGGGTTTATTGAGCGATCGTCGTTTACTTTTAAGATCGCTGAAAAAAGAATTACGGACTCTAAAGCGCAAGTATGGCGATCCTAGACGTACTCGAATTATTGTTCAAGGGGAATCAAATGTTTCTGTTTCTCAACAAAAAGGCAATGTAGAAATTGGTAGTCAAGAAATAAATAAGGAAGCTAAAGGTAGAGGTAGAAAATCAAAAGGTAAAGCTGTTGAATCACAATTTTTGACTTTGGAAGCTGCTCCACCACCGACTGAAGAGGTTGTTATAGAATTTACTCACCGAGGATATGTAAGACGATTAGCTGCTAAAGAATTTGAGAAGCATCAAATTGATAAAAAATCTAATATTACTGTTGAAAATAGTGATGATTTTACTATTAATATTATTGAGGCAACTACGGACCAAACTTTAGTGGTATTGACTCGTACTGGTAAAGCTTATCCTCTGAAGGTAAATGATATTCCTTCTGGTTCTAATCGTTCGACAACACGACATGAATATAAGGGTGTACCTTTAGTAACGTTATTATCACCGTCAGCAACTAAGGAAATGACAGATGCTCGTCAGGAATTTATTATTGCTCAGTTTGTTTTACAGGAAGCTGAAGAAAATAAATATTTAATCATGTTGACTCAAAATGGTAAAATTAAGCGTTTATCTTTGTCTGATTTAAGTGATATTACAAATCGCGGTATAACAGTAATTAAACTAAAGGAAGATGATGAATTACGTTATGCTAATTTGGCTCAGGTAGGGGAACAAGTAGTTTTGGCAACTTCTGGGGGGAGATTATTAAGATTAGAAATAGATGAGGAACAGTTACCTTTAATGGGACGTACTGCACAGGGGTCTCAAGCAACAAGGTTAAGAAAACAAGAGGAGTTGGTAGGTTGTGTGACTTTGGATGGAGAAAGCAATTTATTTTTAGTTTCTGAACAGGGTTATGGAAAGCGTATTGCTATTGGTTCGTTGCGAGTTGCTAATCGTGGTGGTATTGGTCAGAATGCTTTTCAGTTTACGAGACAAACTGATGTTTTGGCGGGAATAGTTGTTGGTGGGTCGGATGTAGTAGCTCAGATGTTAACAACTGATGGTAAGGTGTGTGGAATGATGGTGGGTTCGGTTAAGGTTTGTGGACAGGATGATAGGGGGAGTAGGTTGGTGAAGTTGGGTGCAAAAGAGAGGATTATTAAGGTGGTTGGTTATTGATAGCAGAAGGAAGAAGGAAGAAGGAAGAGGGAAGAAGGAAGAGGGAAAGTTTAATATGAGGGAAGAAGGAAAAAGGAAGAGGGAAGAAGAAAGAAGAGGGGAAGTTTTAACATGAGGTTAGATGTTTCCCTAGCTTTTACACAAACTATACCAACGGACATGATATTATTAGGTCTTAATTTACCTTTTTAATTCAAGGAAAACCTCCTGAACGTGTCTTTTAACTGCCTTTATTATTAATAACATTCTTTTTCCAAATTACTATTATTTATAAATCTCGAGGAAGTCCTTGAAATAATGGTTTCTTTATTTTTATGCTCAACTCTTACCTAAAATACTAACTTTTTGAGTGTTTTAGACGTGATACCAGGTACTTTTTTCGACCTCAAAAAGGCTAAATTCTTTATATTTTAATGCTTTTATATTTAATCAGCAAGCCCTAATTATTCTGAGTTTATATGATAGTGCTTTTCACTTTTAAGTTCTACATTCTGAACTTCATCTTATTGCATAAAAGATTATCTTTTAAGAAACAGAGATTTAGATTAGTCTGTATTCAAATAAGTAATACCAAATTGATAAATTTTTGCTACCAATAGCTAGGGTATTTCTTAGAAGTCAGGATTCAGGAGGAAATAAAGAATAAGATCAATTCCAATTTAGACTTCTTTTGAATCAGTCATGTCCACCCATTTAATTTCCCTGTTATTATAGTGAATCTCAAGAATGTGTAACAATGTTTCATGCTGGAGTACAGTGTAAGCTTTTTTAAGTAAATTGTAGGCTCTCTCAGAATATTTTTCACCACCCCAGTACCATAAAGATCGACCTGCTTTTAAAGCAGGTACTACGTTATCATCTGTACATTTATCAAGAAGTGCTTTGTATCCTTCATTGCTACGTTTACTATAAACCTTTGATAATTCATTTCTGCGGAACTTTTCAGGTACACAAAGTCCCAAACCAGTATCTGATGAAACGTTCTCTACTCAATTTTCGACAATCTCTATTGAATTCTTGCCTATATAATCTTGAATGCGTTCTAAAAATCTATTAATTATTCTATTAATTATACTTTTAGTCTCTAGATAATCTTCATCCTCATCCTCTGGAAAATCTACAAGACATTCATCACAATATTCCAGCTCTTCCTTGCACCGATCAATAAGTGCTGAGAAAATGCTGCTGTAGACCGTTATTTCATCACCATCATTGTTATAGTATGACGCAGCACCTCGAAAACCAACAGAAGGGTCATCAAGTAGAAGTCCCCAGTGCAAACCATCACAATCTCCATGTAAGTATGTAAAAAATTCTGGTAAATCTCGATAGTAGCGAAAATGAAGAAGTGCTAATTTCTTAAAATTTTCAGTTAGTAATTTTGGGTTTAATATCAAGCTCAATAGTCCAGAAGGAGATACACGAACTGTACCTAAATCAATCTTCAATTCTTCTTCAGGATAGTTTTGTAAAAAATCAGCTAATTGAAAGATTGAAGTTGGAAAATCTACATTATAATAACCTTTTAGCAAGCTTTGAATATCTGCAAAATTTTCCATAATTTTTTTTCGCTCTCAAGATAGAATATTCCAAAATTACCTCTATTTGCTATTATCTTATTATAGATATTCAATCAAGATACGATGTTAGTAACTAATAATCTCTGCCTCAAGTCTTATAGCCTTAAAACTATTAATAGTTTTCTCCCCGTCTTCAACCCAAAATTGCCTACCAAACTGTACTAAATTTTGTTGTTTTCCATCAGATATTAATGCTCCTATTGCTACCTTTGCTTTTTCCTGATCGCCAGAAGATTGTTCTTCAACAATTGCTTTAATTTGTTCAAATAAAGAATCATTGTTAGGAATAGTATTTACTGGTATTTGCAAGATAATTATTTTTCTTTGTTTAGCATAACCATTTTCAGTTATTAATAATTCAGGGTCTTTTTTCGGATAATTTCTTTGACTTTCTAATTGCTCTATTGGTTTTTCTACTTCTGCAATAGGTTGGTTAATTTCTATCTCTTCATTTCTCGATTTATTTTGATAATTCTCTAGTTCTGTCACTGGTTTTTCCTGTTGTTCAACTGCATCTGCCATTACCTTTTCTAATGCTTCAGCACTGTCTACTAATAACTGACTTTCATCATCCTTTTTATCAACTTTTCCAGTTAAGACTAAAAGAGAATTTTCTGTTAGTAACTCTTTAATTTCTTCATATGCTTTTTTGTTTTCTTCATCTACTTTTTTAATTTCTTCATATACTTTTGGAAAAACTACCGCATCTACTTGTCCAGTCATATCCTCTACTTGCAGAAATGCCATTCGGTCTCCTTTTTTAGTAATATGAGGTTTAATTCCAGCCAACATTACTACTAATTTTATCTTGGAATTAGATTTCTTTTCCTTCATTTCAGCAATAGAAATAGCATCCGGAATTTTATTTTGTTCCCGTGCATATTTGAGAGGATGGTCAGATACATAAAATCCTATAATTTCTTTTTCATACTGCAATTTTTCTTTGGCTGGAAAATCTGAAACAGGTGAAGATTTAGGAGCAGAATCAAAAGCTGGCATTGTTGCTTCAGGTAGATCAAATAAACTTTTTTGCCCCATATCTCGGTCTTTATTTCTCTTTTGCGCCCATTTCATTACACCTTCTAAATCTTCAATTAATTGGTGACGGTTTGGTTCAATTTTATCGAAGGCTCCACATTTAATTAAAGATTCTAAAGTACGACTATTCAGAGCATTAAGATTAACACGGTCACATAAATCGGCTAAAGATTTAAACTCCCCACTTTCTTTTCTTGCTTGTAAAATTGCTTCTATTGCTCCTTCACCTACATTTTTTACTGCGGATAATCCAAATAAAATTTTACCTTTTGTTTCCTCTTTTGCTTCTTTTAAATTTGGCAAGGGTGTAAAATCTACTTCTGACTTATTAATATTCGGCGCTTCGACTTCGATATTTAACTTTTGACAATTAGCAATATATTTCTGTACTTTATCTTGGTCGCCACTATTAGCAGTAATTAGAGCTGCCATATATTCAACTGGATAATTAGCTTTTAAATAAGCAGTTTGATAAGCTACATAAGCATAAGCTGTGGAATGAGATTTATTAAAACAGTTAGAGGCAACTAACCCATTTGCTAAGACAAAGTTATGGTCTTTTTTTTACACCAATATCGTAAACATTTTCTGTTTTTGCTAGCTTGCGAGAAACAATTTTTACCACTACTATTGCTCCTTTTTCAAAGTCAAGAATTAAAACTAAATAGAACTCATTTGGTATCTTTGACATTAACATTCGCGATGTAGTTGCCACTAGGCTCCGCCAAAGCGTTTGACACAATACTATTTTTTATGTTGAATAAAAAATCATGCGGATAGGCGAACAACCCCCAATAACAGTTATGATATCAGAAAAATTGCGAGGATGCAACGGAAAATCCTTTGACGCGCCGTTTTTTTTTGGATCTCCACAGAATGAAAATGTTGGTAGTTTTCCTCTGAGGAGTTATGTATGGAAAGATGTAATTGAGGAAAAATAAGCATTTATGAGAGCTTCACAAGATGAAAATATTTCTGGTATTGCTCCTGGGAAAAATTCCTTAATATTGAAAAGTCTTTTAACTAATAACTCAAGAGGCGATCGCTCTCTAACTCTAAATCTCACCCCTTTTACATTTATTTTCCTTTCTACAACCTTAGCGATCGCCCTGGAAACTATAACTATCTTTAGTTGAATAAAAAGTCATGCGTATAGCCGAACAACCCCCAATAACATTTATGATATCAGAAAAATTGTGAGGATGCAACGGAAAATCCTTTGACCCGCCGTTTTTTTGGAGCTTCACAGAATGAAAAAAAAATCTGATATAGCTCCCAGAAAAAAATCCTGAATCTTTTGATTATGTTTATTTCTTCCTTCTTCCTTCTTCCTTCTTCCCTCTTTCTTCTTCCCTCTTCAAATCCAAATTACGCTCAAAAATTTCATCAATAGGCAACATTTGACCATCTTCAGTCATAAACTTATGTTCTGGCGTTGCCCGAATAACTGTTCCATCTTCTAGACTATATTCATAAACTTCCTGCACACCCCGATTATGCCATTGAGCGACTGGCTGTGTATAAATATATCCATTCTCATCTACCGTATAAACAGTACATTCAATCTGGTCTTCTACAATTTTACCAATAGGAATAGCACCATATTCCACAGTCATAATTTCTGTCTCATAAGCCAAACAATATTCAGCGAACTTAATCATCTGTTCAAACAAATCTTGTGCCACCCCGGAACTAACACCTCTTTGAGTCGCACCATCAATAAATATTTCTCGGTGCTTTTCCATTTCCGAGACCTTCTTTTTACCCATGCAGTTGTGAACTATAAAATCATTGGCAATGAAGTTATGAGTTTCGGGAATTGTCAAATCAAAAACTTCTTCTTTGCCAATATATTCTATAGAAGTAATCTCATCCCAAAACACTTCAGAATTAGCTATTGCTTTTAATTCTTCATCTGCAAAAGCTGTCGCAAAATTATGAACTTTATGACGGGATAAACTCCTAGTTGGGGTGTTTTGAAAATTCAAATCTGACGACATTGTGCCACGACATACACCGACAGCTTTGTCTATTTCTGTCCAAGTCATTCCACTAGCTTTTTTAGCTTGTGCAATTAGGGTAAGAATTTCTGGAGGTAGGCAATGTTTGGATTGATTTTTTTGTTTATCTTTGATGACTAAATAACAACTTTGACAAAGCTCCTGTTTATAACTACTCAAATATGGCTGTATCAATTCACAAAACTTGAGCATATCCTCACGTCCTGTAATTTGAACTCGATAAGAAAGATAAGGCTTACCTTGATATTTTATCTTTTTAATATTGAACAGAGAAACTATACCTAAACGCAGAAGTAAATGTTGGATTTGTCTGACTAAAACTTCTGAGGTAGAGTTGTAATCTGTATGACCAATTTTTTTGTCAAAACTACCATCGGTTGACCATAAAATTCCTAAGAAAAGTTGTAACTGACTCTTAGACAAAGAAAATATCCAATTAGGAATTTCTTTATCCGGTGAATTAGCACGTTTGAGATGATTATCTACCCAATTATTAAAAACTGACAGAAAACCTATACGGACATAAATAACTGATTTTTTTCCTGGATGTAGTTGTTTATCGACAGGTGCTGAAGAGCCAAATAATTCTTCTGCGCAGCGATTAAAATCAGTAATTAATTCTGGATCACTATTACAGAAATAACTTCTGACTTCTGACTTCTGACTTCTAACTTCTAGATGTCCGTCACCTATTAAATAAGCAGTAAGTTTAATTTGAGCATCAGATATTTGACTACTATGATTAATCGGAATTTTTTTTGGTAAACCTAAGCGATCGCCTAGGTCAAAATCTTTTAAAGGTTTCCATCCTAAAACTGTATAAAAAAGGTGGTCGTTTGTAGCTCTAATTTTCCTATTTGTACGAGTGGTAATTTCCCAAACATCTCGGACACCATTAGCATGAATTTCTGTTATTGGTTTTTGAACAATTTGTTGACTTTTGATGTCTAAAGAAAAGACTTTTCGACTCAACCAATACTCAGGTTTGACAGCTATTTCTTTGAGACTAATTAAGTTGCCTGTTGCTGCATCTATTACTTTTGTGGAACCACTTAGACAACGACGTAATAAATCTGCTTCTCCTAAAGAATATCCTGCTAAATCTTGAGCCATTTTCATAATTTGCTCTTGGTAACAATTATGAACAACTACTCCTTCTGCTAGAAAGTATGGTGAGTTTTGGTCTTCCATTTCTAAATCAAAACATTCCGCTTTTCCTGCTTCTTCCACAGAGACAACATAAACAAGTCTGGCATCCTGAAAATGAGTTTTTTCGTAGATTTCTTGGTTAGACTCTTCCCGATTTTTATGACTCGAAGTATCTGTCTTATAAATGGAATCTTCTGAAGGAGTTGCCCAAGAAAAATCTGATAAATTTGTCTGTCTGAATAAGGTTTGTTTTGAGAAGGAAAACTCCAGATTTTTCTGAATCGAAGTATCTGTCTTATAAATGGAATCTTCTGAAGGAGTTGCTAAAGAGAAAGAGGAAATCTCTAGATGGCTTTCTCGGAAATTTTCCCAATTTTTCAGCTTCCCTGTATCTGAAAAATTTGTCGGTTTAAATAAGGTACCTTTTTCCTGGGAAAACTCTAGATTTTTCCGACTTGAAGTATCTGTCTGAGAAATAGAATTTTCTGAAGGAGTTGCTAAAGAGAAAGAGGAAATCTCTAGATGGTTTTCTCGGAAATTTTCCCAATTTTTCAGCTTCCCTGTATCTGAAAAATTTGTCGGTTTAAATAAGGTACCTTTTTCCTGGGAAAACTCTAGATTTTTCCGACTTGAAGTATCTGTCTGAGAAATAGAATTTTCTGAAGGAGTTGCTAAAGAGAAAGAGGAAATCTCTAGATGGTTTTCTCGGAAATTTTCCCAATTTTTCAGCTTCCCTGTATCTGAAAAATTTGTCGGTTTAAATAAGGTACCTTTTTCCTGGGAAAACTCTAGATTTTTCTGACTTGAAGTATCTGTCTGAGAAATAGAATTTTCTGAAGGAGTTGCTAAAGATAAAAAGGAAATCTGTGGAGTTGCCAAAGAAAAATTTCTTAGATTTTTCTGTGTGAATAAGGTTGATTTTGACAAGGAAAACTCCAGATTTTTCCAAATCGAAGTATCTGTTTGACAAATGGAATTTTCTGAAGGAGTTGCCAAAGAAAAAGAGGAAATCTGTAGATAATTTTCTCGGAAATTTTCCCCATTTTCCTGCTGAGGTTTATCTGAGAAATTAGTCGGTCTAAATAAGGTAGCTTTTTCTGGGGAAGACTCCAGATTTTTCCGACTCGAAGTATCTGTCTGAGAAATAGAATTTTCTGAAGGAGTTGCTAAAGAACAAGAGAAAATCTGTAGATGGTTTTCTCTAGATTTTTCCCAACTTTCTAGTTTCTGTCTATCTGAGAAATAAGCTTCATTTTTACCTAGTTTTTTCTGATTACTAGAAACTTGCCATTTTTCATAGACCGCAGAACCATAAATATTACCCTTCTTAACTTCCCCCACCCCAGGTTTCAACTCCCAGGCAAACTTATCTCCTTCCGGAGTTAAAAAGCGATGGTTTTTTCCCGCATAAATTACCGTTCCGCTAGACAAAGTAATCTTTAATATTTCCCTAACACCACTCCGCCACTGTTTAGCAACTTTTGCCTGCCAAACTTTCCTACCATCCGAAGTTAAAATTATCTCCCCACTCTTAATATTTTCGATCGCCACTCTCGAACCATCTGGTTTATCAATTAAAGTTCCCTTTGGCAAACAAAGAACCCCATAAGTTTCTTGCAAAATCGGTTCTAACTTTGGATGTTGATATTTAATTTCTTCCCGCCCATGTTTTCGGTCAATAAACTTCGGAATTAAACCAGCATCCAAAGGTCCGGGGCGATACAAAGCCAAAATAGAAGAAATATCTTCAATAGAAGTAGGCTTCAATTTTTTCACAACATCAACCATCCCAGAAGATTCCAATTGAAATACCCCTTCCAAATCTCCAGACTTAATAAGTTCATAGGTTTTTTTCACATCCTCTGGCATTTTCTTAATATTGCCTCTTGCCAAAATTTCCATTGCCTTTCTTTCATTAGCTGGCAACTCATCTGGAACCAAAGGAAGATGATGATTTTGCTCAATCAAATCGGCAGTATTCTGAATAATCGTTAAATTTTTCAATCCCAAAAAATCCATCTTCAACAAGCCAAGGGATTCTATATCTTCCATGTGATACTGAGTAATCACCGAGCCATCATTATTTCTTTGCAAAGGCACAATTTCATCCAGAGGTTCTTTAGAAATTACTACCCCTGCCGCGTGTACTCCAAAAGTTTTATTAGTACCCTCAATTCTAATTGCCATCTCGATCCATTGTCGGACAGAAATTGTATTAACTTCTCCCCCTTCATTATCTTCTATTTGTATTTCTTTATTCTCAAAAGCTTCCTTAAATTCTGGGGAAGGAGTTTCATCACAAATCATCACCTTTAACTTTGCAGGTTTACCCCGTGCAACAGGAATTAACTTTGCCATTTTATTCGCTTCCCCAAACGAAACTCCCAACACTCTTCCCACATCTTTTAATACTGCCTTAGATGTCATCCGGTTAAAAGTAATAATTTGAGCAACTCTCTCTTCTCCATACCGTTCAGTCACATAATCAATCATTGCATCTCGGTTTTCAATACAAAAATCTGTATCAATATCTGGCATTGATTTCCGTTCAGGATTCAAAAATCTTTCAAATAATAAGCCATGATGTACCGGATCTATATTAGTAATCCGCAGAGAATAAGCAACTAATGAACCAGCCGCACTTCCCCTACCCGGTCCGACAGGAATATTGGCATCTCTTGCGTGTTTAATGTAATCCCAAACCACTAAAAAATATGTAGAAAATCCTTTTTCCTGGAGAACTTTCAATTCAGTTTCCATTCGTTCCTTATAAGCTACAGGAAGTTCATTTTTTTGTTTCAGTTTCAGTCGTTTTAATAACCCATCCCAAGAAAGCTCTTCTAGATAAGTATCAGCATTATGTTCTGGTGGAATCGGATAGTCAGGAATTCGTGGTTCTCCTAATATTCCTTCGTAGGCTTTAACTTTATTTGCTACTTCTAATGTATTAGCGATCGCCTCCTCTATAACTTTATCTTCTAGATGGTCTCGAAATAATAATTTCATCTCTTCAGCAGACTTTAAATATTCGGTGCCACTATACCGCATCCTTTTTGTTTCAGCTATTAATT
Source organism: Okeania sp. KiyG1 (assembly GCF_014132355.1). Lineage (GTDB taxonomy): Bacteria > Cyanobacteriota > Cyanobacteriia > Cyanobacteriales > Microcoleaceae > Okeania. Next base: position 143,919 of record NZ_BLZO01000117.1, read on the forward strand.
TTTGAGTGTTAATACACAACAAAGCGTCGTGAGCTTCTACATCTCTACAGGAAATAAAATGAGAGTCGTTTGTCGCTACTATTTTTATGTTTAATTTATCGGCAATTTTAGCTATTCCAGTATTAACTACTCTATCTTCTTGGAAACCGTGGTCTTGAATTTCTAGATAATAATCTTCCCCAAATAAGTCTTTGTACCACTTAGCTATTTTCTTGGCTTCCTCATATTTTCCCTGCATAATATTTTGCGGTACTTCTCCTGCCAAACACCCGCTAGTTACTATCAAACCTTCGTGATATTTTTCTAGTAATTCTTTATTAATACAAGGTCGAGCAAATATACCTTTTCCTTGAAAACCATGTAGGTGAGAAAGGGTTGTTAGTTTGACTAAATTTTTATAGCCTTGAGTATTTTTTGCTAATACTACTTGGTGAAACTTTTTGCCTTTTTGTTGTTTCTCAATTTCTCCTTTTATCACATACATTTCATTGCCAATTATGGGTTTAATTCCTTTATTTCTACAAAGTTTAATTAATTGAATCGCCCCATACATTACTCCGTGGTCTGTTAGAGCAATGGCTGGCATTCCTAGTTCTACCGCCCTATCTATTAATTGTGGTAATTGGGATGCTCCGTCTAATAGGCTGTAGTCGCTATGAATATGTAGGCCAACAAATGACATTTTTTTTAGATTTTAGAATAAATATTATATGTAGCTTTATTTTATAAGGAAGAAGCAGGAAGGAAGAAGGAAGAAGGTTTATATTTAATTTTTGGTGCTGTTTATTTGAGTGAAAATCTTTACCTATAAGCTTTTTAGGGTTTAATCAATGGTTAATATAAATTAAGTTTATAAATTATTGCTAAATATATTTGAAATTTAAACTTAATTTTCCAAAAAAGTTCAAATGAGCTATTTAGGAGGAAAAATGGGGAAATTTAGGTGCGATCACGCTCTAATTGGCCATTTATCAAAAGTATTGATATGTAAGAGATATAGGGTGGTTGCTGGGAAATAAATTTTCGTGTATTTTGGAGTTAAGTCATTCGCTCTGCGTAGGTGCTTATTAAGATGAGTAAAGAATTTTTGAGTGGGAGTGCGATCGTGTCAAGGAAGAAGTAAATTGTTTAATTATTAATTATTCGGTAAGAGGAAAGAAGGAAGAAGGAAGAAGGAAGAAGATTGATTTTGGCTGCTGTTAGTTTGACTGAAAGTCTTTACCTGTAATGTTTTTAGGGTTTAATGAATGGTTATTATAAATTAAGCTGATAAATTATTGCTAAATATATTTGGAATTTAAACTTAATTTTCCAAAAAAAGTTCAAATGAGCTATTTAGGGGGAAAAATGAGGGTAATTTGGGTGCGATCGCGCTTTCGTAGGCCATTTATCAAAAGTATTGATATGTAAGAGATATAGGGTGGTTGCTTGTCAAGAATTTTTCGTGTATTTTGGAGGTAAGTCATTCGCTCTGCGTAGGTGCTTATTAAGATGAGTAAAGAATTTTTGGGTGGGAGTGCGATAGCGCAGCTAAACGTAGTTATCGCGCTAGTGTAACGTAGTTTTATCGCGTAGTGAAACGGAGTTCTATAATTTTTAAATATCTTTTGCTGCAATGGAAAATTTCTAGAAAAAGAACTATCTGAATTGTTAATCAGACTATAGACATTGAGAATCTAGGCATCAAGAAGACTTTCAGAATATTTATCACAACTGCTATAAAATTAATAGTTAAGCAGCTTTCAAGCAAGTAAAAATATGACTGATATACCTTATTTATTGTGTGATGAGTAAATTAGTTTCATCTGTTTCGTCTATAAATATATGGGCAATTGGAGTCATAATTATGTGTATAGGAATATTGATAACTATTGTTCCTATAATCGGAGCTTTTTTAAAGAAAATTGATTTAGATAGTGCTGGGACCTGGTTTGATAATGCCAATAATCTTGGAGAAGAGCAAGAGAGGTTGAAAGAACACTTTAGTAGAATTAAAGGAACTTTAGTTTACTGGAAGAATCAGGCAGCAGCTTACCAAAGGCTTGACTCAGCACGAGTAATTTGGAGTTTGATTTCAGCCGTTAGTTTGCCTGTTCTTATCCAATTTTATGATGCAGCAGATAAATGGGCTGTCATCTTTATGACTTTACTGACAACATGGACAGGGTTGATTGTAACTTTAGCTTACACTTTTAAAGCAGAGCAAAAATATCAAGGATTTCGTCAACAGGAATCTGATTACTATGACATTAGTCGTACTTTGCTTGACTTTCCAAATTCAGATCCTCAACTCCTAAAACAACAAGTTGATGAATACATACAAAAGGTAGCAGATATTCGGAAGTTTGCTCGTAGAATTGAAACCGGGAGTCCTCAATCTGCTCTTTAGGAAATACCAGTGGTGTTGATTATCTTTAGCTGAAATAGCAACATTTCCATGACCGAGCTACAATTGATTTAAAGTTATTTCTGCTTCTTTAATGAACTATGAAAAAGATTATCCATCAAAACATAAACTTAAAGAAAGTTTTAAGCAAGGCTCAAGTTAGAATAAAATTACCAATACCATTTATAAGTTATGAAATTCCTCTAAATGAGGTGATCGATCCCCAAACTATAGATACCCGAATTACTAGATTAAGCGATATTAAAAAAGAGCTAGAGTCTGCAATATTTGCTGTAGAACAATTACAAAGTGAGGCTCAAGAAAACAAAGAAGAAGTTAGTAGATTACAAGAACGTATTCGTGAGTTAGAAGAGGATAAAAGTACTGCAGAAACTGTCCTAAAAGTTCCTCAAGAATCGTTTGCTCGTCTGATCGAAAATGCTAGTTCTAAGGGAAGAGTGCGAGGATGGATTGAAGGCTTAATTCTTGGCTTACTATCTGGAGTTATTTCTAGCCTTACAGTTTGGGTTTTCACTGAAAATATTATTGCACTACCTCAAAAACTTTCCATTCAGGAACAACCAAACCCTATTCCTTTAAAACCAATAGTAAATTATGAGGATTAATCCTTCAAAATGCTGTTTCAGGGTCATAATCTACCAATTGCAGTCGATTTAAACTCTTCAAAATTATCAACCGTTTCAAAAGTTTCTTTACAATAACTTTCCCAAGATAGAACCATAAAATAATTCTGCTTTGACTACAGAACAAACCGCATTTTTTTCAGCCTCTAAGTTATCAATACGGCTCTTAATATTTAGTACTTTTCCCTTCAGATACATGACACAAACATTTGTATCTAGTAAATAAATTAAAGAACTATTACTCATTAAAAGCTCCAACTAAATCATCATCCATCTCATCACAAATTTCCAGATTATCCTCTACCAAATCAAAATCGGTACAAGTACCATATAAATTAAGTATCCCCTGAGAATGAAGCATATTATTTTGTTTGAAAAATTCAATAAGTTCAACATCAGAGAAAAAATTCAGCAGCTCTTTTAGTTCATCAAAATCAATTAATCCTTCTCGAAAATCCTCTAATACAAGATTAGCAATAATCTTTTGTTGTAAATTATCCCATTTACCTTGAACTCTTTCCGTTAACTTATCTGGTAAATTAATTTTAATTTGCATAATTTAAAAATATCCTCACTCTACATTTGACATTTTTTCTAGGTTTTAGATTAAATATTTGGCGTTAGTGAATCAAGCTATGAAACCTAAATTTGGCAAAATCTAAAATAATTAGGGCTTGGTGATTAACAATCAAAGTATTCACATATAAAAGTTTCAGCCTTATTAGGTTGAAAAAAAGTACCATATTTTCGGCTAATACCAATTTCCTAGAGTCAGATTACACATAACTTGACAGCTTAGTTTTCAAGTTTGATAGATACTTTTACAAGTGTTGTTTCAGTTTATGAAATTGGTATAAGAAGGCTCAAAAAGTTAGTCTTTGTATAAGAGTTGGGCAGAAAAATTAAGGGATAATTCTTACTTCTACCTCCTCTAAATTCCCCATTCCTCCTGTGTCCTGTCTCCTGTATTCTCCCCCCACTAAAAGACTTTTTCAGCAAACCCTAATTAGGGGTGAAGTAGATTTGAGTTGAAACTGAAATAATATCACCTCAATGTTTGTAAGCATTTCCTACGGAATCCTGCGCAAACAGCTATTAGGAGTTAGCTATCAGCAATTAGTAATGAATAATTACTTCTCAGGTTTATAAACGGGACTTTTGCAGTAAATTTTTATTCTTTCTCAATTTCAAAGGTTGCTTTTACCTTGTCAAAAATTAATAACTGATAGCTAATAGCTGACAGCTGAACGCTTATCAATATTTAGGGTTTGCTGATTAAATATCAAATAATTAATTGCCAGATAAAGTTTTTAGCCTTTTTAGGTATAGAAAAATTACATGATTTTCAGCTCTTCATGCTCAAAAAGGAGCGCATTTTTAGCCCATAGTTGGGCAAAAAAAATCTTCCACACTCCCCTACTCCTTAAAAAAGACTTTTTCAGCAAACCCTATTTATCTTTAAACTCGCCCCTATAACTCAGATATCTCAGCCAAATATTCCAAATTCTATAGATAACTGAAAACTAACTACGGTCAATTTCTGCCAAAATTTCATCTAAGATTTCTTGGGCACCCTGTTTTCTCAATTTCTGAGCTAATCCAATACCTATTTGTTCCGCATCATTAACACCACCAATAACAACATCCTTAACTAATTTCTGACCATCTAAACTAGCAACAATACCAGTTAAAGTCAGTTGTTCCCCCTCTACTTTAGTATTGACACCAATAGGAACTTGACACCCACCTTCCAACTCTCTCAAAAAAGCACGTTCGGCATAACATCTCTGAGCCGTAGAAGTATGTTCCAAACTCTTCAATAGATCGAGAATATCATTATCTCCAGCACGACATTCTATTCCCAAAGCACCTTGCCCAACAGCATGAAGAGAAACCTCTGGCGGTATAACCTGATGAATCCGATCGCCCATACCCAATCTATGCAAACCAGCAAAAGCTAGGATTAGGGCATCATACTCTCCAGCATCCAGTTTTGCTAGTCTAGTATTGAGATTTCCACGAACATCCTTAAATTCAAAATGTGGGTAATGGTGACGGAGTTGTGCCAAACGTCTCAAGGAAGATGTACCAATAACAGCACCTTCTGGCAAAGCTTCAAGTTGTTTATCTTTGAACTTTTCATGGACGACTAGAGCATCTGCCGGGTTTTCCCGTTCGGTGACACAACCTAAAACTAAACCTTCTGGCAGATTTGTAGGTAAGTCTTTGAGAGAATGAACTGCTAAATCAGTTTCGTTTTGCAGCATTCCCAACTCTAGTTCTTTGGTAAAAAGCCCTTTATCCCCAATTTTTGCTAAGGCTACATCTAGAATTTTGTCTCCTTGAGTAGACATAGTGTGGACTTCAAATGTGATATTTGGGAAATTTTTCTGGAGTTCTTCTTGTACCCAGTAGGTTTGAACTAAAGCGAGTTGACTTTTGCGGGAACCGATCCTAACGGTACGAGTAGGGGCAGATACTGTCATATCTTAATAATTTCCAGTAAATAATTGTGGTCATTCTTTCTAGAGTACAGTAAAAAGGGGCCTAATTTTAGAAGTCAAAAGTTAAAAGTCAAAAGTCAAAAGTTAGAATTTGGGAGTCAAAAATCAAAAGCTAGAAGTTAAAATTTAGAAGTTAAAATTTAGAAGTTAGAAGTAATCCCTGACTGAGTTTAAGTGTTTATATATTCATTCAGGAATATTAATATCTTCATTTTGTGAAGCTCAAAACATAGGGTCGAATCTTTCCATCTGTCTCCCCCCTCAGTGAAAAGCCAGCAACATTTTCATTTTAATAAGCTCTTATAAAAAACAGCGGGTCAAAGGATTTTCGGTTCCATCCTCACAAAAATTGTGATATGATAAAGACTATAAGGGGTTGCTCGCCCCTACGCATGACTTTTTATTCAACTAAAATTCCTTGTTCATAGAGAATATAGAGAATCAAGTATTCAAGAATGTTTCCCCAGGAAAAATACCAGAAATATCTTCATTTTGTGAAGCTCAAATTGTGAAGTTCAAAACAGATGTGTTTTTCCCGCAGTTGAATCTTTCCATCTATCGCCCCCTCAGTGAAAAGCCAGAAATATTTTCATTTTAGTAAGCTCTAAAAATCAGCGGGTCAAAGGATTTTCGGTTCCATCCTCACAAAAATTGTGATATGATAAAGACTATAAGGGGTTGCTCGCCCCTACGCATGACTTTTTATTCAACTAAAATTCCTTGTTCATAGATAATCAAGTATTCAGGAATATTTATCAAACCCAGAAATATCCTCATCTCGTGAAGCTTAAAACAGATGTGTTTTTCCCGCAGTCGAATCTTTCCATCTATCACCCCTCCGTGAAAAACCAGCAATATTTTCATTCTGTTAAGCTCCAAAAAAAATCAGGGGGTGAAAGGATTTTCGGCTCTATCCTCACAATTTTTGTGATATCATAAGTAGTATAAGGGGTTGTTCGCCCCTACGCATGACTTTTTATTCAACTAAAAAAAGTTTATAGTATCTTAGCGATAGAACTCCGTTCCGCTCCGCGATCGCGAATGCTGTAGAAAGGAAAATCAATGTAAAAGATAGCAAATGGAGAAAGGGAACAGGAACGGACAAGATGCCCATTCCACAAAACTGTTAAAATATCAAATCCAGTAGCATTGGTGTCAAGTGTGACCCCCTACTCCCCTACTCCCCTACTCCCCTACTCCCCTACTCCCCTACTCCCCCACTCCCCTACCACCGAGGACTTACCAAGGACTACCAACCATAGTAAATCCTGCCCAATAATAAGGATGAGATAAATTCTTATTCTCAAACTTTCTTAGTGCCGACGGTAACATTACAGAGCCATAGGAACCAGTACCCTTTAACTGACCTTCTGCAATAACTACTTCCCCTCGCAACATTGCTAACTGTGCTTGCCGTAAAGCTTCTGATTTAATCTTAGACTCATTTAAGTGAGCGTAAAATTCTGTCATTAACCCTAATGTCCCTTCATCACTCACATACCACACACTAGCTAAAGCTGACTTGACTCCTGCTGCGACTGCCAACCCGGCAAAACCTAATTCGGCATTTTTATCACCAAAGGCAGTACGACAAGCTGACAATACCAACAATTCTACTGGAGGTTGATTCCAGCCTAGTTCTCGCATTTGGTCTAGCCTTAATTGTTCGTCTCCCCATAATTGAATATATGATTTATTAGCTTTTCCTGCTCGAAATTCTGCATGAGTTGCCAGGTGAATTATGGGATAAGGATAATTTTGTCGTTGAGCTAATAGGTTGTTGTAAGTGAATTCTTGATTGAGAAATTTTTTACCTTTCCACAATTTTTGAGAAATAGTTTCTAATTCTACGGGTACTGCTGGTAAGGGAATCTTTCCAATAAACTCACTAGCTCCCATTGCTAATACTTGGGTATCTTCAAGAGTTCGATAGTTACTATCCATTAAGCTGATACTAGGAATCAAACTCAGACTATATTTTTCCACCATAAATTGTTTACCGTCGTGTAATGCAGCTACAGGTAATGTCCGTAAACCTTCATCCATACTGAATAGTAAAGTATTGACATTAGCTGCTTCTATTTCAGTTGATAGGGGTGCAATTAGCAAATCATATAATTTTTGTGCTGGCAACAGATAGTTTTGAGTAAAGCGTTCCTCTGGATTAGTAATATAGAGGCGTAACTGTAGCACAAGTTTCATCAATTCCTCGCGCTTGACACCGGGAATAGTTTTCACGATGGGGGTATTACCTGGTGTATATAATACTAACTGCAATTCTTCTGGGTAAACCGTGACATAGATAATTGCTGAATTATTTTCTGTTTGACGGTCAATTTCTGCCAGAACTTCTCTAATATTTTTTGTAGATGTTTTTTGCCGTGAGAAGTTTTTTCCAAAATAGTCGGCAAATGTATCGCTGCGACCTTTTTCTATAGTTGCTAATTTTTGGAAGTTGGCGAGGGTATTTTGGGCTGTTCTATTGAGACTAGAGATTTTCGGTATAGTTGCCTCTCTATTACCATCAATTAATAGTTGGTCGATACTAATAAAATCAGTAAAATTAATACCGCCTTCAATTTTGGTTTCATAACTTTCTAGTATAATTAGAAAATCATCATCTTCTAGATTTGCTCCCTTTTTTATTCCTGGAGGAGTAGTTTCAGAACTAATTAATATAGTTCCCGTTTCTCCTGTTATGACATTAACATCGATATTGCCCTCAACAATTATTGCCTCTTTTCCAAATATATTTACCTCTCCAGCATTACCAGAAAATTCTCCTCCAGTAGCACTAATATTTCCGGCAAAATAATTTTTTCCATCTGACAAAATTATGACTTTTCCACCCTCTCCATTCTCAACAGTATCAGCAGAAATAATCGTCTTTTCATTAATCAAAATTTCCACAGAATTAGGAACAACTTCATTACCTTGAAAATTACCTCCAATTGATACTATATCGCCTCCATTTACACTATTGGCGTTAATATTGGCATCAATAACTGCTACGCGATCGCCTAACACATTAATTTGTCCCCCAATATTATATCCCCCCCTGACCCCCCTTTGAAAGGGGGGGGGAGTTGTGGACACATCAAGACTTCCAGAGGCAATAACCGTTCCTGGTACGTCATCTATTATGGTATTTGAACCGTCTAATACTACATCACCTTGAGAATTAATGCTAACAGATGTGGCATGATTTATTTCCCCTCCTGTCAATAATTCAGGTAACAATAGTACAGGCAAAAAACTAGGAATAGTCACCCTATTTCCAACTGTTGGAGATACTTCCAAACTTAATAAATTCCCTGGTTGAGAAATTTTTATGGTACTATTACCTTCTACTGCTGCGATATTAATGTTACCACCAGCAGTGGAGAGCTGCCCAATATTAATGACTGTACCACCAAGTAAAGTGAGATTATTTTCGGGTTTTAAACGTAGGTTGCCTTCATTAATTATAACGCCTGGGTCTGAGGTGTTAAATCTATATCCACTAGAGTTTCCTACTAGATTTGAGTAATCATTGTTTCCTATCGCTGTAAACCAGGAGTTGTTGTTGTTAAAGCCTATGTCTGTAGCTGTGGTGACGCTGAATGAAGCAGGAATATTCAGACTGGCATTTTTACCAAATATCACACCTACGGGGTTCATTAACAAGAGATTGGAATTACCGCCAATTACTTGTATCTGACCGTTAATAATTGAGGCATTTCCACCCGTAACTCTACCGAGAATATTACGGGTGTCTGGGGTAGTCAGGAAATTAGCAGTTTGGCCTGAATTTAGGTTGAATTGGTCAAAGCTGTGGAAGAGGTTTGTCCCGTCTCTACTGCGAGTACCTCCTTGAATATTAAATTGATTGCCATTTTGGTTAACTGTTGTATTTGTGCCATCGTTAGCTGGAGTGATAGATTCAGCTTTTGTCTTGGTTGTAACTACTATTGCTAGTAGAGGTATTAATAGGGATAAGAGATAGCGCTTAACTGTTAAACTTTTCATGGTTGAGTTAAATAAATCAGCTCTGATTGAAATGGTCAAATACTATTTTATTCCGGTAAAATTGGAGTTATATCATGTCCGGATAATTAGTGATAAAAAAACTTTCTCCTTCTTCTCCTGTTCTTGTTCTTCCTTCTTCCTTCTTTCTTCTTCCTTTTTTCTTCTTCTTTCTTCTTTCTTCTTTCTTCTTTCTTCCCTCCTGACTCCTGACTCCTCGGTCGTTATTTATAACTGTTCAACCGGACATGATATTAGAGAAAGTTTATCCAGAGATGCAGATGTGACAACTGACAACTATGTTGCGATCGCAAAGTAGAACAGACCTTAGTTGTCCTGCTCCCCTAATATTAAATCCGTTGGTTTCTCGTAGGGGGGCCATTCGGAGCTTTGCGGAACGCATAAGGCATTCGCCCTCTTATATTCTGATCGCCATTCATGCTCAAAACTCAGGGTTTGTAGGGGGTTTGGAGACCAAACCCCTAAAGGGTGTAAATTGTACCAATGCTACCGGATTTGATATAATCAGGACTTACGCAAATTGACTTTTAAACCGCTATCTGTAGGAGCGAATGGCATTTGCG
>NZ_BLZO01000118.1:0-225000 GCF_014132355.1 Okeania sp. KiyG1
TTTAACAATATGTGGTTTAGTGCGACTAAGAATTGGCTCATTTATATTAGTATAAATCATCAAAAACTGAGATAAAAATAATAAATCAAAGTCTAATAAATATTTGAATTAGTAACACTAAGTGTCTCTGATACCCATAAAACTGTACAAATTAACTATCTTCATAAGTAGCGATAACCTCCGGTTAAGCGTACGCTATCGCTCCACTAAAGATAGTTAGTATAAGCGTTTGAGTATTTTTGGAGATGTCTATTGCCGACCGAGAAGCGGATTTTTATGACTTATTTGCTTGTTGTGAGCATCTGGGGTCAGATTTTTTGATTAGAGCTGTTCAAAATCGTCGTTTGGCAGGCTGTGAGCAGGGTTTATGGGAAACATTAAAGTCAGTTGAGCCTCAAGGAACGATTATGGTGGAGGTCAAACGCAATCCGACTCGACCAGCCAGAAAAGCTGCTTTAACCATTCGTTATACCACTGTTACCCTTCAACCACCTCAGAATCGAGCCAAAAAAGAACAACTAGCTCCCTTGACATTACAAGCAATTTTTAGTCAAAGAAGTTGACCCACCAACAGAAATTGAACCGATTAACTGGTTACTGCTGACCACATTAAAGATTACCAGTATTGAAGATGTCAACAAGTATGTTCAATGGTACAGTCATCGTTGGTTAATTGAACGTTATCATTATGTTTTAAAAAGTGGTTGTGGCATGGAGAAATTACAATTAGACCTCTCCAAAATAGAAATTAAGGTAAAATTGTAGTGCCCAATTATATATATACTGTCCCCAAATGAATAATGTATTAGAATATATTTATAATCATCCACTCATAAACAAAAAGGATTATTGGTATTACAGATAAACAACTAATAAAATTAATAGAAAATGCTCAAAAAGTTGAAGACAAAAAAAGACAGGCGATAATGCTCCGCATCGCTAACGCGAACGCCAGTGAAGAAAAAAGATTTAAATAGGGAGGAGGAAGAAAAAAATCTTTAGGCAAGGCGAAAGAGATAATGTTGACATTATATTATTTGCATCATGTACCAACATTTCAACTGCTAGGAGCAACCTAAGCGAGTTAGTGAATCAACAGCAAATAATATTTTTCGCGCTTTGGAGCGATATTTTGAGGGAATTATTACCATCTAGTTTACTAGAGGAATTCTCGGGAAAAGAAAACGAATATTTATGGATAAAAGAAGCTTTGACAGAAATAGAATTGATAGTTGATAGTACAGAACAGGATATATTCAGGCCAAAAAATGATGAAAAGCAGAAAAAATATTACTCAGTCAAGCCAAAAAGTCATACGTTAAAAAATCAAATAGTAATCACTAGCTTTGGGAAAAGAAATAGTTGATGTAATAGTAGGAGAAAGAGGTCCAGAGAGTGATATAAATTTATTCAAAAAACGTAAGCATTCAGCTATCAGCAGTCAGCTATCAGCAATTAGTAATGAATAATTACTTCTGAGGTTTTGTCCAGGAACTTTGGTAGTAACTTTTTATTATTTTTCAATTTCAAAGGTTGCTTTTACCTTCCCTAAAATTAATAGCTGATAGCTAATAGCTGACGGCTGTTTGCGCAGCATTCCGGAGGAAATGCTTACCAAAAAACAACAAAAAAAGTTTGATAAAGAACAAAGATTTCAAAGAGATAAAGGTGATCAAAGTGGGGAAATAATTGACAGGCCAAAGAAAAAAAAGAAACCATAAAATGTCATACAAAGTCAAGAAAGAGAATCAAAAAAAGCTCAAAAAGAAGATTTGTAGAACATGTAATAAGACTGATAAAAATCTGCGCGAGTGGCACGAGAAAGATTCAGATTAAAAGAGAGTAACCAGTGAAAAAGTAATTTTAACAATATGTGGTTTAGTGAGATTAAGAATAGGAACACTAATGTTAACATAAATCATAACTTTAGGTATAGTAAAAAGCCAGAAATAATTACATAAAAATGCTAAAGAATTAACAATAACTATCTGTAATACTATAAATCTCATAAAAAATGACTATCTGGAGGAGCTGGCGATCGCTCTCTCAAAGATAGTTACAGTAAGTGCTTGATAATTTTTGGAGATGTCTATTAGAGACAGCACAAACATTAGAGATGGCTTTGGCTACCTATAGTATTGTTGCTTGGCGTTTGTTGTGGTTAACGGGACTTTAGCTCGTTGTTCTCCAACGAGCAGTTGTGAACAAGTTTTAGAACCATTTCTTGTGGCAAGTTTTATATGCAACCATACACCACCAACTTTATCCTGATTCAGCACCACCAACTCTGGCTCTCTGTTGTGAATTGGATTGCTCAATTGGGCGGATTTTTAGGTCGAAAAGGTGATGGTTCTCCTGGTGTTAAAGTTCGGGCTGCGTGGCAGATCGCGATTGCATGATCTTGTTAAAGGCTGGGTTGTTTGTCAGTCTCTTATGATTAATTAAACGTCAGTTCAACAGAATTTTCATCGCCGAACTTCAGATTCACCCAGCTTTGAGCTTTATAGCTGATATTACCTCCAAATCTAATGATCGACCAGCAGAACTTAATGACGATTTTCCCAGAGTCAGTTTGGCGTTGGCGGAGGATGGTGGCGGCAGCTATATCGCTACTCCATACATAAATGCTTTTTTTTGTCAAACCTTATGTTAAGAAAGATGTGGGTAATGGATAGCTTACTAAGGGGGTTAGGGGGATCTGGGGGCTGGGGGCGGTCTAAAAGTGTATCTCACCAATTTGAGAAACGCTATAAAAATAAAAAGGCTGTAGTAAATCTTTAAGAATTATCGTTATAAAAAAACTTTACAGAAAATATAATCATGGTCTCATCATTACCACTAAATTTTCAAGTCAAAGGACAAGGTTTTCCCATTCTTTGCCTCCACGGACATCCAGGCTCGGGCCAATGTATGTCAGTGTTTACCAATTCCCTCTGCCAAAACTTTCAAACTATTGCTCCTGACTTAAGAGGTTATGGCAAAAGTTATACGAAAAAAGACTTTGAAATTACTCAACATTTAGTAGATTTAGAAACACTGCTAGACCAACTTCAGATACCCAAATATTTTATCTTAGGATGGTCGTTAGGTGGAATTATTGCAATGGAGTTAGCTCTAAAAAACCCAGAGAAAGTTGCTGGTCTGATTTTAATAGGTACCGCAGCACGACCTAGAGGTAATCATCCACCCATTACTTGGCAGGATAATCTTTATACTGGTTTGGCGGGGATCATAAATTGGTTTATACCTGGATGGCAATGGAATATTGATACTTTTGGCAAGCGATCGCTATTTAGATATCTCATTCAACAACACACTCCTGCCACCTATAAATATTTAGCAAAAGAAGCAGTCCCTGCCTATTTACAAACTTCTAAATTTGCCACTAGAGCATTAAATCAAGCTTTAAGAAGTGGCTATAACAGATTGAGCGAGCTGCCACAGATACAATGTCCTTGCTTAGTATTAGCTGGAGCTAGCGATCGCCATATTACTCCTGAGTCCAGTCAAGAAACAGCTCTACATCTCAATCATGCACATTGGCAATGCTATCCTAACACCGCTCATCTTTTTCCTTGGGAAATTCCTCAGCAAGTGTTAACAGATATAAAAAAATGGATGCAGCCTCACCAAACATATTAGAAATTCTGGCGTTGCTGATTCTGGGTATGATGCAAGCCCCCTAGCCCCCTAAAATTGGAGGGAATAAAACTCTAAAAGTCCCCCAAAATTCCAGGTTTAGGGGGCTTGACCAGAACCAAACAATCGCACATTCATACTTCAATTCAGCAACGCCGAAATTCTTGTAAAAGTCAATTAAAAGTCAAAACTCAGAAAAATTGATAATTTCCTATTTATAACTTATCGGCATTGCTGAAAACAGATATCAAGACTGAAATTAAAGTAAATCAAGAGTATTCATCAGCTTTACCGAAACATTGTGGTTTAAAGCTTCCCCTTTTAAGAGGATAATAAATAAAAATTGTCATTATTAGTCAATCCTATCCGTTTTAAAGGAGAGGTAATTCTAAATTCGCGCATTCTAAATTCTAAATTCTTGAATACCTTTCTATCTACTATCAAACAAGTAGCTAGTATCTATGAATCTTATCGACTATTGACACTCCACGGACTAAAGTCGCGTGGATTCTTCAGAGGAGCTGTAAATCGGGCTAAAGCCACGATTTCCACATTGCTCGAAACGGCCACATTGCCAGTACCGTACCGTAGTACGTATACAGCAGCAGCTCACTAGGCGGTGTCAATTGCCACTACTCTCTCCGGTCTAGACCATTGAGGCTACTTTTTTTAGTTGTTGGTTGATTCACTCGCTCTGAGGTACAACGTGCTGACTAACGGCTGGAAACAGAGTGCTAACTGACACCGGGCAACCTTTTCGGTTAACCACCATTTAACTGAAGCGTCCATTAGCTATCGGGCTTTCACCATGATTCAGAGGTCTTCGTGTCTTTGGAGCTAATTATAACACATTTTTTTGACTACGGGTTAAAACCCGTCGAGTCGTTTCCCTCCAGCCGTTAAAACTGGCTGGTTTCACACTTACCGAAAATTTAAGATGACTTCAATGTTATACTATTATTCAGCAACACCATTTATCTTCAAATTTGATATTTAAAAGGATAAGGTTTGGGGACTAAAAGCAGAACTTACTACTCTTGTATCGCTACTATTTTCCAATTCATCATAAATAGTTAACTCCATAGGTTTAGACTGCTCAATAGACACCTGAATACCCTGAGCAGCTTCATCTTTTAAATCTTCTATATAACCAGCCTCAGCAGATTTTGCTTCTTCAGGTGTCAAAAAAGGTCCAAAATAATAAGTGCAACGAGGGTTAGCAGTAAAAATTTTAACCCACCAATCTAGACTAGAGAAGTTTAGTAAGTTTACCAATCTTTCTTTCATACTATGTTAATTATCGTTGTATTAATCGTTGTATTAGTAGTTGCTTTTGAAGTTACTGATTCTCACATCTACCAATGTTTGTGACTTTACGAGCAAAAGTTCTAAACAAACTATCAGGAAAAATTTGAATCAATAACTAAACTATACAAATTATAAAGAGTGTTTATTATAGTGAACTGGGAGTTTCAAAATCTATTTCGCTGGTAGTAGCAAAGTAGCTTATAGAAAGCCGTTTTACCCATGTTAAGCTATACTTCATTCTCTCTATTTTGTTATACTACGCCAATTCTATTTTTTCAATTTTTTCAATGATATTTTAGTAGTTGTGCATTGTAATGGTAGTCTATTTTAATTATTTTGCTCAAGGACAATGGTAGATGGTAGTAGGGGCATCTTGCTCCCATGAAGCAGTGCTATTGATCCCCATCTACCATTACGCTAGCAGGACTATCAATATTTTTTACTACATACGCCAACTTTTTGACCAGCGTTGTCTATGGATCTCATAAAGGGCCATACCCGTTGCTACTGATACATTGAGACTAGGTGTATTCCCTGACATTGGTATAGATACTAAAGTATCACATTTTTTTTGGATGAGAAGGCTTAAACCCTCTGCTTCACTGCCAATAACTAAAACAATAGGTCCTGTAAACTTTACGGTATGAATAATATCCCCATTATCAGCTACAGTACCATATACCCAAAATCCCTCTTTCTTCAATTCATCCAAAGCACGACTCAGATTAATAACTCTGGCTACCGGAAAATTTTCCAAAGCTCCTGCGGCAACTTTTGTTACAGTCGAAGTTATTCCTACTGCTCGTCTTTGCGGAATAATTAAACCTTGTACTCCCATAGCTTCTGCCGTTCTAATAATGGCTCCTAAATTATGGGGATCGTTGAGACCATCAGCTACTAGCAATATAGGTTGCTCGGTTTTAGACTTAGCTTGAGAAATTAGTTCGTCAAGCTCTTTATACTCGTAAGGAGATATTTGAGCAGCAATACCCTGATGATTTTTTCTGTGGGTAATTTGATCTAGGCGTCTATCGTCTACTTCATCTATGATCGTACCTCTGGCTTTAGCTTCATTGAGCAATGTATGAAACCTGGGATCGTATCTTAGTGGCGGAATAACCCAGATGCGGTTTAAGGAACGCTCACTTTTGAGAGCTGCTTGTACGGTATGTCGTCCATAGATTAGATCGTCATCTTCCCTTGTAGTCTCTGAACGATCATTGTTTGACTGCTTACTTTTGAGTTTTATTGATTTCTGTTTTTGGGGTTTGTCTTGAGAGTCAAATTTTGAAGGTTTTATCGGCATAGCTAATATCAAATTTAGTTTTATTTCTAATACAGAGGGGCCTATGCCAGAAGGCCCTTGGTAATATAAGTACTTGTGCAAAATTAATTTAACATTTGTAAGTAGGGAGTAGAGGAGTGGGAGAGTGGGGGAGTGGGAAAAAAACCTAAATAAATCCTCCCTCTTGGTCCATTGGATATAGCGAGGAGACCTCGCCACCCTACGGGAAGCTCCGAAGATTTACCGCTTTCTTTTAATTGGAGCTGAGGTAATAATAGCTGACATCATTAGGTAATTTGTCCCAAGTTCAATCAATACCATTACCGTTGCACCGACTGCCAAAATGTAAAAAAAAGTAGGGAAAGAGTATATTTAGGTAAATTTAGGCTTCTGTTTTTACCCCTGTGAAATTAACCTTTTAATTCTTTCTATCCTTTATATCTAATTCTATATAGCCTAGTAATTGGTTTAATCGTTGAGGATCTGTTAAATATAAGTACCCAATTAAAGCTTCTAAACTGGTCGCCTGTTGATAAACTTCTGGATCTAATCTTTTCGGTTTCCCAAAAGCAGCGTTGCGCCCTCGTTTGAGAATATCTAACTCTAAACTGGTAAGATGAGGTTTTAAATTATGTAAATGATGGGCTTGACTTTCTGCTCTAACTTGGGCTACCACAAGTTGATGATAAGACCGCGATCGCTTTGCTGGTATCAAGTAGTAGCTCCGAATAAACAATTCATAGATAGCATCCCCCAGATATGCCCAAGCTGAGGGTGTAATTTCTTGAATTTCTGTTGGTGTTAGTGCGACAAGGTTTAAATGTTGCAAACCGATCGTTCTCCTCGTTAGCCCAGCCTTTCTACTCGATCAAATATTAGTCGTAACTCATAGCGGTTTTCAAATAAATAGACTACAGTGGCCAAAGTATTATTCTACTGCCTACTCCCTGGGACCTACAGACGTTGCATGCAATGTCCCTACCTCCCTAACCCAAAAGAATTTTGTAGTCTACTGAAATGAATTGGGCTGTAACTTAAGTTTGGGTCTCAATTTACCAGTACAGGCCAAATTTTATTGTCACAATATTTCTAGTTTTTCCTATACTGACAATTATTATTTAAGTACCAATTTTTTCTCAAAATTTGGTATTTATCTCGAGCGGGCTTGACCAACTCCCGCCTAGACCTTTGCCTTTTGACGGGAGATAGCATCTATAAGCTATACTCAACAGTCGGTCATTGCCTGGCTTTGTCAAGATTTCTTGACATTCTCTATAGCTTCATCTAGTGAAGACCGTAAGGACAAAAATTTCTCTAAACGAACCAATTTAACAGTTTGATTTACACGGGCATTGGAGATTATTTGTAACGTACCTTCTTCATATTGTTTGGTATGCTTTACCAGTTGTACGAGTGCTCCTAACCCAGAGCTATCTACAAAATCTATTTTGGACAAATCCAAAATAATATTTTTTGGCCCTTGATCGATTTTTGTCTTCAGTGTTTTGTTAAAAGTACCTTCTGAGAAGGCATCTAGTAGCCCTGTTAAGCGGAATAGCTGGTAATTATCCCTCTCTTCATGAGTACATCTCAGGCTAACAGTTAGGGCTAGTGGCTTAGGCTCAGGAATAACACCCTCCTAGCTTGATTTTGCATAAGTCGAATATACATTATACTTTTTGATGTGAAATTTGTCTACCCCTACAAATAACTTAATTTTTTGAAGTAGCACTCAGCACTCAGCTAGCCTCCTATGGTCGGAACTGCGTTAACAGCAGTCAGCTTATTCTTGGTGTGTAATGGGGATTTTATCCCCCATAAAAGGCGCACCACTAATTTTTTCACCCTAAGCGTGGGGGACTTAAACCCTCGAATTTTTAGCTGACAGCTAAATACTGTTTGCGGAGCATTCCGGAACGGAAAAGCTGATAGCTAGTTAATACAAATTATGCAAAAATTACATAATTTAATTCAGGAATACATAAAATTTGTAGGCAAAATCCTACTTTGATTTCGAGGCTTTAGCTTTCCGCTCATCTTGCATTACCTGGACAAAACGTTCAAATAAATAATCAGCATCGTGAGGACCAGGGCTGGCTTCAGGGTGGTATTGTACTGAGAACAAAGGTAAAGACTTATGTCGTAAACCGGCAACAGTTTGGTCATTCAAGTTAAGATGTGTAATTTCTACCTCAGTAGCTAAAGAATCTGGATTAATCGCAAATCCATGATTTTGACTTGTAATCTCCACTTTTTGCTGCAAACCTGCTGGCTGATTGAGACCACGGTGGCCAAATTTTAATTTAAAAGTGTCGGCTCCCAAAGCAAGACCGAGGACTTGGTGTCCCATACAAATGCCAAAAACAGGTTTAGATGATTTAAGTAACTCTTTAGTAGTCTCAATACCTTCGGTAACAGCAGCAGGGTCTCCTGGGCCATTAGAAAGGAAAATACCATCAGGGTTATACTTCAGAATTTCTTCTGGTGGCGTATTAGCAGGAACAACTACAACTCGACAACCATAGCTAGCTAAACGTCGTAGGATATTTTTTTTCACTCCAAAGTCAATGGCCACGACTGTATACTTTTCTCCACTGTAACCAGAAACAGATGGGTTAAACTCCCAAGCTGCATTAGTAGGTTCAGACCATTGGTAAACTTCTTTAGTTGTTACTCCTTGAACTAAATTCAATCCTGCCATGCTAGGAGCAGACTGAACTTTTTCTAGCAATTCAGTTGGGTCTAGAATTTCTGTAGAAATTGCCCCATTCATTGCCCCTAAAGTCCGAATTTTTTTGGTCAAAGCACGGGTATCTATACCATAAATCCCTGGAATTTTATGTTCTTGAAGATACTCTGACAAAGACAGAGTAGAGCGCCAGTTACTAGGACGTGGACAAATATTACGAGCGATCGCACCTTTGATTTGTGGTTCATTGGACTCTTCGTCTTCAGGGTTTACGCCTGTATTTCCCAACTCTGGGTAAGTGAAAGTAACAATTTGCCCGCAATAACTTGGGTCTGTCAGAACTTCCTGATAACCAGTCATTCCTGTATTAAATACTACTTCTCCAATAGTGGTTCCAGGGGCACCGAAAGAAAAGCCTTGATAAGTAGTTCCATCTGCTAGTACCAGTAGTGCAGGTTGAGCTGAGATTGACATTTTAATTCCTCTAAATTAATTAGTCAGGACTTACGCAAATCTACCTTGAAAACGCCATGTGTAGGGGCGAATGGCATTGGCTAGCGCCAAGCTCCGAATTGCGCCCTCATTGGATTTAGTGTCCGTGCGTAAGTCCTGTTAGTATTAAATTAACAAAAAATCTAGTAGTAATAAGTACAGATTACAGTGACTATTCAAATAAGATAAAATTAACTTAAGCTATTAAATATTACAGTAAATAAATAGTTAAAATTCTTAAAAAATTTAGTAATTATGATTGAAAATTATTCACTCCAGAAATCTAATAATATAAGTCAGGTAAAGCAGATGAAATCAGATACTGAAAAAAAACAACAGGTCGAAACCAGATTTGGGCAAATACCATCAATATTGCTGACAACATTACTTTCTATAACAGGATTTGGCCTTGGTTATACTGCAGGTGCGATCGCTCAAGAATATCCAGGATGTTTTCTCCTTGATGAATTTGGCAATAGGAGAGATTTAACGATATCAGTTTGTGGTCTGTTTCCAGAAGAATTACCAGAGGAGGTATCAACTTCAACTGCAACAGCAGGGTTATATGAAATACCAATTAAAAGTCGTAGCGGTGGTATTCCTGTAATTGATGTTACTTTTAATGCTAATCAAACTTATGAAATGTTGTTAGATACCGGAGCTAGTGGAACATCTATCACTCAGGAAATGGCCAACTCCCTGAAAGTTATACCTAATGATCGGGGAACTGTAATAGTTGCTGATGGCAGAAAAATAGAAAAAGAATATGGAATAGTTGCTTCTATTTCGGCAGGAGGTTTAGAGTTCAAACAATTTAGAGTTGGTATCTTAGCGCCTGAAGCAAAGTTACCATTACTTGGACAAGACTTCTTTGGTAATTATGATATTACAGTTAAAGAAAAAGTAGTAGAGTTAAAGGTACGTTCTAGTAGTTAAAAGCATCATATTTATAAAAAATTTTATGTGAGGCTCACAGAATAAGGAGTCAGGAGTGAGGAGAAAATCATGGTGGTCAATTAAGAGTCAATAATTAGGAGTAATATCATGTCCGGTAGCATCGGTATTGTATAGATAAGGTAAGGAAGAAGGAAGAAGGAAGAACCTTACTTAATATGTAGATATTTCCCTAACTTTTCTTGTAATAAAAATCAGGTAAAGCAAATGAAATCAGATACTGAAAAAACAACAGGTCGAAACCAGATTTGGGCAAATACCATCAATATTGCTGACAACATTACTTTCTATAACAGGATTTGGCCTTGGTTATACTGCAGTTGCGATCGCTCAAGAATATCCAGGATGTTTTCTGCTTGATGAATTTGGAAATAGGAGAGATTTAACAATATCAGTTTGTGGTCTGTTTCCAGAAGAATTACCAGAAGAAGTATCAACTTCGAGTACCGCAGAAGGAATATACGAAATTCCGATTAAAAGTCGTCGGGGTGATTAACTGTTGAATAAAAATTGTAGAAAGTAGTTGCTATTTGTATAAAAGTGCTTTAATATTAAACAGGTAACTAAAGCTTAGGAAATAATTCAGGTGAATGCGACTTGTTGATAGACATATTATTAACCGAACACATAACTTTTGGGCTTGTTGTGATGAGTTAGCCTTTAAGTCGAAAAACTTGTATAACTTAGCTAATTATTACTGTCGTCAACATTTTTTCTGTACTGGTCATAGTCTGGATTTAACTAAACTGTACCACACCACCAAAGATAGCGATGCCTATAGAGCATTACCAACTAAAGTATCAAAACAAATAATCAAATGCTTGGTGGCAACTTGGCGTGGTTATTTTCAGGCAATCAAAGAATGGTCAAAACATCCAGGGAAGTTTTTAGGTAAACCTAAAATACCAAAGTATAAGGACAAAACCAAAGGTCGAAATGTAGTCATATATTCAAAGGAATCAGTCTATAGAGCAAGTTTAAAAGATGGTATTTGTCACTTATCAATGAGTGAAATCAAAATACCTGTAATTGTAGAAACTGTAATCGAAGTCAGGATAGTACCTGCTACTAGCTGCTATATAATTGAAGTAGTGTATGAAAAAGCTCTTCAGCCACAAATACACTCAACATATATAGCCGGAATAGACTTAGGGATTGACCGATTAGTAGCTCTATCTACAAATAAGCCTGGTGTCAAACCACTGCTGATTAACGGGAAGCCACTAAAAAGCGTCAATCAATTATATAACAAGCGTAAAGCTAAGTACCAAAGTCATCTCAAAGGCAACAGAAAAACCAGTCGTAAGATTGAAGCATTAAGTTATCATAGAAATCGTTTTGTCGAGAATTATCTGCATAACACCAGTAAGTTAGTGGTTGAGTATTTAACCACAAATAATGTTGGTACTGTAGTCATAGGAAAAAATGATAATTGGAAACAAGGTGCAAACATCGGCAAAAAAAACAACCAAAATTTTACTCAAATACCTCACTATAAGTTAATTCAACAGATAACTTATAAGTGTCAACTGGTTGGGATAAAAGTCATTGAAACCGAAGAAAGTTACACCAGTAAGACATCTGCTATTGACCTAGAAAAACCAATATACCATGAAAACTATGTAGGCAAGCGAGTCAAACGTGGCTTATTCAGAAGTGCAAAAGGTAAAGTAATTAATGCCGACGTGAATGGTAGTCTTCAGATAATTAGAAAGAAATTCCCAGGGGCATTTACTGCCGAGGGAATAGTGAGCTGTGCCGTACAGCCAGTATTGGTTAATCCAATATCAAGATAAAAGCTGTTTCATTTTTCTACAGTTTTTTTCGTACGGTGGTACTCCTGTAATTGATGTTACTTTTAATGGTAATCAAACTTATGAAATGATACTAGATACTGGTGCTAGTTCTACTTTAATTACTCAAGAAATGGCAACAGCTTTGAACATTTTGCCTTTTGGGCAAGGAACTTTTACTTTAGCTGATGGTAAAAGTGTAGAACTAGGAGTTGCTATTGTCGGTTCTGTTTCTGCTGGAGGTTTAACAATTAACCAGTTGAAAGTTGCTATTGCTCCTGAAGAGAAGGAAAGGGGTTTGTTAGGACAAAACTTTTTTGGTAATTATGATATGACAATTAAAGAAAATGTAGTGGAGTTGCGGGCACGTTCTAGTAGTTAATTTCATATCTGGTTGCATTAGAGTGTGGGGAGTAGGGGAGTAGGGGAGTAGGGGAGTAGGGGAGTAGGGAGATTGAAGTAATTATAGAATTATCAACATATATTATATAGAATCCCTGATCGTATCTTTATACGCGGTATGTGCTTTTGGCAGAAGTCCGACCCGACGACTGAGGAGTGAAGAGCGAAATTCAGGAACGAGAATAGGGGAGGCAAGCATATGCGACTCCGCGACGACGTTAGTCGCACTTGGTAGCAACCCTAGCAAGTTGAAATTTGCTTCCATCTCCTCACACTCCCCACATTCCCCTCCTGGGAGGGGTTAGGGGTGGGTCCCCACACTCCCCACACTCTCCCTATATTTTTAAATAGATCCACTCAGGGGTTCTATATCAGGAGGGAAGAAGAGGGAGTTTTAAGGTATAAGAAGGAGAAAGTTTTTTTGATCGCTTAATTTCACAGGATTATCGTACAGAAATTATCAATTACTCCCCTCCTGGGAGGGGTTAGGGGTGGGTTCCCTATTCCCTATTCCCTATTCCCTATTCCCTATTCCCTCTTTTGGAGGAGATGTCTAATGATTTAAGAATTGAACTAACTGCTCTAATTTCAACCAAGCTGCCCCACTCTGGAGAATATCTTTAGCTTTAGCAATACCTTCTGCATGAGCTTCTAGTGGTACAACACCTGCTACTTGTAGCGCTAGGGAACTATTCAGAGCAACGATATCTGTTTGTGCAGAAGTGCCTTTACCTTGGAGAACATTCTGTAAAATTTCAGCATTTTTTTCTACTTCCCCACCCTGTAAGGCACTTATGGGAGCAAAATTTAATCCTAAATCTTGGGGGTTAACGGTTGTCATTCGCACCTCACCATTAGATAAAATAGCCAGATCGGTAATATCGCCCAAACCAGCTT
The DNA here is from genome assembly GCF_014132355.1 of Okeania sp. KiyG1. Taxonomy (GTDB): domain Bacteria; phylum Cyanobacteriota; class Cyanobacteriia; order Cyanobacteriales; family Microcoleaceae; genus Okeania. The sequence goes on from NZ_BLZO01000118.1 coordinate 13,460, forward strand.
CATCTAGTTTTTCTCTACCGTGCAGCACGATCGCCGATCCTACCCCCAATATTCCTAAAGCTTGAGCTATCGTTTCTATTAGATGGGAATTGAACACTCCTATGACTTGACCTTGAGGACCCAAAGGGTTAACTAAAGGACCTAAAAGATTAAACACAGTTCGTACTTTTAAAGTGCGACGTAGAGGAACTACAGATTTCATTGCTGGGTGCCAACCTGGTGCAAATAGAAAAGTAACTCCTACTTCAGACAAAGCAGATATTACTTTTTCTGTGGGAGCACTCAAACGTATTCCTAATGCTTCTAATACATCAGCAGAACCAACTTTACCAGAAGCAGAACGGTTTCCATGTTTAGCTACTGGTACTCCGGCCGCAGCTACGACAAAGGCAACAGCAGTAGAAATATTGAATGTTGAAGCTCCATCTCCACCAGTACCGCAAGTATCAATGACTGGATATTTAGAGTCTGTGATGGGAACGGAGCGATCGCCATTTTCTTTTGTCAGAGATAAAGATTTTAATACTGTTGCCATACCTGCTAATTCTTCAGCAGATATACCTTTAGCTTGTAAGGCAGCTAAAATTGCTCCTGATAGAACGGGTGGAATTTCTTCTTGTAGCCATCCTTGCATTAAATTAGATGCTTGAGATGAAGATAAAGATTGGCCATCAAGTAACTGCTGTAATAAACTCGGCCATTCATTAGTAGAAGAATTAATCATTGGTGTATCTTGTTGGTTTTGAGCAATATTACCAGTGCAACATTTAACCTTATCAAATCTATTCATCACTGAACATCTTTGACAATAGTATGGCATTACCGTAACAGTAAAGGCTGTTGCCTGCAAAGCTAATCCTTAAAGAACTAGCGCGTCCGAGGCCTTTCTTCTCCTTTGAAGAAAGAAGAATCGTTTTCAGAAGGGTAGTGCTGGTATCCGAGCTAACTTCGCCTGGCAGCTAAAATCTACCGAACTGTTTCCAAAAGGCATTGTTTCCTATATCTTACCAGATTTAAGTTGTTTTTTGAGATTTTGAACGCTCAAAAATCAAAGAAATGGATAGGTTTAACAAGGTTTTTGGTTAATAGTTGCGTCTCATAGTTAAAAGTAAATATATATTTTTCCACTATCTGATTATCCTATGTCTATCCCGTATATATATCAAAAGAATATTTTCCACAACCAAACATAAGTCTATTAAAAAAAGCCAAAAGTCAAGTACATGAATTTCTAACCTTCTCTGGAGTGATTTTATTTTTGGCGTTGGTGATTTGAGGTATGATATCCTGTCCAGATAAGAGCGCGAAAAAAAACTTTCTCCTTCTACTCCTGTTTTTTCTTCTTTCTTTCCTCCTGACTCCTGTACGGGCGTTAACGATAGTTATGCGAAGCAAACGGCCGTTTGCTTGCGCATACTTCGTAACGCCCCTACTACCTGACTCCTAAATAATTAAGATTAATATCATAAACTAATTCACCAATAATGGTCACGTCTTCAAGCCAAAGAGTTAGAAATATGTCAATATATATAATAGCTAAGAGGGTGTAGTAATTCAATAATAAACTTCTTCGGTAGGTAAAAATAGTTACATACAAGGATAAATCTGGAACGGGAAAATTGAATGATTAATCGTCAGAAAAGTCAAGAGACATTACAGCAAATGGAAGATAAGTATCTCAGTATATTTGAGAATAAAGTTGTAGGTATTTACCAAACAACACTTGAAGGACGTTACATCAGCGCTAACGCTACACTAGCTCGTATCTATGGTTATGACTCTTCTACAGAAATGATTGCTGCTTTGGCAGATATTAAAAGTCAACTTTATGTAAATTCTCAGCGACGTGACGAATTTGTTGAGGTTTTACGAGAAAAAGGAGAAGTTTCTGAATTTGAATCCCAGATTTATCGCAGAGATGGTACAATAATTTGGATTTCTGAAAATGCCTGGGTAGTTCGAGATCGCCAGGAAAATTTTTTATATTATGAAGGGTTTGTTGAAGATATTACTAGGCGTAAACAAACAGAAGCTGCTTTGCAAGAAAGCGAAGAAAGACAAAGATTATTAATAGAAAGTATTCAAGATTATGCCTTATTTATGTTGGACTCGGACGGATATATAGTAAGCTGGAACCCTGGAGCCGAACATATTTATCAATATCAATCAGAGCAAGTTATTGGTAGACATTTCTCTACTTTTTATACTCAAAAAGATATTAAAAATAACCTACCAGAGCAAGAGTTAAAAATTGCAAGAGAACAAGGTAAATTTTCTGTCGAAAAAATCTGTCTGAGGCAAAACCAAACGCAATTCTGGGCTAATGTAATTACAACAGCTTTGTATGATGATAACCAACAATTACGGGGTTTTTCTCAAGTCACAAGAAATATTACTGAAAGTAAACAAGCTATGGCTATTCAAACAGGATTAATTGCTACGATACAAGCTTCAGAAAAAAAGTTTCGCGATTTATATGAATCCACTCAAGATGCGGTTTTATTCATAAATGAACTAGGTTTTATTGATTGTAACTTTGCTGCTTTAAAATTATTTGGCTGTACTAATAAATCAGAGTTGTGTGGAAAGCAACCTTGGGAATTTAGCCCGACAAAGCAGTCTGAAAAAGAAGATTCAAGTATGATATTTAAACGTTATTTAGAAATAGCATTACAAAGAGGTATAAGTCGTTTTAATTGGCGATATAAACGTTTAGATGGTTCTGAATTTCCGGCAGAAGTTTTCTTAAGTTCTATGAAGTTTGATGGTAGAAGTGGTTGGCAAGCAGTAGTTTTAGATATTAGCAATAGGGTGTTAAAAGAAAAAACACTAAAGCAGGCAAATGAGGAGTTAGAAAAGAGGGTAGAAAAACGAACATTTGAGCTACAGGAAGTAGTTGGGCGATTACAGAAAGAGATATTTGAACGTCAACAAATAGAAGCAAAGTTACGGTTATCGGAGGAAAAGTTCTCAAAAGCATTTCGTTGTAGTCCCAACCCGATCAGTATTACTACTTTTGAGAATGGGCGGTTTATCGAAGTAAATGATGGCTTTTTGGAGATAATGGGTTATTGCCGTGAAGAAATAATTGGCTTTACTGCAGAAGAGTTGAAGATATGGGTATATCCAGAAACAAGAACCGAATTTATGCAGAATTTACAACGGCAAGGAATTGTGAAAAATCAGGAATACCAGTTCAGAGTTAAATCTGGTGCCATTAGAGTATGGTTGTTGTCTGCAGAGATTATTGATATTGGTAATGAGCTTTGTGTGTTAGCAGTTATTACAGATATTACTGAACGCAAACGTGCAGAAGAAGCTTTATACGAAAGTCAAAGAAAATTAGCTACTTTAGTGAGTAATTTACCAGGTATGGCTTATCGTTTTCGTAACGATCCACATAGAAGTGTGGAATTTGTAAGTGATGGCTGTTACTCATTAACTGGTTACCAAGCAAAAGAATTTTTTGGTTCGCAGAAAGTATTTTTATCACAATTAATTCATCGAGAAGATCGGCAACGTTTATGGAATGCTATACGGTTTGCTATACAGGAAAATAGACATTATCAAGTTGTTTATAGAATTACTACTAAGGCTGGAGCAATTAAATGGGTTTGGGAACAGGGAATAGGGGTGTTTTTAGAGCCAGGAAAATTAATAGCTTTAGAAGGTTTTATTACAGATATTACTGAGAATAAAAATGCAGAAGTAGCACTAAAGCAATCTCAAAATGAGTTAAGACAACAAAAGCAAAAATTAGAAAATACTTTGCAAGAACTGAATGAAGCGGAGACGACTTTAACTAATGCTGAAAAGATGTCTAGTTTGGGTCAGTTAATAGCAGGAATTGCTCATGAAATTAAGAATCCTATAACTTCTGTTTATGGAAATATAGTGCATTTGAATCATTATGTTCAAGACATGATGAATTTACTAAATCTTTATCAAGGATATTGTACTAACCCACCAGATTACATTAAAAAAGAATTTGAGGAGATAGATCTTGATTTTATGAGGGATGATTTGCCCAAGGTAATATCAGCAATGCAAATGGGGGCAGAAAGAATTCGTGATATTGTGAGTTCTCTACGCAATTTCTCTCGTAAAGATGATGTGAAAAAAACTCTGATGAGTTTTCACGATGGTATTAATGGTACTTTAGTAATTCTCCAAAATCGTTTGAAAGGTCGTGGGAAAAAACCTGAAATTAAAGTTAATAAGGTGTATGGAGATTTGCCTTTAGTAGAATGTTATGTGGGTATGATCAATCAGGTATTTATGAATTTAATTGGTAATGCTATTGATGCTTTAGAAGAGGCTTTTGATAATTCTAATTGCCTAGATAAAACTCCTACTATTACCATTAAAACAGAAGCTACATTCGACAAAGTTACAGTTAATATTATAGATAATGGTTTAGGTATGGATGAGGAAGTTAAGAAGCGTTTATTTGAGCGATTTTTTACTACTAAACCGGCAGGGAAAGGTACTGGTTTAGGTTTGTCTATTAGTTATCAAATTGTTGTGGAAAAACACAAGGGAAAGTTGACTTGTATTTCTGCTCCTGGTGAAGGAGCAGAGTTTATAATTGAAATTCCCATTACACAACCAGAATAAAGAAGGAAGAAGGAAGAAGGAAGAAGGAAGAAGGAAGAAGGAAGAAGGAAGAAGGAAGAAGGAAAAGTCATACTTGATCTGAGTTTTAAATTTTTGAACTATTCTAACCTTACCTTCGACTATTAACTATATGCAAGATTTCAATGATTAAGTAATTATTAGGATTCAATAACGTTTTCAACGATTATTAGCCAGTGATTGTATATTATTCTTAATGTTTAATACTCCCCCACTTCCCTACTCCCAACTATTGAATAAGTATTCAACCAGATTTGGTATTATCAAAATAATTGAGTCTAAAGCCCCACCTTTTAAGGCGAAATATTTTTGGAGGCTTGCTCAATCAAATCCCCGTTACAAAAATAACTTCTGAGTTCTGAGTTCTGAATTCTGAGTTCGTTAAATGATGGCTCCCAATGCCAACAGAGTCTCTTTTTGACCCTCCGTCAAACCGATCGCGCCTGTAATATTCATTCCTTCATAGAGGCGTTTTGCTTTCAGAGTTTTAATGCAGCTACCTGTTTGAATATTCCACAGTTTAATAGTCTCATCTTCGCTACCACTTGCAAGCATCGACCCGTCATTACTAAAAGCAACAGTTTGAATAGTATTTTCATGTCCTGTTAAAGTTTGCCAGAGGTTGCCACTAGAAACATCCCAGAGTTGAATTGTCCGATCGCCCCCACCAGTTGCTATCAGGTTACTATTAGGACTAAATTCCATCGCTCTAATTTGCTTGGTATATTCTGCCAAAGTATGCAGACATTCACCTGTACTGACATTCCAGAGCTTAACAGTGAGGTCATCACTAGCACTAGCAATAATTTTACCATTAGAACTCCAGGCAACTTGACGCAACTTATCTTGATGTTCTCCTATATCTGTAAGCTCTCCCGTTTCCATATTCCATATTTGTAATAATTTTCCATCACTAGCGATCGCTAAATCCCGATCGTCAGGACTTAAAGCAACTGACCACAAACAGTTTGAATAATCTTTGAAAGTTTGCAGACAGCTATTTGTATTCAGATCCCATAATTTAATGCAGCGGTCGTCCCCAGCACTAATCAGTTTTCTTCCTTCCCTATAGAAAGCAACTAACCAGATCCAGTCTCCATGTCTTTCGGGGAGAACTGAACATTTCCCAGTAGCAATATCCCATAACCTAATCTGACCATCATTTCCCCCACTAGCAACTTTTGTTCCTTGAGGATGAAAAGCAACTGATTGAACACGCTTTGTATGACGACCTAAAGTTTTACTGTCACCTGTTTCAATATTCCAGAGTCTAACCACGCGATCGTCACTGCCACTCACCAGAGTTTGACCATCAGGAGAAAAAGCAACCGACCACACTCGTTGAGTATAACCATCAAGAGTTTTCAAAGATTCACCTTTGCTCACATCCCACAACCTGACACCTCGATCGTCGCTCCCACTAATTAGAGTTTTACCATCACTGCTAAAGGTTATTGCTCGAACTCGTCGGTTTTGTTCGGGTAAAGTAAGTAATAATTTATCTGTCTGAATATCCCATAATTTGACAGTTTGATCTACACTACCGCTAGCCAGAATTTTACTGTCAGGACTAAAAACAACTGACCAAACTCTTCCATTATGTCCTGAAAAAGTTTTCAGACATTCACCAGTATAGATATCCAATAATCTGACAAATTTATCGTCGCTACCAGTGGCTAGAGTTTGACCATCAGGACTAAAAGCGATCGAGCGAACGACATGATTATTCTGTGGGCAAGTGGTGAGGGGTTTACCTGTCTGAACATCCCATAATTTGACAGTTTGATTTACAGTAAAACTAGCCAAAATTGTTCCTTGAGGGTTGAAAGCAACTGCAGATACCCAGTAATTATCTTCCTCTAAAATATGAAGACATTGATGAGATTCAATATCCCATAGTTTTACGGTACAGTCAGCACTAGCGCTCGCCAAAATATTACCATTAGGACTGAAAGCAACTGAGCAAACTTGCTCGGAATGTTCCTCTAATGTAGCAAGACATTCGCCTGTATTAATATTCCAAAATTTAACAGTAAAATCGCTACTTCCACTAGCTAAAATTTGTTTTTGAGGATGAAAAATAATTGACCTTATCCAATTAGTATGACCTAAACAAGTAGCGATCAATTTACCGTCTGCTACTCGCCAAATATAAATATTTTTATCTGCATCTCCTATGGCCCATAATTTGCCATCATGACTAAATGCTACTGAAAGAATGCTGCCTAAAGGTTCGGAAAAAACGGATTTAGATAAATCGGAATGGGCAAAATTAACGTGATGTAATTCAACTCCTTGAAGATAGGCTTGGCAAATAGTTAAATAGGATAAATTATAGTTGCTTAATTCGGTATTTAGCTGAGACAATATATTCAGAATATTTCCTCCTAAATACCCTGGTGCTTGAGGAAATTCTTTTTGCCAATTTGAGATAATTTGTTGGAGTTTATTTTCTACATTTATTTTTCCGCCAAGTTCTTGAAGTAATCTTTCTAGTAATGGTTGGATAATCAGGCGAATTTGAGTTTCTCGAATATAATCTTTGGATGTTGCTTTGCAGAGACAGTAATTATTAAAAAGCTGTATTTTACCTGTCTTAATTTCTTGGAAAATTTCATCTATTAATCGATCAATAATATATTCTCTAGTTACAGGTAGAACTGTATATTCTAATTGGGTAGTTTTGATAAGCGACCGCCGTTTTAAAGATATTAATGATTGGAGTAATTCTTGTTTGATTTGCCATGAAATAATATCTTCTTTTAGTTCTGTATCTGAAACAGGCTCATAATTAATTGCCAGCCAATACATAACTTGCTGTTCTGAGGTAGATAGACGATTAAACTGACATTCATATAAATCGGTAATTTCGTCAAATTTTAGTTGTCCTAGTTTTAAATAATTTTCTACAAATTTAGATAAATTTCCCCCAATCCATCTTGAATACGCGCTGCTACAACTTCTAAAGCAGAAGGATTACCTGCATAATGCTCAATAACAAATTTCCATTCATTTTCTGAGCCTTCAAATTCTCCATATTCTGTAAATATTTTTTGACTGTTTTCTACATTTAATCCTTCTAATTCTAAAATTTTTATAGTTTTAGTTTTTAGCAATTAAATCAATTGCTTCTGGTTTTCTCGACTGGTAATTAACAAACAACTTTGATGAGAAGACTGAGCTATTCGTTGGAATAAATAACCATAGCTTTCATAACCTTCCCGATATTTACCTATATGACAACCACTGTGGAGAATTGATTCTGCATTATCTAGTATCAGCAAACAACGAGAGAATGCAAAATAATTAATTAGTTTGGTTATTTTTTCATCTAGAGTTGATGGTAATGTAGTTTCTTGCTGCTGAGAAAAGAACTTAATTGAATCTTCTAGAATATATTCTATTGTTGGAGATGTTTCCAGACTTCGCCAAATTACATAGTCAAAATTATTCTGAATTTCTTTGATTAATCGTATTGAGAACAAAGTTTTCCCTATACCCCCTCGACCAAGCAGGAAAATTAAATTACATTTATCCTGCAAAATCCATTTTTTTGAACTCTCTAATTGTTGATTACGCCCGTAAAAGTAAGGAAAAACAGGGGAATTTTCTAAATCTAAAGATACAGGCATAGTAGTTGATTCAGATTGAATATTATCAACTATTTCTTCCCAATTTAATCCCAAAGATTTACAGAATGCTTGGAAATACTTAGGTGTTACACCCGTATTTTTTCGGAATCGTTTCCAAGTACCAATTGAAACAGTATCCGCCACTTGTTTCTTCCCATTTTTAACCATAGATAGAAACTTACTGGCTTCATCCAGCCAATTTTCATTATCTAAGGCCCATCCCTTTTCTATTTGGATTTTCTTAATAGTTTCTTTAATTTTTCAAGTCCTTTAGATGAGGCTTTCAGAGTTGTCATAAAAAACTTTACACTCAAGTTGTCAAGAACAATTTTAGATCATTATACTCCAAATTTAGATCATTATACGCCAAATTGAACCGATCTATTTTTGTACTGGAATCTCCAGAAAGCCAATGGCATATTTGAAATTAATTCAATTAATTCAGTTAGTTCTGCTTTGAGTATTTATACGGTTGTACTTTTTTCAGTTAGTTCTAATTTGAGTATTTATGCAGTTGTATGTATTTCTTTAGTACAACTTAAGCATTCAGCTATCAGCTATTAACTATGAGTTATTAACTCATTGTCTTGGAAGAAGGAATTAGTCTCCAAGGAGAATTAAAAGTTATGAAGAATTATGAAGAAAAAGGTCATCAGCTAACCTAATGAGTTGTTTTATTGGGCGTTGCTGATGGGTGGCTATGATTTTTCTTTAATGGCGATGTTTAACTATTAACTGAAAAGCATTTGAGATTTTGCCAAATTTAGGTTTCATAGCTTAATTCAGTAACGCCCTTTATTCTTTCAAAAACTGTTTGCGCAACATTCCGCAGTAGGGGCGAATGGCATTCGCCCTCAAATGGCATTCGCCCTCAAATGGCATTCGCCCTCAAATGGCATTCGCCCTCAAATGGCATTCGCCCTCAAATGGCATTCGCCCTCAAATGGCATTCGCCCTCAAATGGCATTCGCCCTCAAATGGCATTCGCCCTCAAATGGCATTCGCCCTCAAATGGCATTCGCCCTCAAATGGCATTCGCCCTCAAATGGCATTCGCCCTCAAATGGCATTCGCCCTCAAATGGCATTCGCCCTCAAATGGCATTCGCCCTCAAATGGCATTCGCCCTCAAATGGCATTCGCCCTCAAATGGCATTCGCCCTCAAATGGCATTCGCCCTCAAATGGCATTCGCCCTCAAATGGCATTCGCCCTCAAATGGCATTCGCCCTCAAATGGCATTCGCCCTCAAATGGCATTCGCCCTCAAATGGCATTCGCCCTCAAATGGCATTCGCCCTCAAATGGCATTCGCCCTCAAATGGCATTCGCCCTCAAATGGCATTCGCCCTCAAATGGCATTCGCCCTCAAATGGCATTCGCCCTCAAATGGCATTCGCCCTCAAATGGCATTCGCCCTCAAATGGCATTCGCCCTCAAATGGCATTCGCCCTCAAATGGCATTCGCCCTCAAATGGCATTCGCCCTCAAATGGCATTCGCCCTCAAATGGCATTCGCCCTCAAATGGCATTCGCCCTCAAATGGCATTCGCCCTCAAATGGCATTCGCCCTCAAATGGCATTCGCCCTCAAATGGCATTCGCCCTCAAATGGCATTCGCCCTCAAATGGCATTCGCCCTCAAATGGCATTCGCCCTCAAATGGCATTCGCCCTCAAATGGCATTCGCCCTCAAATGGCATTCGCCCTCAAATGGCATTCGCCCTCAAATGGCATTCGCCCTCAAATGGCATTCGCCCTCAAATGGCATTCGCCCTCAAATGGCATTCGCCCTCAAATGGCATTCGCCCTCAAATGGCATTTGCTCTCAAATGGCATTTGCCCTCAAATGGTATTCGCCCTCAAATGGTATTTGCTCTCACTGGATTTACTGTCCGTGCGTAAGTCCTGATACCTTAGAGAATTGCTGAAAAATCAGGAAGTTTTCTGGTAAATCTCAAAAACTAACTGTTTCGTTCATCACAGTTCAACACAAAAGTAATTATGAGCAATCACACAAATCATCAAAGACATCGGTTAACAAGTTTAAGTCAAGCAGTATTAGTAGCGATCGCTTCTACTTTTGGTGTTGGAGTCAAAGTTGCTCTAGCAGATCCAGCAGTTAACCCACCAACAACATTACCTCAAGTATTCTGCTTCCGGTTTACTGATATTAAAGCAGTAGAAGACGACCCAGAAGGAGATAAGTTTCAAATTGCCTTTGAAGTTCTCAACTGGTCTAACCAACCTGCTGCTGGGGTTCGTATTGCTCTCAATCAAGGAACAAGGGGTTTCGAGGGTGCAGCACCCACTCTTGCAGGAGCAGGAATTGACGCTAATGGTCGCCCTCTCGGTCCTGATGCAGATCCCCTGACAGGAAATCAACTATTTACCAACACTGGTAGTGTAGTGCAATCAACTGACACAGCAATTCAATGGGATGCCAGTCAGTTCAACTTTAATACTTTTATTGACGGACCCATACCAAACCGAGACTTGCTTGCTCCTGGACCAAGAAACACTCCTGGTGCTTGCGCTTTAGTTCCTGGCTGTCAAGTTGTCGGCCACCCCAACCCTTTCTTTGGTCGTCCCAACATTGCTGACCCGGAGACCATTGATGATGGTAATAATGTGTTGGATGGTTTCGTTATCACAGTAGATGATTTCGACGAAACAGAGGTACTTTCTTTCAACTGGGATCTCCTTAATGTTGCTGGCAACCGTATTGGAGATACTAACGATTTTGGTTTTGGCACAGTGAATATTGCTCGCTTACCTATCAATGAAACAGGCGATCCTGATGCTGACTTCCGAATTTTTGAGCAAAATACTGGTGTAGGGCGCTCCAACCGATTATTTGCTGAAAATTCTCATACTGTTACAGAATATTCTCCTGTTGATTATGACACAACTATTGCAGGTGGCTTGTCTGCTAGCAATGCCGAGGCAACTCAAGCTGTTAATTCTACAGGAGGAGATGAACCTATTGCTCTATTTGCTGCTGAATTTTCGCCAGGACTTACTGGTGCATTTTTGAATTCAGCGGATAACATTTTCGGTGCTCCAGTGAATGCTACGTTAATAGCTAGTAACCCTGGTGACGGTGGTTCTGGTGACGTTGGTTCCGGTGACGGCGGTTCTGGTGACGTTGGTTCCGGTGACGGCGGTTCTGGTGACGTTGGTTCCGGTGACGGCGGTTCTGGTGACGTTGGTTCCGGTGACGGCGGTTCTGGTGACGTTGGTTCCGGTGACGGCGGTTCTGGTGACGTTGGTTCCGGTGACGGCGGTTCTGGTGACGTTGGTTCTGGTGACGGCGGTTCTGGTGATATTGGTTCTGGTGATATTGGTTCTGGTGACGTTGGTTCTGGTGATATTGGTTCTGGTGATATTGGTTCTGGTGACATACAACCAGAGTCTGTCCCTGAACCAAGCACACTGGCAATGCTAGGAATGACAACCCTCGCTTTATTAGGTTATAAACGTCGTCGCAGTTAATTAAATATATCAGGACTTACGCAAATTAACTGTTAAAGCACCATCTGTAGGGGCGAATGGCATTGGCTAACGCCAAGCTCCGCTAACGCCCTCACTAGATTTAGTCTCCGTGCATAAGTCCTGTTTGCCCCACAACATCAAACGCCCCGACATTAACTGAGTGTATAGAAGTCAGTAATTATGATTAATCAAATAAACCATGAAAGACATCGGTTAACAAGCTTAAGTCAAGCAGTATTAGTAGCGATCGCTTCTACTTGTGGTGTGGGAGTTAAAGTCGCCCTAGCAGATCCACCAGTTACACCACCTCCTGAAACTTTACTTCCTCCAGTTTTCTGCTTCCGGTTCACTGATATTAAAGCAGTAGAAGACGACCCAGAAGGAGATAAATTTCAAATTGCTTTTGAAGTTCTCAACTGGTCTGACCAAGCTGCTGCAGGCGTCCGTGTTGCCCTCACCGAAGGAACATTCGGTATTGATGAAGCTCCCATTTTTGCAGGTGCAGGAATTGACGGTAATGGTCGTCCTCTCGGTCCTGATGCAGACCCCTTACCAGGAAATCAAGTGTTTAACAACACTGGTGGAGTAGTTGAATCAACTGACACAGCGATTCAATGGAATGCGAGTCAGCGTAGCTTTAATACCTCGACTAATACCTTTATTAACAGACCAATACCAAACCGGGACTTACTTGGTGTTGGACCAAGAAACACTCCTGCTGCTTGTGCTTTAGTTCCTGGTTGTCAAGTTGTTGGTCACCCCAACCCTTTCTTTGGTACTCCTCAAGTTGCTGACTGGGAGACCGTTGATAATGGTAATAATGTGTTGGATGGTTTTGTCATCACAGTAGATGATTTCGATGAACAAGAGGTAATTTCTTTCAACTGGAATCTCCTTGGTGTTGATGGCAACCCTATTGGTATGCCTGGTGATGGAAACGAATATGGTTTCGGAACAGTTAATATTGCCCGCACAGCCATCAGCGAAAGCCTTGATGCTGAATTCCGGATCTTTGAGCAGAATACTGGTGTTGAACGCTCCAACCGATTATTTGCTCAAGATTCCTATAAGGTGACGGAATATTCTCCTTCGACTGATGGCGAAGTTATTGCTATGTTTGCAGCAGAGTTTGGTGCAGGTATTACTGGTCAGTTTCTCAACTCAGAGGATAATATTTTTGGTTCTGCTGTTAATGCTCAGTTAGTAGCTAGTAACCCTGGAACTGGAGGCACTGGTGGAACTGGCACTTGTGAAACTGGCACTTGTGGAACTGGTGGAACTGGAACTGGCGGAACTGGAACTGGTGGAACTGGCACTGGCGGAACTGGAACTGGCGGAACTGGAACTGGCGGAACTGGCACTGGCGGAACTGGAACTGGCGGAACTGGAACTGGTGGAACTGGCACTTGTGGAACTGGCACTTGTGGAACTGGCGGAACTGGAACTGGAACTGGCGGAACTGGAACTGGAACTGGTGGAACTGGAACTGGTGGAACTGGCACTGGTTCCGGTGGTTATGATGATATACAACCAGAGTCAGTTCCCGAACCAAGCACAACTCTAATGTTAGGTCTGACAGCACTAGCCTTATTTGGCTATAAACGTAAACGTCGTAGTTAATTAAATTCGATCCCCCCTAACCCCCCTTGTCAAGGGGGGAACTGGTTAAAGTGTAAGAGGGAGAACACAAAATTCAAAATGATTGTTCGTGCCAAATCTATACCAGCCATGGATTTTGAGCAACTAATTTGTCAAATTCCTTAGCCCCCCTTACTAAGGGGGGTTGGGGGGATCGCCTTGTTTTGTCAACGTCAAAGCCACAATTAATCACCTATCCTATTATGAACAGAACCTGTCAAACAATTCTCAGGCCATGCTAGGAATGATAGCGATCGCTTTATTAGGTTATAAACATCGTCGTAGTTAATTAAATTCGATCCCCCCTAACCCCCCTTGTCAAGGGGGGAACTGGTTAAAGTTGAAAAGGCACAAGACAAAGTTAAAAATGATTGTTCGTGCCAAATCTATACCAGCCATGGATTTTGAGCAACTAATTTGTCAAATTCCTTAGCCCCCCTTACTAAGGGGGGTTGGGGGGATCGCCTTGTTTTGTCAACGTCAAAGCCACAATTAATCACCTATACTATTATGAACAGAAACTGTCAAACAATTCTCAGGCCATGCTAGGAATGATAGCGATCGCTTTATTAGGTTATAAACATCGTCGCAGTTAATCACATATATATATAGGGGCGAATGCCATTCGCCCCTACTAAACCAAATATTAGCACCTACATTTTTTGTCGAAGAACCAATAGACCTAAAAAGGTTGACAAACAGACAAAACTAATGAATCTTAAGAACCAATACTTACAAACTGGGACTCTCTACCTAACTTTGCTGATTGCAGGAACTCCTGCCGCAACCGCCGCCACCTTACAAAGCGCTGATGTAGTCGTTCTTATTGATGAATCCAATTCTATGTCCGGCGAGCAACGATGGATCGGCAACATGATTCCGCAGCTAGATGCAATTCTGCAAAGCCAAGGTCTCACAGGTCAACGCTTTGGCCTTGTTGGATTTGGTAGTGGTCGCCCGGATCTCTTGGGGCGTTCTGTGCCTGTAGGTGGAGCCAATTTTGGTACTTCTGCTGAATTTGCCAGTGCCACGAATAACTTACTCGTATCTGGCAAGTTTGAAGATGGTTATTCTGCCATTGACTTTGCTCTGAATAACTACACCTTTCGGGAAGATGCTGCTGTTAGCTTCATCCTCGTGACAGACGAAGATCGAGATAATGGCAACTTTGGTCTCAACTTCACCAATATCCTAGCAGGGTTAAAGCGAGGAACCGAAAACACTGAAGATGATATTTTATTAAATGCTATAGTCAACGCCAACTTTGTGAATAATGCCATTGGAGTCAACTCTGAAGCAAATGCTTATATTGCTGACGGTAGAGGTGGATACACAACGACCCAACTTCCATCCCTAAATGGTATTGTCACCAGTAGTTTTGAGAATACTAAACCAGATTATGTAGACTTAGCTCTTGCCAATGGTGGTGCAGCATGGAACTTGAACCAACTGCGAACTGGTGGTTTAACTACAACCTCTTTCACAAAGGCATTTATTGATGCCAACGTCCGAGATATTCAGCAACAGCAGGCACCTGAAACAAAATTACCTCCAGTCTACAACCTCCGATTCACTGATATTAAAGCTGTGGAAGACGATCCAGAAGGAGATAAATTTCAACTTGCCTTTGAAGTTCTCAACTGGTCAGACAAACCTGCTGCTGGAGTTCGTATTGCCCTCAATGAAGGAACAGATTTTTTTCCCATCATCGAGGAAAGATCCTCTTTTGCAGGTGCAGGAATTGATTTTAACGGTCGTCCTAACGGTCCTGATGCAGAACCCCTACCAGGAAATTTACTATTGGCCAATAGTAGTCGAGTAGTAGAATCAACTGATACAGCAATTCAATGGGATGCTAGTCAGTTTGACTTTAATACCTCTGTCAACGGACCAATACCAAATCGCGACTTACTTGGTGCTGGACCGAACAACACTCCCGATGCTTGCGCTTTAGTTCCTGGTTGTCAAGTGATCGGGCACTCCAACCCTTTCTTTGGTCGTCCCGACATTCCTGACCTAGAGACCGTTGATGATGGTAATAATGTTTTGGATGGTTTCGTAATCACAGTAGATGATTTCAACGAAGGAGAAGTGATTTCTTTCAATTGGAATCTCCTGGATGTTAATGGCAACCCTATTGGAACCCCTGATTCTGGAAATGAGTATGGTTTCGGGATAGCAAATATTCTTCGCACACCTATTGGTGAAGACCCCGATGCTGACTTCCAGATTTTTGAGCAAAATACTGGTGCAGATACCTCCAAGCGATTATTTGCTGAAGATTCTTATCGGGTTACAGAATATTCTCCTGTTAGTTATGACACGACTCTTGCCAGAGCTTTTTCTGCTAGGAATACCGTGGCAACTCGGACTATTAATTCTAGAGGAGGAGATGAACCAATTGCTCTATTTGCTGCGGAAATTGGGACAGGAATTACTGGTGCATTTTTGAATCCAGCGGATAACATTTTTAATTCTAGTATCAATGCTAAATTATTGCCTAAACCAACTCCACCTGTGGAACCGGAGCCAGTTCCCGAACCTAGTACGATGGCCATGATAGGGATGACAGCGATCGCTTTATTGGGCTATAAACGTCATGGTTAATCAAATATATGTAGGGGCGAATGGCATTCGCCCTCACTCGATTTAGTATCCATGCGTAAACCTTGCTTACTATGCTTTGCCGCGGTTTGACCATGAGTTAGTACCAATCTTTTTAGTCAAATGGAGCGATCGCCTCTCAACAACTTTTTGTTTATTAACGTAAAGTTATGAAATTACCCAATACTTGTTCAAGATATCTTGGACTAACTACTTCCCTTTTTCTGGAAATTGCCACATCTCAACCTGCTCAGGCAGCAACTCTTACCTTTGAGAGCATACCTAACTCGTATGAGGGGATGCCAATTCACAATCAATTTCTAAATGACTATGGCATGACTTTTAGTCTGATAGGGGGAGGGTTTCCTGTGTTGGCTGAAGTTGGTAGACCTCGTGCTGCCTTCACAACAAATAATGGAAAACACAAGGATAGACCTATAAGCGCAGCAAACGGTAGTTTCTTTATAACCGATGACTATAGAGGAAGGACAAGACCAAAAACTCTGCGCGTTAAATACGATAAACCTGTGTCATTTGCATCCGGTGAGATTTTAGACATTGACCAGAGGTATAAAAAAACTGAACAATGGACAGTTAAAGCATTTGATATTGATAATAAGCTGCTAGCGAAGGACGTTTTCACCTCCGGCGATCAAGATACTAGGACAGATGATGGAAAAGCTACTCTTTGGAAATTTAATAATCTCAGTAGAGATATTTCTTATGTTGACTTGGAATTTACTGGAACAAAAAGAGATTTTATTGGAGTAGGATTTGACAACTTTTTTGCTAAAGTCGCTCAACCACCGCCACCACCACCACCTCCTCCTCCTCCACCACCGCCGCCTCCAACGAAATTACCTTCAGTATTCTCCTTCCGATTCACTGATATTAAAGCTGTGGAAGACGATCTAGAAGGAGATAAATTTCAACTGGCCTTTGAAGTTCTCAACTGGTCCAACCAACCTGCTGCTGGGGTTCGTATTGCTCTCAATGAAGGAACAGATTCTTTTCCCATGATCGACAAAAGACCCTTTTTCGCAGGAGCAGGAATTGACAGTAATGGTCGCCCTAACGGTTCTGATGCAGACCCAATACCAGGAAATCAACAGTTTGGCAACAATGGTGCAGTAGTGCAGTCAACTGACACAGCAATTCAATGGGATGCCAGTCAGTTCAACTTTAATACCTTTACTAATAGACCAATACCCAACCGCGACTTGCTTGGTGTAGGACCGAGAAACACTCCTGGTGCTTGCGCTTTAGTTCCTGGTTGTCGAGTTGTCGGCGGCCGTCCCAACCCTTTCTTTGGTACTCCTCAAGTTGCTACAGAGACCATTGATGATGGTAATAATGTTTTGGATGGTTTCGTTGTCACAGTAGATGATTTCGACGAAGGAGAAGTAATTTCTTTCAACTGGAATCTCCTTAATGTTGATGGCAACCTTATTGGAACCCCTGTTTCTGGAAATGAGTATGGTTTCGGTACAGCAAATATTGTTCGCACACCTATCGGTGAAGATCCTGATGCTGAATTCCGGATTTTTGAGCAAAATACTGGTGTTGAGCAGTCCGAGCGATTATTTGCTCAAGGTTCTTATCAGGTTACGGAATATTCTCCTGTTAACTATGACATAACTATTGCAGGTGCTTTGTCTGCCACGAATTCCCTGGCAACTCAAACTGTTAATTCTACAGGAGAACCTATTGCTCTGTTTGCTGCAGAAGTTACAACAGGAGTCACTGGTGCATTTTTGAACCCAGCGGATAACATCTTTAACTCTCCTGTGAATGCTCAGTTAGTAGCTAGTAACCCTGGTTCCGGTGGTTCTGATTCCGGTGGTTCTGATTCCAGTAATCCTGGTGACAGTGGTTCTGGTGACATACAAACATCAGTTCCCGAACCTACTACAATGACAATGATAGGGATGACAGCGATCGCTCTATTGAGATACAAACGTCATGGTTAATCAAATATATGTAGGGGCGATTCGCGTTTGCGGAGCATGACCTTAGGAAATCCCCCCTACCAACGGTCATTCACCCCTACCCAAATTAAAAAAATTATTCAATGAAAACCACAAATCAACTCTTAGACCTGGAAAAGTGGCGTGAAACACTCATAAAAATCTGGCAATACTACGCCGCTTTTCCTTACCACTATGGTAATATGAAGACATACACGAGTGTTAGTAGAGATGGTAACCATTTTCTATTAGTCTATAAAGGATGGGAAGATGGTCGCCGTGTATATGGTACTATTGTCCATGCTGAAATCCGCAATGATAAAATTTGGATTCACTACGATGATATAGAAAATGGTATTACAGGTGAACTTGTTGATGCTGGAGTACCGAAGGATAGAATTGTACTTGCTTTTCATCCTCTAGAGATTCGTCAACATACTTGGTCTCCAGTTGTCTAATATTGGCTGGTTGATTGTCGATATCGACACCAACTATGCTGAATCTATTACCGTGCAATGGTTTTTGGCTTCCTCAAAAAATTGTCGATTTTTACTGTCGATTTTCGACAATCTTTTAATTTTTCTGTTATAGACTTGACAGTAGAACAACAAACAGAATCAGTTCCCGAACCAACTAGCACATTAGGAATGGCCGATTTAGTGGCGATCGCTCTGTTTGGCTATAAACGTCGCAGTTAATCACATATAAGCGAATGGCCATTCGCCCCTACCAATAAAAAACAATACAACTATCCAATTACCAACTACAAAAATTATGAACAGAATCTACAAAACTCTTCTCATTCTCACAATAACTACCACACTCAGTAGCTTAAACATAGCCTGCCAAAAAATCACCGAAGTAGAAGCTATCAACGACCGCGCCGTAGAAAAAGTAGCCCAGAAAGATTATCAAGGGGCAATCGCTGACTACAACAAAGCCATTGAAAAAGACCCCAACGATGCTACATTGTACAATAACCGCGCCAATGCTCATTTCCAAGCCAAAAATTATGAACAAGCTATAAAAGACTATAACCAAGCCATAAAAATTAATCCCCAAATGGCAGACAGTTATTACAATCGTGCCTACGCTCGCCAACAACTAGCAGACTTCAAAGGAGCAATAGCAGACTACAACAAAGCATTAGAATTTGCTACCGATGAAAAAACTAAAATCAAAATTTATGGCAACAGGGCGACAGTAAATCACACAATCAAAGATTACCAAAATGCTATAGCTGATTATGCTCAAGTCATCAAAATCAGACCAGACATACCTCAAATTTACTCCAACCGAGCCAATCTTTATTATCAACAAGGAAAACTAGAACAAGCGATCGCTGATTACCGCAAAGCAGCAGACTTGTATCAACAGCAAGGAAATACTCAGTCTCAACAAGAGTTACTAGCTATTGTCTCTCAAATTGAACAAACCAATTGAAATAGCAGTCAGCGGTCAGCGGTCAGCTATTCCTACGGAATGCTGCGCAAACAGCTTCTAGTTGCGTTTATAATGGGGGATACTCAAGAGAAGCCGCTCCGCGTCTACAAACCCCCATAAAAGGCAAACCACGGGCTTTTTCAAATAAGCGTGGGGGACGTCGAACCCTTGGATTTTTAGCTGAAGTCCGTAGTTCCTCTGCAAGAAACTAGCTAAATGCTGGCAAGGGTCCCATGACTATCACGAAAAGCTAATAGCTAGTTAAGTAGAGAGTAGGGAATAGGATAACAAGCAAAAAATATTATCCCGTCAATTGTACCATATTAATCCAATATGCTGTAAAATATGACTCTAGCTTTACAACACCACCATTCAGCCAATCCATATAGACAAACAACTCATCCATCTGTCACCAGCAAAACCAAGCGTTTAATTGACATTTTGGGTGCTTTAGTAGGATTAGCTATTACAGGAATAGCCCTTATTCCCATCGCTATTTTCATCCAACTCGATAATCCCGGTCCGTTATTTTTTACTCAAGTGCGATGTGGTTTTTTGGGTAAAACTTTCCGCATGAGAAAATTTCGTTCAATGATTGTTGGTGCAGAAAAATTCAAGCATTTAGTTAAAAACGAAGCTCAGGGAAATATGTTTAAAAACGAATGCGATCCTAGAATAACCAACATTGGTTGTTTCCTCCGTAGAAGTAGTTTAGACGAACTACCCCAATTTTGGAACGTTCTCAAAGGAGAAATGAGTTTAGTCGGAACTCGCCCTCCTACTATTGATGAAGTGGAACTGTATCAAACACATCACTTGCGCCGACTGGAGGTAAAACCAGGCATTACTGGTGAATGGCAAGTAAATGGTCGTTCCAGAGTTAAAGACTTTGAAGAAGTAGTGCGTATGGATTTGAAGTATCAACAAAAATGGTCTATTGCATACGATCTACAATTAATATGGAAAACTATTTGGGTTGTCTTCAATAAATCTGGGGCGTGTTAAGAATTTAGAATTTAGAATTTAGAATTTAGAATTTATATCCTAAAAACTTTGGCAATACAACTTTTCTATGCCTACCAAACCTAAATTACTACTCTGTACCGACGTTGCAAGCTTCCGTCCCTACCTAATAACGAATTGAATCATGATTAACCGCTTAACTTCCTCAATCACACTTTTAATAACAACCATTTGTTTCAATAACATTGCCCATGCTGGCACCATCCGTCATGACCGCACCGACGAACAATATACCTCCTTAGCAGAACTATTTCCCAGTGTCGGTTATCTGGAGACAAAATTCTCCTCTGATGAACATATTTGTTCTGGCACTCTAATCGATCCAAATTACATTCTTACCGCAGCACACTGTATTGATATCAACGACCAAACTCTACTCGATGCTAACTTCTTGGCAGGTGGTATTTCCTACTCGGTTACAGATACTACTGTCCATCGGGGTTGGTTTTCTAGCGATCGAGACTTTAGTGCTGGGTATGATATCGCTGTCTTGCGTCTTGCCACTCCAGTCTTAGACCTGCCATCAGCTCCCCTATTCACAGGTTTTGATGAATCCGAAGAAATAGGAACTTATGTTGGTTTCGGTGCCACAGGCAACGGTTTCACTGGTTATTTACCCAATACAAAAGGTACAAAAAGAGCAGGTCAAAATATTATTGAGCTTGGTAGTAGTTTGGAATTGTCTGAGAGGTTATTATTCTCAGATTTCGACAGTCCCCTAACATCAGACCCTACCAAACCAGACACCATCCCTCTAGACTTAGAATATCTCATTGCTCCTGGAGATAGTGGAGGCGGATTATTTATTAATGGTCATATTGCTGGCGTTAATTCTTTTGGGTGGGGGCGAAACGACGGCTTAAATAATTCTAGCTACTACGATTTTGTTGGTTCCACTCGTGTTTCATCACATATTGATTGGATTAATGGTGCAATGTGGGCAATGGAAGAATTGAGGACTGGCGATCCTTTATACGAAACTAATTTTACTACCACTGGTAACAAACTTCAAAATAATCTAACTCCGATCGGGACAGAACAACATAACAATTCAGATACATCCAATGGGGTTTCTGCGATCGCAGATTGGGGTTTTGAAAATTATCAGGATTATCTGGATCGAGATTTGAAACAAATATCTGTTGAAGACATTCCCGAACCAGATATAGATTACGGTATTTTGGCATTTGGTATTTTATTTATATTAGCAAAATGGGGTTGTAGGTTGGGTTAAGCGATCGCTGTAATTAGATGGGGAGTAGGGGAGTAGGGGAGTAAGGGAGTAGGGGAGTAGGGGAGTAAGGGAGTAAGGGAGTAGGGGAGTAAGGGAGTAAGGGAGATGGAGAAATATTTGGTAATGGTTGAAGATGGAAGATTTTTTTATACCGAATTAAACGGATTTGATATAACAGGACTCACGCAAATCAACCTTAAAAAACGCCTGTTAATACTTAGGGTTTACTGATTAAATCTTAAATAATTACCAGATAAAGGTTTTAGCCTTTTTAGGTATTGAAAAAGTACATGGTTTTCAGCTCTTCATGCTCAAAAAGGAGCGCATTTTTAGCCCATAGTTGGGCAAAAAAATTCTCCCCTACTCCCCTTTTCCCCTCCTGGGAGGGGAGGGGCGAGGGTGGGTCCCCTACTCCTTAAAAAAGACTTTTTCAGCAAACCCTACTTATCCTCCTTCTCCCACAAGGGCTAAAACTTGTTGATAAATATCAGAGCTTACCCAAAAACCACTATTAATTCAATCATCTAATATAGGTTTAATTGATGAAATTACCCCTAACTGTTTAGCCTTCAATAATACTCCTAATGTTCCTGTTATTGGAATTCCCAATTTAGCAGCCTCTTTTCTACCTTTGCGTTCGTCAACTATTAATAAATCATATCAAATCCGGTAGCATCGGTGTAATTAGATGGGGAGATGGGGGGATGGGGAGATGGAGAAATATTTGGTAATCGTTGAAGATGGAACATTTTTTTATACCGAATTAAACGGATTTGATATCAGCCTTTAATTCTAATGCTAAAACAATGGCTTCTGCTTATCCTGGATCTAGCTTAGTTTGTAGATTCATAACCAGAGTTAAATTATTAACTGAACCTTTCTTAATCCACTTCAAACTTTTTATCGCTAAGGTAGCTGGTTCTGTAGCACCAGCATTAATTATTTCCTGATAAACAGTTTCTGGTATAACCACTTCACCATATATTTGTTTAAGTCAATCTAGCTGCCCAACTGTAGCTAAATTACTAATAGGTGATATTAAATCCGTTGGCTTCGGAGTAATATAATTCCGTCGATTTTCATACAATGCGTAAGGGCGTTAACGGCAGCTTTGCGTTAGCAAATGGCCATTCTCCCCTACAATATAGGGCGAATGCCATTCGCCCCTACTCTAATCTCTAAATACTGAATAACACCGATGCTACCGGATTTGATATGATGTGTCACTGACGACTATCATTTTCCTCTGATTATTGTAAATTATAGAAATCTTCCATCAATTCTTCCATACCGTAATGCAAAGGAATTTGACGATTGGCAAGTAACTTTTGAAATGCTAACTGATTCAAACAAGCAAAACGGGCAGCTTGTGCAAGGGTAAAACGTTCCTGTTGAAATAACATAACTGCTATTTCTATTTGCAATTGCCCTTCCGACATCTCAATTTTTTCTAATATTTCGTTTGATATAACAAGACTCATCAGATATAATTTTTGATATTTTTCTTAGTGGCGTTGCTGATTCTGGGTATGATGCAGAGCTAGCCGAGCAAGCCAAAATTGGGGGGAATAAAACTCTAAAAGTCCCCCTTAATCCCCCTCCCGTCCCCCTTGGAAAGGGGGAAGCCAGAAGATGCTGCGCTTTTTGTTGAACGGGGGATTTAGGGGGCGACCAGAACCAAACAATCGCGCATTCATACTTCAATTCAGCAACGTCTTCTTAGTTTATCATATATTTACCGAATAATTAAAGCCTCTCCTTTAAAGGGGAAACAAGAAAAAACGCAAGCTCTAATTATTAATTATTAATTATTAATTATTAATTGTTGACCCCTACTCCCTCTTTTCTAAAATTCATCAAATTCTTCACACAAATCTTGTAACTGCTGATGCTGTAATCTTCTCGAAGAACGCCGATACTTCTTACTCGCTAACTTAGGTTCCAACTTTTGTGCGCCACCTGACTTCATTTTTGCCTTCCAGTTTGACTCAACATCAGGTTTTTGTTGCAAAGCTTCTTGATGCGCGATCGCCTCTTCTAAAAACATCAAATAATATTCATACCTATCCCAATCACCCCTGACTACACAGTTAGGTTCATCCCGATGCAAACAATCACTAAATTGACAACTTCCTTCTTCTAAATACCGTCGCACTTCTGGAAACAAATACCCCAACTCCAAAGGTTCGCACTCTAACTGTGGTTGATTAAAACCAGGCGTATCTGCTAATAAACCCCCATTCGGTAGCTCAAATAATTCAACATGACGAGTAGTATGTCGTCCTCGCGACAACTTTCCTGATACTGCAGCGACTCTTAAATTAACATCAGGAATCAAATAGTTAATTAAACTTGACTTCCCAACTCCAGAAGGACCAGAAATTACAGTAATTTTATTTTTCAGTTTTTCCCACAGAAAAGGCGAACTATCTTTTGCTATCCCCAAACCCACATCTGTTTCCACACTAATAAAAAATGGATCGTAACCCCACTGAGAAATTTTATTGCGCCATCTCTCTATTTCCTCTGACGTGACCAGATCGCATTTATTCAAACATAAACATACCTCTAAACCTGTTGACTCTGCCTTTACTAAAAATCTCGTCAAAGCAACAGGGTCTAAATCTGGTTCTGCCATAGCAAACACTAACATTACCTGATTTGCATTAGCTACAGGAGGACGGTCTAGTTCTGTTGTTCTGGGCAAAACCTCAGCAACAGCACCTCGTCCACCTGTCCAGTCAGGATCTTCTATCACCACCCGATCGCCCACCATTACTTTCTGGCCAATTTTCTTCAATCGCGATCTACGGGTACATAGGAGTTGGGTAAAATTTTCTGTTGTTTTTTTTACCAAATCATCTTTTGTATCGAGCTTAACTTGGTAAAAATTCGCTTGGACTGCGACAACTGTCCCTACCAAATCCTTATTTGCTTTTAAGATGTCACCGCTCAACATAAACTTACTCAAAGGTCTGAAAGCTTAGTTATTCGCAGTGGATCGACCACCACAGGGTTAAACGGCAAACCCTTTATTCCTTGGTCCAAGACATCAGGAATTACTTTTTTCATTATATTAAATGACCCATTTTGGTAATAACATGACGTTCAACTAGCTTCATACCTTAATTGTAGCTGATAACGACTCAATGGATAGATAACTGAACAAACTTACTCATTTTAGTTTAATAGCTATAGTTATGAGTAAGTTTGATAAACTTTAGATAAGTTTTCCCTTTCTGTATTTACCGAATAATTAAGGTTTAAAGCCTCTCCTTTAAAGGATAAGCAAGAAAAGATTTTCATGATTAGTCAATCCTCTTCTTGAAAAGAAGAGGTAATTCTAAATTCTAAATTCTAAATTCTAAATTCTTGAGCCCTCTTGTGAACAACTCATGCAACCGCTTCTGGGCAACGCACCTTCAGGATAAAATATTCAGAGCGATCGCTTATTTCTTCTATTTGATAACCTTCTATAGTCAAACTATCAGGTACTTGCTCTATTGGTTCTCCTGGGTCTAGCCAAACTTCCAAAATTTCTCCTGGCATCATCTTTTCTAAGTGCAGTTTTGTCTTAACAAAATTAATTGGACAGGGAGTACCTCGCAAATCTATTTGGGCATCTGGTATTTTTTGTTGCTGGATTTGAGGTTGAGAATCCATAATTTAATATTGTTTCTCCAATCTTTTCTGTTAGTATTTAATAGTTAGCTTTAACGAACTGTGAAAAATTCGGAAGCAAATAAGTTTTTATACCCTAATTTTTAAGACATTTTCATCAGCAAACCAAATAGGAATACTTTCATAGCAATTGAAGGAAATAGCGCGGACATATCAAAAGTTTAAAACTTAGACAATACCAGATTTTTCTCTCCTTCAGTCCTTCCTTTTTCCCTCTGCTATGCTCTATTTATCAAAATCCTAGAGTTTTACCATCAATAAATTACCGAATAATTAAGGTTTAAAGCCTCTCCTTTAAAGGATAGGTAATTATTAATTATTAATTATTAATTATTAATTATTTAATATTCCCTTTCCAGATCATTTTTAGTTAAATAAGTTTCCTAAAAATCCTTCCAAACCACCTTTTCCAGTACGATCACCTCTAATACTTGCCAGTTTTTCCAGCAACTCACGTTCTTCAGGAGTAATTTTTGTTGGAATATCTATTACTATTGTAATCAGATGATCACCACGACTTACAGGATTACCCAATCTCGGTACTCCTTTGTCTTCTAAAGTTAGAACAGTATTTGGTTGAGTACCTGCTGGAATTATTAATTCTGCTTTGCCATCAACTGTATTTATCTCCAGACTACAGCCCAAAATTGCTTGTAAATAACTAATTTTTATTTCAGATAGAATATTAATTCCATCTCTTCTAAACTCTGAGTCTTTTTTGACCCCCAAGAAAACATACAAGTCTCCAGGTGGTCCACCCATCTTACCTGCATCTCCTTCTTTAGATACTCGTAACTGAGTACCATTATCCACCCCTCCTGGGATAGTAATTTTTATCTTTTTTGTCACCTCATTTTGCCCACGTCCACCACAGGTTGGGCACTTTTCTTCTATTATTTGCCCAGTACCATTACACGAAGGACAAACTGAAACTTGAGTGAAACTACCGAAAGGAGTTCTTGTTGCCCGGCGTACTTGACCAGTTCCTCCACAAGTAGAACAAGTTATTGGTTTTGTGCCTGGTTTAGCACCCGAACCGTTGCAAGTTTCACAAACCTCTAAATGTTTGATTGTTAGTTCTTTATCCCCACCAAATACAGCTTCGCGGAAATCCAGATTTAGGTCTATGCGTAGGTCATCACCTCTAACTGGACCTGTACGCCTACGCCCTTGTGTCCCCATTCCTCCAGAAAATCCACTGAAAAAGCTTTCAAATATATCAGCGAAACTGTCTGAAAAATCTGTGGAGAAACCTTGCGCTCCTGCTCCTGATACTCCTGCTTCCCCAAAGCGGTCGTAACGAGCTTTTATTTCTGGGTCTGAGAGAACTTCGTAAGCACGATTTATTTCTTTAAAGCGTTCTTCTGCTCCTGGCTCTTTGTTCACGTCTGGGTGGTACTTACGAGCCAACCTACGGTAAGCACGCTTTAGTTCCTCTTTGTCTGCTGTACGAGAAACACCTAGAATTTCATAATAATCGCTGGCCATAGAGCTGATTGCCTAGAATTAATGTTAATATGTGTATTTTTAAATTTTATCTTTGAATTACCCAACAGATACATCAAGCTCGGCAATTCGCGGCAAAAGTAGGGAAAACCGTTAATAGCAACGTGACGGTAGAACCATCAAAGTAGGCGGTATCGCGCTAACGCGCCGCTTCGCTAACGCAATGCTTTGAGAAAAATTCCCAAAGCGCCATTCCCATCTCTCGGCATTGAGTGGCCGCCATGCGGATATTTAAAATGCTTTGAGCCTCCTAAATTTTGATGAACACCACTGCCCGATCGTACAAGTTTTGGAAGTATATTCCTCAGTTACATATATAAAATACGGTTGCGCCTAGTTTTAAAGCGTGGAACTTAAGAGTTTGTTTGAAACAATAATATGCCCAATTTAGCATTTGGCGGACTGACGCACGAGAAAATATTTGCGTTTTTTCTCTCCTGAGTTGGTAACCATTTGGGATGACTCAAAAGTTCGGAGAAAGATGACGCGATACTCGTATGTGTTCATCTTATATTATTAGACTATTTACCTGAAATTGCCAGGGATTCTAAAATATAGTCAATGCACCCTTACAGCTAGAGTTAGCTGCAAGTACTATATTATTATTTTATATTATTATATCAAAAATTTCATCCGCATTCTCATAAAACTCCAAGTAAGTTACCAATTTAACGGCCACCCTAATTACTATGGAGCAGGACTTTTTGCGACTGAAGATTAAAAATATCGGGCGATCATGTTATCCGGTGTTAAATTTACCAATATATTTATCCCTATTTTACCACTCTTATATAGACTTTTTTGTTAATCAAAATCTTACTCCACCTAATCACTACATTATCTTTTCTATGGCCTGTTTCATACCCAACTGCCTACACGGTGGTTAAAATTTTTTGGGTTTTGTAGACACGGAGTGGCGTGTCGAAGACTATCGCCATGCAATTAGACCTTCTTCTTTCTTCCTTCTTCCTTCTTCTTTCTTCCTTCTTCCTTCTTCCTTCTTCCTTCTTCAATGCTATAGGAATGGATTTTTTCCAAATTCACTCTCAGGTTCTTCAGTTGATTCTTTAACCTTAACTGAAGTGGCCTCATTTTTAGTTGTGTTACTATCAATTGGTGTATTAGTTTCTTGCTCCAAAGTTTCTTCCTCTGAAGTTTCTGGTTCTGTAATTTCTGAATCTTGAGGAAGCTTAAGAATTTTCTCTTTTTCTGGTGAATCTATTTTTTCACCCCCACTTTGGTCGTATAAAGTTTCACCTAAAGCAAAAAGCTTTTTCCTGAACTCTTCAATTTGTTGATTTAACTGGTCATAATTATTTTCACTTTCTGAGTTAACTAAAACTTGCTTCAACTGTCCATAGCTTTCTTCAAGTTCTGTTGCTAACTCTTCATCAATAAAATCACCATGTTCTTTGATAGTTGCTTCGTAATTGTATAGAAGAGTATCTGCCTGATTTCTCAATTCTGCTAATTTTTGTTGTTGAATATCCTGTTCCGCATACATTTCTGCTTCTTTTTGCATTCGTTGAATTTCTGCTTCATTCAGACCACCTGTATTACTAATTTCAATACTTTGTTCTCTACCTGTGCCCAGGTCTAAAGCCTTAACTTTCAGAATTCCATTAGCATCAATATCAAAGTTAACTTCTATTTGAGGTATCCCTCTAGGAGCTGGAGGAATTCCTTTCAGTAAAAACTTACCCAGACTTTTATTATCTTTAACCATTGCCCGCTCACCTTGAAGGACATGAATTTCTACAGAAGTTTGTCCATCCACGGCAGTAGAATACATCTGAGAACGACTGGTAGGAATTGTCGTATTTCTTTCTATCACCTTGGTATATATTCCCCCCAAAGTTTCTAACCCCAGGGACAAAGGAATCACATCTAATAATAAGAGGTCTTTAACTTCACCACTTAAAATACCAGCTTGAATTGCTGCTCCCGATGCCACAGCTTCATCTGGGTTAACTGATGTATCAGGAGTTTGAACCTTAAAATAATTACTTATTGCTGCTTGAACTGCTGGTATTCTAGTAGAACCTCCCACCAGAATAATTTTGTCTATCTTTTCCGGTGTCATACCAGCATCTTTCAGAGCTTGTTCCACTGGTTTAATCGTACTTTGAGTCAGATTTTGTATTAATTTTTCAAATTTAGCACGAGTTAATTGGGCCTCCAAGTGTTTTGGCCCTGTTTCATCAGCAGTGATAAATGGTAAATTTATATTGGTAATCTGGGCAGAAGATAGTTCAATTTTCGCCTTTTCTGCTGCCTCTCGCAGTCTTTGTAGCGCCATTTTATCTGCCGATAAATCTGTACCTTCCCGGTTTCTAAACTCCTCTACCAACCAACGGACTACATAATTATCAAAATCATCTCCTCCTAGATGGTTGTTACCGGAAGTTGCCTTAACTTCAAATACACCATCTCCTAACTGTAAGATCGAAACATCAAAAGTCCCGCCACCAAGGTCAAATACTAAAATAGTCCGGTCTTGGTCTTGCTTATCTAAGCCATAAGACAAAGAAGCGGCAGTTGGTTCATTAATAATTCGCAGCACTTCTAGACCAGCAATTGTCCCCGCATCTTTCGTCGCTTGTCTTTGTGCATCTGTAAAGTAAGCGGGTACTGTGATTACTGCTTGAGTTACAGATTCTCCTAAATATTTTTCAGCATCCTGCTTCATTTTTTGCAGAATCATTGCTGAAATTTCTTGAGGTGTATAATTCTTACCTCTTATCTGAACATTTACAGTATGATCTTTACCCTTTACACAGGTATATGGAACTCGGGAACGCTCTTCTTCTGTATCGTCCCATCTTCTGCCAATAAATCTTTTGATACTGTAAACTGTATTTACTGCATTGGTTACTGATTGTCTCTTTGCTAGTTGGCCAATTAAGCGTTCGTTTCCTTTCGCAAATCCTACAATACTTGGTGTTGTACGCCCACCTTCTGAGTTGGAAATTACAATTGGTTTGCCCCCTTCTAAGACGGCCACACAACTATTAGTGGTCCCTAAATCAATGCCAATGACTTTTCCCATAGTGCTTCGGCGTTCTTATAGTCAAAATTCTTTTGAGTTTTCTTTGTTAAGTTGTATTCAGAACAGCTCTAGTAATCTTGGTAAAATATTAGATTGACATTTTTACCGAATAATTAAGGTAAAAATCCTCTCCTTTAAAGGAGAAAAAGCGGTCAAGGGATGGTGAGGTCTCCTCGCCATATCCAATTGGCCAAGAGAAGAAAAATTTTCCTTTTAGTCAATCCTATCCGTTTTCAAGGAGAGGTAATTATTAATTATTAATTATTAATTATTAATTATTAATTATTAATGAAGCCTGTATTTTCTTTGAGCTGATTTTGAAGATTCTGAATACAACTTATTAAGTGTTAAGTGTGGTGATTAAACAAAAACATGAAACTGCTGCTTAACCTTCTGCATCAGTTTGAGCTTCTTCTGTAGACTCTTCAGGTTCTGGAGCTGTCGCTACTTTTACCATGGCGTGTCGGAGGACACGATCTCCGAGAGTATATCCCCGCACTAACTCTTCTGTAACAGTTCCTTCTGGATATTCTGTTGTTGCTTCTCGCATTACTGCTTCATGTAAATTTGGGTCAAACTCTTGACCTTCTGGGCGCATAGGAGAAACTCCCAGTCGTTTGAGACTATCTACCATTTGCTTATAGACAGTCTGATAGCTCTTGTGGATATTCATTTCTCCATCATTAGCTGGTTTAATCTGGGAACGAGCACGGTCAAAATTATCAATTACTGGTAATAATTCGATGATTGTGGAGCACTTCACTTGTACGTCTATTTCTTCTTTTTCTTTTTGTGTACGTTTACGGAAGTTCTCAAAGTCTGCTGCTAGTCTTTTGTATTGAGTCTCTTTTTCTTCTAGCTGAACTTTGGTAGTTTCTACCTGAGTTTGCAGAGATTCATTTGCCTCTTTTAAAAGGACTATATTCTGTGATATTTGTTCTAAGTTCTGTTGCTCTGTATTTTCTGTATTTACAGAAGCATTATCTTTAGACTCTTCTTCAATATTATCAAGTTTTTGAGATGAGTCTAGTTCTGCGTTTTGCTCAACCGCTTGCATATTTTCATGTATTTCTTGATTTGTTGTTTCTGCTGATGGTATCTCTCCTACCATTTAATTTTCTCCTGAATACTGACGGTTGTTACTGTTTTTATTTGGCTTTTTTTATGTGATTTTTTCATCATCGAAAAGCACTATAAAAATACAGACTTTTAACTACTATATATGATTATGACTGCCTTTTAACTTATTTAGTTATCAGGTTTTTAGCGCCAAAGTTATACATGATTAGCAAATATAGTGGTTTAGATTAAAGAAATTATAGATTACTTAATTTTTATGAAAAATACCTAATCAATTTCTTTGTAAAAATTTGCTAATATTACTAATTAAATCTATGTCACAAATAAAATTATGGCACTCCCTAGGGAAGTACTGAGCTATAGTAAAAACAAATACTTTTTACATACTTTTAAACTAGCAAAGGTTAAGCTTGTTTAACTGGTAAACTATTAGCATTAGTTTATTATATAGTTAGGACCTTCTTAAAATTCAGATAGATTGTAATATTATCTCAGTTAATCTGAAGTACTTCCTCAGATGTCAAAAATAAATCATCATCAAAAATAGACTGCCCTAGTTATATGGCCTGATGTTTTTCGCCGACATTGTGTCCCTGGATATTTCTTGACTATAGTTTCAGATTATACCGAATTATTTCATATTCACCAAAACATTTTTACCGGAAAATCATGATAATTACTGGCCTTAGTTTTAATTTAGGAATTTTGTAGAATATAGACTATCCCTAGATTAACCTAAAAATGCTATTCAAAGACTTAGAGGCACAAAATTAAACCATAAAACCGGAAACACTTAATTAAGTAAACTCAGTTAACGACTTGTTAAGCTGGTGTAAATTTTATCAAAAACTTAGGGAATACTTAGATTCAGGAGAACTTAATTTATCAGCCATGGCCCAAACCTCTTCACGGAATTCACGCACTGCTATAGTTGCCCTTAGTAATCTTTCTCCTTTTGGGAACAAACTGGTTCAGGCAGGCTATGTCAACATTGAACAATTCCAACAATGTCAAGTTGAAAGCCGTAAAACAGGTAAATCTTTGACAGAGCTACTGGAAGCTCTGACAGGACAACCTTTACCTGCTGAATTACTGAGGCATTATAAAAAGCAGCAGCTATTTGAACTAATGATTTTTCATGGTGTAGCTGCCTTTGACCCAGAAATTACTCAAATTCCACCACAACAAGTATCTTATCTAATCGACAAAGTAATTCCCATAGAAACTTGTCGTCGTAACCGGATGGTACCACTATTTAGCCACGAAACTCATTTGGCCAATCAGTTAGTCCAAGCTGGTAAAATAGACCAAAACCAAATGTTAAAAGTTTTGACCCAAAGCATTGGTTCACAAGGTACATTCGTTGAGGAACTAGAAAAGTTTACTGGAGATTCACTGCCGTCAAATTTGCTGAATGAATATGAAAAACAGCAACCTTTTGTGATGGTAGGAATGGCAGATCCTGATAACCTCCAAGCTTTAGATGAACTGAAAAATAAAATTCTCAGACATCGTGGATTAACTTTACAGCGTCTGGTCATTACTCCAGAAGATTATCAAAACCTAATTAACTACTACTTAGACGAGCAAACGAAAAAGGACGCTGTTGCTGCGAAGAAGGCAGAAGAAAAAGAGTTAGAGTTGGAGTCAGGATTTTTGAGACTCAGGAATTAGAAGAAGCTGAAGATGAGAATGCGGTAGAGGACATAGCACAAAGCATCTCTGAGGCTGAAGATGCTCCTGTGATTAAGGCTGTTAATGTAATTTTAGTGAAAGCTCTGAGTGAGGGAGTATCAGATATTCATGTGGAACCTCAAGAAGAATTTATCAGAATTCGGATGCGTAAAGATGGGGTATTGCAAGAATATTTTCGGTTTCCGAAAAAAGTTATCCCGGCTATTACTTCCCGCTTCAAAATTATCGCTAACTTAGACATTGCTGAACGACGGCAAGCTCAAGATGGCCGTATTCGCAAAGTATTTAAGGGACGTACTATCGACTTCCGGGTAAACAGTTTACCTAGTCGCTATGGTGAAAAGATTGTTTTACGGATTTTGGACAGCTCTAGTACCCAGCTAGGGTTGGGTAAGTTAATTACAGACCAGGATACTCTGGCTTTAGTGAGGGAGACTGCTAGTCGTCCATTTGGATTAATTTTGGTTACAGGGCCAACAGGTTCTGGTAAGTCTACTTCTCTATATTCTATTCTGGCAGAACGAAATGATCCTGGGGTTAATATTAGTACGGCGGAAGACCCCATTGAGTATGCTTTGCCTGGAATTACTCAGTGTCAAGTGATTCGAGAAAAAGATTTAACTTTTGCTAATATCCTCCGGGCGTTTCTGCGACAAGACCCTGATGTTCTACTGGTGGGTGAAACACGGGATAAGGAAACAGCAAAGACGGCCATTGAGGCAGCATTAACTGGACACTTAGTTTTAACAACTCTACATACTAATGATGCAGCAGGAGCGATCGCTCGACTTGATGAGATGGGAGTCGAATCTTTTATGGTCTCTGCTGCTTTGTTGGGTGTTTTGGCACAACGTCTCATGCGTCGGGTTTGTAGTGAATGTCGAATTCCCTATACTCCTGAACCCAAAGAGTTAACTCGTTATGGTTTAGTTCCTTCTCAGGAGCAGGATTTTACTTTCTACAGAGCAAACACTATACCAGTTGAAGACCGGAGGGTATTGGCAGAAAGGGACGAACTTTGTAAAAAATGTGGCGGTTTAGGTTACAAGGGTCGTGTGGGTGTTTATGAATTTATGAAGTCTACAGAGCGACTACAAACTCTCATTACTCAAAGAGCGCCTACAGAACAAATTAAGGAAGTAGCAGTTGAGGAGGGGATGATTAGTTTGTTGCAGTATAGCTTGAATTTGGTGCGACAAGGTTATACCACTTTTGAAGAGGTGGAGCGGGTAACATTTACTGACTCTGGTCTGGAGGCAGAAATGAAACGTCAAGCTAAACAAAATCTAGTTTGTAAGTCTTGTGGTGCTGAGTTAGAGGCAGAATGGCGAGATTGTCCTTATTGTATGACGCCTCGCTTTGAATAGTTGAGGAGTAATTAAAAAAGCGGTCAGCACCTCAGCAGTCAGCACCTCAGCAGTAAACCTTATAAAAGGGGACTGTTAACCTTCCGCGCACCTTCTGGTTTATAGAAACCAGGGTTAAACCCAGAACTACTAAAAGCTGATAGCTGAATGCTAAAAGCTAATAGCTAGTTAAGTACAGCAAATGCAACGTTTTCGGGAGATTTAAATTATGTCTTTTATGATTGAGGATGTGTTGGAGTCCCTTGTAGAACAGGGCGGTTCAGATGTACATATCCAAGCTCGCGCTCCAGTTTTTTTTAGAATTAGTGGCCAACTTACACCTCAGCCACAGTTTGGAGAAAATCTTGACCCACTGGAAGTACAAAACCTGATTTTCCAAATGCTTAACAATATGCAACGTAAGCAGTTGGAGCAAAATTGGGAACTTGACAGTGCTTATGGTGTTAAGGGGTTGGCTCGTTTCCGTTTAAATGTTTATCGGGAGCGGGGTAGTTGGGCAGCTTGTATGCGTGCTTTGGCTTCTCAAATTCCTAATGTTGATAAGCTTGGGGTGCCCATGATTTTACGGGAGATGACTGAGCGACCTAGGGGGATGTTTCTAGTGACAGGACAGACTGGATCTGGGAAAACAACTACTATGGCGGCTTTGCTAGATTTGATTAACCGTACCCGTGCTGAACATATTCTCACTGTTGAGGACCCTATTGAATATGTTTTTCCTAACGTTAAGAGTTTGTTTCATCAACGGCAAAAGGGAGAAGATACAAAAAGCTTTTCTAATGCTTTGAAAGGAGCACTTCGTCAAGACCCGGATATTATTCTGGTGGGAGAAATGCGGGACTTGGAAACTATTGCTTTGGCTAGTACCGCAGCAGAAACAGGTCACTTGGTATTTGGGACTTTGCATACTAATTCGGCTTCTGGTACGGTAGACCGGATGTTGGATGTTTTTCCACCAGAACAACAATCTCAAATTAGGGCACAGTTGGCTAATTCTATTGTTTGTATTTGTAGTCAAAACTTGGTGAAAAAAGTTGGTGGGGGTCGTTGTGCTGCTCAGGAGATTTTGATTAATACTCCAGCGATCGCTAATTTAATCCGGGAATCTAAAAATGCTCAACTTTATTCTCAAATTCAGATGGGCAAGAAGTTAGGTATGCAGACTATGGAAATGGCTCTTGCTGATCTATATAAAGAAGGAAAGGTTACTTGGGAGAATGCCATGGCTAAAGCGGTAAAGCCGGATGAACTTGCAAATTTGATTGGTCCAGAACCTACTAAGGGGAAGGCGGATAAGGGGAAAGTTCGTCGTTAGGTATTGTTTCAACAATTAATAATTAATAATTACCTCTCCTTTAAGAGGATATCTGAAAAGTTTTTTAATACTGAATTTTGCCCCCCTAGCCCCCCAACTTTGGGGGGAACAAGAGTAAATTTGCTTCTAAAAGAGGAGGCTTTCAACCACAATTTTTTGATAGTTTGTAGGTAGTATAGGAGTGAGAAGTATAGCAGAATTTTATACAATTTTCCTTTCTCCTCAGCAAAACTTTTGCTTGTAATTATAGCGCTACGCGCTAGGGAACAGGAAACAGGGAATAAATGGACTGTAAAGTAAAGGGTTTTTTGCCTGCGGAATTCGTCAGGAAACAGAATTGAACAATATTTTAACTAATTCTTGTAGTGCTATATGTAAAAAACTTCTTGAGAGGTGTGTAGATAAAAAAAGGTTTTTAGCTTAACGTCTGATTTGGAAACAGAGTAAAGTGACATAGTAATTAAAAACTTTTTCAACAGCAACTTTAAAACAACGCAACCCAACCTAACAGACATCTTCAGTAATAAAAAATTAAATTAATTATTGCACTATATACATCAATTATTTCCCCCCTACTCCCTTTTTCCCCTCCACGGTCGGGGGAGGGGCGAGGGGTGGGTCCCTACTCCCTATCTTGGTGGAGATGTCTAATAGTAATTTATTCAAGATTAAAGAAATGAGGAAACTAAACTATGACTAGCAATTTAGCCGGGAAAAAATCTAAAGGTGGATTAGAAGAACAATTAAAAGCATTTGAAGAAAAATTAAACGTCGCTCTTGCTACAATTACTGTTAAAGACTTAGCTGTCTTTGCCCGTCAATTTGCTGCGATGTTTAATGCCGGCGTGCCGATGGTTAGATGTCTTAAAGTATTAAAAGAACAAACCTCTAACTATAAGATTAAATATGCTTTGAAAATGATTAGTGCAGAGGTAGAAGAAGGCACTGAATTATCAGAAGCAATGAGAAAACATCCTGCTTGTTTTGATGAGTTATTTCTGAGTATGGTAGCTGCTGGAGAGGTGGGTGGTGTTCTTGATGAAGTGCTAGAGCGTCTGGCAGTTATGTTGGAGAAAAATGCTAAGACTTTGAGTGAAATTAATTCTGCTATGTCTTATCCAAAAACTGTTATGTTTATTGCTTTGGCAGTATTTTTTGGGATGACGACTTTTCTATTACCAACCTTTGCCAAAATTTTTGAAGAAATTGGTACTGAGTTGCCAGCTTTTACTGTTTTTATGTTAAGTATTAGTGATTTTTGTAGAACTTGGCCTCCTATTCCTCAAGTAACGGCAATAGGAACAATTATTTTTATTTACATTGTTTATACAATGGTTTATAAAACGGAGCAAGGTAGGCTATTTTTTGACAAAATATTTTTGAAACTCCCTATTTTTGGAGATATTATTGAAAAGTCGGCAGTGGCTCGTTTTTGTATGATTTTTGGTACTTTGACTCGCTCCGGTGTACCAATGTTGAAGTCTCTGGAAATTGTGAGAAATGTGGCAGGAAATGCGGCGATCGCTGAGTCTGTTGAGTATGCAAGGCAAGAAATTCAAAGTGGGGGAATGATTAGTATAGCTCTGCAAGAAAAGCAAGTTTTTCCTTCTTTGGCAGTGCAAATGATGGCTATTGGAGAGGAAACTGGTGAGTTGGATGCGATGTTGATGAAGGTGGGGGCTTTTTATGAACAAGAAGTTGAAGAGGCTGTTAAGTCTTTGACAAGTATGTTGGAACCTTTAATGATTGTTGTTATTGGTGCGATGGTTGGTTCGATTTTGCTTTCTATGTATTTACCTATGTTTAAGGTATTTGAAGATTTGTAGAGTGAATTGAAGAAGGAAGGAATAAGGAAGAAGGAAGAAGAAAGAAGGAAGAAGGAAGAAGGAAGAAGGAAGAAGGAAGAAGGAAGAAGGAAGAAGAAAGAAGGAAGAAGGAAAAGTATTACGTTGTCTGAGTTTTAAACTTTTGAACTGTCAAATACCTTTCCTTCGACTACTATAACAACTTGTATTCCTTAGAGCTGATTTGTAAACTTCGCCAAAAGTTTTATATTATCTAGCTTTTAGCAATTAAGAATTTACTTGACAAAAATCCTGGAATCTAAGTATAGCAAGTAATTCAGTGCCTTAATATTTACTTTATAAATCAGCTCTTACTCCTATCCAAATTTTATATAGCAAAGAACGAGTTGGTGTTGACATAGACTGACGATCAACTTTAGAGAGGAAAATGTTTTTCCTACTGTTCCCTACTCCCTACTTCCTACTTCCTACTCCCTATTTTAAATAGTAGAAAATTATTATAAAATAGTAAGCATTCAGCCGTCAGCTATCAGCTAATAGCTGTTTGCGCAGCAGTCCGCAGGAAATGCTTACATAAAATATAAGAAAATATTAAATTTATTATGGTTATTAAAAATCAGATTACGAAGCATTACTAGCAGAATATAGTAATTCACAAGCAACTATTGCACTACTTAAACAACATAGACCATACTTAGAAATGCTTCCCAGTATGCGTCGTCCAGAAGATAGTTTAGTTGTTATTCCTTTACCTATTATTCGGTTAAGAAAACAGGGTGATGAGTCAGGAAAAACTTTTCCTTTGCCTTGCGATCTAGGAATTTTTATGTGCGACCCTGAGTGGAAGGTTAAGACAGGAGCAGAAATTTTTATTTTTATTTATAGACCTCAAGAAGACTTTTCCGATCTACTAAGTCGTTGGCGACAAACTCAGATTTTATTAGATAAAGAATATGAATGGGTAATGCCTCAAGATTATAAACATATCTACTCTCAAGAAACGGAAGAAGTTTATCCTTTATTTGTTTTATTTTCAGAGACTCCAGAAAGGATTAAAAGAGGATTTATCGGAGCAGCTTTACCTTTCGTTGTACAGCCAACTTTTGATTCGATAGAAATGGAAGTTGAGGAGTCGAATATTGAAATACAAACAATGTTATCTCAGATAGATGATGGGGTTAATGATGGTTAAGAAAAACAGAGGTTAGTGTTGCTACGCGGAAGTTAAAAGTCAGTACAGGTGAATGGCTATTTGCTGACGCAAAGCTGCCGAATGGTGCCTGTACAAAAGCGAGTGCTAATTAGCGAGGTTTCCTGCGGGACGCCTACTGTGTGGAAGTAATTCCGCACACAGCTCCTCCAGAATCTAATACCACTTTGAAAAAAGAATGCTACAAAAGGGTAGAGTTTTATCGGATATGCTTAAAAATAGCTTCTCCAGTTCATTTTAGATATTTATATCTATTTTTTTTCCCTTTTTTCAATATTTTTCCCTCTTCCTTCTTCCTTCTTCCTTCTTTCGTACGGACTATGTAACGTCCCTACCATTTGTAACAAACATTTATCACCCTTGGTATAAGACGCACTCAAGACAGTTAAAAGTATTGATTTGTAATTGTTTTAGGATTTTGTAACTGGTCAGTTATTTCCGCCGGAGGAGGCTAACTGATAACTGAAATGACAGTTTGCTATTCCCTATTCCCTATTCCCTAGCGCTATATTTGTATTGAAAAATTCACAAAAATTTAGACTAATTTGTGCTGGACAGACGATATTTCTCTTGGTAGTAAACAGGAAAAAATATAATTACAGAAAATTACAGCAAGTAATAAATTTTGTGTAGATGCTCAGTGTAAAAAAAACAGTTTCTGGTAAGTAATAGTAGAGTCGTTAAACTTTCTCAAAAGCAAGAAAAAGTAATTAAAAATAATGAGTCCATCATCCAGTAATCTGAAAGAAAGATTTAAATACTACGGTAAACCAGGAAAAGACTTTCCCCGATTCGACCCCGATTTGCCCTTGCCTGAAGAAGTTGAACCCACCGCGAGATATGAAGCTCATCTTGGTTTGCGGGTTTTCCCCACCTTGCCTTTACTTCCCCTCGGTAAGTGTCAATTGTTTTCAGGATTGGCCAAAAAGTTTGGTGTCCGCAGCATGACTGGTCCCTCCTTCAGGCAATGGATGCCTTCTAACTTAAGTCGTCTGCGTTACGATAAGTTCAGCGATGAATATTTTGTAGAACGGCGTTTAAATGGGTTTAATCCGGGAAAATTGAATCCTGTTGAAGGTAAGGAATGGCAATATGCGGTTAATTACAAAACCGGACGCTATGAAGTTGAGCCAGGAGGAGTCCTCCCTGAATATATTGAAGCTCGTTTTTTACTACGCGATCGCGCTCTTCATGTTCACTCAATTGACTATGATCTAAAAAAACAAGCTTTCACCTATTATCCCACAGATGGAGGAAAATGGCAAAAGGCAAAATATTATTTTCGCAGCGCTGAATACGTTTTTCAGGAAATTCAGTCTCATTTGGGACGGACTCACATGAATATGGACCAGTATGCGATGGCATTTTATCGCAATGTTATCAAGAATCCAATTCGCGAGCTTTTATTGCCTCACTTTGAAGGATTAATTCATATTGACAAGAAAGGAGCATCCCTGATTATTGGTGATCAAGGCTTTATCCCCACAGCCTCCGTTTTGACTGCAACAGGTGTAGATGGGATTCTGGCAGAAGAAATTGCTCAGTTGGATTATCACTGGTCGCCTGATGAACGTGCTCTACCCGATCCTATTGATAATAATCATTTTGATCGTGCTTCTTCTGCCATGTGGGAACTGCTGGAAAAATATGTTTCCGAATTTTTTGCTAATAATAAGCAGGAAATTAAAACTTATTGGAATGAAATTGAGGAGATGTCTAAAGATTTAGTTACTCATTCCGTTTTCAAGCAGCCGAAAAAATTAGCTATTAAGAACCAAGAGGACTTGCAACAGCTTTGCGTTTATATTCTTTATCACTGCACTTTCTTTCATTCTTGGGTTAATAACAAACAATATGAAGATGGTGGAGATGTTGAGTATGCTTCGATCGGACTGTGGGATAAGGACGATCCGAACTATGACCCTAAAAAAGTTGAAGAGCGATATGATGCTCAAGTGAAATTAATGTGGAGTTTAGCAAATGTTCATTATAACCCGGTCATTGAGTATGGTCCTCCTCCTCTCAAAGAACTGCTTTGGGAATATCGCGATCGCATCGAACCAGGAATTCCTTTAGGATGGATTATGATGAGTATCAATATTTAGGGTTTGCTGAAAAAGTATTTTAACCCACCCCTAACCCCTCCCAGGAGGGGAAGGGAGGA
Source organism: Okeania sp. KiyG1 (assembly GCF_014132355.1). Classification (GTDB taxonomy): domain Bacteria; phylum Cyanobacteriota; class Cyanobacteriia; order Cyanobacteriales; family Microcoleaceae; genus Okeania. Next base: position 53,998 of record NZ_BLZO01000118.1, read on the forward strand.
GACAACCCACCCCTAACCACTCCGGTGGAGGGGAAGAAAACCCACCCCTAACCACTCCGGTGGAGGGGAAGAAAACCCACCCCTAACCACTCCGGTGGAGGGGAAGAAAACCCACCCTAACCACTCCGGTGGAGGGGAAGAAAACCCACCCTAACCCCTCCGGTGGAGGGAAGAAAACCCACCCTAACCCCTCCGGTGGAGGGGAAGAAAACCCACCCCTAACCACTCCGGTGGAGGGGAAGAAAACCCACCCCTAACCACTCCGGTGGAGGGGAAGAAAACCCACCCCTAACCACTCCGGTGGAGGGGAAGACAGGAGAAATGGGAATTATAGAGGAGGTAGTCGGAAAAATTGTAAGAGTGATTTTTCTGCTATAATCGTCCCAAAATACTAGCTTTATGCAGCTCAAAAAGCTTAAAACAGGCGCACTTTTTTAGACCAAAAAATGCTAAAATCCATATCATTCAATGCTTTGATATTTAATCAGCAAGCCCTATTTAGACCGGGACTTACGAACTCCAACCAATAAACTGGGTTTATGGCCCTCATTATTTGCTTTAAGAGCAAGAATTTGGGTTAATATACCCAGTCGATCAAAATAAATTGAGATGATTTGCATAGTATAAATACCTGCCAAGCTACGGATTTACACACTACTTTTAATATTCGGCGTTGCTGATTCTGGGTATGATGCAAGCCCCCCTAGCCCCCACCCATTGGGGGAATAAAACTCTAAAGTCCCCTTGATCCCCTCCCGTCCCCCGCAGGATCGGGGAAGCCAGATGTTGCTGCGCTTTTTGTTGAACGGGGATGCGCGGGGGCGAAGGCGAGAACCAAACAATCGCGCATTCATACTTCAATTCAGCAACGCCTAATATTCAAATTAAAGTGCGGAATGTGGGTTTTAAGGTGAAATATTTTTGGAGCGAAGCTCAAATCTCCGTTACAAAAATAACTTCTGACTTCTGACTTCTGACTTCTGATATCATGTCCGAACGCAATCGTTTGTGTAAAAGTTAGCGTAAATATCTACAGGGAATTTAAGTTTTTTTCTTGCTCTTTCTTAAGTTTTTCTGTCTATTCCCTATTCCCTATTCCCTACCTTTGCTATACAATACCGATGCTACCGGACATGATATGACTTCTGACTTCATTCAGGTAAGTCCTGTAGATCGAGAAAACACGAGAACGGAGATAGCAATCAATGAAAAAAATTTGGAACACCATTCTCTTCTTTTTTTACTTAATTTCTGCCTCGTTACTATTTATGTTGGCAGCATTTAAAAACAAGGGACGTGCAACTCATAAATATGGTGTCGGTGGTGCTGGAACTTTGAAAGTGGTCGATAGTCCGGAATTTCCCCAACACGAATTTTGGCAAGGTGAGAAGGTTTTTTCCGTACAAATTCGCCACGGTGCAGTAACATTTGAGGATGATGCAGCAATGGACCTTCGCAGTGCCTCTCTCAAACTTAGCGACCCCTCAGAAAAGAGCGTACTCGATATCATTATGAATACAGGACCTCGCACTTTTAGAGACATCATCGAATTTTGGAATTTTACCTTAGCATCTATACGAGATAAAGAAGAGGGTGAACTTGTTAGTTCTAAAGGACTCAAGGTCTATTGTGAAAGTCAACCAATCTTTAAAGATATTTTCGCTGAAACTCTACGACGCGCTCCTGATTCTTTTAGTCAGATGCATTATCACTCGAAGTTAGTCAATTATTTTAAGGCTAAAGATGGCAAACTTAGGTATGTTAAGTACCGTCTTCTTCCTGAAGACCGGGGAGTAGATTCTGGTTTAATATCGGGAGAGGATTGGGAAAAACCTTGGTTGCAAAATCGCCTTCCTGATGAGACCAGACCTATTGATTATCTCCGCAAGGAATATGTTGAGAAACTTTCCCAAAAACCTATTATCTATCATCTCCAATTACGCTTGCATGAAGATATTCAAGGGGATAAAACCAAGATTTTTACCCAAGAAGTAGAGTGGAGCGAAGAAACTTCCCCTTGGCTGGATTTAGCAACGATCACCATAGATCGGTCGCTTTCTTTTGAAGAAACGGAGAAACTATCTTTTGATATTGGCAGGCAACCAGATTCTTTGGGTGCAGTGGAGGTGTTTGATGCTCACGACCCTAATTCTGTGAATGCTGCTCGTCTTCGGATTTATGGTTTATCTCTTGCTGTAAGGAGTTTTTTATACAAAAAAAGCGGCAAGTTTCACTAGGGTTTGCTGAAAAAAGCATAGTAGGGAGTGGGGATAGGGGAGTAGGGGAGTAGGGTAGTAGGGGAGTAGGGGAGTAGGGGAGTAGGGGAGTAGGGGGAGTAGGGGAGTAGGGAGTGGAGGAGTAGGGAGTAGGGAGTAGGGGAGTAGGGGAGTAGGGAAAATAGAAAGATTTACTGTTTAAGCACTCATGATATCATGTCCGCTGGGGCGCGTTTGTGTAAAATCAAGGGTGAATATCTACAGGAAATTTACGTTTTTTCACACTTTTAAGCCTTCTTCCCTCTTCCCTCTTCCTTCTTCCTTCTTCCTTCTTCCTTCTTCCTTACTTCACTATATAATACCGATGCTACCGGACATGATATGATAAGTTTTTTTATCACTAATTATCCGGACATGATATTACACTTTGGAGTCAGGAAGGCAGGAGGTAGAAGGGAAGAAAAGGCCCTTACGAGAAAAAGTTTTTGGTCGCGTAAGCGGAACGGAGTTCTATCGTGCTCTTATCCGGACATGATATTATTTTCAAGGAGAGGTAATAATTAATAATTAATAATTAATAATTAATAATTAATTGTTGAAATAGCTGAATTAAATGCAAATAGTCAACTATGGACACAATAACAAAACAAAGATTAACTTTTGACCAATTTATAGAGAATTATCCTGATGATGGTAAGTTTTATGAATTGGTGAATGGAGAAATTGTGGAAATGAGGGCGACAAGAAACCATGATGATGTGGCAGACTTTATCGCTGATTCTTTTAAAGAAGAAATTAAACGTCTGAACCTAAATTATGTGGTGAAAAATACGGCGGTAATTAAAACTTTAACTGTAGATAAAATTGAACAAGGAAGAAAACCTGATGTAAGTGTAATTAATCGGGATTTTTGGCGTGCTAACCGTGCTGCTTATGCTGCTTTAGATGAACCAATTCAATTAGCTGTAGAAGTAGTTTCTACTAATTGGGAAGATGATTATGTTGATAAATTTGATGAATATCAACGTTTGGGAATTTTAGAGTATTGGATTGTTGATTATTTAGCTATTGGTGGGAGAAAATATTTGGGAAAGCCAAAATTTCCGAGTGTATTTGTTTATATTTTAAATCAAGAAAGTCAATATAATATGACTCAATTTAGAGGTAATGAAAAAATTGTGTCTTTGACTTTTCCAGAATTGTCTTTAACAGCAGAAGAAATTTTAAATGCTTAATATCATTTTTCGGGTAATTAGTGATTTTATAATTGAAGAGTCATATCATGTTGGTAATTAAAAATGTTTATATTTGGGAAATATATGAATGAATTTTTATGTGTATTTTAATAGTTGAGTTTCTGTGAGAACGGGAGCAAGATGCTCCCACTAGGTATACTATTATAGCAGTCAAAGGAAAGGGCGCGGAAAGTTAAAAAGTTTAAAACTCAGACAACGTAATACTTTTTCTTCTACCTTGTTCCTTCTGCTATACAATGCACCACTACCAAATTTTAAATGCTTAATAAATGATATTATATTAAACGTTATTGAGGGGCTTGGAGACCAAAATTACCTACTTTTTAGACTCGCTCTAAATTTATTTAGAAGTAAATAATTTAAAGTAAGTATAAACTAAAAATTCTTTGATAGGAATAGCTACAAAAGTAATAGGATTAATTGTGACAATAATTGTTCTAACATCTGCTTTTGCTAATTTTACTATCTGTTTTGCTACCCAATCGGCAGACATAATTCCGATGGGATTAAGATTACTTTTAAACGGACCTAATATTAGCTTCCGAATGACACAGGGAGCATCTAATCTTCGTAAAGTAACTAAATCTCCAAGAGTTCTTTTTGTGAGTTCATATAGAGGACTAAAAGCTGGAGAAACTTCTGCTTCTGAAGTGTTAACCCAGACTTCTTTACAAGCAATATCAACATTTGTTCTTACCGTTTTAAGGAATATTTCTAACATTCGCCAGCTAGAAAAAGTATTAATTTCATAAGATTTAGCGATCGCCTCTGCTGTCTTTTCTCCATGTACATTAATGCCGTGATTTAATACTAAAATATCTACTTTTTCAAACAAATCTGCTAAATTATTTTCTTGACTTACTTGCCAATTTATGGTATTTACTTCTAATTCTTTACCATCTATATTTAAGGTAATAGTTTGATTCCCAGAAGTAAGGGCAATTACTTTTGCACCTGCTTTGTGAAGATGTCGGAGGAGCGATCGCCCTAAACTTCCAGAAGCACCTGTAACAGCAATAGTTTTACCTTTGAGAGAAAGTGCTGTACCCATAAGTTTATCTACCAGACTCAGAGTGCCGCAAAAGTAAGCATTTTGATTATCGAAGTGGTGACGCCAATGATAAGAGCGGTTGATAAACCAATGAGCAGGAGGCGCTGAGAATGCACCGGGAAGATGATTTATATCTGTAAGTTGGTCAGCATTAGGAATACCAGTAGCACGAGCGATCGCCGGAAAAAAGAAACTTAAAGTATAAACAACACCTGCTAAAGTAGCCCAATGATAAGAAGGTATCCAAACAAAAGTTAGTGCCCAGAGTAACAGACTAAAAGTCAACATGACAAGAGATTCTGGCACATCGTGATACCAAGTAGCTTTTTGATAAATTTCCGTACTGACAGGAGTCAAGTCTGGGCGGAAAACACGATGATGCCAACCGTGCCATTTATATAAAGGTGACCAAACATGAGAAACCACATGATAAATATCTCGCACCAGTTCCACAAATAATATAGAACCGAGAACCCAACAAATGTTTGCTATCCAAGGGTTGACCAGATAAAACTGCTTCATAAAACCGATATAAAACGTCATAATTAGTGATATTTTAATGTTTACTTCCTGCTTCTACCGGAACTGTCGGCAGCACTCCGTCCACAGGCATCAACGGTCAAGCCGACCGCATCTCTTGAGTGTGTCTTACATTCCGAGGTTTCCTCGGAATTACACACTCGCTTTCTTAAATTAATTGAAGCATTCAAGTCTCGGTCAATTGATAAACCGCATTCTGGGCAGTCATAAGTTCTGATGTTTAAAGGCATATCCTGTACATGACCACAACTAGAGCAAGTCTTAGAAGATGGAAAAAATCTGTCTACTACTACTAATTCACAGCCGTACCATTGACACTTGTATTCTAGCTGTCTTCTAAACTCATAAAAGCACTGTCTACTTATTGATTTGGCTAGTTTATGGTTGGCTAACATACCAGACACATTCAAATCTTCAATCACAACAATGCTGTGGTTCTTGGCTAAATATGTTGTCAATTTATCAAGTGCATCTTTGCGGATGTTAGCTACTCGTCTATGTTGTTTGGCTAGCTTGACTACAGCTTTGTACCAATTGCTTGAATGCTTAACTTTCTTACTCAGTTGTCTTTGTAATTTAGCTAGTTTGTTTTGCGCTTTTTTGTAAGGCAAAACACTCTTGAATACTTCACCATTACTTAGTGTTGCTAATGTCTTAATTCCTAAATCTACACCTACAACTTCTGTAGTTTTATTAGTTGCAGTCGGAGTAAGTTCATAGCTGCAACTTAAATACCAATCACCAGCTTGTCTGCTGATAGTTATTTTCTGAGTTGTTGCTTCAATGGGTTCATAAGTTTTCACAATACCAATAAAAGGTAATTTGTGACTCCATCCGTTTAGTTCTATTGGTTTTCCACAATTATCTATTGTGTTTGCGTAGCATTCCGTAGGAAATGAATCAGACCTACCTTTCTTCTTAAACCGTGGGCGTTTACCTAGACCTTGTTTGCGCAGCATTCCGCAGGAAAAGAACCTCTTAAATGCTTCACCCAAGTTAATAAAAGCATATTGATAAACTTTAGATGAGAGGTTTTTCATCCAGGGGTAGAGGGGTTTGGTGTGATTAGTAAAAACCTCTCTGAGTTTACGTTTGCGCAGCATTCCGTTTGCGTAGCATTCCGAAGGAAAGGAAGGGTTGGGCTTGTAACCATCTGTGTAAGCATCATTCCATAAACTTAAACCCCAGTTATAGCACCATCGAGAGTAGCCCGCGTGTTGAGCAAAGAACGTTTTCTGCTTATTATTTAATTTGAGTTTAGTTCTAATGGATTTCATATATGGGTGAGTGCAACCTGTCTAAAAGTATGCTTCAGGGCGTATTATATCATTACTCTTTGATTAAGTCAATGCTCCATAAACCTCACTATCAAATATGTTATACAAATATACTTTAAACTAATACTAGAAGTATTGCTTTTCTGACAGGAAGTCTAAAATTATATCATGTCCGGTTGAATAGTTATAAAAAGCGACGGAGGAGTCAGGAGTCAGCAGAGAAGAAAGAAGAAGGAAGAATGAGGAATTTTTTTTCATAAAAAAAGCACTACGTCTTTTGGTTAAAACAATTATTTAGTTGTAAGGTAACAGGGAACAGGGAGAAATAATTGATAATTTTTTGATTTTTGATTATCACGCCTATGTCTATTTAGCCGGACATAATACTATAGGAGTCTAAGGAAAGAGCGCGGACAGATCAAAAGCTGAAAACTCAGAGGTTGTTTGTAAAGAATTATGAAGTGTTTTGACTACTCGCAAATTGAGTATTTTAGCCTATAAAGTCTGGCATAAATAACTAAGTTGTTACAGTTTAAAGGGCTATCATTGTACATTACAAAACTTTACAAACAGTCTCTCAGACAAGGTAAGATTTTTCCTTCTTCCCTCTTCCCTCTTCCCTCTTCCTTCTTCCTTCTGCTATACTATTTTCCTTTATTAGCAAAATAAGCATCAAAAATAGCTTTAGCAATAGGTGCCGCACCTACCGAACCGTAACCACCTTCCTCAACTGCAATTGCTACAGCGATTTCAGGATTATAAGCAGGTGCAAACCCTATATACATCGCATTATCTGCTTGTCCTGGAAGTTCCACCGTACCAGTCTTACCCCCAGATAACGGGATAGTACCATCATTCAACCTCCGACCAGTACCCTTCCTCACCACATCAATTAATCCTTCGCGCACTGTATTAATACTTGAAGGTTTCAGACCAGTTTTAATTGATTTAGTAGCTGCAGTGCCAGTTTGAGATGCCAATAAATGAGGTTGCACTCGATACCCACCATTAGCGATCGTGCTGACCATCACTGATGATTCTAAAGGAGTTACCAACACCAAACCTTGACCTATACCCATAGTCACAATATCAGCAATATGCCAAGGTTCTCCATAAATCTCTTCTTTTTCTTTAGGAGTGGGAATTTGACCATGATTACCATCTATTCCCAATAGTTTTAAGTCAATACTGCCACCAATACCTAACTCTCGACCCGACTTAGAAATTATTTCCGGGCCAATATTCACAGCCATTTGATAGAAAAATGTATTGCTACTGTAAGCTAAAGCATCCCTAAAACCAATTAACCCATAACCTCCACTATGTTCGTTAAAAGTGATGCCACCAATAGTGACAGAATTATAAGTTCTCACTCTAGAGTTAGGAGAATACTTACCAGACTGGAGTGCTGCAACAGAAGTAACACCTTTGAAAGTGCTTCCTGGTGGATAACCCTGGAGCGCACGATTCAAAAAGGGCTTACTTGCACCTTGCAGACGTTGCCATTCCGAGGTTGTCATCTTACCAGTAAATAGGCTAGGGTCAAATGTAGGTCCGCTTGCCATTGCTAAGATTTCCCCTGTTTTGGGATTGATGGCAACTGCAGCACCCCGGCGGTTTCCGAGGGCTTTTTCTGCTGCTTTTTGAATATCGAGATCGATAGTTAATTTGACTGGTTTGCCTGAAATTGGGTTTTCGACTCCCAATTCCTGGATTTCGTTACCTTTAGCGTCAACTTCAATCAAACGATTACCCCAAACTCCCTCCAAGGTAGAATTTGCGGTACTTTCTATCCCCATTTTACCAACGATCATTCCCATTGGGTATTTGGGGTTAGATATCAATTCTTCTTTGGTTGCTTCGCCAGTGTATCCAATCAGATGAGCTGCTAAACTGCCATTAGGATAGTGCCGGATATTTTCGGTACGGACTTCTAGTCCTCGTGTTTCACCAGCTTTTTCTGCTAATGCTATGAAGGTAGTGGGATCGAGATTAGAAATAATTCTGACTGCTAGGGGTGAATTATAGCCAACCTCTTCTAGCTTGTTGATAATATCGCTGGCGGAAATGTTTAAAATTGAACTTAATTCTGTTGCAACTTCTGACCACTCTGTAGGTGAGTATTCTTGAGGCCACAAATATACAGAGCGAGAGAGTTGGTTACCCGCTAAGATTTTACCTTTGCGGTCGTAAATTGTGCCACGACTTGCGGCCACTGGCACTAGACGAATGCGGTTGTTTTCTGCACGTTCCCGGTTATACTCTCCCTGAATTAATTGTAGTTGTACTACACGATAAGCATTGATGCCAATTAAACTGGTAATTATTAGCATCATTGTTAATGCTTGTACAAAGCGACTACGTTTCGATGCAATTTGTTGCGCAGCATTTCTGGCAACGTAAGGAAATTTAAAATATAAACTAATATCTTGAGCCATTATTATTGCATAAGTGTTTCATCTTGATTTTTCTTTACACCCTGCATTTTATCCGGAATATTAACCACTTTCTCATAGATATATCATATATCTTTAATATTAGACATTTGGTAAAAGCTAGGTTTTTGCCCAGGCATTACCAAGGTTTGAGATTAATTATCAGATTGGTCTATGTGTGGTTAATTAGTATACTTACTTAATTATATATTTTCGAATTCTAGTTCGTGGTATAGAACACCACATTTTGCTATGAGTGAAAAATGAATGATTATAGGGCGTTGCTGATTATGGGTATGATGCAAGCCCCCTACCCCCCACCCATTGGGGGAATAATATCAAATCCGGTAGTATCGGTGTAATTAGATGGAGGGATGGGGGATGGGGGATGGGGAGATGGGGAGATGGGAACCCACCCTAACCCCTCCGAGGAGGGGAATATCGAGAAATATTTGGTAATGGTTGAAGATGGAACATTTTTTACCGAAGAATTAAGAATTAAATAATTAAATAATTAAATAATTTAGGTTTAAAGCCTCCCCTTTCAAGGGGAAACAAGCGGTCGAGGGATGGCGAGGTCTCCTCGCCATATCCAATCGACCAAGAGAGAAAAAATTTTCCTTTTATTCAATCCTCTTCCTTTTAGGGAGAGGTAATTATCAATTATCCATTATCAATTATCAATTATTGAAGTGCCGAATTAAACGGATTTGATATAAAACTCTAAAAGTCCCCCTAAATTCGGAATTTAGGGGGCTTGACCACAACCAAACAATCGCACATTCATACTTCAATTCAGCAACGCCGATTATAGCAGTTGCCATTATTGTATATAACATAATTAAAAGCTTAAAACCCAGACAAAGCAAGATTTTTTTTCTCTCCTAGATCCCTAGGGTCTGTCATCAATTAGAACTATAAGCTTTGTGAGTCAAGGTTTTTAGCGTCTGGAGTATTTCCAGGCCAAAAGCTCAAAACTCTTGCTACATAGCACTTTCAGATTTAATTGATGACACGCCCTAGTATCATGTCCGGTTGAATAGTGATAAATAAAGACGGAGTCCTCAGGAGTCAGGAGGACCGAGTCAGGAGGACCGAGTTATATCAAATCCGGTAGCATCGGTGTAATTAGATGGGGGGATGGGGAGATAGGGGGATGGGGAGATGGGGGGATGGGGGGATGGCTGACAAGGGTAGGTTTTTTACATTAATCGTATAATGGGAGTTAGACAAGGTAGACAAGGGGGGAAAGTGGACAAGGGAGAAGAAGAAAAAAGAGGGATTAAAACTCATGAAGATATCATTATCTATCAAAAAGCATTTGATGCGGCTATGACTATCTTTGAATTATCAAAACAATTCCCTACTGAAGAAAGATACTCTCTGACTGACCAAATTCGTCGTTCCGGAGCGCTCTGTTTGTGCCAACCTTGCGGAGGCGTGGCGAAAAAGAAGGTATCAAGCATCATTTGTCGCGCTTATTAAATGATTGTGAAGCTGAATCTGCAGCAAACGCAAGTCTGGCTCAAATTTGCTGTGAAGTGTAACTATATATCTCCAGAACAAGGAAGAGAATTATATAGCAAATATAATCAAATTTTAAGTGGACTAGTCAAAATGATTAATGCTCCAGAAAATTGGTTAATTGGTTAAGCTATGTTAAAGAATAAGTATCTTAAAGACTGGTCAAGAATTGTATCTTATCACTTTCCTCATTTGTCATTACCGGAAATAGCAGGCTTAGTTAGTTGGAGTTTTGGCATGGTTATAACTGGCTCAAGCAGTCTAACTAGAGTTTCTGAATTGATTGCTAAAGTGAATGGAGAAAAAACTAATACAGTACGAAAACGACTCAAAGAATGGTATCAAGAGAGTAAGGCAAAAAAAGGTAAAAATAGACTTGAATTAGATGTTAATAAATGCTTTGTACCTTTACTAAAATGGATTATTAGCTTATGGAATAGTGAGGAAAAATGGCTGCCATTGGCAATAGATGCAACTAATATTGGGCAAAACTTTACGGTTCTGTCTCTTCATACTCTCTATCAGGGTTGTGGTATTCCTGTAGCCTGGAAAATTGTGAAAGGTACAGAAAAAGGCTCTTCGAAGCCTCATTGGCAAAATCTGTTTAAATCTTTATCAAATGCCATACCTGATGATTGGCAAGTCATTGTCTTGGCAGATAGGGGATTGTATGCTGATTGGTTATTTGCTGAAATTTGTGCTTTAAATTGGCATCCTTTTTTGAGAATCAATGATCAAGGAACATATCGAATAATAGGGGAAAATGAATGGCAACCTTTAAAGACAGTTGTGCCTCAAACAGCAATGAGTTGGTCAGGTAAGGTTAGTTGTTTTAAAACTAACCCTATTGATTGTACTTTATTAGCCTGTTGGTCTGAAGGTTACAAAACTCCTTGGTTAATTATTACTGACTTAGAACCAGAACAAGGAAATGCTCAATGGTACAGTTTACGCTTTTGGATTGAATCAAGTTATCGAGATGTTAAAAGTGATGGTTGGCAGTGGCATAAAACCAGATTAAGAGAACCAGCTAGAGCTGAGAGAATCTGGTTAGCTATGGCAGTAGCTACTCTCTGGACTGTAACAGTTGGTACTAATGAACAGCGACATTTATCAGACAAGTTCAAAAACCAAGTAATTACCGAAAACTGTGAAAATCAGCAACTTGAATTGAAGCCAACAAATCGAACTATATCTTGTTTTTTACAAGGACTAATTAATATTGTTGCTGATTTACTTTGCGGTAAAGGTATTTCCTTAAATGGATTATTTCCACAATCATCTTTTGTTGTGAATACTTCGTAATATACATTCATCTTCTTTCTTCCTTGTCTACTTTCCTTCCTTGTCCTCCTTGTCTCATCTCCACTATCCTATGTAAAAAACCTACCCTTGTGAGTGGGGGGATGGGGAGATGGGGACCCACCCCTAACCCCTCCCTGGAGGGGAGAAATATTTGGTAATCGTTGAAGATGGAACATTTTTTACGTGCCGAATTAAACGGATTTGATATTAGGAGGAAAAAAGAAGGAATAGAAAAAGAAACAGGAATTACGCAAATTAACCTTGAAAGCACCATATGTAGGGGCGTTAACGTAGTTGTGCGTAGCAAATGGCATTTGCGTTCCGCAAAGCTCCGAATTGCGCCCTCACTTGATTTAGTGTCTGTGCGTAAATCCTGAGAAAGTTTTTATTACTAATTAAGCGGATATCATATCACTCCCTCACTCCCTCACTCCCTCACTCCCTCACTCCCCCACTCCCTCACTCCCCCACTCCCTTACTCCCCACTCCCTTACTCCCCACTCCCTCACTCCCTCACTCCCTCACTCCCTCACTCTCTCACTCCCTCACTCCCTCACTCTCTCACTTAAGAAATAATCTCCATTTTTTGACATCCTCCCCGGCCTAAAGGCACGGGGATTCCTACCGAGCCTTAGCTCCTCGACGGGTTGACGTTTTGCTTCGCATAGCTGCCGCTAACACAGACTGCTGCTACCTTGACGCTAGTCTTACGCTTGCCTCCACGTCCGTTTTTTGTCTCGGACTGCCCGCCCGCGACTAATATATTTATTGCTGCATTCTCGTCTCTGTCGTGTTTTGTACCACAGTTGAGACATTCCCATTCTCGCACTGATAGGTCTAATTTACCACCTTTAAAACCACAAGTAGAGCAGGTTTGAGATGTTGCTTCCCACCTGCTTATTACTCGAAAATCGCGACCGTATTTTTCAGCTTTTCCTTCTAATAGCGTTCGGAATTGTCTCCAGCCTAAATCAGAAATTGCTCTGGATAGTTTGCGGTTTTTAACCATACCTGAAACGTTCAAGTCTTCTAAAACAATTGTTTGGTTTTCACGAATTATTTCAGTAGATAATTTATGTAGAAAATCTGCCCTAGTATCCTTTAATTTGGCATAGAACTTTGCAACTCTCAGTCTAGCTTTTTCATATCGTTTCGACCCTAAGGTTTTGTCAGATAATGACTTACTTAACTTTCGATATTTCTTGATTCGTTTTTTGAGTGGCTTAGGAGCATCAACCTTTGTACCGTCACTCAATGTTGCAAAAGTTTTAATTCCTAAATCTATACCTACTGAATTTTTATTTTCAGGTAAAGTTTCTGGTTGTATTTCTACTACAAAACTCAAAAAATATCTATTAGCTGAATCTTTGATTACTGTTACTGATGATGGAGCAGCGGGTAACTCTCTTGACCAAACTATTTTCAGCTTTCCTATCTTGGCCAAATAAACTTTATGCTGACCAATTTTAAACCCTCCCTTTGTAAACCTAGCGGTCTGTCTTGACTTCCTACTTTTGAATCGTGGAGGTCTTATAGGTTTACCTTTTCTGTTGCTTTTGGTTGATTGAAAAAAGTTTGTAGGGGCGAACGGCCGTTCGCCCCTACGGTTTAAATCATTTAAAGATTGCTGTAATGGAATAGCAGAAACCTCTGATAACCACTCTCTATCTTCATTTTTTTTAGCCTTAGTAATAAACTGTTTTTGTAGTTGTGAGTTAACAGGCTTCTTCTCTCCTGATTTGTACTTTTCCTGACAGCAAGCTAGACTATCATTCCAGACCACACGGACACAACCAAATAGCTTAGCCAATCGGTGTTTTTGTCCCAATGTTGGATATATACGGTACTTAAATCTCGCTTTCATAAAATGACTTTTGAACTAACAACATGATAACATAGTCTGTGAAAAAAAAATAAACTAAAAAGTCGCCCTAGAAGGGCGAGGCTTTAAACCCAATTTTTCGGTAAGCTTTGACTTTACTATCAATTCCTGTAATATCTGTCCCAACAACAACAGCATTAGCTCCTAAATTCATAGCTTTTTTTGCCATTGCGGGAGAAGCAATACCTCCTTCACAAATTGCTGGTACTTCTAAGTTTTCTACTATCTGTTTTAGCAACTCAAAACCAGGAGGAGATTTGGCGATCGTTTGCTCAGTATAACTATATAGAGTAGTGGCAACAAAATCGGCACCTGCTTCTACAGATAATTGTGCTGCTTCTATAGTATCTACATCTGCCATTACTGGTTTTCCTAATTCATTATGAATACGAGTAATTAATGTTACTAAAGTTTCTCCTCCCGGACGTTTTCTGGCAGTAGCATCAACAGCAATAATATCTGCTCCGGCCTTGGCGATCGCTTCTGCATCTGAAAATTGGGGCGTAATATAAACTTCAAATCCTGGTATTTGTTGCTTCCACAAACCAATAATTGGTTGAGTAATTCTCTGTCGTACTGCTCGAATATGAGATGGGGTATCTATTCTCACTGCTGAAGCTCCCTGATTTATAGATGCTTGTGCCATAGCTGCAATGACTTCTGGATGATGTAAAGGGGAGTCAGTGGGAGCTTGACAAGAAACGATTAAACCTTGTATTAATGATAAGTTTGGGTATTTATTAGTCATTTCAGTTATCAGTTATCAGTTATCAGTTTAACTATCAAAGCACTGGTAAATAAAGGTAATATCAAATCCGTTGGCTTCGGAGTAATATAACTCTGTTAATCGCTATACAATTGGTAAGGGCGAATGGCCATTTGCTGACGCAAAGCTGCGCTTTATATGTCGCGGAGCGTTAACGGAGTTATGCGGTAGCAAAACGCCCCTACTCTTATCTTTAAAGATTTAATAACACCGATGCTACCGGATTTGATATAAAAACATTCTCCATCTTCACCATTACCAAATATTTATAAATTTTTTCCCTCCTGACTCCTGTCTCCTGACTCCTGACTCCTACTTCAAAAGATTTTATACCGATACTACCGGATTTGATATAAGCGCCTTTTGAGATTAGAAGAATGTGCGCCTGTTTCAATTCACTTACCCTCAAAAAGTGAGAATTTGAGTGAGAATTTGAGGGGTGAGTATGGCATAAAAATCTCTCGAACAATGATTCCTCCTACTTTCTCTGTCTTCCCAAGCTCCCCACAGGAGGACACGGAGAAGGGGAGACACGGAGACACGGAGAGAGGAAGATAGGGTGTCACTGACACACCGCGTCCCCGCGTCCCCGTGTCTCCGTGTCAAATCTTACACCCTCCCCACACTCTGCTTTTTTCAGCAAACCCTACTTAGTCAGTAAGTCTATCATTTTACTCAATAAATATTCGAGATTAATTGGTTTAGTCAAACATTCATCTGCACCAACAGCATAACAAGATTCTGAATCTATGTATGTATCAAAAGTAGTTAATGCCAAAATTTTGAGTGTTTGACTACGATTTGTTTGGCGTAACTGCTGGATAATTTCTACACCATCTATTCCTGGTAATTGCATATCTACAATTACAGCAACAGGCTGCAACAAAATGGTTTGCTCTACTGCTGTAGAACCTTCTATTATCCATACAACTTTTAATCCTGCTGCTGTCAAAATATCGCAAATTAATGTAGCAATATCTTCTTCTTGCTCAATCAATACTACGCTACCTTGCAAGGATAAAATATTAGGTGAATTTTCTTCTTTTTGTTTTAATTCTTCGTTTTTAATGTGAGTGTTTGTGCTGGTAATTTTACGGTAAAAGTAGAGCCAAAATTAACAGCAGATTCTACTTCAATAATTCCGCCATGAAGTTCTACTAATTGTTTTGTTAAAGCCAGACCTAAACCTGTACCACCTTGCTGACGATTATAAGGAGAATCTAGTTGTTGAAATTTCTTAAATAATAATGGTTTTGCTCTTCAGAAATTCCTATACCAGTATCTTCTACTTGAAAAATTGCTGTATCTTTATCTCTTGTAACTTTAAGTATGACACTCCCACCACTAGGAGTAAATTTAATTCCATTACTGACAAGATTAACTAGAATTTGTTTAACTCGCTTTTTGTCGGCAGTAAATGGATCTTGTTGTGGATTTATTGCTTGTTCTACAATGAATTTGACTTCATTTTTTCTGCTTTTTCTCTAAACATTTTCCAAACTTCATAACTTAATTTAGAGAGAAAAAATTACCAATCTTTAAAACTGCTTTGCCAGCTTCTACTTGAGATAAATCTAGAATATCATTGATTAATTCTAGGAGATGTTCGCCACTATCATGAATTATTTGTAAATAATCTCTTTGCTTTTGTATTGGTATTGTTTTAGCTCCTCTATTGCCATAAGACCAGCGTAAAAGAGTTGAAGAAATGCCAATAACACAAGTGAGAGGAGTGCGTAATTCATGGCTCATTGTGGCTAAAAATTCACTCTTAGTAAGATTAGCTGATTCTGCTGCTTGTAGAGCATCATAAAGGTCTTGAGTCCGCCTGGCAACTTGCTTTTCTAAAGTTTGTTTTTGCTTTTGCAATTCTCCATATAATTGAGCTTGGTAAATAGCGATCGCTAAGTGTTCTGCAATTTTTTTGATAAATCTTTTTTCATTATCTTGCCACTCTCGAATAGAACAGTGATGGGCTATTAATAATCCCCATAATTGTCGATCGACTATAATTGGTACTACTAATTTTGCTTTAACTTGATGTTGTTGCATCAATTCTACTAAGCAAGGAAATTGACCATACACTACTTCTATATCAGTTATGGCATGAACATAGACTTTACTATATCTAGCTATAGAGTTATGTGGAAGATAAAAGCAGTTTTCTTCTTCAGTTAAACCTAATACTGAAGAAATATTTTCTGATGCTAATGCTTCATATTGAACGTATCCTTTTCGTTGATTTTCGGATGTAACATTATTTGTTAATGATAAGGGATTATTGAATTGATAAATTAAGAATCTATCTACTTTAATTAATTTTTGAACTTGCTCTACAGTAGTGGATAAAATTTCTGGTAGTTCAAAATTTTGACTAATTTTGGTTGTTACTTGATTCAGAAGTATCTCTTGTTCTAGTTGTTTGCTTAGAGCTTGTTCGATAGGTTGACATACTAATGGATATTGTTGATTATTCAGTGTTGAATCTGGTCCTGATAATCCATAAATATCAACTTTTGAATCATCTATGGAGAGGAAATTTGATTTCTGAGAATAAGATTTATTTTTATTGATTTTTGACTACTTGTTTGCTCTAAAATAGAATCTATATTTTCATGATAAGTCAATAATTTTAGTAATTTCAAGGTAAATTCATCCTGGAGATTTGTATTATTGACTTTCAGGTTACTTATTTTAGATTTAATTTGAGAGGCGATCGCTAAGTTACTATTATCTTCCTCTATAGTACTTAAAACCTGGTATACAAAAAGTTTGATTGTCTCTGGGTCAAAAGTTAAACCTACATTAAATTTTAAATTTCCCACATTTTCACTTGAAAAAGGAAAGGTAAAAGGGTTAGATTGGGAATTATTATCTTTTTGTCGGTCTTCTATCTTCTGAATCTGATTATCTAACGACTCCTTGGCTATTGTGCCCCACAAAAGTCCATTAAACTCCTCTGAAATAACTACTGTAAATTTTAGGTCTGGAAATTTATGAGATTGAGTAGTCGCAAGTATATCTTCTGTAATTAATATGGTCTTCAAACCTTGAGTTGTTTGTTGCAATAGCTGACTTAAAAGCTCAAGGGTATTTAAAGGTAAAATTAAGTTTGGTTTTGCAGGTGGAAACTGGGCATCCCCGGCGGTCTTGGATAAAATGGCCATAATAATATTCAGGACCAGGACAAAGAGTATTGCTTATGTATATTATTAAGCATTTTTTAGATTTTAGATTATTTAATCTAACTGTAAATCTATCCAATTTAACATATTCTCATAGCATATTTTTTCATCTGCTTATTCTTAATTATTTTCAATGACCGAAAAATTCAGGTCAATAGCCTCCCCTTTTAAGCTATCCATTACCCACATCTTTCTTAACATAAGATTTGACAAAAAAAGCATTTTATGTATGGAGTAGCGATATAGCTGCCGCCACCATCCTCCGCCAACGCCAAACTGACTCTGGGAAATCGTCATTAAGCTCTGCTTGTTGATAAGAATGATTTTGAAGTAACATAAGCTACAAAACTTACTAAAAATTAACTATTTTGTCAGGGCGATCGCCAAACTGACTCTGGGAAAATCGTCATTAAGTTCTGCTTGTTGATAAGAATGATTTTGAGGTAATATCAGCTATAAAGCTGAAAGCCTGGTGAATCTGAAGTTCGGCGATGAAAATTTTTTTGAACTCACGTTTAATTAACCACAAGAGACTGACAAACAACCCAGCCCTTAAAAAAATCCGCTTCTCGGTCGGCAATTGTCACTACTTGCAAGTGATTGGGAATGATTGACTCAGTTTTAATTAAACTATCAAGCCATCTTTGACTTTCTTTTTGTGTGGGAAGTACAGATATTAACAATTAAACGCTTCCAGTGGGGGCATCTTGCCCGCGACGGGTGTACCTCACCAAGGTGGAATCCGCTGTATAAATTAGGTATAAATTAGGTGGAGTACTTAGTCATCTATCTAGTGCAGGATGGCAGAAATAACTAACCAGTTATAAAATCCTAAAAGGCTTACCAATCAATACTTTTGACTGTCTTGAGTGCGTCTTACATTCTGTTGGCGTAGCCTTTCCGCAGAAAATGGAAACCTCAGAATTACGGACTCGCTTTTGTAGGGGCGCCATTCGGCAGCTTTGCGTCAGCAAATGGCCATTCGCCCCTACGACTTTTAACTTCCGCGTAGCCGCACTAGAGCAAGCCATCATTATCCATTAGATATTTTGCCACCTTATTAATAGAGGTACGAATCTGGATATCGCGTCCACCACGACTATCAATTACAGTTATTACATACACTTCACCATTAATACTTAATCCTAAAGTAGTACCCAGAGCGCGAGAATTTTCTCCCGTCTTTTCACCAAGCCATTTTACTTCTGGTAATTCTTCTAGGGCAGCATATCCTAATAATCTATCCTTCTGACGGGCTAAGGCTTCTATCAATACATCAGAATTTGGATACTCATAATTATATATTGAGACCATCATATCTGTCAGTTCGTTGCTAGTCAGGGTATTACGACCTTTACCAGGATTTTTAGGCATGATCCGGTTACCCATCAGTTTGTAGTTAACACTCATCACTTTGTAGCCATCATCTTTGAGAACTTTATTAATATAAGGTTGTCCTAAATAATCAATAAGTTGATTTGTGGCAATATTGCTACTATGGTCAATCATTTGCCCAACTAGAGTTTTAAGGGGATAGGGCTTTCTTGCTCTAATTTCTGAAGCATCTTCAGTAAAGTTTCCTCTACTCACATATATAGGAGTATCTAAACTAATATTTTCTGTGGAGGCTTTCTGCATTGCTGCTACAGCAACAGGAACTTTAATTAAACTAGCAGGACTAGCAGGTGGTTTATTGCCGTTTAGGTCTAAACATTTCCGCCGGAGGTTACAAATAGCGATCGTTGCTCTGCTAGATAGACCACTGTCTTTACGAATTTTCTCTAAAAAGTTTGATTTTGTTAGGTTTAACTGATAATAAGAATCATTCAGACTACGCTGGTATTCTTTGATCTTTTTAGTAGTTTTTTCTGCTATCAATGAATCGGTAGGAATTGCTTCTAAATTAGAAAGAGCTTGCTGCCAGAGGTGTTTTTCTGTTTCTCTAGTTTTGACAGTTGGATTTTGCATCTCTCCTACTTCTGATGCTTGAGCACCCAGGGTTAATGCTTGACGCCAGTTATCATTTGCTCGTTGTTCAATTAATATTTGAACTTCAATTTCTTGTAATTTTTGTAGCAAGTTTTGTTGCTTTTCTAATACAGTGTCATCCTTATCAGAAAAGAATAATTGCTTTCTGGGAGTAGGTAGAGATTCTAATTTTTCTACTGTGCGATCGCGCATATCATAGAGTTCTTGTAAAGACTGAGTATAAGATTCTTCTGCCCAGGAACTCTCTATACTCCCAATTGAAATTATGGTAATACTAGCTATTGTTGTTAAAGTGCTAGTCAGAATATGTCTAATTTTTAGTCTTCCGTACATTTAATTTACCTCACACAAATAAATAATTTTATGCTGACCAATAAAAATATAATCTTTTAATCTTTATTGTATCCACTTGTCTAAATTGAAATTATGGTAATACTAGCTATTGTTGTTAAAGTGCTAGTCAGAATATGTCTAATTTTTAGTCTTCCGTACATTTAATTTACCTCACACAAATAAATAATTTTATGCTGACCAATAAAAATATAATCTTTTAATCTTTATTGTATCAAATTGTCTAACTAAATACAAATATATAGTCTTTATTTATTATATTTTTGTAATTTTGTCAACTCCTATTCATCTATTAACAAAGTTAAGTAGGAGGAGAGAGATAATAAATAGTAGTTTAAAAGCATATTTACTCAGGGTTATTATTCTAATACGATTACTAATTATCCGGATACTATATTAGACATTTTAGAAAGCCAGTTTATATCATGTCTCTTTAAATACTCACAAATAAAGAAATTGTTAGGGAGATGGGGAGATGGGGAGATGGGGAGATAGGAGGTGGGGTAATTAACAGCTTGACATAATCTATGATTATCTACTATAATCTCTGAATATCTATATTTAGTTTTATGCTACTAGGATTTAAAACTGAGTTACACCCTAACAATCGGCAAAAGACTTTACTGGCTAAACACGCTGGTGTAGCCCGTCATGCTTATAATTGGGGACTATGGTTAACTAGGAACATTCTCGATCACAATTCAAATAATTCTTCAGGTAAACTGAAATTTCCCACATCTATCGACCTGCATAAACTTTTGGTGGCAATGGTTAAACCTAATAACTATTGGTACTACGAAGTATCTAAAACAGCGCCTCAATATGCTTTGAGGTATTTGTCAAATGCTTGGAAACGTTGCTTCAGCAAAGTGTCTGCTCAACCTAAATTCAAGAAAAAAAGGTAGAGATGATAGTTTCACTTTGGATGGTTCAATTACAGTCGGTTTTAATCAGATCAAACTGCCCCGAATTGGATGGATTAAAACTTATGAAATACTGCCAGATAATGTCACTCCTAAGTCTGTAACTATTAGCAAAAAAGCAGGCCGTTGGTTTTTGAGCTTTAAAATAGAAAGAGAATCTCAAATTACTGAGAAGTCAGTAGACGTGGTTGGTGTTGATCTAGGTGTAAAATCTCTAGCTACGTTATCAACTGGTGAAGTATTTGAAGGTGCTAAACCTTACAAAAAAGTTAGAATCTAAACTATCACGATTGCAATACCTAAACAGGAATAAAACCAAGTTTTCCTCTAACTGGAAGAAAGCACAACTCAAGATAGCTCAGTTACACAATAGAATAGCTAACATCAGGAAAGATACATTGCATAAACTAACAACCTATTTGGCTAAAAACCACAGCCAGATAGTAATAGAAGACCTAAATGTATCAGGAATGATATCAAATCACAAGCTAGCTAAGGCTGTTGCTGACATGGGTTTTTATGAGTTTCGTAGACAGTTAGAGTATAAGTGTGAATTATACGGTTCTAAGTTAATTGTTGTTGATAGATGGTTTCCTAGCTCGAAGACTTGCTCTCACTGTGGTGAGGTGAAACAGTTTCTTTCTTTATCGGAGCGTGTCTTCAATTGCGAAGGCTGCAATTTTAGTTGCGATCGAGACCTGAATGCAGCGTTAAATTTAGCTATGGCGGTCAGTTCGACCGTGACAGCTTGTGGACTGGATAACGCCGACGTTGCCAGAATGAAGCAGGAATAGAACAGATAATCATAGATTTCTATAGATTATCATAGGTTTCTAAGAACGGAGATAGAAAAATATTTGGTAATGGTTGAAGATGGAACATTTTTTTATACCGAATTAAACGGACTTGATATCATACCATGCATGAAAAAAGAATCTTATATCAAATCCGGTTGAATACTTAATTATATAGTTGAGAGTAGGGGACTCACCCCTAACCCCCCGGTGGAGGAGAGCAGGGGAGATTAAATAGACATCTCCAATCATCAAAAATCAAATCAATTATCGTACATAAATTATCAATTATTTCCTCCTACTCCCTACTCCATAAGCGTGGTGGAGATGTCTAGTATTGAAGTAATTTAAGAAATTATCAACAGTCTCTTATATCAGCAGATTCGGTAGTGCAATTAACCGGATTTGATATTACGAATAAATAAGTGTGATTAAAAGACAAGAGCAGGAGATATCTCTTTGACAAAAAAAGAGAATTTCTAACCTAAAAACTGGTATTGAAGCCATTCCCATACAACTCCTGACTCCTGACTCCTGTGAAATCACACATTTATTCAGCAATGCCAAAATTATGTACGTCCCACTACCTAAACAACGGCAAACTATTCCAAGGGTCAAAAGAAATCAACTTCTGGGATGGAAAATGGGGGCGACAGAAAAATTTGCCCTGTTGGTTGAGCATGGAAGCAGCAAAAGAGAAAGTGCTATTCGATATTGCTACAGCATCAGCGTGACTTAATACATAAAAATCTCTATAAAACTCTGCCTCTGGTAACTCAACTCCTAAATCTTTTGCTGTTATCGGTTGATATTGGGCAAAACACCCCAACACTGCTTCTACATCGTCGCTGGCAACATAAAGTATCGGATCTTCCAGAGTCTCCCAGAAACCCCGCAACCATTCGCCATACCATTCCCAAGGAGCTATCCAATGAGGGTAGAGATAAAAATAATCTCCCAGTCGTAAATGTATTGCCACTATTGTCTTACCTTTTGCCTTCAGACCTTCCCAGGCCACCTGCATTTTCCCTTGAATTTCCTCAACTGGTTGAAATAGCGATCGCCAATATTCTTGGTGTTTGACATAGTAAGCGGTGTGATATTGGAAATATCCCCAAAAATCAACATTGCTTAAAGTTTCTGGGGAATTGACAATACTAGAAATCGACATATTGCTTTCTATATTTTCGGAAATAACTGGGAGCGGTCGCCTAATTAGCAGGTCGTCTAACCCAAAAATATTTTTTCCGATCCACTCTGGGGTTTCTACTCGCAAATTATGTTCTTTGGCATAGATTTTTAAGAAACCGTACTGGAAAAGTTGATTGGCAAATCCGCCATTGTTGCCCAAAGTTGACATGGTAATAGTCGGTTTCTTGACATAAAAAGCATCGCCCCAAGAATGGTGATAAGGTGTGGTCGTTGCTACCCGATCAAAACCTACTTTTTCCAGAAATTCGTCGATATCGTCAATTAAGGGGCAACCTTGATAAATTTCCTCATAATTGACTTCAATATTAATCCCATCTATAAATTGCAACGCATTGCTCGCCCCTTGCAATGCTAACAATTCAGCTCCTTGAATGTCGATATTAAGGAGATTAAAATCTTCCGGTGGCAATTCTAATTCTGCCAGGAGACTATCCAGAGTTTTTGCCTCTACAGTTACTTTAGATATTTCTCTGGTATAGATACTCTGGTCGCTATCATCTTTTGGTGATAAAATCGAACTGCTTTGCTCATTAGCAGCAATGTGCAGATCCACCAAACCATTCCGCTCGCATAAAGCATAATTAGCTACTCGCACCTCTGGCATTCCTGCCATCTTTTTCTGGAGGCGGTCAAATACTTTGGGGTTAGCTTCTACAAACAATACATTTGCCATTCCCATTTCTTGATATGCTTGAATTTCTTCCCCTTCATAAGCACCAATATGAATTACGCCCCTTGGTTGAATCGAATTTTGCGAACAAAGTTTTGCCAAATCGAACATCTGGGGAAACTGCCCCAAAACTCCAGAAACAAAACGCTCGTTAACAGCTAAAAAGTTACACCATTGCCAGTCTTCATCTGCGGGCAAAAATTCTGGTTTGTAATCTAATTTATCAGGCAAAATTTTAAACAAAGAATAGCGATATTGTTGTAGGAATTCAAAAACAGTTTTCAAGGAAATTCCTGCATCTTTAAAAGTACTGCCATATTCAAATTGGAGATAATCTATTTTGCCCGACTGCAACATTTTTGTTGCTCCTTTTAAGACATCCAACTCACTGCCTTCAATATCAATTTTGAGGAAATTAATCCGTTTAATTTGCCACCGTTGACAATAAGCATCAAGAGTGGTAAGCAAAATTGGAAACTGCTTGGGCGTTCCTAGATGAAACAATTTTTCATCTTCGGAGTTACGGCGATATAAAGTATTAAGGAAGCGAGTATCCTGATAATCGTAAAGGATTTTTATTTCTTCCGAATTAGACAGGGCAAAGTTATTGGCAAAAACTTGCCCAAGACTAATTTTTTGGGCGAGATTACCTACTAATTTTTGGTAGGTTTGCGGGTGAGGTTCAAAACTATGTATCTCCAGGCGATCGCCTCCGCATTTTAAAACTTCATCAGTCCACTGACCGATATACGCACCGACATCAAACACAACATTTCCAGAACGAATAAATCTGGCAATGACATTTAATTCTCCAAGGTCAAGGGTAGCTTTCATTATCAAAAAAGAGGACGCAAATCAAATCTATCTTTAATTTTTTTATCAACCAAAGATATGATATATACTTAATATTGCTGAGTATATCATATCATGTCCGGTAGCATCGATATTGTATAGAGAAGGTAAGGAAGAAGGAAGAAGTAGGGGCGATTTCCTAGGTCATGCTCCGCAAACGGGTAATTAGGAGCATTCCGGAACGGAAATCGCTCCTACAAGAGAAGGAAAAACTTTATATGGTGCTAGATATTTCCCCAACTTTATACACAAACGATACCAACGGACATGATATCAGTTCGTCGATCAAAAATTTATCTCCAATGCAAATATTAATATTATATCATGTTAGGTTGAATAGTTATAAATAAACGACGGAGGAGTCAGGAGTCAGGAGGGAATAAAGAAGGAAGAAGCAAGAAGGAAGAAGCAAGAAAAAAGAGAGACGTTGCTGATTCTGGGTATAATTTTGCCCCCCTAGCCCCCCAAAATTGGCAGGGTCAATTTATTGTCACCAGAGAAAAAGGGAGTAGGGGAGCGGGGAGTGGGGGAGTGGGGGAGTGGGGGAGCATTTGTCAATTCATTGTCAAGGGAGAAAAATTGTATCCTTTGAAATTTTGTACATCTTGCTAGAGTTAGTTAACCAAAAATATAGAGTTGTAAATATTCTAGGCGCGACAATGAATTAGCCCTGCCCAAAATAGGGGGGAATAAAACTCTAAAATTCCCCCTTGATCCCCCTCCCGTCCCCCGCAGGATCGGGGGAAGCCAGATGTTGCTGCGCTTTTTGTTGAACGGGGGATGCGCGGGGGCGAAGGCGAGAACAAAACAATCGCACATTCATACTTCAATTCAGCAACGCCAAAAGAGAAAGTTTTTTGGTCGCGTCAGCGGAACGGAGTTATATCGCTAATTACAGCCCTTTTCAGATTGATAAACCACATCATCATAACCAAAAACCTATAAGGGCGAATGCCATTCGCCCCTACTGTGGTTTACTGAAATGAAAACCGCTGTAGGGCTTGCTGAATAAATATCAAAGCATTTACAGGTAAAGGTTTTAGACTTTTTAGGTCTGAAATACCTTGATTTTCAGCCCTTCATGCTCATGCATTGAGCGTATTTTGGGCGAGAGTTGGGCAAAAAAATACTCCCGTACGGACGCCCTTATGCAACGTCCCTACCCTACTCCCCTACTCCCCTCCTGGGAGGGGGAGGGGCGAGGGGTGGGTCCCCTACTCCTTAAAAAAGACTAGTGAAGCGCAAACCCTAATTATCCGGACATAATATTAGACATCTCCAATGATAAAAAATGAAATCAATTATCCCGCATAAATTATCAATTCTTTCCCCCTACTCTTTACGGACGCCCTTATGCAACGTTCCTACTCCCTACTCCATAAGCGTGGAGGAGATGTCTATTAATTATGAATTCCCTAGTCCTAACAAACCCTCGATCGCATCCACAGCCACCCCAACACCATCTTCTGCTTGTAGCAGGCGACCCACACTAGCTGCTCGCTCCTGATAAACTGGGTCGAACAACAACTGCTTTAA
This sequence comes from Okeania sp. KiyG1, assembly GCF_014132355.1. Lineage (GTDB taxonomy): Bacteria > Cyanobacteriota > Cyanobacteriia > Cyanobacteriales > Microcoleaceae > Okeania. The sequence goes on from NZ_BLZO01000118.1 coordinate 79,762, forward strand.
CTCCGCAGCTAGTACAGCAGCAGAATAGCGATCGCGACTCACTTGCCGACCCACACCTAAGCTCACCACCCGCGCTGCATTATCATAACGGTCAAAATCATCAGGTACTATCAACGTTGGACGACCTGACAACATTGCCTCCCCAGTAGTACCCACTCCTCCATGATGTACGATCGCCATTGACCGGGGAAAAAGTTCTGAGTGTGGAGCGTAATCAACTGCAATTGTTCCCTCTGGAAGTAACTCTGACGACACTTGTCCCGCTTCCTTTCCCATCAACAAAACAGCCCTATAACCCAACTCTTTCAAAGCAGTGGCAGCCTCAACGTAAAAGTTACCGGGAGTCATAACTGCCAATGAACCCAAAGTAAAAATGATGGGAGACTCTCCACTATCTAAAAACTGCATCAATTCTACAGATAAACCCTTTGAGTTTTGTGGGCGGTAAAAAGGAAAACCTGTAACCACAGTTGAGGACGGCCAATCTAGTTGTGGGGCTGCCAACAACTCTGAAAATAAGGCTAAAACTAAATATGGCGATTGCAAATCACTAACTAGAGGATGACAACTGGGTGCTAAACCAAGTTCCTTTCGTAGTTGTCGCCAAGGGGCGAAAAAGAAACGCGATTGCCACTGAAGATGCCTTGCCATACCATCTTGCATCCCTGTTACTTGTATTCTTTCGTAATCAGAGAGGGGGGATATTTCCGCTCCAAAGATAACTTTGAAGATCGTAAGCAGATAAGAAAGAGTAGGGCGAGAGGATACAAGATACCCAAGGGATGCCAATTTTTTCTGCCACCAGAGAACCTGCAAAAGTGAGGGGATGAGTTATTAGTAAATCTGCTCCGGTGCTTGCTGCCATTAGGTCGGTGTAACTAGCCCGTAAATGCGGCATTAACATATAACAGACAACGTACTCGATCGCTCGCCCTTGGGACACCATCAGACTCAGAAATTCCCCATCTCTTTCAAAATTTGGCAAACTATCTGGTCTGACTGGATAAAATTCAATACCTTGAGCTTCCACTTGTTGACGGTATCTCTCGCTAGTGGCGATCAAGGGTAAATGACCTCGTTTTTTTTAAACCTTGAGCGATCGCTAGATAAGGATATAAGTCACCCAAGGAACCGAAGGTAGTCAGCACAATGCGCTTACTGTTGGTTGTTTGGGACTGCGTGAAGCCTATGTTTGCTTGGGAATTGAGTTCTGTTTTGTAATTCATTTCAGTGAACAGTTATCAGTATTTTCCTTATTTCAGGACTTACGCAGAACCACCATATCTTGTAGGGGCAAATGGCATTTGCCCTCTAGAAGTAGCGTATTGTCCAAGAGTTTGCGTAAGTCCTGATTTTCCTTTTTTATCCCTTACAAAGGGGAGGCTTTATACCTTATATTTTTGGTCATATCTAAAATTCTATAATTGTATCATGTCCGGATAATTAGTGACAAAAAAACTTTCTCCCTTTAAACCTTTCTTTCCCTTATGCCTTCTGCCTTCCTTCGTCCTAAGTGTAACTATTCAACCGGACATGATATTAGTCATCTACCAGATACGGTTTGACCTCAATCGTCAATACATCTTCTGGTACATTATTGATTAAATAATTGTAAGTAGGTTTCTGTGTTTCGAGGGGTGATGGTAGGTTGCCAGTAGAAGAAGCAGACCAGGATTGGTCAAACTCCATCCACAATTCCTGCAATTGATGATTAGTAGCACCATCGGCTAAAATTCGTGTCACCACTTCATATATACCTAATAATTCATCCATATTGTTACGGGCATAAATTTGGCCATTTGCTATCGCTCCATCCATAGTTAATCTACCTGCTACAATATCTCTAAAGGTATGAGAATCGCTACAGAAATCTATTGAGTTTGGTGTTCCTAAATACTCAAAGTTAAGTTGAAGGCGATCGCCCCCCTGGGCACTTACTTGTAATATAGTACCATCAATAGCAATCGTCGCAGTTTTTTCAGACACAATATGCACCAAATTTTTCCATGTTTCCCCACCCTGGAGGCGAAGAGTTTCTATCAAGCAGCGTAACCATGTGGCTAATTGTTCCTGACGTTTTGTGGTAGTATTTGTCATTTCAGCAAACAGTTATTAGTTATGAGTACCTCTAGCTTATATTAATATCATGTCCGGATAATAGCGTGATAAAAAACCATTACTCTTGAAACCTTTCTTTCCCTTCTGCCTTTTGCCCTCAGCATAGCTGCCTTCCTTCCTCCAAAGTGTAACTATTCAACCGGACATGATATAACTGCTTCACAAAACTGATACAAAGCGTCACAAAAAAATTACGAATTGGTGTATACAACTTGTCTCTTGGTCAACATTCCCTCTGTTAGTCTCATGGATATGGCGAAGAGACCTGCTCTTGACAGAGCCACTCCGCAAAAATGTGTCTCGGTATTGACACTGAGCTTTTCTGAAGTTATGCTGAAAACTGTAAACTTTTCCACAACTCATCTCATCAGATATGAAACGAATATTACCTTGGGTGATGTCAGTGCTACTGGCATTTACCTTTTTGAATATCAGTCCTTCATCAGCGATCGCTGCCGATAATATAGTAGTCAATGGCAGCTTTGAAACACCCGAAGTCGAATTTGTCGATTTCAAACGTTCAATTGAAGGGTGGGATTTATCTGATGGACTGGCAATTGAAATTGATAGTAAATGGGTAAGCAAGCCCTTTGAGGGGTCACAGCTTGTGGAAATGGACAGTTATAGTGTGACTGGAATTTATCAGGATATTCCCACTGAAGCGGGTAAGACCTATAAACTTACCTTTGCATTTAAGGGTAACCCTGACACTCCTGAGAGCAAGCTGAATGTAGGTTGGGGAGATAGCATAGTTGCCAATCTCAGTAAAACAGCAGCGGATACTGAATGGGAGACTTATACCTACGAGCTCAAAGCCACTAGCACCAGCACTCGTCTGAGCTTTGACAATCTTGATGAGATATCAGATGGTATGGGTAGCTATATTGATGCAGTAAGCGTGGTGGAGAAGTCTCTTGCAGTCATTGGCGAATTTGGCCGTATTTCCAACCTGAACCATGAAATACAAACGGTTAGTCTCAGCCATAACTTTACTGCTCCGGTTGTCTTAGCCTTACCTCCTTCCTTCCTCGGCTCACACCCTGTAGCAGTACGCTTGAGCAACATCACCAGCAATAGCTTTGATGTCCGACTGCAGGAACCTAGTAATTTTGATGGCACCCATACAACAGAAACCCTCAGTTTCATAGTCCTAGAAGCTGGACAATGGAAACTTGATGATGGCACTGTTCTGGAAGTGGGAGTCCATAATACATCAACAACCGTTGGTAGGAACTTGGGCAGTAGCAGTTTCGATACAGTGAACTTCAGCAGCGAGTTTGGTGCTTCTCCAGTAGTATTTACAGAGCTACAGACCAGCAACGGCCCTGATTTTGTTTACACTCGCCAACAACCAGCCACTACTGATAGCTTCCAAGTGGCCATGCAAGAAGAGGAGATCAAAACTGATGGTCACACTGAGGAAACCATTGGTTGGTTAGCTATTGAAGCAAGTGATACCGGCAATTGGTCAGGTCATAAGTATCAAGCTCAAATTGTCAGCGGTATTCAGGAAAATTTTGTCAATATCGGCTTGAGCGGTTATGAGGAAGGGCCACAGTTGATTGCGGCTATCGCCACCTACAACGGTCCAGATAGTGCTGGACTGCGGTATCAAAACTTAACTAATAACGGTGTTGAAATCAAAATAGAGGAAGAGACCAGTTTAGATGAAGAAACCGATCACACTACGGAAAATGTCAACATCTTGACGATCGAGGGAAGTGGGGAACTCCAAGCTGCTCCGGCAAGCTAATTGCTTCCTATACTTTTATTAGCGAGCAATGCTAAAGATGGGGAGGAATATGTAGAACTGGACAGTTTGGATCAAGTAACTCAAATCTATCAGGATATTCCCACTGGAAAGCTACATGAGTAAGGCTAGTTTTCGCATCGGAAGATTTCTTACCGACATTTGGTGAAAAACCCGTTTGCGCAGCATTCCGTAGGAAAAGGTGAGAACCTTCAGGAAAGTGTGTTAACCGTGGCTTGTATCGTTCAGCAGCAGGAATATTAATCAATGCAGACTGCAATGGTGCAGCTAACATCACTAAAAAAGTAGCGACACAGCTAAGTTTAGACTTAGCCAAGGTCAGTAGGGAAGTTTTGATGCTTCCACAGCAATATAAGTTAGATAGTCTAACTAAAAAGTATCGTAAGCAGTGCGTTGCGTGGCAATAGCGCCCGCACCCATCACATCTGCTTAGAATCCAGGGTGTTTTAACCCCTGGAGACATCAATTAGGCAGAATACTACTTGAATTATCAATTGTCCATTCCTAGAAAGCACAATCTCTTCCCCTTCTAGAGAAAAGCGATCGCCATTCTTAAGTGCCGCAGTGGCGATCGCTTCTGGCCTCAAGTCCAATTTCTAAAACTCAGCCGCTCTCTACTTCAGTCGAATTTGACAGGTTGATAGGGGTTAATTTTTTTGTCTAAAATTACTGCTACAGGGACAACATAGTGAAAAAAAATGTGTATCGGTATTGACACTTAGCTTTTCTGAAGTTACGCTGGAAACTGAAAACTGTTCGACAACTCATCTCATCAACTATGAAACGAATATTACCTTGGGTGATGTCAGTGCTACTGGCATTTACCTGCTTGAATATCAGTCCATCATCGGCCGCTGCCGAGAACTTAGTATTGAATGGCAGCTTTGAAGATCCAGCGATCGACACAGTACTAACTTACGAAACTTCATTTAATGGCTGGAAACTGTCCAAGGGTTTCTTGATGGAAATAGACCGCGATATCTTCTATGGAGCAAGCAATGCCAAAGATGGGAAACAATATGTGGAACTGGACAGTTTCAATCAAGTAACTCAAATCTATCAGGATGTTCCCACTGAGGCAGGTAAGACTTACAAATTAACCTTTGGATTCAGCCCCCGTCCAGAAAACCCAGAAAACAAGCTGAATGTCCATTGGGGAAATACCACTATTGCTAAACTGGAGGCAAATGGGGAAGGTTTATCTAAAAGCGATTGGCAGGATTATAGCTATGGCGTTAAAGCTACAGGCACTGAAACTCGTATTAGCTTTGATAATCTCAACGAGACACCTGATGGTCTTGGTTCCTTAATTGACGCGATTGGCCTAGAAATTCTAAATTGTGATTTGGGGGATGATGATTGTACGATTATCATTCCTCCCGATGGAACATTTGTGATGCCAGTCACTATTCCGATTCCAGAAGATGCAGGGGTACTGCCTGTGGATTTAATCCTCACCCAAGACTTGACCAGTTCCTTCTCAGATGATTTGCCAACTCTCAAGACAGTGATTCCTGACTTAGTGACAGAATTGAAAGCTGTCCAACCCGATACAAACTTCGGTCTGGCAAGTTTCGCAGACAAGAAGATTTATGGAACTCCTGATTATTATGTGTACAAGACGGAGTTGCCTCTGACGAGCGACAGTAGTGTATTTGAGGACGCAGTTGCAGGGTTAGCCACTCTTGGAGGAGGAAAGGACTTCCCCGAGTCATCCTTGTCAGCTCTGATGCAAGTTGCTTTACGGACAGATGGCGAGTTGGAATTCCGAGATGAGACTCGTCGGATTGCTATTATCTCTACAGATGATGCTTATAAAAAAGCAGGGGATTATCCACAAGGTACGCCAAACAATGGAGATACAGTTCTCGATGAGGCAGAAGACTATCCTTCTGTGGCTCAGACGAAGGACGCAATCAATAATGCTAATATCCTTCCCATATTCCTAGTAACCAGACCTTTCATATCCACCTATAATAACTTGGTGAGTCAGTTAGGGGTAGGAGCTGTAGTCGAACTGCAGCCTGACAGTTCAAATTTGGTTGAAGCTGTACTGGAAGCAATAGAGATATTAAACCAAACTGTGACTGTTGTGGCCGTAGATGATGATTACGGTTATGTGCAAAGCATCGATCCGGACTACTTTGAAAATGTTGTTCCTGGCTCGGAATTAATAACCTATGTCACCTTCAAAGATACTGGACTAGGTAGCGGAGATGATGTGACAATTCGCGCTCTAGGAATTGGCGATCTAGTTGTTGATGTTAAAGTCCCTTTGTAATCTCTATCCGTTGAGCGATGGCGGAGCGTGACCAACGGTTGGGTAAGTTAGGATAAGTTCAGTAGAACGGAAATTGACTGATGGCCAAATGGCGGTCGCTCTTTTGCCAGAAAGGTTGGGGAAGACAAAAATTCTCAAGGGCGATCGCTTAAAGGAATATCTAACATTATGTCAATTTTTGTCCAATTATTCGGTTTCTGTTGTTAGTTCCAGAAAAAAATCAGAAAACCCCACCAACTTTGATGTCGGCAAGGGGTCTCCCGTTATACATAAGTTAACGGGAGGGGAATTGCCGAACAACAAATAAACCGCGTAGCGTCCGCTTATTTCTTGCATTTTGTGCTTTTTTGTGTTATTTGTATCATATCAGGAGTAGCGGTAGTACGCACCTGAGAGAACCATGAAAACAAATAGTGAGTATGGGGTTCAATTGCTGAAGTTAAGCGTCAACCCATGAAAAGGTAAAACTCTTGAGGGAACTTTCCGGAGTACAGAATTGTTTAGTACAAAAAGGCGGTGGGTCTTGTAGTCTGGTGTCTGTGCAGGGTTAAGTGGCTGCACTCCCTGTGTTTCGCTCCGCGACATGTAACGCGCAGCGTTGCGCCAGCAAAACAGAAAGCCCGCGTCCGTGAGGTTGGTCCGCCTACATCATAATCTTTGATTTGATGTAGGAGAACGTCACGAAACGTCTTAATACATAGAAGTTGAACATAAGTTAAGACCTATAGAATTAAAGACCTTGAAAGAAGGAAAATTCTGGATGATTAATATCGGCCCACTCAAAAACAAGGTGATAGAAAGAAAACTCAAAGGAAAATGAAAAAAGCACTCCAGACACCACTTCTACTCCTTATGTACTATATCCAACTGACTGTGTTGAAATAGTCACACCGCTCAAAGGTGCCCTTGAGACTTTTGTGATGAATTTAAGTACTACTGAAGAAGCCATTCTCTATACAGAGATAAATAATCCATTTAGTGGGCCTCGTACAACTACCTACGAACCCCTAGAGAGTTTTGGTTATTTATGGCTTACAGACCGTGAGGGAAAATACATAATGTGCAACAATACATCGCCAGATCGAACCCAGGACATTCCCCTAGAGGTTATTATCTCTTCGTTGGGTACTGAACCTGCTTAACGAAGTCGATCGCAACATTCATGCAACAAAGCCTTATTTCTCAGTAGAAAAAGCCATTAAACTAATTGACATCTCCAGGGGTTGAAACACCCTGGATTCTGTGGCAAATCCACCGCAAATGGGACGGGGCGTTTAAAGTGCGGAAATAAATTCCGCACGCAGCCCCTCATAAATCCACATTTGCTTAAAGCCTGTCAACAGACTCCTAAACTCCTCCCTCGGCATAGATCGAAATCTAGCTGTGAGTTTACTTTTTTTTGTTAGCTTTCACGAGTGGTTTTACTCGCACTGGTTGGAGCAATCTTCTCGCTGCTCTAGCTGCCTACTTGCTTTTCGATGCCGAATGCGGAGCTAACAGCCGTCGTAGGAAGTTAATTCCCCGTCTCCTGTCCACCGGAATTTCACCGCAAAGCACGCTCATGTCATGGCGACAAACCTTGTTCCTTATTCCTCTAGTATAGCAGATTTTTACTTCGCTTTATTACCCGCGTGTCGTTTTTAACCAGCCGTTAAAACGGGCGCTGCGTACTTCCTCCCGACACTTTTTAGGTTTAATCGCTTTTTTGAGTTTGGGGAGCGCGATCGCGCTACCCCGCAAACTACTATTGGGACTCTATCAAAAACAAAACCTACAGTCAAGACTCAAATGACAAACAAAAATTAAATATTTAGGGCTTGCTGATTAAATCTAAAAGTATTTATATATAAAGGTTTTAGCCTTTTTAAGTATCAAAAAGTGCGAGGTTTTAGGTGGTAATGGTGAAAAAATTTAGGATTTTGGTCAAGAGTTGGGCCGAAAAATCAAGGGACGATTCTTCCTACTATCTCCTCTATAATTCCCCTAACTCCTGACTCCTGACTCCTGACTCCTCCCCTTACCACTCATACTTTTTCAGCAAACCCTATTTACAGCGCTTTTCAAATTGATGAACCACATCTTCACAAGCAAAAATCATGTAGGGGCGCCATTCGGAGCTTTGCGGAACGCAAATGGCCATTTGCTTCGCATAACTATCGTTAACGCCCCTACTGTGGTTTACCCAAATGAAAACCGCTGTAATATGACTTTTTCATCTCGACATATATACATTCAACTGCTATAATTATCTACGTTAAACTTTAGCTCTATTTTTTTCTAGTAAAAGTAATCCAGATCGATTGACATACTCCCGACGTTGCCCATGGCGCGACAACACGGGATTCTTCAGTCATAAAAAAAAGTGACCGCTGTTTTAACAGAGGTGATGTCCTCCCCCTGTGTTGACCTTGATAATAACATGCATATCTCCTAGCTTGTCAAGGGTATAGGAAGGTTTTATTTGTGGAGGTATCCGACTCAAGGCCCTGGCTTTCATCCCGACGCTCCCCTAATAGCTGCCGCACTTGCTCCGCCTTTTCCTGACGGAATGCTCCGCTTGCCATGTCGGCGACAGCCGTTAACGCAGTTATGCGAAGCGCAAAACGGGAGAGCGCGGGACTTCCCGCTAGGGAAGTTAAAAAAGCATTGTTCTTTTTAATACCAGTGTTTTTGATAAGTATCAGAGAGTGGGATTGTCCAGAGTGTGGTAGCCACAATGACCGTGATATAAACGCAAGTATAAATATATTGGCTGCGGGAGGAGCAGTGTCAGCGCCAGTCGCTCATGGGGGAAACTCCCAAGACCGCGCTGGCTTGTCTGTGGAGCGACTGTAAGACCATCTGAGAGTAAATCCCCGTTTGCGGAGCATTCTGTAGGAAAGGCGGGTGCGATGGAGCGGGAATCCCGCTCTGTCTCGTAGAGCAGCGTCGGGAGGATGTCAATATCAGACAAAATTAACCAGCGTTGGTGAAGCGCGTGTATGATATTAATCCTAATTATTTAGGAGTCAACCCACCCCTCGCCCCTCCCCTCCCAACCCACCCTAACCCCTCCCAGGAGGAGGGAAGTCAGGAGGACCGAGTCAGGAGGTTTGAAAGAAGAAGAAACAGTAGTAGAAGAAGAAAGTTTTTTGTTTATGCTTTTATCCAGACAAAATATCATACCTCTTTTCACCAACGCCAATTAACCAATAGAGCAGACGTAAAATTAACATGGCAATAAAAAAAATCACTATAACTGCTACATCCAATGGCTATACAGCCAAATATTATGAAGGAGGAGTACCCAAAGCCAAAATTTATATCGATGGCCAAGAAATTAACTTCGGCAGCTATAGTTGGGGTATCAATGTGGCCGTATTCGATGAAGTCACAGGTAAACCACTATTTTGTAACAGATTTGATACTCCCATTGGCAACAGCTACATCTTTGCTGATTTCATCAACAACCTGCCAGAAGGAAAGATAGTTGCCCTAGCAATCAAAGGCAATCTAGTTCAATAATAAAAAATAAAATAAATTATTCCACAGAAACTATCAGTTCTTTCCCCCTACTCCCTACTCCCTATTAATATTATTATTTGTTGCTTGTTGTACTAAAAAAATGTGTTTCATGTTAAGTGATAAAATGTTTGTCTTGAAGAGTATTGAGCTATAGAAAATTTATGTTTGCCATATTTTTATGTTGTATAGTCTTGAGTTTTTTTACTTGGTTAGTGTACCAACCTGATGCTCACAAATCAAAGCGTTCTCAAAAACCAGCAAAAACCATTGTCTCAAACGATAAAGCAGAGAACTACTACCGATATCCTTCCAATGGGAAGTCTGATTCAGTTTTGTTAACAGTTTCTATTGAAGTGCCAAAAGGACAGGAAGCTGAAAAAATAGAGGTCCAAGGAAACGGAAGAACTGTTCTATTAGCAAATGAAAGCCAGTCTAATGGTAATGGTAAGACTAATTCAGTCTTGGTAAAAATTTCCATAGAAATGCCCAAGGAACAGGAACTCAAAAAACACGATCATCAAACCAACCAAGTAACTGCTCTAGTAGCTAACGGACATCAATCTACTGCTAATGGTAATGGTAACAATGGAAATCAAGGTAGTAGTAACGGCCATTTAGCCATAGTTAACACTGCTCCAGAAGTCAAAGTTGAGCCTACTCAAGTCCACCCCCCTAAACCAGATGATAGCAATGGTAACAATGGAAATCAAAGTAGTAGTAACGGCCATTTAGCCATAGCTAACACTGCTCCAGAAGTCAAAGTTGAGCCTACTCAAGTTCACCCCCCTAAACAAGATAATAGCAATGGTCACAATGGAAATCAAAGTAGTAGTAACGGCCATTTAGCCATAGCTAACACTGCTCCAGAAGTCAAAGTTGAGCCTACTCAAGTTCACCCCCCTAAACAAGATAATAGCAATGGTCACAATGGAAATCAAAGTAGTAGTAACGGCCATTTAGCCATAGCTAACACTGCTCCAGAAGTCAAAATTGAACCTACTCAAGTTCACCCCCCTAAACAAGATAATAGCAATGGTCACAATGGAAATCAAAGTAGTAGTAACGGCCATTTAGCCATAGCTAACACTGCTCCAGAAGTCAAAGTTGAGCCGACTCAAGTTCACCCCCCTAAACCAGATGATAGCAATGGTGGATCTGTAGGGACAGAAACTACTATACCATTGCCTAACGGAGGTAGCATACAACTACCAGATGAGGCAGAGAGTATTGCAACTCCTCCAAGTCCAGAGAAACCCCAGTTTGATAAGACTATTATTAATGAGACATTGCAACAATCTCGACAAGCAATTACTGGCAGGATTATGCAGTTTATTGATTTTAAGCGCGATATATCCGGAGGTTATGCTCCGCTATACGAAATGCTGAAAGATTATCCATTTCGTAAGGGGAAGATGTTGCGACCTACAATGTGTATTAGTGCAGCAAGGGCAATGGGAGGAATGGGGGATAGAGCTTTGACAACAGCGGCAGCTCTGGAGCTATATCATAATGCTTTTTTAATACATGATGATATAGAAGATGGTTCTGAGTCTCGGCGGGGTAAAGAAACTCTGCATCACGCTATTGGGATAGCTCGGGCAATTAATGTTGGCGATGCTACTAATGTTTTAGCCGTTGGTCTATTACTGGAAAACCTATCGGCGATCGGCATACAAAAAACTCTCAATGTCTTGCATGAAATAGAATTTATGGCACAGCAATCTGTGGAAGGGCAAGCAATGGAGTTGGATTGGGTGGCTAATAATACTGGTCATCTAACAGACCAAGACTATTTTACCATGTGTGTCAAGAAAACTTGTTGGTACACTTTTATGACTCCCTTGCGGATCGGTTTAATTATTGGACACCCTACGGCGAATCTTACTGAGCTAGTTAAACCTCTGGCAGATATAACTCGGTTTGGGATGATTCTGGGGATTGCTTTTCAGATTCAAGACGATCTACTTAATATATTGGGAGATTTGAAAACCTATGGTAAAGAAATAGGGGGAGATATCTATGAAGGTAAACGCACAATTATGTTGAATCATGTTATTGCTAACAGCAACGCTGCGGATCGGATTTTAGAAATTTTGGCGCTGCCACGGGAACAGAAAACACCAGAACAAATTGAGTTTATTCTGGAAGAAATGAAGCGTTGCGGTAGTATCGACCACGGTTGGTATTTAGCTCGAACTCTCGCCAACCAAGCTGACAATATTTTTGAGTCTATGGATTTTCTCAGGCCAGAATCTCCTTTGCAACCGGGAGAAAATTGGGGATCGTCTCTGCAAGACCGTCGCTTTCTGAAACAACTGATTAACTATGTGATTTATCGAAATTTGTAAAATTAGGGAATAGGTATGGAGGGAACAGGGAATAGGGATATAGATAAAGATAAGCTCTCTAGTTGACTTTTTATCAAAACATAGCACTACGCAAATAGGTTATACCAAGTCCGGATAATCAATGATAAAAAACCTATTCCCTATTTGTAAAATTAGGGAATAGGTATGGAGGGAACAGGGATATAGATAAAGATAAAGATAAGCTCTAAGCTCTCTAGTTGACTTTTTATCAAAACATAGCACTACGCAAATAGGTTATACCAAGTCCGGATAATCAATGATAAAAAACCTTTTCCCTTCTAACCTTTTCTGTCCTCACAGGAGTGCGCATTCCCTCTGTTGGTCAGCGTTCCGCAAGCGAGCTGGCGTCGTCGCGGGGTCGCACCGCTTCTGCCTTCTGCCTTCCTTCCTCTAAAGTGTAAGTATTCAATCGGACATGATATTACTTCTGAATTCTGACTTCTAACTTCTGACTTGCGCGTAGCGCCATATCACTACTACCCAAAAAATTTACAAGATTTAGGCAAATATGAACTCATTCCAACTTCCGCAACTTCAATTCCAGCTACAACCTGGTTCAACTGTGCTTCTACGAATGTCTTTTCACAACCGAATGAAGGAGGCTATACTGTTACGCCCTACTTTAGATGATTGGGTAGTAGATGGCGATTTAGTTGTATCGGCAAACCAAAGCCTCGAACCAGAATACATTTATCTGTTTTCGGGTAGTGATGCTAATCAAATGATGACAATTTCTCTTCCTGGGGATGTGTTACCTGGACAAAGGTTAAAAACTTGGTTGCGATTTCCTGGCATTCAAGAAGAGGCTATTCCTATTGATGTAGCATTTATGCCAGTCGTACAACCGCATCCTCAAGTTGTAGAGTTTCTCCTTGTTGTTAAATTTCCTATTTCTGGGGAAACTAATTCTGGATTTTCTCATACTTTAGACCCTACTATGGCGGGTATTTTTGGCTTAATATCAGGGGTCATCGATCTGGATAAAATTCCTACTCGTTGGTTGGTGGCAGAACTTTTAATCGTTATTGCTCAAAAAGGAGAAGAATACGCTCAAACTTTACCAGGCAGTAAATTGCTGGAACAACTTAAACACACTGTTTTTTATCAAAATGGAATAGTTGCTCTTACCTCTGCTCAACTCCCTGGTTGGATATCTGAAAGTTTGACGATCGCTAATACTATTTTAGGGGGCAGCACTCAGACACCGGGAACCCAAAGATTACTTTATATCTGGGAAAGATGGTTATTGAGTTTGGTTGAAACAGATGTGGAAGCAGAGGGGGTAGGTAAGCAAATTTTTGTGCCACCATTTTTGGCAGAAACAGTAGTTGCTAAATTAGGGACGGATACCGATCGCTGGTTGGGTAATATTCTCTTGGGTTTAGCAATGTTGTCACCTCGTATTGGTAAGACTTTGGGCACTATTGCCGAACTTGTAACCCCCATAGCTATTGCTGATGCCAAGGCAACTGAGGCGGGTTATGTTTTGGCAACAGCATTGCCGGGATTAAATTTCTTGCCAGTACGGTGGTTGGTAGTGGAACTATTGGTAGTTCTTGCCCAAGTAGGAAATGAGTATGCTGACAGTGAAATGGGACATCAGTTAAGCGATCGCCTGAGTCGTACTCGCTTCTTTAAAAATGGTGTAGTTGCTTTAGCATCGGCAAAAGTGCTTCGGTGGCTGCAGATTAGTCAGTCGTCTGCTACTGCTTTTGCTAATTCCATTGGTGGTACAACAGGAATGGGAGGAATGTTGATTTTTTGGGAATTGTGGTTGTGGAGTCTGCTGCCAGATAACAGTAATATTCAGAGCTTAGTTCCCAAGAATTCTACCAGGGAAGCTTTGAGCGCAGAATTCGGAATGAATGGCGATCTTTGGTTTGAGGCAATTATTTTGGGGTTAGCAGTTATTTCCCCCAGGATAGCAACCATATTAGAAGCGATCGCTACTTTAGCACCAGAAGTTGTAACTCGCCCCTCCCAACCTCAAACTCTTGTTGAAGATGTAATTGGGGAATCTAAATCTATTCAACTTTGACAATGAATGAACGGCGTTGGTGAAGCGCGTATATGATATTAATCTTAATTAGGCGTTGCTGATTCTGGGTATGATGCAGAGCTAGCCGAGCAAGCCAAAATTGGGGGGAATAAAACTCTAAAAGTCCCCCTTGATCCCCCTCCCGTCCCCCTTGAAAAGGGGGAAGCCAGATGTTGCTGCGCTTTTTGTTGAACGGGGGATGCGCGGGGGCGAAGGCGAGAAAAAAACAATCGCACATTCATACTTCAATTCAGCAACACCCTTAATTATTGAGGAGTCAACTCACCCCTAACCCTCCCAACTCACCCCTAACCCCTCCCAACCCACCCCTAACCCCTCCCAACCCACCCCTAACCCCTCCCAGGAGGGGAAGTCAGGAGGACCGAGTCAGGAGGAAAGAAAGAAGAATAAAGAGGAATATAAGGAGAAAGTTTTTTGTTCGCGCTCTTATCCGGACATGATATCATACCTCTTTTCACCAACGCCGAATGAACAAATATTAGCATTTTGTAGGTTGGGTTGACAAAGGAAACCCAACAAAGACTTAGTGGGACTTACACATTTTCTGGGCAGAAAAATGCTTGTTTGCGCAGCATTCCGCAGGAAAAGTCAGTCTAGACAAGGGAATTACGTCAAAGCCCTAAAAATGGCTAGAACCCTTGGTAATAAAGGAATTATATCTTTTCGACGTAAAAGCCTCTGGCTATCTATATTTGAGCCTATTTTTTGCTGCTTTTTTGTGTAAGTCCCGTTAGGGTTTGCTGAAAAAAGCAAAGTGTGGGTACCCACCCCTAATATAGAATCCGGTTGAATAGTTATTGTATAGTTGGGAGTAGGGGACCCACCCCTAACCCCTCCGGTGGAGGGGAAGAGGGGAGTGGGGAGTAGGGGAGATTAAAGGTTTGAAGTAATTTAAGAAATTATCAACATATACTATATAACCGGATTCTATATAACCCCTCCGGTGGAGGGGAATGTGGGGAGTGTGGGAAGTGTTGGAAAATTTTAGGCTTGTCACACTACTTGATATCACTGGATGTACTGATAACTGAAATAACTATGGATGAAAGAACATTAGCTAGTGTAGAACAATTACGCATTCCTACTACTGACCAGTCAGCACCTTTAGACTGGAAAGACTGGTATCATTTTATTTTAATGGAACCCAAAAGTGGGCTGAGAGTTTTGGTGAATTTGACTCTCAGCGGTAGACTGACTGGGGGCGAACTACAATTGAGTTTTATTGCTACTATACCCAGAGAATTTCTGCCCGCTGAACTTCATCAGGACAATAATTTAGCAACATTCGGCACTGCCTACCCCCAGAGATGGGTGGCGGAAACTGTGAGTCGCGAACCCTTGCGGTTACAAGGTCAGAATGTTTCTTTAGAAATAGATGGCAGACAATCACAGGTAACGGTGCAAGATGAAGGGTCTGGGTTGGCGATCGCCTTTACAGCTTCTGCGGAGGCCACACCATTGTTAGTAACAGAAGAATCTCCTTTCGGTAGCGGTTTTATTGGTTGGGGTTTGGTGCCTGGTTTACAAGTGGCGGGGGAATTATCTGTTGGCGGGGTGAATTTTCCCATCCATCGAGATTGGTTTTGCTACCATGACCGCAACTTTGGTCGGTTTCGTTGGGGGGAGGATATCGGTTGGGAGTGGTTTGTCGCTTTTGCAACTTGTAATGACGGTCAAACTTTGACTCTGGTTTTAGATAGACGTACTAACAGAGACCATTCTGAGTGGGGGTTATCTTATATATTCGTTTATTTGGGAAATAGGTTGCGAAAGATTTTTCTTGGGACAACTTTGGCGATCGACTGGGAATGGTCGAGGACTGGGGTGTTACCGATGCGATTGCCGGGAATTATGGCTAGCGTGTTTGCCCATCGCAGTGTGCCCATGCCCGAAAGTTTGCGAGTGGAGGCAGCAGATGAGCGCGATAGTTTGTCGGTTGCAGTGAATTTTGATAGTGCGATGGAGTTGGTAGTGCCCGATAACAGAGCGCGTCAATATAGTTTTATTGAGGAGGTGAGCGGTAATGTGGAGGTGAAGCTCTTGCTAGATGGAGAGATATTGCACGGTCGGGGTTTGATTTATGCCGAGTATGTTGTCTAGATATCCTGCTTAACAAAATTTTTTTGGCGTTGCTGATTCTGGGTATGATGCAGAGCTAGCCGAGCAAGCCAATGCGTGGGGGGAATAAAACTCTAAAAGTTCCCCACGCATTGGGGGACCAGCAGGGGCTTGACTAGAACCAAACAATCGCGCATTCATACTTCAATTCAGCAACGCCAATTTTTTTTTGCTTACTTCTGCCATGGTAAATTTGTCTTAAATATCTAATATTATGTCCGGTTGAATACTTATAAGGAGGAGTCAGGAGTCAGGAGTCAGGAGTCAGGAGGGAAGAAAGAAGAAGAAAGAAGCAAGAAGAAAGAATAAAGAGTAGGAAAAGGAGAAAGTTTTTTGATCACGCTATTATCCGGACATGATATAATACCGAATCTCACGCATTATTGCTACATATCGAAGAATGTTTAGAGTTAAAGTCGGTGGGGTTAACTTTAACAATGACTGATATTTATGATGAGGTTTTATAGCTTTAAACATTTAGTGTATTAGTGGCTTTAGTTATTTAGGAGAGAAGGGGGGAATTTTGTATCATTCTTTTTTCAAAGTGGTATATATAATTGAACAAAAGAAAGAAAAGAGGAAATTATGATTGCTCAACCTGAAAATTCTCAAAAAATGACAGCGGAAGAATATTTAGAATGGGAAGCTAAACAGGAATTTCGCCATGAATATGTGGATGGAAAAATTTTAGCTATGACTGAAAATAATATTCCTTATAATAATATTGTTCTCAATTTTTTTACGGCTTTACATTCCTCTGTTCGTCAAAAAGGCTGTAGAATTAATGTGTTAGATGCCAAAGTTCAGGATGCTAAAAATAATCGTTATTTTTATCCAGATTTAGTGATTAGTTGCAATGCTGATGATTTAAAATCTCGCGACTTTATCCAACATCCTAGTGTTATTATTGAAGTTCTTTCTCCCAGTACAAGGGGTTACGACCGCGACGATAAGTTTAAATATTATCGTCAATTTTCGAGTTTGCAAGAGTATGTTTTAGTAGATTCAGAATCAATTTATGTTGAGATTTATCAGCGTGGTGAAGGGAGAATGTGGCTTTATTCTGCATATACTGAGGGAGAAGATTTTACATTATCTAGTATTGAATTTAATTGTGCTGTTGATGTTTTATATGAGGACGTTAGTTTTGAGACTGAAGAACAGAAATAAATATAGAAAGAAAATTGCATAACTGGTTAGTTCTACAGAGATATAGTTGAGTAATATCAATTTTAAGAGTTAATTTTATGAAAGGGATAGTTAGATATTCTCTGGTGTGGGGAGCAACAATTATTAGTATCTGTGGGTTAACTGTGGGGATGGTTAAGCCAGTGGTGGGGGAAATTAAGCCTGCTGTGGTAGCGCAACAGTCTGGGGAAGTAGAGGAACTAGAGCAACTTCTTCAACAAGCTGCTCAGTTGTCAAAACAGGGCAAATATAGTGAAGCTATTCCAGTATTAGAACGTGCCTTAGTTATTTTAGAAAATGCAGGTGCTTCTCAAACCCCTGAAACTGCCCTACTTGTTAACTTTTTAGGTCTGCAGCACTTTTACCTAGGAAACTACACCAAAGCCGAACTCCTATATAAAAAGTCTCTTGCAATCACAGAGAAGGTATTAGGAACTGACCATCCAAAAGTTGTCACTAGTCTCAACAGCTTGGCATTACTGTACCAAGACCAAGAGAAGTATACAGAAGCCGAGCCCCTATTGCAAAGGTCTATAAAAATATCAGAGAAAGTATTAGGAACTGATCATCCAGACCTGGCCACTAGCCTCAACAACCTCGCAGGAATGTACCGTGATTGGGGGAAGTACAAAGAAGCCGAATCCTTATACCAAAGGTCTCTAGCAGTTACAGAGAAAGCATTAGGACCCGATCATCCAGAGGTTGCCACTAGCCTCAACAACCTGGCATTACTGTACCAAGACCAAAGGAAGTACAAAGAAGCCGAATCCTTATACCAAAGGTCTCTAGCAATTAAAGAGAAAGTATTAGGAGCTGACCATCTACACGTTGCAGTCAGCCTTAATAACCTGGCAAGACTGTACTACACCCAAGGGAAGTACAAAGAAGCCGAATCCTTATACCAAAGGTCTCTAGCAATTAAAGAGAAAGCATTCGGAACTGACCATTCAGATGTTGCCACTAACCTCAACAACCTGGGATTAGTGTACAAAGACCAAGGGAGGTACAAAGAAGCCGAAAAGCTATTCCAGCGGTCTCTAGCAATATCAGAGAAAGCATTAGGAAATGACCATCCAAAGGTTGCTTCTAGCCTTACTAACCTGGCAGGACTGTACCATATCCAAGGGAAGTACACAGAAGCCGAACCTTTACACCAAAGGTCTCTAAAAATCAGAGAGAAAGCACTAGGAAATGACCATCCAGAGGTTGCAACTAGCCTTAACAACCTGGCGGGATTGTACCGTGAGCAAGGGAAGTACACAGAAACCTTACAGCTATTGCAAAGGTCTCTAAAAATCAGAGAGAAAGCGTTAGGAACTGACCATCCATACGTTGCCACCAGCCTTAACAACCTGGCAGTACTGTACATAGACCAAGGAAATTACACAGAAGCTGAACCCCTACTCCAAAGGTCTCTGGCAATATTTGAGAAAGCATCAATAACTGATCATCCAGAGGTGGCCACCCACCTTAACAACCTGGCAGAACTGTACCGTGTCCAAGGGAAATACACAGAAGCATTACCCCGATACCAAAAGTCTCTGGAAATATTTGAAAAAGCATTAGGAACTGACCATCCAAATGTTGCCTCTAGCCTTAACAACCTGGCAGGACTGTACCAAGAGCAAGGGAAGTACAAAGAAGCTTTATCCCGATACCAAAAGTCTCTGAAAATCAGAGAGAAAACATTAGGAGCTGATCATCCAAGCGTTGCAGTCAGCCTTAATAACCTGGCAAGACTGTACCGTGACCAAGGGAAGTACAAAGAAGCTGAACCCTTCCAGCAAAAGTCTCTAGCAATATTTGAGAAAGCATTAGGAGCTGACCATCTAAATGTTGCCACCAGTCTCAATAGCCTGGCAATACTTTACCATCTTCAAGGGGATACAACAAGTGCAATTGAATATTTTGTCCGTGGAATGGAAGTAGAAGAAGCGACCCTCACTTCTTTCCTAACCACAGGTTCGGAAAGTCAAAAACAAGCTTCCATGATAAAGCTCTTAGGAACAACTCATCTAACAATATTCCTGCATCTCCAGGGCGCACCCAATAACCCAGACGCGGCCAACCTTGCCCTTACTAGCATTCTCCGGCGCAAAGGTCGCATCCTAGAGTCTGTCACTGACTCACTCCAAGCTATCCGCGATAACCTCACCCCAGAAAACGAAAAACTCCTTGATGATCTGGCAACCACCCGCGCTCAAATAGCTGCCCTTATCTACAACAAACCGGAAAGTATCCCACCAAAACAATATCGCCAACAAATAGCTACCCTCAAAGGTAAAGCAGAGAAATTAGAAGTTGACCTTTCTCTAGCTAGTGCAGCATTTGCTAAGACCAATAAACCAGTAACTATTGAAACAGTACAAAAGTTAATTCCTGCTGATGCAGCATTAGTGGAAATAATGCAATATTATCCTTACGATTTCAAAGCTAAACCAGGTGAACAATGGGGAGAACCCCGCTACGCAGTTTACATCCTCCATTCCACAGGCGCACCCCAATGGTTAGACCTGGGAACAGTAGAACCCATCCACAACACCATCAGCGAATTTCGCGACAAATTATCAGAACCAAATAGTTCCATCCAAGAAGTTGCCCGTACCTTAGACCAACAGGTAATGCAACCCATCCGCGAAAAATTAGGCAATGCTAAACACATCCTGTTATCTCCAGACTCCCAACTCAACCTCATTCCCTTTGCTGCTCTCGTGGATGAAAACAACCAATATTTAATCGAAAACTATACCATTACCTACCTCACCACCGGACGCGACCTGCTCAAACTTGACATCGACTTTCCCTCTAAACAACCACCGATATTAGTTGCCAACCCCGAATACGACACCCCAGGAAATCCTAATTCTGCTCAACTGGTTGCTAATAGTAAACGTGGTAACAAAAAACCTACTAGAGATATTGGCAGTTCTTTATTTGCTCCAGAAAACTTAACTTTTGGAACATTACCGGGAACGCAAGCAGAAGCAGAAGCTATTGCACCAATGTTATCAGAAGTGACTTTGTTAACCAAGTCGAATGCTACAGAAAATGCGCTCAAACAAGTCAATGCACCAGAAATACTCCATATTGCTACCCACGGTTTCTTTCTGGAAAAGTTGAAAGAAGTTGCACCGCCAATATTGGGAGTCGGTCTGATAGGAGAATCCGATTTTAATGCTCTTACCACCTCGGGTGCACCAGGAAAATTAGAAAACCCACTGTTACGTTCAGGTCTAGCTTTAGCAGGGGTCAACATTCGTAAAAGCGGTAATGAAGATGGAGTGATGACGGCGTTAGAAATTGCGAATTTGAGTTTAGGCGGTACAAAGTTGGTGGTATTGTCTGCTTGCCATACAGGAGTCGGAGATGTGAATGTGGGAGAAGGAGTTTATGGTTTGCGTCGGGCGTTAGCTATTGCTGGTAGTGAAAGTCAGGTAATTAGTTTGTGGCAGGTGGGTGATTTTGCCACGAAGGATTTTATGGTGAAATATTATCAGAGGGTGTTGAAGAATGAGGGGCGCTCAGAGGCAATGCGACAGACACAGTTAGAGATGTTGGGAACTGAGGGATATCAACATCCTTATTATTGGGCATCGTTTATTCCGTCTGGGGAATGGCGCGGGATGAGAAGTCAGAAGTCAGAAGTCAGAAGTCAGAAGTAATCCCTGACTAAGTTAGTAATCAGAAAAGATGCCAGACTTATACCCAGGTTTAGATATAATTATCCATATAATATTGAGAAACTAATAACTATGGAATTAGCAACTGCATTTATTTCAACCACAGATTATCTGGAAGGGGAAAAAATGAGTCCCATTCGCCATGAATATCTCGGCGGTCAAATATTCGCTATGTCTGGTGGCAGTGAAGAACATAACCGCATTTCAGGTAATATTTACGCTAGTTTATTAACACATTTACGGGGAAGCGGATGTAAAACTTTTATTGCAGATATGAAAGTCAAGATTGCCATTGCGGAAAATAGCTCGGATATTTTTTATTATCCCGATGTGATGGTAACTTGCAACCCACAAGATACAGAAAAATATTACAAGAGTTATCCCTATTTAATTGTGGAGGTACTTTCCCCTTCTACCCAAAATTTAGACAGACGAGAAAAACGATTGAATTATCAAAGTTTAGGAAGTTTGCAAGAGTATGTATTGGTTGATCAAACAGAAATGAAAGTAGAAGTTTATCGTCCATCAAAAACTGGTTATTGGTCTAAGGAAAGTTTAGGAAAAGAAGATTGTTTAGAATTAAAGTCGGTAGGGTTAACTTTAACAATGGCCGATATTTATGATGAGATTTTGATATAGCATTCAGCTTAAGTCAAAACTTTAGCGGTGGTGCATTTTAATGGTCATGTATTGTCCGGTAATATTTGTTACGAGAACAGTGGGAGCATCTTGCTCCCGTGCCAGGTATTCTTTTTTGCTGTATACCATTACGCGATCGGGACTACCAAAATTCTGTAGGTAAAGGATTTCAATTTTATCAATGCTCTAACACTTTTTTGTACTGCTATATTCAACAATTAATAATGGCTTTGTTGCATGAAAGTATATCGCTGTCGCACTTGCTCCGCATATGTACTTCATAACGCGCGGAAACTGCTTTCAATAATTGATAATTACCTCTCCCTAAAACGGAATAGAACATCAATGTTTGACAGAAAAAGGCTGAAACTTTTACCTGTAAAAGCTTTGAAATTTAATCAGCAGAGTAATAACTATTGGACAATAGTAAATAGAACATCAATAATCACGAAAGATAGCGATCGCTTTCTCAGCAGAGTAATAACTATTGGACAATAGTAAATAGAACATCAATAATCACGAAAGATAGCGATCGCTTTCTCAGTAGAGTAATAACTATTGGACAATAGTAAATAGAACATCAATAATCACCAAACACAGCGATCGCTTTCTCATTAGAGTAATAACTATTGGACAATAGTAAATAGAACATCAATAATTGCCAAACACAGCGATCGCTTTGTGTGCAGAGCAATAACTATTGGACAATAGTAAATAGAACATCAATAATTGCCAAACACAGCGATCGCTTTGTGTGCAGAGCAATAACTATTGGACAATAGTAAATAGAACATCAATAATCACCAAATACAGCGATCGCTTTGTGTGCAGAGCAATAACTATTGGACAATAGTAAATAGAACATCAATAATCCCGAAAGATAGCGATCGCTTGGCAGTGCAGAGTCATAACTATTGGACAATAGTAAATAGAACATCAATAATCCCGAAAGATAGCGATCGCTTGGCAGTGCAGAGTCATAACTATTGGACAATAGTAAATAGAACATCAATAATCCCGAAAGATAGCGATCGCTTTGTGTGCAGAGCAATAACTATTGGACAATAGTAAATAGAACATCAATAATCACCAAATACAGCGATCGCTTTGTGTGCAGAGCAATAACTATTGGACAATAGTAAATAGAACATCAATAATCCCGAAAGATAGCGATCGCTTGGCAGTGCAGAGTAATAACTATTGGACAATAGTAAATAGAACATCAATAATCCCGAAAGATAGCGATCGCTTGGCAGTGCAGAGCAATAACTATTGGACAATAGTAAATAGAACATCAATAATCCCGAAAGATAGCGATCGCTTTGTGTGCAGAGCAATAACTATTGGACAATAGTAAATAGAACATCAATAATCCCGAAAGATAGCGATCGCTTTGTGTGCAGAGTCATAACTATTGGACAATAGTAAATAGAACATCAATAATCCCGAAAGATAGCGATCGCTTGGCAGTGCAGAGTAATAACTATTGGACAATAGTAAATAGAACATCAATAATCCCGAAAGATAGCGATCGCTTGGCAGTGCAGAGTAATAACTATTGGACAATAGTAAATAGAACATCAATAATCCCGAAAGATAGCGATCGCTTGGCAGTGCAGAGCAATAACTATTGGACAATAGTAAATAGAACATCAATAATCCCGAAAGATAGCGATCGCTTGGCAGTGCAGAGTAATAACTATTGGACAATAGTAAATAGAACATCAATAATCCCGAAAGATAGCGATCGCTTGGCAGTGCAGAGTAATAACTATTGGACAATAGTAAATAGAACATCAATAATCCCGAAAGATAGCGATCGCTTTGTGTGCAGAGTAATAACTATTGGACAATAGTAAATAGAACATCAATCAGAGTCAAACACAGCGATCGCTTTCTCACCAGAGTAATAACTATTGGACAATAGATAAATGAACATCTAACTGAAATGACCTATAAATTATGGCACAATATTAAGGACAATTAAACAGTCCAAATAATTCATATTATCTATGACCAAAACCATACCAGAACTACCAAGCAAATACGATGCATTCTCAACTGAGGCAAAATGGCAGAAATATTGGGAAGAAAATAACACTTTCAAAGCTGACCCCAACCATCCAGGGGACCCCTACTGCATAGTCATCCCCCCACCAAATGTTACAGGTCGCCTCCATTCAGGTCATGCTTTTAACAACTCCCTCATTGACGCTCTCATTCGTTACCATCGGATGCGCGGCGACAACGCTCTCTACCTCCCCGGTACCGACCACGCGAGTATTGCCGTGCAAACTATTCTGGAACGGAAACTGAAAGAAGAAGGCAAAACCCGCTATGATATTGGGCGAGAAAAATTTTTGGAACGCGCTTGGGAATGGAAAGCTGAGTCTGGCGGTACTATTGTTAACCAACTACGTCGTTTGGGAGTTTCCACAGACTGGACTCGCGAACGTTTTACCCTGGATGAAGGTTTATCAAAAGCTGTTATCGAAGCATTCATGCGTCTCTACGAAGAAGGTCTCATTTATCGCGGTAACTATCTGGTCAACTGGTGTCCTGCGAGTCAGTCTGCTGTTTCTGACTTGGAAGTTGAAAATAAGGAAGTTAATGGCAACCTCTGGCATTTTCGTTACCCCCTTACTGATGGCAGTGGTTATGTGGAAGTCGCTACTACTCGTCCGGAAACAATGTTGGGAGATACTGGTGTCGCTGTTAACCCCAATGATGACCGCTACAAAAATCTCATTGGCAAAACTCTGACGCTACCAATAATGGAACGGGAAATACCTATTATTGCGGATGAGTTGGTTGACCCTGAATTTGGTACTGGTTGTGTTAAAGTTACTCCCGCTCACGACCCCAATGATTTTGAAATGGGTAAACGTCACGACCTACCATTCATTAATATTATGAATAAGGATGGCAGTTTGAATGAAAACGCGGGACCGTTTGTTGGTCAAGACCGTTTTGAGGCACGGAAAAATGTTGTTAAACGGTTAGAGTCAGAGGGTGTTTTGGTCAAGGTGGAGGACTATAGTCATAGTGTTCCCTATAGCGATCGCGGCAAAGTACCCGTCGAACCCCTACTCTCAACTCAGTGGTTTGTCAAAATTAAACCCTTGTCTGATAAAGCGCTGGAATTACTGGATAAACACAACCAACCAAAATTTGTTCCCGAACGTTGGACGAAGGTTTATCGCGACTGGTTGGTGAAAATTCAGGACTGGTGTATTTCTCGGCAACTTTGGTGGGGTCATCAAATTCCTGCGTGGTATGCTGTGAGTGAAACTAATGGGGAAATTGCCGATAACACTCCTTTTATTGTTGCTCGTTCGGAAACGGAAGCGTTGGAGCAAGCAAAAGCAAAATTTGGTGCTGATGTCAAAATTGAACGAGACCCAGATGTGCTTGATACCTGGTTTTCATCTGGTTTATGGCCGTTTTCAACATTGGGCTGGCCTGAAAACACTCCCGACTTAGCAAAATATTATCCTACTAGCACTCTTTCTACTGGTTTTGATATCATCTTTTTCTGGGTAGCTAGAATGGCAATGATGGGAACTCATTTTACTGGCAAAATGCCGTTTGAAACGGTTTATATTCACGGTTTAATGTTAGATGAAAATGGGAAAAAACAATCTAAATCTGCTGGTAATGGTATTGACCCTTTATTGTTAGTAGAAAAGTATGGAACTGATGCTTTACGTTATACTTTGATGCGAGAAACTGCTGGAGCAGGGCAAAGTGTGAGGATGGATTATAATCGGGAAACTGATGAGTCTGCATCGGTTGAAGCGTCTCGAAATTTTACTAATAAAATTTGGAATGCTGCTCGATTTGTGATGATGAAATTAGAGGGTAAATCTCCTCAAGAATTAGGTGAACCAGAGGCGGATAAATTAGAGTTAGTTGACCGTTGGATTTTGTCTCGTTTCTATCAGGTTGTACAGCAAACTTGTGATTATTTAGATAATTATGGTTTGGGGGAAGCTGCGAAGGGACTTTATGAATTTATTTGGGGAGATTTTTGTGATTGGTATCTGGAATTAGTTAAATCTCGGCTTCAAGGTGAGGATGAGATTTCTAAGTTAGTGGCACAACAAACATTGGGTTATGTTTTGGATGGAATTTTAAGATTATTACATCCTTTTATGCCTCATATTACTGAGGAAATTTGGCATACTTTGAATCAAGTTGGTGAGGAAGATTGTTTGGCTTTGCAGTCTTATCCGAAGCTGGATAAATCTTTAATTAATTCTGATTTAGAAGCGGAGTTTGAGTTATTAATTGGGGTGATTCGGACTATCCGAAATTTACGGTCTGAGGTTGATATTAAACCGAAGGTAAAAATTACGGCAATTTTGCAGAGTGAGAATGAGAAAGAACGGAAAATTTTGAGTAAAGGTGAGGTTTATATTCAGGATTTAGCTAAGGTCGAAAAGTTGAATATTACTCCTAGTATTGATGCGGAAGTTGGTCAAACTATTGCTGGTGTTTTTGGTACTGTGCAGATTTTAATTCCATTATCTGGAGTAGTAGATATTGAAGCTTTATCTGCTCGGTTGGAGAAGAAATTAGGAAAGTTAGAAAAAGAGATTTTATCTACTTCTAAAAGGTTGAGTAAACCAGAGTTTGTTAAGAAAGCTGATGCTAAATTTGTAGAGGAAACTAAGAATAATTTAGCCGAGGCAGAAAAACAGGCAGAAATATTGCGCGATCGCTTACTTCAGTTAAAGTCAAATTAGGTATATTTGGTTGGGTTTAGTTATTAGCTAACCCAACCGTTAATTTATTGTCTAGCAACAACTTTTTCTATTTGGCAGTAATTCAGGAATTTTGATTATTGTTTTGGGAATGCAGCCATCAGAAGTTAGACCTTACACATTTGATGAAGTAGCAATTGATTTAATCTATAACCTTTTGATCGTACTTAGTATATTTAACCATCTCATTAACAGACTCTTGAGAAATTTTTAGATAGACATTTGGATTATTCAGACGACAACGTTGAATAGGAATACCTAAAGAAATAGCTGCTGCTATAAATGCACCATTACAAACATATCTACGAAAACATCCTTCTACCATATGTTTATAGCTATAGCTTCCTTGGTTAGTATTAAAAGTTTCAGTTTTATCTACTTTACTTAGCCATTCTCGACAAAGTAAAAATTGTTTAAGTATTTCATCAGAAAGCATTTATTCTGGTTTCATTGTTATTTTATAACCTGTCGGTATAAAATATAATCCATTGTCTGTTAGTTTAGGTTCAACTTCTAAAACCTTTTCCATTTCTTTTTTAAAAATTCTAAGTTAACCGATTCTTTATTCATACAATACTCCTAAAATATTTCCCTATTGGCTTTGTAGTTTGAGTTTCGCTGTTGCTTAATTCAATAAAGCGTTATTATAACATACTTATCCAAAAATGGTATTATTTAACCATAAATAGAATTATATATTGCTCTTTCATTAACTGCTTTTATAGACTTTTTTGAAGTAGAAAAGATTGGTAAAACATTATTGGATGACCGCCGATTAAAACTAATTATTTTTAATTCACAAACAGAGGATCTTGTAAGATAGATACCATAGAAAACTATCGTCAAATAATTAAAAAACTATTAACAGAATATGCTGAAATACCAACTGTTGGAGGTTCTTTTTCAACAGTTTGATATACCTCTCTCAATTTTATCAATCCCTAAATTTTGAGTAAAGGTGAGGTTTATATTCAGGATTTAGCTAAGGTAGAAAAATTGAATATTACTCCTAGTGTTGATGCGGAAGTTGGTCAAACTATTGCTGGTGTTTTTAGTACCGTACAAGTTTTAATTCCATTATCAGGAGTAGTAGATATTGAAGCTTTATCTGCTCGGTTGGAGAAGAAATTAGGAAAGTTAGAAAAAGAGATAGAATCTACTTCTAAACGATTGAGTAAACCAGACTTTGTAAAGAAAGCTGATGCTAAATTTGTAGAGGAAACAAGGAATAATTTAGCCGAGGCAGAAAAACAAGCAGAAATATTACGCGATCACTTACTTCAGTTAAAGTCAAATTAGGCTTATTTGGTTGGGTTTAGTTATTAGCTAGCCCAACTTTTTGATTTTGAAAATAAAGAAAGCAAAGAAATTTGCTAGTCAGAGGTATTTATCATTCTGTTATTAAACAATTGGATTTTCTATAAACTGAATAAATTGTTTTCCTAAATCTGTTGTGATACTTTCTTGGGAGTTATATTTTAAATCTGAGATAATTTTGTCAATATTTTTGGTATGTTTTACAGTCCTAAAATTTTTTTCATACTTACGACGAGGTATAAAAGGATTTGAGTCTGATATTATTGACTCTATTTCATCAGTTGCTTCTTTTAATATTTCTTCTGCATCATCAATAAAAGAAGCAGTTGGAGGTTCTTCTTCAAAAGTTTCATATACTTCTCTCAATTTTATCAATCCCTTACCGCTTAATTCTAGTAATATTTGATTATAAAAATCGCGATTTTTCTCTAAATCTTGCAAATTAGCCAAAAATTCTTCGTAATTATAATTATCTATATAATGCAGAATTCTGAGCAATCTAATATGAGACACAGTAAATTCATCAATCCATTTAAGAAAAATTACTTGAATATCATCTTTAAGAGAGTTAGGAATAGCCGAATTTAAAACTGCATTTCTCAATACCTCTAATTTTTCTTGCTGATGCTCACATTCAGCAATACGGATAGCTTTTTTGAAAGTTGTCTGAAATGTTGGATTATCAAAATTTACTGCTTCAATTTTTTGCTGTAAAATCAATAAATATTCTACTAATTCATCTAAAAAATCATGTAGTCTTTGACTAGAAGGTTCCTTAATATAAGTCTCATAAAAAGCTACTAAAACTAAACTTATTCCTGGAATTGCACTAAGCAATGCTTTACCAGCATTATAAATTTTATCCTTACTATTTCCTTGCTTTAATAACTCTAATTTTTCTTGTAGTTCGGAATTATTATTTGTATTGCTCATTAAATATTTCCTCCTATAATAAATCATAGTTAAATATTATAGCGAGGTTGATCTAAACCCTGTATGTGGTGAAAACCGTAGTTTTGTAGGTTGGGTTTTGCTCTCGCTTAACCCAGCAAAACATTATTACAACACGCTTATGGAAACATGATATTACCGAACCAGAAAGAGAGTTATATCTGGCTCTTCCATTAACTGCTTTTACAGATATTTTTGAAGGAGAAAAATTTGGTCAAATATTATTGGATAATCACCGATTAAAACTAATTATTTTGTAAGCATTTCCTGCGGAATGCTGCGCAAACAGCTATTAGCTGTCAGCTATCAGCAAGAAAACTCTGTTGTTAAGGACAGTGTTTAAATTAACAACTGACTTTAAGGGTAACGGAGGCAACTTTTGTAGTAAGACAATTAATAAAGCTTTTATCCTAAACTAAAAGCAATAGCTGATAGCTGATGGCTGACGGCTGAATGCTTAGATTATTTTTAATTCACAAACAGAGGATATTGTCAGATGGATACCATAGAAAACTATCGTCAAATTATTAAACAATTATTGACAGAATATGCTCAGATACCAACTACTGAAAGTGGGATAGAAAATAAAACAATTTTTGACTCAGAAAATGATAGATATATGTTAATTTCTTTAGGTTGGTCTCAAGAAAAACGGATTCATTACTGTATAATTCATCTTGATATTATCGCAGGTAAAATTTGGATTCAAGCCAATAATACTGACTGTTTAATAGCAGAAGAATTAGTTGCTGCTGGAATTCCTGCTAAATCAATTGTTTTAGGAATGCAGCCTCCAGAAGTCAGACCTTATACAGCTTATGGAGTAGGAATACAAGAGAGCGATCGCCTGATTCAGTTAAAGTCAAATTAGGCATATCTGTAGGGGCGAATGGTATTCGCCCTCCCTATTTTTCTTTGCAACTCCATCCAGACTTCTCCGTAATTTCATTTAAGCCTTCTTCCCTCTTCCTTACAAAACAAGCTAAAATAAAAATAAATCTCTGAAAAAAACAATATCAAATTATGACCAAAAAATAAGGTCTCAAGCCTCCCCTTTCAAGGGAAAAAAAATAAAGCTCCATATTTCAAGCCTCTGACTTAAGGCAGACTGATAACTGATAACTGATAACTGATAACTGATAACTGAAATGACAAATCTTACTAAATGGACAGTAGAAGATTATCATCGTATGATAGATGCAGGAATAATAAAAAATCGTCAAGTAGAATTAATTAATGGAGAAATTATTAATATGAGTCCAGAGGGACCAATTCATCGTTTTATCAATCATAGAGCAGTTAAATACTTACGTTCTATTTTAGGAAATCTTGCAGAAGTAATGGAAGCACATCCTGTTACTTTAGTTAACTCTGAACCAGAACCCGATATTACCATTGTTCGTTCTCCCGATACATTATATTTAGACCGTCATCCTGATGGTAAAGATATTTATTGCATTATTGAGATTGCTGATAGTACATTACAAAAAGATTTAGGAACTAAAAAGACATTATATGCAAATTCAGGAATAGAAGAATATTGGGTAATTGATGTTGCTAAAAAAATTTAAAAGTATTTCGTAATCTGATGAATAATGAATATCAAATTGAACAAAACTATCAAGATGGAATTATTTTTCTCATGGCGTTTCCTTCAGTAGAAATTTCAGTCCAAAAAATAATTGAAATTGATGAAAAGGATATTTAGATAAGATACTAAGGAGCGATCGCTCTTTAACAACAACTGCTGCAGGTAGAGCGATGGTCTATATTATACCTTTAATTCAACTGGTCTGGATCGATACCCAACTCTCGCAAACGCGCCGCCAATTTTTCAGCTCTTTGTTCCGCTTGCTGCCGCTCTAGCTCGGCCTGCTGTCGCTGAATTTCCGCCTCCAGTCGCCCTTGTCGCTCTTGCTGTAGCTCAAATTCTGCTTCCTGTCGTGCTTCTTCGGAAGTCAAATATCGGTTTCCTTGTTCGTCATACCAATACAACCATTCTCTGGTAATTCCTTGAAATGTTCCTACTTCTGTACCAATACCCAGACCTATTTCTGGCATCCACATTGGGTTATCTTCTTGCAGTTCATATTTCCCTTCTCCATTGAGACGGTATAGAGTCAATTTAGGTTTGCGTACCCGTAGGGGAGCGTAAATTACATAGTACAACACTCCGTATTGAGCATATTTTCTTTTTTTCTCCTTATATTCACCTCCTGGAGTTTTCGATACTACTTCTAATGCAAAGGAAGGAATTACCCCATTTTCTTCCCAGGTAACATAACTTAAGCGCAAGTTTTCATGTTTAACGCGCTCCACTCCCAGACATAAAAAACCATCTGGTGCAATAGCTTTTTCGTCTGGAGAATAATACCACCCCATATCGATACCAAAAAACCAATCGTTACGGTTTGCCCAAATGTAGTTCAGAATTGATTTTAATAACTGAGCAATTGCATCTTGTATTTCGCTATCCACTGGTTTACCGTCTTGATATGGTAATTCTTCCATGGTGGGAAGACGCTTTTGGGTTTGAGAATCTGATGTTAGCATTGTATTGTTTGTCTGTTTTCATTAATTGATGCTTGAAATGCTTTGTATTTCCGTAATTTAGCATAGGCGATCGCTTTTCGACAACAACACAATAAGTTTGTATGTGTATGAGGTCGAACATCAAAAATTAACTTCCCAGGCGGGAAGTCCCGCGCTCTCCCGTTGGCGGAGGATGGTGGCGGCAGCTATTAGGGGAGCGTCGTATGGGAAAGCCAGGGCCTTGAGTCGGATATCTCCACAAATAAAACCTTCCTATACCCTTGACAAGCTAGGAGGTATGTATGTTATTATCAAGAGCAAAACAGGGGGAGGACATCACCTCTGTCAAAACAGCGGTCATTTTTTTTATGACTGAAGAATCCCGCGTTGTCGCGCTATGCGCAACGTCGGGAGTATGTCAATACTTTGCAAATTTGCCCCCCGAGCAAGCCAATTTTGGGGGGAACAAGAGTCAATTTTCTTCTCAAAGTCCCCCAATTTTGGGGGATTTAGGGGGCTTGACTGTAGCAAATGACTTCTCAGATATTTTGCCCCCCGAGCAAGCCAATTTTGGGGGGAACAAGAGTCAATTTTCTTCTCAAAGTCCCCCAATTTTGGGGGATTTAGGGGGCTTGAATGTAGCAAATGACTTCTCAGATATTTTGCCCCCCGAGCAAGCCAAATTTGGGGGGAACAAGAGTCAATTTTCTTCTCAAAGTCCCCCAATCTTGGGGGATTTAGGGGGCTACGCACAGCGCTATTGCTCTACCGCTCCTAATGCTGTGAGGCTTGCTTTTTGAATGTCGCTTAATCCTTTGACTCCCCTAATGTTGGCGTTTTCATAAGGTCTAGGTACTCTCAGGGTTTTGATGTACTTTCCTGTTTTGATGTTCCACAGTTTTATTGTTTCGTCGGCGCTACTACTGGCAACAATTTCACCGTCTGGGTGGAATGCTACTGCTAATACCCAACTCTGATGTCCGCTAAAGGTAGCATAGGGTTCGTGAGTGTTGACGTTCCACAAGCGGACGGTGTTGTTGTTTCCTCCACTTGCTAATAGTTGACTGTCTGGACTGAAGGCGATTTGATAACTCCAGATTTGTTGCCCTTCAAAAATAGCGATACATTCCTGGGTGCTGACATCCCACAGGCGCACGGTTTGGTCATACCCTCTAGCTGCTAAAAGCTTGCCATCAGGGCTGAATGCAACTGAGTGTATATCGCCTTTATGACCTTGGAAGCTGGCACATTTTTCATTCGTAGCAACATCCCACAGTTGAACACTATATTTGATTCCCGCAGTAGCTATTTTCTTACCATCAGGACTGAAAGCAACTGCAAAAGTTTTTCTAGTATGGTGCTTAGGGAAAGTTTTCAGGTACTGCTTGGTCTTGACATCCCATAATCTGACATAGCGATCATCTCCTGCACTAACTAATAAACTATTATCAGGACTAAAAGCAACAGAATACACTTGGTCTATATGTCCTTGCAAAGTTGCTAAACATTTATTGGTATTAACATTCCATAACTTAACTGTCCGATCAAAACTTCCACTAGCTAGAGTTTGACCATCAGAACTAAAAGCGACTGACTGGACACGCTCCTGATGTTCCCGCAAAGCTGCCTTTACCTCTCCTGTTTCTACATTCCAAAGTCTCACATTATAATCGTCACTCCCACTAGCTAAAGTTTTGCCATCGGGACTAAAAGCGATGGAGCGAATCCAATTATCCCAACCTGCTAAAGTTACTTGGGGTTTGACATCATGAATATTCTCAAGATTCCATATTCTCACCTTTTTATCACTACCACTACTGACTAAAGTCTTGCCATCTGGACTAAAAGCTACCTCTTTTACCCAAGAAGTATGTCCTAGCAAAGTTTTCAGGAGTTGTGTATGATGTTGATCGCTCACATCCCACAATTTTGCAGTTAAATCTCCACTTCCACTAGCAAGTATTTTTCCATCTGGGGAAAAAGCCAGCCCTCTGACTTCATTATCATGTGCGCGTATAGTAACTGGGTTAGGGATATGATCAAGATCTGCAATATCCCAAAGTTTGATAGTAAAGTCAACACTACCACTTGCCAAGATTTTACCATCAGGTTTAAAAGCAAGAGAGCGGAGTGCATCTTTATGTCCTGACAAAGTAGCTAAACATTCACCGTTAGCAACACTCCATAGCCTGATATTTGTGTCTGTACCAGCAGTTGCCAAAATTTCTCCACTGGGACTAAAAGTAATTCTACTGAACCAATTTGGGTTTCCTTGTAAAGTTACCAGACATTTGCCATTACTAAGATCCCATAATTGTGGTGTAGCGCCTATGCTAGTAGTAGCTAAGGTTTCAATATTCGGACTCAAAGCAATAGCTTTGAAAAAATTAGGAGCTATAGATAAGTTTTTCAAACATTTACTACTTGTCAAATTCCAAAATTTTACTGTTTTGTAAGAACTAGCACTAACAAGAGTTTGACCGTCAGCAGCAAATTTTATAGTTCTGACTATATGGGTGTGACCTTCCCAAGTCAAAAGTTTTTTACCATCAGCAACTTGCCACAAATGAATTTTTCCAGACTCATCACCTGCTGCCAATAACTTACTATCGGGAGTAAAAGCAAAAGACCTGACTGTATTCATAGATTCCCTAAAAATACAATCAGCCATATTTGCCTCAGCCAAATTAACACCCTGCAAACTAGCACCAGTAAAGTCAGCACCCAAAATAATAGACTGACTGAGATGACAACCCTCCAAACCAAACTTATCAGTCATCACCAACAAAGTCGCCGCATTCCCACCAACATAACCAACCTCTGCCGCAGTTTTTCCCCTCGTTCCCTCCACAACTTCCCGCAACCTACCACAAACATTCTGCTTTTCCTCCTTCCCTTCCCCTAGACGCAACATCGGCAATAACAAATCCAAAACCGCCTTTGTCAACCGCATTTTTCCCAAAGTCGAACGTAAATTTTCCAGACATTCCCGAGAAAAATTGTTCAGAGGAGGAATAGAAATAACCCCTCCCTTAGCATCCACCTCCCGACGGAAATATTCAGACCAAGTACAATTTTCACCCATTGCCTCCAAATTAACATGAGACTGCATCCGCGCCACCTCCACAAAATCATCAACCAATACTCCCAACTCCGCAGCAAACTTATAAGCAACAAAAAATTCCAACATAGAACGATGAGCAGGAGAATAGTCGCCATCCTCATTTCTAATCAATATTGTCTGACCCATCATATCATAATGCCAATGATCCAAATCTCTTTGTTCCTGCACCCTTGACTCAAACAAACGCCGAATGCGGTCAGGAAATTCCCGATAATTCAGACTCATCCGGTCATTAGATAACATTTCCCAAGAAAGTTCGCAGAGAAAATAAAGCTTATCTGCAAGAGAAGTAAAAGTCCGCTCTTCCTTAATATCCCCTTGCATTTTATGTGTAACCGCATACAAATATATCCGCGCCAAGTCGATCGCTTTCCCTTTCTCTATTTCAGGCAACGCTGCCAAAATTAACTCACTCATCACCGGGCGTCGCGCTAAGTCTAAAAGTTGGGAATTATTCATCACTTTTTCTACCGTAGAAGGTTCGGTATTGAAAGAAAGTACCTGACGAATTTGCTCATCGTTAAATTTTTTCAATTCCAAAACTTCAAATTGTGGCGGTTCCCCAGTCAGGTTAGCAACAGAAGCTTGTAACTCAGCATTTAACAGAGCGCGACCTTCCTGTGCTTCGGGAAAATGTTCGGTGCGACAAGTGAGAATAACCTTCGCCCCCGGTACCACCGTTTGAGCTAACTCCCAAAAATTATTAATCATCTTTTGTCGGTCAACCCTCGCTGCCATCTCGTCAAAACCATCAAAAATTACCAACAACTTACCCATACGGTTGAGTAATTCAAAAGCAGAATAACCGGGTAGAGGAATTTCATGTTGTCGGAAAAAGAACTCGGAAAATAGAGACTCCATATTAACTGCTTTAGCATAGTCCCGCAGCAAAATAATTATCGGCAAACGCGGGCGTTCCACACCTCGTTTTTTAGCATTCAAATATTTTTGTAACTGCTGCCAAGCATAGTGAAAAACAAACCAAGTCTTGCCAGTACCAAACTCCCCCAAAACCGAGAGATGCTTTTTCACCGGGTCATCGAGCCATTTATCAATGTAACCATCTATCCAACCGTCCGCTTCCTCGTAGTCACTCACCCCTATTTTTTGTTTCGTATCGGGGTCAACTTCCTCCTTCCGACAAGCAAGAGGTACATATTTTTGATCGATACCCCGCTGTTTCACTTGTTTTTCCAGCCATTGAAAATAACGTTCAAAGTCAGCTTCCTGGTCTAAAAGTTCGTCAAAAGTGTAGCAGAACAGATTTTGATTTTCCTCCTTTTCAACCCCATGGCGAGCAGCTTTACTAATACGACGCACTGCCACCAACCAACCCTCATCAGTTTTTTCCTTTGCCACAGACCGACGCAAAGCATTGAGGTCGCAAGTTGCCGCCTCCCCTTCCACACCTCTGACCAGAATGCGGTCATACCCCCGACGCGTCTTAACTTTAATTATCCATTCAAAAAATCTTTTACCGTGAATTTTATCTACAACGTTATAGTTTTCTGCAAATTGATAACCCAGAATTTTAAACCATTCCTTCATCTGTTGAGGTAGGGGAAATTTGTCGCGATCGCTCTGTTTTTGGAGTTCTGTTTCTACAACTCCACGAAAATTTTTGCAGGTAATTTTTTGCCAGAATAAATCTCCCAATATTTTCCATAAATTAGCTGCTTCCTGTCTAATATATCCCTCAGCAAAATTAGTTTTTATCGCAATTTCTCCATATTTTTCATTCTCCCAAGCTAGGCAAAAAATATTCTTTTGTAAATCGCTTAAACTTTTTCCTTTCTGATTAAGATATTGATTATTGACAAAATCAAAAGCTGGTTCTGGATTCATAATATTTTGAAAATAGTGTCTTAATTTTTCAACTATTGTTCATTATAGATTCTGTAAAAAATCAAATGTCGCCTTTCTCGCAAACTCCTAACTTTTTCTAACTTTTTAAAAGAATTGAAGGAAGAAGTAAAAAATTTAGGTTGTCTGAGTTTTATAGCGGTTTTCACAAGGCGTGAAGTACACCAACGATCCCCCTAAATCCCCCTTAAAAAGGGGGACTTCCGGTTCCCCCCTTATCAAGGGGGGTTAGGGGGGATCTCCACTTACCCTTACTAAGAAATGCTATATAAGCCATGAGCTACAACAAAGATCCCCCTAAATCCCCCTTAAAAAGGGGGACTTCCGGTTCCCCCCTTATCAAGGGGGGTTAGGGGGGATCTCCACTTACCCTTACTAAGAAATGCTATATAAGCCATGAGCTACAACAAAGATCCCCCTAAATCCCCCTTAAAAGGGGGACTTCCAGTTCCCCCCTTATCAAGGGGGGTTAGGGGGGATCTCCACTTACACTTACTAAGAAATGCTATATAAGCTTTTGATTTATCCTCACCTTTCTTTCAATTGCCATATTACAAAAAATCACTTTATCTCAGAACATTTTCTAACCATTGAATAACAGGAAAAAGCTACATTATAAATATCAAGTGAAGCGATTTTTATTGATGAAAACAAATAAATTTTTCTATTAATTTTTAGCAAAATATCACAGTTTATTAGGTAAAAATCTCGGCTTCAGCACAACTCAATTTTAACGAAAATATCTTAGTCAAAAAACACAAAAATGACAAATTTTAACAACTCTCGCACCAAAATTACTATGCCAATAAACCCAAAAAAAGGAGTAGAAATAGCATTAACTACAACTCGAGCAATCATTCTTGGTTTAACCACAACTTTTGCCTTAACTATTTGTCAACCCAAAATTATTATTAATATTTGTTGGCGTTGTACCTTAGATTCTGATAATAATAGTATTCCGGGAAATCAAGTAGGAAGAATTATCGATGAAATTGGCGAAAATTATTCGGTAATAAATAAGAGCGATCGCCTACTTCAGTTAAATAGGACTTACCAATGAACGCTATTGTTAGGGTGCGTTACGCTACCGCTAACACACCCTACTGGACCGACACAGCTAAAACTGTGCAATAGATTTTTGTTTCTAGGTGTCTTTATCTCCCAATCTCCCCATCCCCCCATCCCCCCATCTCCCCATCTAATGCACCATTTAAGGTGTGTCAGTCTACTACTGGACCGACACAGCTAATTTTATGCATTAGATTATTGGTGCGGGGGCGGGTTCACCAGGTCCTGGGTAAAACCATTAACTTAACGCGGAACCCGCCCCTACTATTGCAACATTTTAGGTGTGTCACACCACTACTGGACTAACTACTGGACTGACTTTTCTCTATTCCCTATTCCCTATTCCCTATTCCCTGCTATAGTTTAAAAATTTTCGGGTATTTTGTATTATCAGAAGAGCGCACAAAATCACCAATATTTTCCGGACCAGATTCTTGTAAATTTTTCAATAATTCAGTACTTTCTGTCAGTAAATTATCGACATCAATCTCAAAATAACTAGGTAAATAATAATTCAATTTCCTAATACCTTCCCCCAACAACATAACAGCACCACGCCAATTTTCATTACCCGCATGATAAAGTCCAACTGCTATTTGTAAAACCCCTTGATAAAAAGTACGTTCTGGTTCTCCAGCTTCCATCCATAAAGCCTCCAGAGTATCATGGCATTTATAGAACTCTTGTTGATTAAACTCAGCTATTCCCTGCCAAAACTCTTGGGGAATTTGTTCTTGTTCAGAAGTCATTATTTTTATAGTAATTTCATTTGAGTTGCGTAAAAAAACCGCTCGCTTTTAGGCAACAGGCAACAGTTCAATAATTGATAATTGATAATGGATAATTGATAATTACCTCTCCCTAAAACGGATTGGATTGAATAAAAGGAAAATATTTATTTTTTCCTCTTGAAAGGGAAGCTTTAAACCTAAATTATTGAATTATTGAATTATTGAATTATTAATTCTTCGGTAAGAAGGTTTGCCGGACTTTTTACCGTTAGTAAATAACCAACTCTTGTTTGACATCTCATTTGAAAACGCTATAACTAAGTTGAGGAAGGAAGAAGGAAGAGGGACTGAACTGGAAAAAATTGTCCGGCAATGTTTGTTACGAGAATAGTGGGAGCATCTTGCTCCCGTGCCTGATATTCCTTCTAATTTTCAGCCTACATAGTTGCTCTAGTAGCTTCTAAAACTTCTTGAGTAATTGTTTGCTCTTCCCCAGCAAAATCATTATCTGGAGTTAAAAACAACATACAATGACATTCTTTACGCTCTCGCATCGGAACACAAGGACAATTCCAATATGTAGCTTTTACTTCTGCTTCTTTATCTTCATAATGACGACATGGACATAAAGGAGCGCCCAATTCATCCTTATGTTTAGCCAACCCTTCAATTACCACCGCCGTAACGGAAGGATCTACACAAAAATAAGTATTTGTATTCTTAGCATACTTTTCAGAGAAACTTTTCATCGCCTTCAACGATTTTTCACTGGATAGTTTGCTTTCTGTAGTTGGGTTCATAATATACGCTTGTTATGCTGTTAATATTAGATAATTCTTTAAATTTTACAGCAAAAAGCCATTTTAGGGAGAAAATATGGTAAAAAATTCTAAATATTTCAAATTTTTTACACATATACAATAAAAAGTTAAATTTGTCAATACAAACATAGGTGTTAGGTCCTAGGTTTTAGGTGTTAGGTATTGGGTGTTATACCAATTTTATCTTTTCTCTCATGGGTTTAATACCCCACCGTCAACGGGGGTGCTTAAAATTGCTTGGGTTTATAAGACATTAAGTGGCGTCTAGAAGACATCCTCATGCAATTTTCCCTTCTTTCTTCTTCCTTCAAAGTTGAGACTAAAGTTGAAACTTTAATGGCTGAGTCGAAGACTATCCACAAGCAATTTTCCCTTCTTCCTTCTTCCTTCTTCCTTCTTCCTTCTTCCTTCAAACTTGAGACTAAAGTTGAAACTTTAATGGCTGAGTCGAAGACTATCCACAAGCAATTTTCCCTTCTTCCTTCTTCCTTCTTCCTTCTTCCTTCTTCCTTCAAACTTGAGACTGAAGTTGAAACTCTAATGGTTGAGTAGAATTAATTTCTAAACCAGAAGAATGCGAAACCTTTCCTGCTTCTGTTCCTCGAGAAATAGACTCATCTAACCATAACAACCACCTACTTCCAGAAGGGAGAGAAGATAAACTAACTGAGTCTTGAGTCAACCAGAGCAAAGACTTATTTGGTGGGTTTCCTAACACAACCTCCTCCCCGAAGTTAACTCCAGCCAAAGTTTGCAACACCACCCTATTTCCATGCACCAACCCAGTAGCAGCAGTCCAAAGCTGGACATTTTTCAGAGAGCGGTTAGCATAAAAATACAAAGAAGCTGCTGCTGTTACCGCCGCTTCAAAATTATCCGTTTGCCAGTGAGCAGCACTATCAAGACAAATAATAACTTCTTCTCCCCCCTTAGAAACCTCTAATTCTCGAACTCGCAACTCTCCATAACGAGCGCTACTCCGCCAATGGATCAAACGACTAGGGTCGCCAAACCGATATGGTCGTAATGTCCGAGTTAAGCCTTCCGAAGCCATCAGATAACGACTATCCTCATTGAGTTGACGACTATTTTCTTGACCAAGTTCATCTATTATCGGACAATTACTCAGGGGTAAAACAGTAGGATACACAATAGCAGTAGCTTTAGCATTCCGACTACGGCGACACCAAAATAGACCAAGAGGTGCTGCACTTCTCAGTTGAAGATCATCCCAACGATATATTCCTCTTCTTTTGGTAGGTAAATGGTAAGTCCAATGGTAAACTTCTTTGCCAGCAATGACTTCTATTGCTTCTTGAGGTGATTTTCCTAGCACAAAAGGAATTTCATCTTTGAGTTGTACTAATGCTATTGGTTGATTAGTAGAATTTTCAATTGTGAGAGCAATAGTTAAATAGTCGTTCACCGTTACAGGTTGAATTCGATGGCGACGTACTTGTATTTGACGTAGCGATCGCCCAGGCAAAAAAGCACCCATTCCTAATAATGCAAAACTCATCCCACTAATTACATATAGCCATCCTGCCATAGTATTAGTGGCGGCACCAAAGAAGAATATTGATAACATTCCGAGTAACCCACCTGCATAACTTGGTGTTACCCAGTGAGTTTCTAACCAGTCGGAAATTTTGTAGTAAATTTTCATCTTTTTAGTGTGACTATCTTTATAATTATTTAGGGATATTTTTACCGAAAAATTCAGGTATAAAACCTCTCCATTCATGGAGAAAAAAGCGGTCGAGGGATGGCGAGGTCCCCTCGCCATATCCATAAGACCAAGACAGCGGTCGTTTTGCTACGCAACATGTTTGCGGAGCATGACAAACGGAAAAAGCGTAGCTTCCCGTAGGGTGGGATGGCGAGCAAACCTGCGCCATATCCATAAGACCAAGAGAAGAAAAAAAATCCTTTGATCCAATCCTCTTATTTATAAGAAGAGGTAATTCTAAATTCTAAATTCTTAATTCTTGAATAATCTAATGCTGCTTCTTTTTGTGATTTTTTGTATATTTTATTTCGGGCATTCTCTGATTTTTGTCGGTATAATGATTTTGCTAAAATATATTAATAATTTTTTAATATATATATTGTGATTGCAATCTATCCAGGCAGTTTTGACCCTATTACCCTCGGTCACATAGATATTATTGAACGGGGATGTAAGCTGTTTGAAAAGGTTATTGTGGCCGTACTGCAAAATCCCAGTAAGACTCCTTTATTTGCCATTGAGAAACGTTTAAGTCAAATTTGCTATTCCACACAACATCTATCTAATGTGGAGGTAGCCAGTTTCGATGGTTTAGCGGTAAACTATGCAAAAATGCGACAGGCTAAAGTCCTGATTCGAGGTCTACGAGTTCTTTCAGATTTTGAAAAAGAACTTCAAATGGCCCATACAAATAAAACCTTATCATCTGAAATAGAGACAGTTTTTTTGGCTACCTCTAACGAATATAGCTTTTTAAGTAGTAGTGTAGTTAAAGAAATCGCTATTTTTGGTGGCTCTGTAGATCATCTTGTTCCTCAGCACATTGCTATTGATATTTATAAATGTTACGACAAAATTCAACCAATATTAAATCAGAAGTAAGTGGACAAGTTGATATCCAGGGACAATTAAATCGACTGGAGGAAATTATTCTCGATCGCCCTAGAATTCTCTTTATATTGGTTGATGAAAAACAACTACTCGAACCACTAGAAATAGTGCATCTGAATTTGGAAGGACACTAGATTGTTTCCTATACTAAAGATAAAATCCCGATTGAACCAAAAGTAAATGGACAAAATATCGAAAATCAACTTACCGAATAATTAAGGTTTAAAGCCTCTCCTTTAAAGGAGAAACAATGAATTAATTTTCATTATTAGTCAATCAATTCCGTTTTCTTTTGAGAGGTAATAATTAATAATTAATAATTAATAATTAATTGTTGAACAGTCCTTTCCTTGGAGTCGATATCCAGCAAGAATTAAATTGATTGGAGGAGATTATTCTTGATAGTTCTAAAATTTACTTTATGGGAAACACTTTTATAGATAAAGAACAGTTATTAAATAAGTTAGATAATGTTAGGACAAAACTCAGCCAAAGCCAATATTGAACCAGAAGTAAGTGGACAAAATATCGAAGGCGAACCCGCCAGTAGCTCCCCTGGAGTTGATATTCAACGAGAACTAAATCGTCTGGAGGAGATTATTCTCGATAGTCCCAGAATTCCCTTTGTAGGGCGTACTCTGATTGATGAAGAACAGTTACTAGACCAGTTAGATATAGTACGTCTGAATTTACCAGTTGCTTTTCAGGAAGCAGAAATGATTGTTCGCCATAAAGATGAAATTCTTCAAGAAGCTGAACTTTATGCGGAAGAGATTATTGAAAATGCTGAACAACGAGCTTCCCAAATTTTAAATGAAATGGGTCTTGTTCAGCAGGCAAAAGTA
Source organism: Okeania sp. KiyG1 (assembly GCF_014132355.1). Lineage (GTDB taxonomy): Bacteria > Cyanobacteriota > Cyanobacteriia > Cyanobacteriales > Microcoleaceae > Okeania. The sequence goes on from NZ_BLZO01000118.1 coordinate 122,127, forward strand.
GAAGCAGACCAGCTCAGAAATCAAGTTCAGCTTGATTGTGAAGCTATTCAACAAGCTACTATTGCTGAAATTGAACAAATTCGCTATCAAACTCAACAGGAGTTAGAGGAAATGAAAGCTAGAGCGATCGCAGAGTGTGATGAAATTCAAAATGGTGCAGATGACTATGCAGATCGTGTTCTAGATAGTATTGAACAGCAGTTAACTGATATGCTCAAGGTCATTCGCAATGGTCGTCAACAATTAGAAGGAGATGAAAATATACCAAAACCACTAAATCCTACTAATAATTTATAGGCAAAAGTACAACCTGAGTTGCTGAATTATTAATTATTAATTATTAATTATTAATTATTAATTATTTATCACCTCTTCTTTAAAAGAAGATGATTGACTCAAAGGAAAATTTTTCTTTTTATCCCCTTACAAGAGGAGGCTTTACACCACAATTTTTCGGTAAAATTTGCATTGAGTTCATTAAAGCAATTAAGCTCTATTCTTGAGTAAAAAGTACTTTGACCGTCTTCAGCAAAATTTGACAATCCAGAGCTAAAGACCAATTATTGATATATGTCATATCTAGGCGGAAGGCATTCTCAAAGTTAAGAATATGAGAACGACCTGATACTTGCCACAAACCTGTAATTCCTGGCAATACATTTTGTTGTATAAAATGATGTGGCTGGAAATTTTCGATGTCTTTGGGTTTAAGAGGGCGCGGCCCTACCAGACTCATATCGCCTTTAACTACATTAATTAACTGAGGTAATTTATCGAGGTTGTATAGCTCAAGAAACTTACCTGCCTTGGTAATTTGCAAGTCTTCCATCGTGTCCCAGGGTACATCATCCCTAGTGTCATTTTTTCCTTCTAGCTCTTGAAGCAACTGATTTGCATTTACCACCATAGTTCGGAATTTCCATATTTGAAAGTGTTTCCCTCTCAGGCCAACTCGAATCTCCTTATCAATTATTGGCCCTGGGGAATCAAGTTTAATTAAAGTAGCGATCGACAATAAAAAAGGAGCAGTTAACAACAGAAAAAAACTGGAAACTACTAAATCAAAACTACGCTTCACACAATAATCAATACCCACAATAGCAGGCGGACTTAAATGAATTGTTGGCATCCCACCAATCATTTCTATTTTGGGAATTTGACTGGGAATGGTCAAACTAAATGGCAAAATCCGCAGATGAATACCGGCTGTTTTTAGACTCCAATAAAATTCCATGTGGTCTGGTATTGACCGCCAAGAGCAGACAAAAATTTCTCCCACTTCTTGATCGGACATATATTCTAAAATCTCTGGCCAGCGGTCGCAATTTTCTTTAGTAGATAAATCTATTTCTCCTAAGATTTCATATTTTTATTACTGACTAATTTTAGAGAAATTTTTGCTACTAAAGTATCTTGGGAAGTACCTACTAAAAAAATTTTGTGAGTGACGGTATTTTGTCTGGGAATAACGATAATTATTGCTTCTGAAATTAGACGACCTGCCGATACAAATATGAGATTAAATAACCATGCTAGTACAAAAGTAGAACGAGAAAAAATTGATTCTGGTTGGTATAAAAAAGCCAGTAATAGTAAAATTACTTGAGCAAATGTCAGACTTTTTACTAGGCTAAAAAAATGACAACGATTTTCGCGATCGCCATACAAACTAGCAGCAGCTATACTACTTAGAGTAATTAATAAAATTGGCAACAACAATGCTGGTTGATAAGCATAAGTTCCGACTACATCTGAGCTAACTAAGTAAGCCTTTTTCCAAGCAAGAGATACAAGAATTGCATCTAGAAGTACAAATCCAATGGTACGCAACCAGAGAATCTTGATTCCACGACTTAGACTAACAACTTTATTAGGCACACTTTGCTCTCGTTTACTATTTTTTTGAGTATCAGAATTTATGCGCTTTTTTGAGTACAGCATTTTTTTTCTTGCCTATTCTATCTTAACATTCTTGATGATACGATCGGGAAAGACAGAGGGCATAAGTGCCTTCGTTTATTGAAGAAAATTAATTGGCTTTGCATAATCAAGCCGATTTTATTTTATCTTCTAATATCACTACAGAAAATCATCTGAACTCAAATCATTTGTTAAACAATTTTTTCTGAATTGCCGATCGATAGTTTCATTAATGGATAATGGATAATGGATAATTACCTCTCCCTAAAAGGAAGAAGATTGACGCGGTAGGGAAAAAATTTATTCTCTTGGTTGATTGGATATGCTTAGGAAATCCATCCATCCCACCCTACGGGAAGCTCCGCTACGACCGCTTTTTTCCCCTTGTAGAGCGACAGCTCGCGGCGCAGCTAAGGGGAGGCTTTAAAACTGAATTATTTAATTATTTAATTATTAGACATCTCCAGAAAAGAGGGAACAGGGAACAGGGAACAGGGAACCCACCCCTAACCCCGACCGTGGAGGGGAATAATTGATAATTTATGGATAAGAATTGATTTTATTTTTGATTTTCACGCCTATGTCTATTAATTCTTCGGTAAATTCAATCTACCATTTTATTTTATACCAGTCGAAGCAAAGGTTAGGACATTTATAAATGCTCAAACCTAGACAGGGATTACTTTTGACTGTCAGATGTGCGTCTTACATTCTGGAGGGACTGTGTGCGGAATTACTTCAGCACAGTAGGCGCCCCGTAGGAAAGCTCGCCAATTAGCACTCGCTTTTGTAGGGCAAATGGCCATTTGCCCCTACTGATTTTTGGGCGTTGCACAGTGACGAATGATTTGAAATTTTTGATTGATTGGATTGTGGATTTGAGAATTGCTATAATGATTAATATTAGGTTTTTTAGTCAAAATCTAAACCAATTTTTGGCAATATCATTCCATAATGTAGCAACCCCGATTTTTGACTTGCGCGTAGAGCTATATTTGTTCAGAATTCATTTCTGCTTGATTTTAACTACTCTCAAAAAACTAGAAATTAAATTATTTGTTATCTGGTAGCATTCCGTTGTAAAGCAGTGATTCTCTGAGAATTGGCAAAGACACCTTCTCCTTGCATTTGATTTATTGGTGGTTTGATTTCAATTTTCATCACTTTTTCTGTAGAAATACAAACTGTTTGATCTATTAAGTGAAAAGTTATCCAAGGTTCTTGAAGTAACTGTGGTAACATAACTTGAAACTGTTGAGAATTTATTGGTAAACTAAAGGTCTCTGAATGACCGTTGATATAATAAAGTATTATCTCTGTACTGCTTTCTTGAGCGTATTGTGCAAATGAACCTTTCATTGTTTTTGTTCCTCAATTTAATTGTGCAAATACTTAGTTTTAGTTGATACTATGACTGTTAGATATTTTTATAAATTTGACTGTACCTACTTCTCACTTTAACTATTTTACCTAAAGAAAAATTAATTAGATGAGGGCAAATACTTGTTAATACAAAATTCATAATAAGTTGCATAGAATCAAATTTTTATCGGAGTTAATTGTAGAGCAAAACATAAATACTTAATGATTTTCTCCTGAGTTCTGAGTTCTGATTCTGTTCGGCCTCACATAAAATTGATATAAATCTAATAAATAATCAAAGTTACACCATATTGAAAAATATTTATGACATAAACAGTTTGAATTTTAGTCGCCAATTAAAATAACTAAATAAATCAAAATTTTATGATTTATAACTACCTCTGTGTTAACAGCTATCAACTCTGGTTTAAATTCCTTTTTAAATATCATTTATTTCGGTTTCAGTATCAAACTTATAGCTGAATAAATAAATTGCTAAACGCTGTTTATATAGTTAAAGATTCATTCTGGGATTGATACTTGATATAGATAATTAAATACTTGATGATGGAGTATAATTTTTTTCAGTTCCACAATTAATCTGTCAACACTATATATATAATATATACTCAATTATATTCCTCTTACAATAGCCAGTAAAAAAGTTAATAATCTGTAAGTATGAGATTTATAAATTCAAAAAAGATTAAAACTTTTCAGTAAAGCCTGACAACTATAACAAGATTTGCCTATACTCAATAGAATTGACTCTAATCTAGCCTTAGTCGCCATGATTAAACAGACTAACACCTCCCAAGCAACAACATTATCCCTAAATATTGCTCCAACTCAAATTATTCGAGGGAAAAAGGCTCTAGCTCAATCAGGAGAAGCGATCGCCCATCTTGGAGCTAATCCCTTAATTGTAGGAGGCGATCGCTCCTTGGATATCATTCAACCATACCTTGGGCCTTTACTACAAAATCATCAATTAAAATTTACTCAGGCCAGCTACGGGTTGGACTGTAGTGAAGCAAGTCTAGCTCATCTTCGCCAAATCGTCACAGCTCAAAAAGCAGACCTCATAATTGGCATAGGTGGCGGCAAAGCCCTCGACACAGCCAAACTCTTAGCCCACCAATGTCATTTACCCATAGTCACCATTCCCACCTCAGCAGGCACTTGTGCAGCTTGGACTGCATTATCAAATATCTACTCAGACCAAGGTGCTTTCTTGTATGATGTTAGTCTAGCTAAATGTCCAGACCTGCTAATCCTGGATTATGGTCTCATCAAAACTGGGCCTTCCCGTATATTAGTAGCTGGTATTGGAGATGCGATCGCCAAATGGTATGAAGCCTCAGTTAGTAGTGGCCATTCAGAACAAACAATGACCATTGCTGCTGTCCAACAAGCAAGAGTGTTACGAGATATTCTCTTCCAAAAATCAACAGTAGCCTTACAAGAACCTGGTGGAGAGACCTGGCAAGAAGTTGTCGATGCCACAGTCTTATTAGCAGGTTTAATTGGAGGTATTGGCGGTGCTCAATGTCGGACTGTCGCTGCTCATGCCGTTCATAATGGCCTAACTCATTTATCAGCAAGTCATGGTACATTACATGGAGAAAAAGTTGCTTATGGTATATTAGTCCAACTAAGGTTGGAAGAAATGCTACAAGGCAACCAACTAGCTATAACTGCCAGACAGCAACTGTTAAAATTCTATGATGAGATTGGTTTACCAAAAACATTGGGTGACTTAGGGCTAGGAGAAATCAGTTTGTCTGAATTATGGCGTGCTGCTGAAGTTGCTTGTTGTGGCAACTCTGATATTCATCGCTTACCATTTAGGGTAATTCCCGAGCAATTAGTAGCAGCAATGGTTTCAACAACAGTCCCACTGGAGTCAGAGAAACAAAATTTAGTGTCAAAGCCGGAAATGCTGGACAAAAGACTATAGCTGTGAACCCCAAAAATACTAGCCAAGATTGCTCAAATTGTGAAGAAAAAGTCCCTAAAGAATTAAACATACGAACTCATTCTTGTTCCCATTGTGGCATAGTAGACCGCGACTTAAATGCGGCGATAAATATCAAAAATAGGGCGGTAGGGCCCAGACGTCCTTAAAGCTCGTGGAGTCCGACGAGATACCGGGACTACGTTTCGAGTTGCCCACACTATAGCGTCAGCGAGCGTGTGGGAGATGTCACAAATTGATACCTATGCAGATACTACAGCTAATTTCTGAAGATTGAAATCTGATGTTTTGAAAAAAATAGTTTATTTTAAGTAGTCTCACTTTTACCGAATAATTAAGGTTTAAAGCATCTCCTTTAAAGGAGAAACAGGACAAAATTTTCATTATTAGTCAATCCTCTTCTTTTCAAGGAGAGATAATTGTTAATTATTAATTATTAATTATTAATTATTAATTGTTGAACTACCTATTTCCAGCCTCAACTTGTAATAAATATGGATTGGATTAATCCCGCAAACAGGGTACAAGCACTACCACCTTATGTTTTTGCCCGTTTAGACGAACTAAAAGCTCGTGCCCGCGAACAAGGGCTAGATTTAATTGACTTGGGAATGGGCAACCCTGATGGAGCGACTCCTCAACCTGTGGTGGAGGCCGCCATGGTCGCTTTACAAGAAGTAGCTAACCATGGTTACCCCCCCTTTGAAGGTACTGCCAATTTCAGAAAGGCAATTACTAATTGGTATTTCCGTCGTTATAGTGTAAAACTTGACCCAGAAGGTGAAGCTTTACCACTTTTGGGTTCTAAGGAGGGTTTAACTCACTTAGCTTTGGCTTATGTGAATCCAGGAGATTTAGTTTTAGCACCTAATCCTGCATATCCTGCCCATTTTCGTGGCCCTTTAATTGCTGGAGGTAAGATTCATAGCATTTTACTGAAACCAGAAAATGATTGGATTATCGATCTAGGGGATATTCCCGATAGTGTTGCAGAGCAGGCAAAGATTCTCTATTTTAATTATCCTAGTAATCCTACAGGAGCTACTGCCCCACGAGAATTTTTCCAGGATATTGTGGCTTTTGCGAAAAAGTACGAAATTATGCTGGTTCACGACTTATGTTATGCTGAGTTAGCTTTTGATGGTTATCAGCCTACAAGTTTATTGGAGATTCCTGGAGGAAAAGATATTGGTGTTGAGTTTCACACTATGTCTAAAACTTATAATATGGCTGGTTGGCGAATAGGTTTTGTTGTTGGTAATTCTCGGATTATTCAAGGGTTACGCACTTTGAAAACTAATTTAGATTATGGAGTGTTTGCTGCTCTACAGTCCGCTGCTGAAACTGCTCTACAGTTACCGGATGAATTTTTACAACAGGTTCAAGAACGTTATCGGCAACGTCGAGATTTTCTGATTCAAGGTTTAGGTAAGCTGGGTTGGAATGTACGGAAAACTCTGGCAACTATGTATTTATGGGTACCTTGTCCACCAGGAGTAGGATCTACTGATTTTGCTTTGTCTGTATTACAAAAAACTGGGGTTGTGCTGACTCCTGGAAATGCTTTTGGTAGTGGAGGAGAGGGCTATGTGAGGGTTAGTCTAATTGCTGAATGTGAGCGTTTGGCAGAAGTATTAAGTCGGTTTCAGCAGGCAGGAATTTCCTATCATTCCTATCATTGAAGTAAGCCAAATTTTATGTCCCACATTCCGCACCACAAAATGTAGTATAGAATCAGGAGTCAGGAGACAACCCACCCTTCGCCCCTCCCAGGAGGGGAGGGGAAGACAGGAGACAGAATTTTAGAAGAAAATCATAGCTGCCGTGATTGAGTCATCATAAGAGGAAGTATTTATGCGTAAATTTTTACTCGGAAGATCGATGAACGAAAAAAGTATTGAGATGATTTGCATAGTATGAATATCTACCAAGCTACAGATTCATATACTACTGTTAAAGTAAGCAGAAAGCTAGGGTTAAACTTAAGCCGACTTTGTAGGGGCACCGCGGAAATTGTCCCCAAAGAATATATCTTTGGTCAGCGCTCGAAAAAACGAAGCAACATGGATTTATCCTGTTGCGTAGTATCAACTTAGAATCCCCGTGACTGACCTCCGGGGAGTAGTCAATATTATTTTCTTTGGATTTCTGAGAGCTGATTTATAAAGTAAATATTAAGAGGATAAATGCTTTACAGTGTAAGGGTTCGACACTATCGATCGCCCCTAGGACATAATTTTCCGCAAACTCATGCTAGAAAGGAGTTTCAACTCAGTTTACAAATCAGCTCTGAATACTTAGAGCCTGTCATCAATTAAAAAATTGACAAAATGGGTATTGTATGATCTAGGTCATAGGCGATCGCTATGCCAATAAAATGACTGAAGCTACCTTTAGGAATTCCTCCAAGATTTTTCCTTGTCTTGTAGGGGCGTTAACGATAGTTATGCGCAAGCTTTCGGCCGTTTGCTGACCCATAGCTGACGAATGGCACCCCTACTTCTTCCTTGCCTTCTCTATACAATACCGATGCTACCGGACATGATATTATTAATTATTAATTATTAATAATTAAATAATTCGCGCCTTGAAGTCTCCCCTTTTAAGGGGAAAAAAGCGGTCGAGGGATGGCGAGGTCCCCTCGCAATATCCAATCGACCAAGACAGCGGTCGTAGCGCAGCTTCCCGTAGGGTGGGATGGCGAGGTCTCCTCGCTGTCTGACCATCGACCAAGAAAAGAAATAATATTTCCTTATATTCAATTCCGTAGCGGTTAAAACCCGAGGTAATTATCAATTATCCATTATCAATTAATGAATACGGCCTATATCTTCCTGTTCTCCACTACTGTCTTTCGCTCCTGCACTATGTTGATGAGCACGAACAATAGTGGCATCGATCATGGCATATTCAGACTTCTGCATCCTCAGTCTTAGCTTGAAATAGCCTTTCCCATACCCCTGAACTGCTCCAACGACTAAAATGGGTATGGACTACGCAGAATTCCCCGAATCTTTCTGGTAAGTCTCTGGTTCGCAATTCCTGCTCTATACCTGTATAAAACAGCTTCCACAAAGAGGCGGTTGTCTGTGGCAGTCCTACCTACAATTCCTTCGCAGCCTGGTAGTAGATTTTGAATCCGTTCCCATTGGTCCCATACGCAAGCCATAACGTCTAGTCATTTAGAGCAGTCCTTTTTTATGATTGCTGTAGTTATTCCTCATAAGCACACTATACTTTTAATGTCAACCTCTTTAATTGATGACATGCCCTAGGACAGTCCATGTTTTTAAGCTCTAGCAAGCAACAGATATTTCTTAGTATGGTCTGTTAAGTTTTAGACGGAATTTTCCTCGACATTTATCGACAACTGTGGACAAAATGTATAGATATAACCATCTTTTTTATGTACAACTTTTCATTTGCTTACATGAACACTTTTAGCTTTTTGTCCTGACACCTTCAATAACTAATAATTAATTATTAATTATTAATTATTACCTCTCAAAAGAAAACGGAATTGATTGACTAATAATGAAAATTAATTCATTGTTTCTGCTTTAAAGGAGAGGCTTTAAACCTTAATTATTCGGTGAAATTAAAATTATTTGATTTTTACCGAGGATTAACTCTACCAACTTCCCCAGTTTCAATGTTCAATGCGCTAGTCTCCACTATTCCAAGCTTTTATCGGTTTTAGTGGGTTATACCTTATCGGGTAGCCTAATTTATTTACCGCTGCTTTCTGTCTACCTCCAAGCCCAGTGTAGATAGCAGCTAAAGCTTGGGTGGTCTTAAAGTCTAACTGATTCACTTCTCTTACACAAGCTGCATCTATACAGTGTGCTTTTTTTCACCGTTTATCCCAACACCAAATATATATAGACATCTTCATAAATAAAATATTCCTATTCAGCAAGCTTTTTAGAGAGGTTATATACAGTCCATTTAACTATCCTTTAAATAACCTCTGCTATCGATTCAGGTCGAGTTTTCCTATTCTCCCTGAAATTTGCCCCCTGCTCCAGTACTCAACATTTCTACATTTTTTTCACGCCTATTTCTATTTGATGCGGGCATTCTAGGAACGTTTTTGATAAGTTAGTATTTGTTGCTGCCAGAGAACTTACGATTATTGCCACCACTGTAGTTACCACCACCCTTATTTTCTCGTGGCTTGGCCTTATTAACCCTCATATCACGACCCATCCAACTTGCACCATCCAAAGCTTCAATTGCTTTTTCTTCATCCTCCTCGCTTTGCATTTCCACAAATCCAAAACCACGTACTCGACCTGTTTCCCGGTCTATAGGTAAATGAACTCTTGTTACCTGTCCATATTCAGCAAATACTGCATTTAAGTCCTCTTGTGTGACATCGTAGGATAAATTACCCACATATATTGACATAGACTGTCTCCCAAATCAGCTAAAAATTTAAAAGGAATAGAACTCGGAGACAAGTCTGTAAAGAAAAACTGGAAAACGCCCATCGAACTTAAACAGATCCTCGAAACCGATAACACATTCTAGTATATCACAAGCTAGATTTAGCAATAGTAAAAATCAAGAAAGTTTGACTCAGAATATAGCAGGCAACAGGCAATAACTTATTTGTGGGAAAAATATTTCTTTGCCTAAGGTTTATTGTCGGTATATTTTCTAACCAACCCTTTCTTTGCTATAGATTTGTATACTTATGGCTGAGAATCAAGTAAGTTTTTCTATATTTGATAATTTTTAAGCAGACTCATGCTGTTTATGCCAAGTTGGATGCCATAACAATTCAGCAGTGGATCTTTTTTCTACCATTTCTTCAGTGATAATACAACGGGTTACATCTTTACGGGATGGCAACTCATACATTACCTCTAACATTAATTCTTCTAAAATGCCTCGTAATGCTCTAGCTCCTGTTTTGCGTCTATATGCTTCTTTAGCGATCGCCCTGAGAGCTTCTTTTTGAAATTCTAACTTAACATTATCCATCTTTAATAATTTTTGATACTGTTTAACTAGAGCATTTTGTGGCTCAGTTAATATTTTCATTAATGCCGTTTCATCTAATGGGTCAATTACTGTTAATACTGGCATTCGTCCAATAAATTCTGGAATCAAACCAAACTTAACTAAGTCATCTGGTTCTACATTTTTGAGTACATTAATATTACGTTTTTCTTTTGATTGTAAAGCGATATTCTCTTGATTAATATTTTCGGCCTGAATAAAGCCCAATGATTTTTTTCCCTGTCGTTGTTCAACTATTTTCTCTAACCCGACAAAAGCACCACCACAAATAAATAAAATTGAATTGGTATCAAGCTGAATAAAATCTTGATAGGGATGTTTACGTCCTCCTTGTGGTGGGACATTAACTATTGTCCCCTCCAAGATTTTTAATAAAGCTTGTTGGACTCCTTCTCCAGATACATCTCTTGTAATGGAAGTATTTTCACTTTTACGAGCAATTTTATCTATTTCGTCTATATATATTATTCCTCTCTGAGCCGCTTCTATATCAAAGTCTGCTACTTGCAATAACCTTAACAAAACATTCTCTACATCATCCCCTACATAACCAGCTTCGGTAAGGGTCGTTGCATCTGCTACTGCAAATGGCACATCTAGTAATTCTGCTAGAGTTTGGGCTAACAGAGTCTTTCCACAACCAGTTGGGCCAATTAATAGGATATTAGATTTTTGTAATTCTACATCAGGGTCAACGCTGTGGTCGGAATTATGATTTGTTTGACAACTCAGACGTTTGTAGTGATTATATACTGCTACTGACAGTACTTTTTTTGCCTGGTGTTGTCCAATTACATGATGATCCAAGTATTGATTAATTTCTGTAGGTTTTGGAACTGCTTCTAAGGAAGTTTTGCTCTTAGCTGAATAATTATTGTCTGCTAATTGTGAGCCGATTTGGCTAGCTGAAGTATCATCTTTTCTAGAGTTAAAAATTTCTTCTTCTAATATTTCGTTACAGAGTTCTACACATTCATCGCAAATATAAACCCCAGGACCTGCTATTAACTTACGGACTTGATCTTGGGATTTGCCACAAAATGAGCATTTAAGATGGGAGTCGTATCTGGACATACTTGTTTTCTTCCTTGATGATGGGGATCTTTTTTTTCTGAGGAGTTCAAAAGCTGTTATTTGATATTGATGATTGAAAAATCCAGCGTATTAGTCATATTTTAAGTCTGAATTTCACAACTTCTTATGTTTATAGTTTCAACTCTACTCTCATTATATATATTTTTAAGCATTTTAATTTTTCAATAAGATAATTGAAATAATTTACTATAGTAATTGCCATACTTGTAAGGTACAAAATTCGTAATTTTTAGGGAACAGGGAACAGGATAGAAATAAAGATAGGTGTATCTCACGCTTCCTGAGAAACACTATATGAGATTTATCTACTCAGAAGGTTTAACAAGTATGAGGATATGGCCTGATTATTTTAAACTCAAAAAAGAAAAATAAGCTCTGTCTGAATCATTAATAATTGTAGGTTGGATTTATGATTATATTATATCCACAATTTGTATCCGCTCAATAAATGGGGGCAGACTACCAGTTTAGGAACGATTTTATGCCATTTGAGGCTTGCCATTTACCTAATTTACCCCGGATTATTGAGCAGTTACCACAATTTCTTAGTTTTTTGCATAATCTAGATTTAGCTGAATCGCCGATTCATCTCACGCCATAATCTTTAATTTGGCGTGAGATGAATCTGCGGCAAATTGAATAGGTTCGATGCCCATTCAATTTTCCAACATCACAGCAGAAGCCTTCGCCCTAGTAGACATCTCCAATAATAAAAAATCAAATTAATTATCGTACAGAAATCATTAATTCTTTCCCCCTACTCCCTATGCATGGAGGAGATGTTTAGTAGAAAAACTTGTATTATGATATTCCAATAACCCCAGAAATTTTCCACCATGCGCACTGCCTACCAATATAAATTAAGGCCCAAATCATATCAAATCGCCACAATAGAACTATGGCTGGACTTGTTGCGTCGGCAGTACAACTATCGGTTAGGTGAGCGGTTCTCGTGGTGGTCAGAAAACCGTTGTCCAGTTAACGCCTGCCCCTTGGTAATGCCAATTCCTCAACTAAGAGATAATCCAAATTATTACTCTCAAAAAAAAGATTTAGTCAATACCAAAGACAAATTTCCGGAATACAAGCGAATTCACTCTCAGGTGTTACAAGATTGTATAAAACGGGTAAAACTTGCCTTTGATAGATGGTTGAAAGCAGACATAAAAGGACAAAAATCAGGAAAACCAAGGTTTAAGGGAAAAGGACGTTATCGCAGTTTTACTTATCCTCAAATAAAACTTGACTGCATAGAAGAAAATCAAATTAATTTGCCCAAAATAGGAAAGGTAAAGTTAATTCAACATCGTCCAATACCAGAAGGGTTTACAATTAAAACAGTGACGATTAGTCGTAAAGCTGATGGTTATTATGTAACTTTATCCCTAGAAGAAAAATCAGTTCCAGCTTTAACAACTGAAGTGGAACCTACATTAGAAAATACTCTGGGAATCGATATGGGACTGAAGGAATTCTTAGTAACAAGTGAAGGAGAATCTGTTTCTATCCCTCAATACTATCGAAAATCTCAGAAGCGATTAAAGACTTTGCAAAAACGTTTATCTCGAAAGAAAAAAGGAAGTAAAAGGAGGCTCAAGGCTGTCAAAGCTGTAGCGAAACAACATAAAAAGGTAGCCGATAAACGTAAAGATTTTCATTTCAAAACAGCCAATGAATTGTTATCAAAAGCAGATGTTATTGCCCATGAAAACTTAAACATAAAAGGACTAGCAAAGACTCGTTTAAGTAAATCAATTAATGATGCAGGATGGGGAAAATTCCTGTCTATTTTGACTGTCAAAGCTGGAAATGCTGGACAGAAAACCATAGCAGTGAACCCTATAAATACCAGCCAAGATTGCTCAAATTGTGGAAAAAAAGTCCCCAAAGAATTAAACATACGAACTCATTCTTGTCCGCATTGCGGTATTGTCATAGACCGCGACTTAAATGCCGCGATAAATATAAAAAATAGGGCGGTAGGGCATTCCGTCTTTAAAGCTCGTGGAGTCCGATGCAGTGGCAGGACTGCGAAACGAGAAGCCCACACTATAGCGTCAGCGAGCGTGTGGGAGTATGTCACATACTGACTAACTATTTTTTTGAAAAGATGTATTAAGCAGAAAATGTTGAAAAATTTATAAAAATCAAAAATATTTTGAGCTAGAAGAGAAATATTATGATATAGTTCTTAAACTATGTTGGTTCTAGCGAGGGTCAGTCGTTAGAAGTAAAGGGGAAAGTTTGGTGTAAATCCAACGCTGTCCCGCAACTGTGAAATGAGTTTAGTAAAGTCTAAAATTTCATTAAGCCAGAATGCCCACCAACATTATTAATAAAAATAATCAATACATCTGCGAGGTACGGATGAAAGATAAACATTACAAGCCTACAAAAAGTAGGATTGTTCATCAATTGCATAGAATAAAAGTAATTTTAGCACTAGCAATTTTAATTTTTTTCAGCACAATAGAATCAGCAATAGCTCATCATCCAATGGATGGAAAAACACCAAGTAATTTGTGGGAAGGTTTTCTATCTGGTGTAGGGCATCCAGTTATTGGAATAGATCATCTGGCTTTTGTAGTTGCAGTTGGATTAATTGCAGTAGGAATCCCCAATGGTATATCAATAATAGCATCTTTTCTCGCTACAGTAATATTAGGAACAGGTATCCATCTTCTAAGTATTGATTTACCTTTAACAGAAATAGCGATCGCTCTATCAGTACTTGTTTTTGGTACAATGCTAGCTCTTAAACAGAAGCTGAGTGTCCAATTCTTAAGTATCTTTGCAGCCATTGCTGGTATATTTCATGGTTATGCTTATGGAGAGGCAATTATTGGTGCAGAAATGACACCTTGATTTGCATATTTGTTAGGCTTTACAGTGGTGCAATTATTAATAGCATTATTAATAATAAAATCTGCTGAATTAGTAAGTAATTCTTGGCAAAATAAATTCTTTCTTGTAATGCGCTTCTTGGGTTTAGCAATAGGTGCTATTGGAATGGTATTTTTCACCAGAGTAATATTTAGTTAGTAGCACAATTAAATTCCTACAAAATTATCAAAAAAACAGAATGTCTACGCCACAAATACTATTTGTTTGTACTACTTGTGCGAGTGTTTGGAAAGATGGGAAACGACAAGGCATTAGTGGAGGAGAAAAACTACTCGAACAACTTTCCCAACAATATAAAAATTGGCACTTACGGGATAGATTTTCTATAAAACCAATAGAATGTATGAGTGCTTGTAGTCACTCTTGCGCTATCTCTTTTGCTGCTCCTGGTAAGCATACTTATGTATTTGGAGATTTACCATCTCAAACAGAAGTTTTGTCAGAAGTATCAGCAGCAGTATTAGAATGTGCGAGTCTCTATGATGCTAAATCTGATGGATTATTATCTTGGTCGGAAAGACCTAAGCATTTAAAAAAAGGCGTTTTAGCAAGAATTCCACCATTAATTTATGGAGAGATTTAAGCAAAATTAATTGTTGAAAAAGTACAGATATTTTTCAATGTTAATTGTGTTTCTTAAGTAAGCATTCAGCAATTAGTAATTAATAATTACTTCTTAGGTTTGTGGAGGGTAATTTGACAGTAACTTTTTATTCAAACTCAATTTCAAAGGTTGCCTTTACCTGCCCCAAAATTACAGCACTTTTGAAGATAGTGAGGTACAGTTATAAGACTATTTATTCCTATATTCCCTGTTGCCTGTTGCCTTACGGAGCTTTTGCCTAGAGCAATAAACTTTGTACCTCATCCACTAGGAAACTGCTGTAATTGCTATTTGCGTAGCATTGCGAAGGAAAGGAAGCGCTAATAACTGACAGCTGTTAGCTCCGCATTCCGCAGGAAATGCTTACCTTTCTTCTATCACTCGTTACTATGGCTTTAGTAGTTCCTATGTTTGTTAATTAAATGTAGCTATAGGATTTATATTGGAAATGTAAGTAATACCAAATTCAAAAAAGGTCGTTACAGTATTAATCTCTAAATTCCGACCAGCAGAGAAAACCACTGTAGCAATATTTTATGAAATTGGTATAAGAAATTTACAGCGCAATTCATTTAAGTAGACTACAAAATTATTTTGGGTTAGGGAGGTCGGGACATTCCATACAACGTCCGTAGGTAGTAACTTGTCACTGTAGTCTATCTATTTTAAAACCGCTATAATTCTCTAGAAAACAGGGGAAAGTTTTAGTAACTTTTTTTGCCTGCTAAAAAAGTTGAGAATCTAGTTTCAAACTCATTACTAAATTCTATAGAAGGCAACAGTTCCAGAAAGCAACAATGGAAAAAAATTTCTCCTTATTTGATTCATCATTACTCTATTTATTCATTTTTTCAGCAATTCAATATTTGCTTTTGCTATGGATAAAATAAAAATCTAAAGCAAGGAAAAGACCAAATTTAATAGTTCATAAAATATTTATAGCAGTGGAAGGAAAGGGCGCGGATATATCAAAAACTTACCGAAAAATTAATAATTAATAATTATTAATTAAATAATTCAGCTTACTCTGCCTCCCCTTGGCTGCGTCGCGAGCTGCCACTCTACAAGGGGAACAAAAGAAATAATATTTCCTGACATTAAATTCCGTAACGGTTTTAACCAGAGGTAATTATCCATTATTCATTATCCATTATCCATTAATGAAAGCGTATTTCATATTAGTAAGGTACACCTGTCGCGGGCAAGATGCTATAGCGGGCAAGATGCCCGCACTACGAACACTTTAGCATTCATACTTGTACCTCATTTATCTGAAATCTGCTGTAAAACTCAGACAAAACAAAATTTTTAGCTCTTTTAGTCCTTCCTTCTTCCTTTTTCCTTCTTACTTCTGCTATACCTAATAAATCTAGGTAATTTTGTACTTAGTTTTATTTCCTCTAATTTTTGATTTCTAGCTTGTTCCTTATTCTCAATTTTCTATTTGTCAAAAAAATCATCAATAAACAGTATTAAAATTTATGAGTGCCAAAATTCCTGTTACTGTAATTACCGGCTTTCTCGGTAGTGGAAAAACTACCACAATTCGCCATTTATTACAAAATAATCAAGGTCGTCGTATTGCAGTTTTAGTTAATGAATTTGGAGAGGTTGGCATAGATGGAGAACTTTTGCGTTCCTGTCAAGTTTGTGATGAAGAAGATGCCACTAATAACATTGTTGAACTAACAAATGGTTGTCTTTGCTGTACAGTGCAAGAAGAATTTTTCCCGACTATTCAGCAGCTATTAAAACGCCGAGAAAAAATTGATAGTATTTTAATAGAAACCTCTGGGTTAGCATTACCAAAACCTTTGATACAAGCATTTCGTTGGCCTGAAATTAAGACTTCTGCAACTGTAGATGGAGTTGTTACTGTTGTTGATTGTGAAGCAGTGGCAAATGGTACTTTGGTAGGAGATATTGATGCTTTGGAAGCTCAACGTCAAGCTGACCCAAATTTAGACCATGAAACACCTATAGAGGAATTATTTGAAGACCAGTTAGCTTGTGCGGATTTAGTTTTATTAACTAAGGTTGATATGGTTGATGAAGCTACTTCAAATAAAGTACAAAATTGGTTAAAGGAACAGTTGCCTAAAACTGTAAAAATAGTTTCTTGTATTGGGGGAGAAATTAGTCCGGATGTATTGTTAGGATTTAATGCAGCAGTTGAAGATGATTTAGATGCTCGCCCTAGTCACCATGATACAGAGGAAGACCACGAACATGATGATGAAATTAATTCTGTTCATTTAATTTTAGAGCAAGAATTTGAACCGAAAGAGTTAGTAGAAAAGTTGAAAAGGTTAGCGATAAATGATGAAATTTATCGAATTAAAGGTTTTGTTGCGGTGCCGAATAAACCAATGCGTTTAGTTTTACAAGGGGTAGGTTCGCGCTTTGATTATTTCTATGACCGTCTCTGGCAAAAAGAGGAACTTAGGCAGACTAAGTTAGTATTGATTGGTCGTGATTTGCAACTAGAAAAAATTCAATCTGAGTTGGTTGACATACTCTCCAACCTAAAGGCGCGGAGATTCTCCTGAAACCAGGATTCTTGGTTTGCGCTCCGCAAGGCTACGCCAACAAAGAGTCCACTTAAATCAAATACCTTGCGGAATCTAATCCAGAGATGGTTCTCACGTCTGCGGGTTTGCTCTATTGCCTCCTCCGGAGGAGCTTCGCTATCAAGAGCCTGTTACCGAATAATTAAGGTAAAAATCCTCACGGGGTGACAAGCTCCTCAAAACTATTGTTGGATAAGGATTTCCAGGATTCTACTTTTGTAGAAAATATGGATTTTTGCCAATAATAATGATAATCCTTTTTAAAAATGTGTGGGTTCGCGTTGGCGGAGCCTAGCGGCAGCTATATCGCGAACCCACACCACCACTAATAATGATTATCATTCTTACAAAACCAGTCAATTTTTCACCATTGCTTACATCCTTTAAACCTTTATACAACAATAGCTTTGAGCTGCTTGTCACCCCGTGAGGTGAAAATCCTCTCCCTTAAAGGAAAAACAAGAAAATATTTTCCTTTTATTCTATCCTCTTCCTTTTAGGGGGAGGCTTCAAACCCAGTTTTTCGGTGAATAATGTTGCATTGATGAGCTGCGGATGTGCCTAATAATATTTGTTTGAATAAGTGTTTGTTTTTTTATTTTTGATTTGGTTGATAATATTTTGTTTTGGAGGTTTAAATTAGATGTAATTATAGGTTTCTGTTTTTGGTTTTAATATTTTAAACTTTACCGTTTTTGTCTGATTGTTAAATAAGGAAATTTTTCTGAGTTGGTTAACGAGGTTTCAATATTTTTAGGGATTTTTTTCGATTTTGTGATATTCTATACTTGTGATAAACTTAGGGCATTTTATGTCTTGATTGATTTTTAATGCTGTTAATCCCTATTATGCCGTTGTCTTGCCCGATCTTTTTCTTAATTTTCTTTGCTCAAAATGACTAATTTTTCTTTGGTCATTTTTTGCTGTTTTGACAAAAAGTTGTTTGTGTGATAATTAAAGACAGCTTTTTCGGTTTTCGGAAATGTTTTGTGTTGAATAAAAAGTCTAGCGTAGGGGCAATAAATCCCCAATAACATTATACTATCAGAGTTGGTTTGAGGATGCAAGCCTATTTTTTTTTCGACCCCACTTCTTTTTTGGAGCTTCATAGAATGAAAGTGTTGTTGGGTTAACTGGACTTTTGGAAAAAATAGGTTAAAAATAAGGCTAAACCTTTATACATAGGACTTACCGAAAAATTGTGGGTATGCGCCTCCCCTTGATCGGGGATAATAAGCGGTCGTTTGCGGAGCAGTCCGTTAGGATGGGATGGCTCCGAAACCTGCGCCATATCCAATCGACCAAGAGAAGAAAAATTTTCATGAATTTGTCAATCCTCTTCTTTCAAGGAGAGGTAATTATTCATTATTCATTATTCATTATTAATTGTTGAAGCAGATACGCTATATATAGTACCCATAACTATTGTCCAATAGTTACTGGACTCTATACACAGTGTCTTTGCGTAAGTCCTGATACAGTAATATTTTTACCTTAAATAGAACGTTTTCTTGATATATCTAGGTTTCAGCCATTTTAAGCAAATTCAGGTATTTCACCTGCTAATACTGGGTTTGAAGCCATTTTCAGTGTAAAAAATTTAAAAGTCCAGTTAAGGGGGTTTTGATGGGAAAGGCGATCGCTCTATGGGTTTAGCGATCGCCTAAATTAGTATTTACTATGTATAGTCTCTTTGCTTAAGTCCTATCAAAATTAATCAAATTGACAATTATGAGAGTCTTTCTAACTTTATTGCTCTTTGTCAAGAGATTAATATTATTGCTCTTCACCGCTTAAACAGCCTGTTATTCACGAGTGTAGATGTCTAACTTGTTAACAGTTATGGTTTCATCCACAGGTCCACTATTCTTGATAATAGAGATGGAAAGTGAATCTAGGTTGAACTCCTTAAACTTTTTAATTTGCTGAAGTAACTCATCGGTAATGTCAAATAGAAATGTTTTTGAGGTTGGGCGATCGCTCTCTAAAACAAAGAAAGCCATAGCACCCAGAAAGTAGGTATCAATATCAGCAATGGCAGCCTTCTTGGCTTCTTGCTCATTGGGTAAATTGAGATAGACTTCGTAGATGCCTAGAGGTCGTCCGGTATAGGTTACACTTACTTCCAAATATTGGGGTTGAGATAACCCGTCTTTAGTGAATAACTGATTGGATTCAAGTTGACTGCGGAATTGAGGGTTCAGCGGAACCGTCTGGGTAAACTCTTGATTGCTTCCCACTGTTCCTGTAGTCTTATTGGTACCCAGGAGCGTTTTAGGGGGTTTATTGGCCATAAGAGTTGTTAAATCTAATATAGCAGAGAGATTTGGACTCGTGTCATTATATTTATAGTCTATGCTGTAGATTGCCTTAATGACTTCCTGTATGGTATTGGCTTTTACCGTTTCGAGATTCTTTTTTCCACAGAAGATATGGGCTTCATAGCGAGTATGGGAGTTACAGGTATTTGTAAGGGTATTATCAGCAGCAGTTTCTCCTGCCAATGTACTTACTGACAAAAATATACCTACCAAGGACAAAATAAATGTCCTGCATAGGAGTAGGAAAAAATACTTCATATTGGAGATGTACCTTGTAATCATCAAATTGACAACGATTACAGCTTGTCAAACTTTATTGTACTTTTTTTTAGTCTTTTCTGTCACCCCTTCTGCACATTATAGCGGTTTTCACAAAGGTAGACTACAGAACTTCATGCCTTCTGACTTTACAGCGCTTTTCAAATTGGTGAACCACATCGCCATAACCAAAACAAAGGCGATCGCTAAATCCATAAAACGATCGCCTCAATTAGTATGTACTATGTATACTGTTTTTGCGTAAGTCCTGTCAAAATTAATCAAATTAACGATTATGAGAGTCTTTCAGACTTTATTGCACTTCGTCAAGAGCCGGACTTATGGAAAATCACCATATCTAGTAGGAGCGAATGCCATTCACCCCTATAGATAGTGTATAATTTTGTGTTTTGCGTAAGTCCTGAAGAGATTAAAACTATAATTCTTCAGTACTTAAATAGCCCGCTATTCACGAGTGAAAATGGATATGTTGTCAACAGTTATGGTTTCATCCACAGGTCCGCCATTCTTGAGAATAGAGATGGAAAGTAAATCTGGGTTGAACTCCTCAAACTTTTTACCTTGCTCAAGTACCTCATCAGTAATATCAAATAGAAATGTTTTTGAGGTTGGGCGATCGCTATCTAGGACAAAGAAAGCCATAGTACCCAAAAAGTAGGTGTCAATATCAGCAATGGCAGCCTTCTTGGATTCTTCCTCATTAGGTAAATTGAGATAGACCTCGTAGATGCCTAGAGGGTGTCCGGTATAGGTTACACTGACCTCCAAATATTCGGGTTGAGATAACCCTTCTTCAGTGACTGGCTCATCGGATTCAGGTTGACTGTCAAGTTGAAGGTTCGACCTATTGGATCTCAATTGAGGGAGGAATTGAGAGTCTATCAGAACTGGCTCGATAAACTCTTGATTTTGTCCCACTTTTTTCCTAGTCCGCTTGCTAACTAGGACTTTTTTACCTATTTTAGCTTTGAGAGCTTTTGCTGTGGGAGCTGTTGAAGTTGATTCAGCAATGAAAGGTGTTGAAGTTGATTCAGCTTGAACAGGGAGATTAGGCCTCGTGCCATCATCATACACATAATCCATATTGTAGACGGCCTCAATGACTTCCTGCATTGTGTAGCCTTTTACCTGACCGTTAGGTTCAAAAAATTGATAAGGCCAACTTACTTTCTCCAGTTCCTCTTGGGTAACAGGCTGCGTTTTGGGTAGCTGAGTCCATTGTGCCCAAAGGCGATCGATATTGCCGTGATGCATCCAAAAGATGGGGTCAAAGCCAGCGCTAGGAACATTTGTCATTAAGCCAAACTGGGGGTTGCCTTGATCGTCTACAGAGCGGTTATAGATTATATTAAAGATATTTTGATTTTCTTCCGAGTAGTAACCGCCAAGATAGTTATGCATTAGGCCGTGGGGTCTAATATCAATTGTTGTGTTAAAGTCCTCATACACTGTCCCTTTTTTTAGTCCTTCCACTGCATCTAATAAATTTTTCTTGGCAAAATCATGGTCTAGTGACCCACCATTGTTCAATCCCGGGTCTCTTCCTGATTCATAGAGAGAATTAGAATCATCTGCTGGTGTGTAAAACTGCTTGGGCATAGTTAGCCGACTTTTATCCGGGATTTGCGTATCGAATAAACTAATATAATTCCAATAAGGAAGGTTGAAGTCAGGATTATTGGACAATTTCCGCACAATTTTTTCAAAATGATACACATACAGCCGATGCCAGGGCAAAAAGTGAATGCCAGACGTCCCTGCAGAGTCATGGGTGCAGTTATCCCAGGAGGTAAGCAATTTGCCAGTGTCGGGAATAGGATTACCTTGAGCATTTACAGAAAATTCGGAATAGAAGGGACACAGTGGATTTTCCATTATGAGTCCTGATAACCCAGAGGCTGCAGTAGGTACCCAGTGAATTGATCCCTGATAATACCAGCTAAGTGGGTCTTCACATCCCATAGCTTTCATTCTTTTGAGGGCTTTCTCAAGGGATTTGAGATTCTTTTTCCCACACTCGGTACTGGCTTCATAGCGAATATGGGGATTACAGCTTATGGTAGGGGTATCAGCAACAGTTTCTGTTGGAGTATCGGCAACTGCTTCCCCTATAAATGTATTGACAGACAACAATATGCCCACCAAGGACACAATAAATGCCCTGCGTAGGAATAGGAAAAAATGCTTCATAGTGATGTGCCTTTAATCAAAATTAATCAAATTGACAACTATTACAGCCTGTCAAACTTTCTTGCACTTTGTCAATAATTCTGCACTTCAAAATGTATGACAAAAGTGCCATTCAAGCAGTAAACCGAGCATCGTGAGGTTTAGGAATCTCCCGTTATAATCGCGAGATTTAACGGGAGAGGATGTCAAGAATCGACTAATTTTCCATAGGGAAGGGGAGAATTATCTTTATCACCCCCAATTTCAAACCAGTAGTGTATATGAGCTTCGACAAACTCTTCACGAGTGATGGAACCTGAGCCATCTGAGTCGATACTGTCGAAAGCTTGGTCAGCATTGTCAGACTTTTCTTCTCCGGTGTATATTGCCAGGTACTTTCGGTACTCTTCACGAGATATTTCCCCAGAATGATCGGTGTCAATAATATCGAAGAAAAGCTCGTTTTTATGTCTGCCTACTTCATATATTTTATCTGGAGATTCAGCTAATGATAATGATACAGTCTTTGCAACATTAGCAATCAAATCTTCTTCACTAATTTGAGTGTTACTATCAACTGGTCCCCCTCCAGCCATAAAATATTGAAACAGAGAATGACACATCTCGCGAATTTCTTCATTCTTTGATGAATCATTTTGAAGTTGAATTAAACGATTTGCAATTTCTTCAAAGTCGGAGAGGGTTAAAACCCCATTTTTATCGACATCCATAAGTTTGAAGTAAGTCTTCATTCTGGCACGCCAAACAGGGGATGACAAAAATTTTTCTGGATACATTTTTACTAATAAGTCAAGAAAACTATATGAATGTCTTGATATTATCATTATCTATGCAGAAGGAAGAAGGAAGAAGGAAGAAGGAATAAGGAATAAGGAAAAGTATTACGTTGTCTGAGTTTTAAACTTTTTAACTGTCCTCACCTTTCTTGAGACTGCTATAATTGCTCATTAGCGAATTGGTCGCCATAAAAGCTTAAATCTACATTCCCCACTCCAAAACGTAATATAAAAAATGGAGAAAATAATTAAGTCTTTATGCTTAATATTTTCCTGATAAATTTAATTTTAGAAAAGTCAATGAAGATAATTGATGTGGATATATAAATATTTACTTATCTGGCATTTTGTCTAATTTTTCTCTGAAAGATAATTCAAATCCTGACTTTAAAACCAAGATAAATCCTAATCCTGATAATATACCAACCACTATTGCTGCTTTCATCAATCCTTCTGCCAATAAAACTGAAGCTGAGAGGAAAGTAAAACCAGAAAAACAAGTAAAAATCAAAGTTTTCAAAGCCAAATTAATCCGTTTTAATAATCGATCATTTTCAATAGAGCGGACTCTAAATTGAATTTCCCCATCTTCAATTTTCGTTTCTAATTGACGGATTAAAATTTCACTTTTACTTGGCTGCTGTAACTTATACTTAATAAAATCTCTTGTCTGTTTTGCCAATTCCCCTACAACTCTACCTCTACCTTGAGCAACAGTAATACTTTTAACAAAAGGTTGAGCGCAAGTAACCAAACTATATTCAGGATCGAGTTCTCTAGCAATACCATCTAAAGTAGATATAGACTTCAGAATAAAAATCATTTGGGAAGGTAATCTAAATGGTTGCTGCTCAAACAAAACATAAAGTTCTTCCTTTATTTCATCAAAATTATAAAAATCGACAGGTTTATCTGTAAAATTTTCCAATAGAAAATTCACTAATCTTTTTACAGGCATAATATCCGGCATTGGCTCAATTAAACCAATAGTAATCAAAGTATTAAGCACCTGGTCAACATCTTTTCTGAGAATAGCAAAAAACGTTTTAATCATCTGGTCTTTCGTCAATGACTTTACCTCAGCCATCATGCCAAAATCATAAAAAATTACGCCACCATTTAAACTAACAGCTAAATTTCCTGGATGAGGATCTGCTTGAAAAAACCATCTAATAATAATTGCTTTAAATAACAACAAACTCCTATTTGATTAATCCCTTTTGGATTAATATTACAAGCTTCTAGTCGTACTTTGTCGTTAATTTTAATTCCCGGTAAATACTCAAGAGTAATAACTTTTTCCGTAGTATAAGTCCAATAAACAAGAGGTACAATTATTTCCGAATAATCTTTAAAATTTTCCCGAAAACGGTCAGCATTTTTCCCCTCATTCACATAATCAATTTCTTGATAGAGAATTTTAAAAAATCATAATAAATAGCATCTAATTCATACCTTTTAGCCCAGGCAAAATACTTTTGACAAAAACGGATAACACTTTTGACAACCTTTACATCCAAGTCAAATAAAGATTTTAATCCAGGACGCTGTACCTTAACTACAACTTCCTCACCTGTTTGTAACTTGGCTTTATGTACTTGTCCAAGACTAGCTGCAGCAATGGGACGTTCTTGAAAATCTCGATAGAGAGAATAAAGAGAGTTACCAAGCTCTGACTCAATAATAGCGATCGCTTCTGTCGTTTCAAAAGAAGGAACATTATCTTGTAATTTTCCTAACTCCTCCACATATTCCTTCGGTAATATATCAGCCCGTGTGGATAAAGACTGACCTATTTTGATAAAAGTTGGGCCTAAATCTAGCATAGTCCTCACCAACCACTTAGCCCTACGCTTTCTCACAGAGGCAAACTTATTTTGAAATAAATTGTCCCACCATAAAAAGGAAAAAAATTTTCCGAAGGCACTAAAAACATCTATTTTTCTGGTTAGAGGAGAATATTGAGTGCGTTGCCAACGAAGGGACTGAGAGGCATCTTTAGTGAGCATACTATAAGTTCTGTAAATCTATCCACCGTCCATTGATTGTAACTGGGAAACGAAAATTCCGGAAGATGGGTAGATTAATGCCAATTTCACCTATAGTGCTACGCGCTAGGAAGTAGGGGAGTAGGGGAGCATGGGAGTAGGGGAGTAGGGAGTAGGGGAAATTAAATATTGAAGTAATTATAGAATTATCAACATATACTGTACTTTATAACCTGATTTTATATCATATTCAAATCTGGTAGCATTGGCATAATTAGATTCAGAGGTGGAGACCCACCCCTAACCCTCCCTGGAGGGGAAAATGTGGAGATGGGGGATGGGTCCCCATCCCTAACCCCTCCCTGGAGGGGAATATCGAGAAAGGTTTGGCAATGGCGCATCGGTTGGAACATTTTTATACCTAACCTGAGCGGGTTTGATATCAGAAGTAAGGAGTCAGGAGTTAAAAGATAAGGTGTCGGATTCTTTTTGAATTTGGTAAAAAAGATAAAAATAATACAGAAATAAATAGAGAATTTCTTATTTTTTATTAGCTTCTTGTTTAGCTATATCGCTGTTTTTTTGGTAAAGTTCAACCCTATTGACTGCCACATCATAGCGTGAATAATTTGGAGAAACAGAGGCCATTAGTCGTGCTGCCTGTTGCCATTTGGAGGCGATCGCCATCCACTCCTCCTGAGACTGAGCTGTTTTACCATCAGCAGCAGCTTCTTGAGCAAGTCGTACCGCTTGAGCAAAAGCTTCTTTCGACTCAGCTATAGTATCCTCTAAATTTTTAATAGTGGAGTCAGAAGACTGTAAGGTTATATTTTCTGTTGTGTTTTCTGTAATTGATATTCTATCTAACCTAGAAAAGTTTAACCATCTATTAACTTGAATGCCCAAAACCAGCATCAGTAGACTTAGAAAAAAACCACTCATCATACCCAGTTGAAATTGATTTTGGTTTTGCATTTGAATTGGTTTAATACCTGTAGATAGAGATATGGGAATTGGTTGAGGCTTATTTGTCTGAAAATGACGTGCTATTTGTTTAAAAATATTGGGCTTAGTCAAAGTAATTTGTTGAGACCAGAGCAACTTATCTTTTGGGTCTCTGATAATTTCATCAAGCCATAGTAATTGTTGTTCTTGGACAATTCTACTGTTAATATTTACTTTTCGGATATTACGAGGTGAGATGTCTTCGAGAGTATGCTTAACTTGCTTTACAAGGTTAGACTGTTCCAACTGTTCAATCTCAGGTGCTTCGCATAAAAGCTGTAAAACACCATCCGAAAATATAGCTCTAATTCTTACATCTAATGTAGCAAGCTGTTGATTAAGAACTTGAATAATAGCTGCTACACTTCCTTGACGCGCTTGTATAAATATATCGTTAATTTGATCTGTCATTGGTAGTTACTGTAATTGATTTATATAGTTAACTCAGATAGTTAAATATGATTTTTAATTTGTCTAAACTTTCTTGGCTAGACTTCACAATTATTACCGAAAAAAGCAATCAAATAAAATTAAATATCAATAACTTTATACCTTTTTCTTAATAAGATTGTAGATAGGGAAATAGTTATAATTTTTACCTAAAAATTGTGGTTTAAAGCCTCCCTTTTAAGGGGATAATAAAGAAAAATTTTCATGATTAGTCAATCTTATCCGTTTTACAGCGGTTTTCATTTGGGTAGACCACAGTAGGGACGTTCCATGGAACGTCCCTACAATATTTTGCTTGTGAAGATGTGGTTCATCAAGAGCGAAAAGCGCTATAAAGGAGAGGTAATTGTTAATTAGGCTTTGCGCTCAAAAGTCTTTTAGTAGGGGTAGGAAACAACCCACCCCTAACCCCTCCCTGGAGCAGGGCTAATTCATTGTCGCCAGAGAAAAATATTGAGGAGTACAATGATTGTTGTCAAGTATTGAGTTAAGCTAACTATTCTCAATATTAGGGCTTAGATAGAAATGAACTTATTACAAATATTGGCCCAATTACCAGATTTTCGAGCTGCTAGAGGGAGACGTTATCCATTATGGTTAGTATTACTGTTAGTAATTATGGGTACAATGAGCGGTTGTTTCTCCTATTGTGCCCTAGAAGATTTTGCTCGTCGTCATCATCTGGCATTACAGCAACAACTAGAGCTATCGCCTTTGAGTTTTCCAACTGAAGTCTACATTTCGGCGAATTATGACCAGAATTGATTTTGCTCAATTAGCTCAAGTATTCAATCAATGGGCTCAACACCAAATAACAATTCAAGAGGCCGAATGGTTAGCAGTGGACGGTAAGAGTATTAGGTCTACTGTCAGTGACTGTTATGGTTCTTACCAAGACTTTGTCAATGTTGTTTCTGTGTTCAGTAATTGTCAAGGAGTACCTGTAGCCATAGAACAATTTCACGTGGGAAGAAAGTAGTGAAATTGCTGTTGTCCAAGCCATATTGGCTAGTTTAAACCTTGAAGGAGTAGTTTTTAGTTGCGATGCTTTACATTGTCAAAAAAAACCGTCAAGTTAATCATTGACAGAGGTAACCATTACACAATAGCAGTCAAGGGTAATCAAAAAAAACTGTACCAGCAAGTACAACTAACAACTGAACAAACACAACCAAGTAGTGTTGATATATCAGAAGATAGATCTAGAAATCGTGTGGTTTGTAGAACAGTGTCTGTGTTTAATAATCTGTTGGGAATTAGCTCTGAGTGGGAAGGAATTAAGTCTGTGATTAGAGTTGAGCGTCAGGGTACACGAGCAAGTGTTGACTATTATCAAACAGCTTACTACATTAGCAGTCTGAAATTAAGTGCAGCAGAATTTGCAGTAGGAATTCAGGGACATTGGGGAATTGAGAATCGACTACATTGGGTTAAAGATGTAGTGTTTCGAGAGGACACAAGTCTAATTCGGCACTCTCAAGCTGCTGCTAATTTTTCTGTGATTCGTCAGTTGGCGATCGCTATCTGTCGCCTTCATGGTTATTCTTCCCTCACTACTGCGATTCGTACCATTGCTCACGATTTGGAGCAGATTTTTCTGATGATTATAAATCTAGAACTGTAGTCATTGAGAATTGAAATTGGCCCATACACAGAACCTCACTCCCCCCTAGTTTTCGATTTCAATAGTTCTGGTATTGGCGATCGCGACTGATATTAGCGATCGCGACTGAGTCTGTGACATAAATTTTTCCTGTATAAGTATGATAATTTAGGGGAAAAGACTATGAAATACTTGACAATATGGCCAAACTTGTACTCCTCAATATTTTTCTCTGGCGACAATGAATTAGCCCTGCCTCCCTGGAGGGGAAGACAGGAGAAATGGCTTGGGAGCGAGGAGGTAGGAGCTAAGTTTTGTCCCAAGATTGTTCTGCCCAACTATAAGCCTAAAATAATAACTTTTTGAGCGTTTTAGACGTGATACCAGGCACTTTTTAAAGGCCCCAAAAAGGCACTTGTCTTTATATGTCAATGCTTTTAGATTTAATCAGCAAGCCCTAATTATTAATTATTAATCATTAATTGTTGAAAGATATTCCTTGTATAATTTAATTCCCACTATAAAACCTTGGCTTTACCGATCTTTACTTATAAACTGGCCATTTCATTAATATGACCAACTTCTGATTAACAATAAAGTTGTACAATATCAAGAAAAATTAAATCTGTTACTATACCTTTTTCTCTTTTCTATTCTATATTTCTGACAACTACAGCTAAGTCTACTAATTCTGCAAGAAGTCTACGATATTATACCAGTTACCAAAAATAATGCTATACTTAATTATCACTTCAATTATTAAATAATTAATACTAACAAAACCACTTTTTTGATTATTATTACCTGGGAGCGCATTAATTATGATCGTGTTTACTACTCCCCCACTCCCCTGCAATGCGAAAATGTAGAAAAGTTTTTGAGAAATGGTATTAGCTATTTGAAGTTAAGAACCTTATGTTAAAATTTGCTACAGCAATAGAGGGAAAACAAAAAACTGATTATGGCCCAATCCCTAAGTGGCAAAATATTTGTAGTAGATGACAATATTGATACCGACGTGCGACTCGTTGGCTAGCCAAGACTGCCGAAAAGCAGGTTACCTAGCCTTCCGTGACTAATCTTAAAGGAGGTTAAATATATGGCCATTGGAAAACTCTTATATCCTTGGTGGTGAAATTCCATCCGCCTTGTTGTTGGGTTGACAGCATAGGCCACGGAGTAGAGACTGAACATCAATCTCCGAAGCTGGTTTAAAAGCGGGAAAATACCAGTTACCGAGGAACGATACCGCGAGCAAAGGCTGACAAGTGGACGAACAGGAAGGTAATTAAACTCTCGTTACAATAAGCCATTCCAAAGGTAGCTATGGAATGTAGGACAAAGTCAGAGGGTCAATGGATAATCCTATGTCTGTGGGGTTATCAGCAACCATGCCGAACCCTCCGGGAGAGTTTACCCCACTAAATCAGCCGTAATAAAGGAATAAGGGAACGAGGAAACCTCTCTTTGACACCTAAGAATATAGGTCGAGAACTTAGGAAGCCATTCAAGGTCAATCTACACTCATGTTGTAGGTCAAAGGGAGAGTAGGATTGGATAAAAAGCATTAATTTGCAGACGTATCCACTGTTAGACGTAATGTAAGGCAATGAATAGTAATGAATAAAGCTCAGACACTAAAAAGAAAGTTAGGAAACCCTAAACCATTTCTTGAGTGCGTCTTACATTCTGAGGAGACCTCAGAATTACGCACTCGCTTTTTAAGCGTAGCATGGGATACAGAGGATATACCTTCACAAATTTCAATCAATCCTAACCTTAAATGGAAGGATATTAATTGGAAGAAGGTAGAGAAATCTGTATTTCGATTACAAAAATTGATTTACAGAGCATCCATGAGTGGCGAACTCCGCAAGATGCGCAGATACCAAAAACTTCTTTTAAAAAGCTATTACGCTAGGTTGCTAGCTGTTAGACGCGTGACACAGGATAACCAGGGGAAGAAAACTGCCGGGGTAGATGGAATTAAAAACCTACTCCCATGCAAAGATTCAACTTGGTGAACCTACTCTCATCACGCCACCTCAAAGCAAGCCCGACCCGCAGAGTCTATATACCAAAACCAGGTAAAAATGAAAAACGTCCATTAGGCATCCCTACGATGTACGACCGTGCGTTACAAGCCCTGGTTAAGTTAGGTATGGAACCAGAGTGGGAGGCACGTTTTGAACCTAATAGCTATGGTTTTAGATCAGGACGGTCAACACATGATGCCATTAATGCCATCTTTGACAGTATTAAACACAAGCCTAAATATGTTCTTGATGCTGACATATCCAAGTGTTTTGACCGAATTAACCATGATGCACTTCTAGGAAAGATAGGCCAATCTCCTTACAGACCGTTAATCAAGCAATGGTTGAAGTCTGGAGTGATGGGCAACAATCAATTCCTAGAATCTGTGGAAGGTACGCCACAGGGAGGGGTTATATCGCCCTTACTAGCAAACATCGCCTTGCACGGTATGGAAGAAAGATTAATGGAATTTGCCGAAAAACTGCCCCTCAAATATCCAAGTGGAGGGGTAATGGCAAAACGGCACAAACAAAAAAGCTTATCTTTAATACGCTATGAGTCTCGACTTTGTTATCCTACACGAAGACATCAAAGTAGTATTACAAGCAAAAACCGTAATACAGGAATGGTTAAACCAGGTAGGATTAGAACTAAAACCAGAGAAAACCAAAATTGCCCATACCCTGGAAGAATATGAAGGGAATAAACCCGGATTTGACTTCTTAGGTTTCACAATCAGGCAATGGAAGGTTAAGTCAACCAAACATGGATTTAAAACACTAATTAAACCATCCTCCAAGAGTATTAAAACTCACTATCGGAAATTGGCAGATATATGTGATTCTATCAAAACTGCCTCCGTTAAAGTTTTAATAGCCAAACTAAATCCGGTGATAAGAGGATGGAGTAACTACTTCTCAACTGTAGTCAGCAAAGAGACATTCAGCAAACTGGATATGCTTCTATGGAAAAGATTATGGAGATGGGTAAGTAGAAGGCATCCAAATAAGTCGGCTAAATGGGTTAAAGATAAGTATTTCCCTCACTGCAAAAAAACCAGGAATTGGGTACTTAATGACGGTGAATATATACTTAACCAACACTCGGATGTGCCAATTATAAGACACATAAAAGTTAAAGGTAATAAATCCCCTTATGACGGCGATTGGACTTATTGGAGCAATAGAATCGGCAAGTATCCAGGCATAAGAAAAGAAGTCACGACGCTACTAAAACGTCAAAAGAATAAATGCGCATTTTGTGGACTAACCTTCAGGTCAAGCGACCTTATGGAAGTAGACCATATAAAACCTAAATCTGAAGGTGGTGACAACAAACTAAAGAATAAACAACTGTTGCACCGACATTGCCACGATACTAAAACTGCCTTAGATAAAAAGACATACACGCAACCAAAGTTACAGGACTTACCTGAAAATTATTTATGGGTTGACGATATGTTGATATTAAGGTAGGGATGTACCCATGACAAGGGACGTTTAAGAGAGGAGCCGTGATGAGGTGAAAGTCTCACGTCCGGTTCTGAAGACGAGTCGGTTTGGTAACAAACTGGCTTAGTTTAACCAAATTATTCCCGCCGAGTACTTGACCTTGGTTCCTTCCAAGCCAGATGAATATGAAAAGTTAGGTAGTTATGCTCTATGTGGGTTGCCCGATCGCTACGGTAAGTTTATCTCACCGGGAGAAATGAAAACCCACTATCCAATCATTGTGGCTGGAGAAAACTTTGGTTGTGGGTCTTCGCGGGAACACGCACCTATCGCCTTGGGTGCTTCTGGCGTCCAAGCAGTAGTGTCTCAATCTTATGCTCGCATCTTTTTTCGCAATTGTTCGGCAACCGGGGAGTTATATCCTTGGGAGTCTGTAGATCGCCTATGTGAGTTATTTGAAACTGGTCAGGAAATTACTATTGATTTTGAAGAAAATCAGTTAACTAATCATACTCTTGGTAAGACTTATCAGTTGAAGTCTTTGGGAGAAGTAAAACCTGTCATTGATGCTGGTGGTCTTTTTGCCTATGCGCGTCAAACAGGTATGATTTCTCAAAAACCAAGTTAAATTTTTATTTTCAATGGGAGAGAAACTCATCTCTCCTTTTTGCTGTTCAATTTTTCGATAATTTTTAGTTGCGAACTTTTGCATTTAATGTATGATTTCTCCATCATCAGATTAGCTATTTTTTTACTTAACTTATCTGTTTTTATCTTTGATTAATTATCAGAGAATTAAAACCTAAAGACTAAATTTTGTTTTGACTTATCAAAGGCATAACCAACTTTTTTGGGCCTAAAATTATCGAGTAAAAAAATAAAAACTCACAACTCAATATTAGATTATTGATTTAGGAAACAATGAGAGGTTCTTAATTAAATTTCTGACATAGTTTATAGATATAGCAGTCAAAGGAAAGGGAGCGGACATATCAAAAGCTTAAAACTCAGACAACATAAGATTTTTCCTTTTTCCTTCTTGCTTCTTCCTTATTCTTTCTTCCTTATGCTATAAATTCTCAAATTCTCAAGCTTAAATTACAGAAATAATTTGACTTTGAATTTTAGCAAAATCAACTAAAACATACCCCCTTCATACTTTCTCTTATGGAAAAAGTAAAAGAGGGAAAAGGCAAAAATAGATGAGTTGGTACATTCACCATCAATCCATTAATTTTGCATAAATTCCTGCAAACCACGAGTCATCATCTCAACTATTCCCTCTTGGTTATTCAGTTCAGTTTTTGCCTCATTTTCTATACGCTCCACTACATCACCTGGAAGATTCAGCAATTGCTTTAAATTTTCATAAGCAGCTTCTTCATCTTCATTAATCTTTGGTTCTTCAGGAGTACGAGCACTACAAGCAATTACCTCGTAACCCAACTTTAGCACCAGTTCCCGTTCTTGTTGGGATTCTAATTTAGGAATTGACTCCCCTAATGGGATATTTTGCATAAAATAATCCCTTAATTCTTCCTGAAGTTGTTGCTGCCCATCTCCTGTAGCAAAAAGACTACTGAATCGATTTAACATTAAGTCTACCTCTTCTTGCGCCAGTTGTCCGTCAGACCATGCCATATAAGCAACAATCCGCAACAAATTCATCTGGCGTGGAGTAATAGATGGAGGTGGAGGTGGTTGTACTGCCATAGATTTTTCCTCAATTTTTGGCTATTCATAGCTAAAGTTCTAACCTATCATCAACTCAGCAATTATTATCCAATCTTTGACAATTTTTAACTGAATCTGTGAGAAGTCCCACCATGCTATTGACCTTCATTTTTAACGAAGTCAGAAGTCAGAAGTCAGTAGGGGCGTTAACGTAGTTGTGCGTAGCAAATGGCCATTTGCTGACGCAAAGCTGCCGAATGGCGCCGATACAGAAGTTAACCCACCCCTACTCCCAGGAGGGGAAGTAGGAGATTTGAGCAACTCTCCAAAAATATTTCGCCTTAAAAGGCGGGGTTGCGCGACCCAATTATAATTATTTTGATAAATTATTTAATAATTGAAGTTTCACTGAAGAAAAGCATTCGGTTGTGCAGAGCGCGTAATGTGTGGGATAAGTAAATATGGCTGGCGAATCTAATCTAAAAGCACTGATATATAAAGGTTGAGCGCATTTTGGTCGCGAAGGGGGTGCAAGTATTTAAGCTTCTTGGACCAAAAAGTTAGGAAAAGATACAGGTAGAATTATTCCTCCTACTTTCTCAGCTCTCCCCACCCTCCCCACAGGAACCACACTTTCTTGACGCACAACCAAGCATTCTTTGGTGGTGGTGCATTATACCAATTAAAAAAGAATGTTACAAATAATAAGTGCGATAGAACTCCGTTCCCCTGAGGTGATCGTGTATACTTTGCATGAGATGTCCCTTTGACAAAGCGGTGGATCTTCGGAGCTTCCCGTAGGGTGGGATGAGGTTTTGCTGGCGCATAACTACTTTAACGGCTGTCGCCGATATGTTTGCGCAGCATGACAAACGGAAAAAACGAAGCGGCTCTGCGCTCTTGAGGTTCCCTCGCCATATCCATGAAACCAAGAGAGCGGTGCGACCCAGCGACGACGCTAGTTGCACCTGGTAACGCACCAAGAGAAAAAGAGAATTTATGACCTAAAAGTGGTATTGAAGCCATTCCCATGTGAGGAGGTCCTCCTGAGTTTCCCTCCTGGGAGGAGCGGGGATGGGTTGGGAAGGGTTAGGGGTGGGTTGACTCCTACAGCGGTTTTCATGTGGGTAGACCACAGTAGGGGCGTTAACGATAGTTATGCGAAGCTAACAGCCGGAAAGCTGACGCATAGCTCAGAATGGTGTCCCTACAGGGTTTTGGTTATGACGATGTGGTTCAGAGATCGGCCAAAGCGCTGTAATAAATACCCTATTGTAGCAAACATTTATCAATTTGGTATTAGACATCTCCAATATAAAAATAAAATCAATTATCGTAGATAAATCATTAATTCTTTCCCTCTACTCCCTACCCCCTACTCCCTCTTTTCTTGAAAGGTCTATTGTAATTATTTTTGTTACGAGACACCGCAGTGGGAGCATCTTGCTCCCGTACTAATAATTTTTTTCCTAGATTACCATTACGCGAGCAGGACTGCCAAAAATTTAATTAAAAATTTAATTTTTTGCCATTTTATTATTAACTACCAAAGCTGTTAGGATAGAGAAAAGTACAAATTATTAGACCATCTCCATAGAGGCGATGTAGCTGCCACACTTGCTCCCCCAACGCTATGTTCCTCACTTTATGCTCTAAGCGCCTTGGAGACTTCTATAAAATACTAAAACCATCTGATTTTCTTTTCTGAGCTATCCATAACACGCGAAAAAGTTAGTTAGGATATAGAGCGATCGCGAACCTTAGAGAGGAAAATTTTTTTCCTATTGTTGGCTTTTCCTTGCTATAGCACCTACTTTACTGATGATATTAGTCATTGGAGTTTTACTATTCCAGCTTAAGATCGACTGTGATCTATATCATTACTTAGTCAACTGAAGTATCACTAACCAAGTTTTATGTTATCACTAAGTTATGCTTCATGTGATCACGAACCAAGCTTCATGTTATCACTAAGTTATGCTTATGAAAATCACTTACTAACTACATCACAATATCGGATAATTACCTTGTATTTAAAATTAGCAAAGTAGAAAAAAGTTATGGCTCTCTTAATTCGTCCTTTAGGTGATTTTAACAAAAAAGAGTTCTCTGCTACAACATAAGTTGAAACAAATGTTAGCTAATAGCTCAGAAAATTGCTGTGTAGTAGACCTTGCCACTATCCATTCAATTAATAATTATGGATTAGTGACTTTGGTCGCATTACATCGTATAGCCAATAAAAATGGTTGTAAATTATACCTAATCAATTTGAACGATTCCGTTAAATATTATTTAGAACTTACTGGACTAGATAGAAAATTTAACATTAAGCAGAATGTGAAAAATGTTAAGTATAAACCAGGTAGTAAACTAAATTTTTGTTCTCATACTGTCAATCAGGACAAGGAGATTCTTCAATCGGGACTTACGCATTAAGTACAAAAAACTAGAATTTGAGATTGCTTCCATTTCCCCACAGCTTGAATGTACCCGCTTGAAATTTATCGGAAAACGTTAAATAACGTCTATCCTCTGAAAGCTTCCAGTCCGACGTTTGATATTCAACAGATGCTCTAACTTGATACTTTTTCAACCTAGGGAACCCCTTTTTGCCGGGTTTTTTTTGCCGACAATTCCTATAGAACCGTAAAGGATTGATACACTTAAAACAAAAGTTATTTGAGAAGATATTTCTCAAGCACTTAGAATTGAAAATATTCTGGAGAACGGAAGTTATAAGAAGGAATAAAAATTCTTATTTATTTCCTGTTTTGAAGTGCCAAAAATATGCAATTTTAAAGTCGATTACCTCACATTTAGTTGATGCAAAATTAAAGCATGACTAAAATAACTACAGCAATACATTTTACCAATTCCGATATAGTTTTTCAGCATCAAACATAATCTCTTCATTTGGCAATCTAATCTTTGACTTTTGTCGTTCATAAAGGCTTTCCACCGCCGTTGTATCCTGGTCAATAACAGTAGCTGCCGCCTGTAAAAATGATTTTTGAAACAAAAACTTAAAGACAGGATTTTTAAATTTTCCATATAACAAAATAAATGTTTTTGTTACGTTTTCAGTTTCTGGGTAAACAATGTGAGTTTGAACAATATTACCTACTGGTACTTCAGCTAAGAATGTTGTAGTTGAAGGAAAAGAATATTCTAGAGTATTGTTCATAACTTTAGGAATTATCCCAAAGCCGGATTTTTTAAAATTTCTCCAAAAGTATTTTCAGCTCTTGTTATATATTGTTCTACTTTAGCATAATATCCATTAGTTTGATATGACTTAACATCACATGAGGTAATTTCAAACAAATCCTTATGAGTACCATTTTGATGATTATAGTCATAGTTAACAAGCATACTGCTTAAAAAATCTGCCTGAATACTTTTTTCCCCACTTACTCCAATAAATTCATATTCCTCAGTTACTTTTTGAATTAACTCAGGAATTGGTAATCTTGCCTCATATCCACCATAAGTCCAAAGACAATCCTCTTTAACAATTAATTCTAAAGGTTGGGTAATTGGTTGAGTGTCTAATTTACCTGCCTTATATAATTTTCCTGCTCCATCAAATTCTAGGGCGTGAAAAGGACAAGTTATTGTGTTTCGTTCTTGACAAACCCAGCCTTCAGATAAGGGAGCTTGAAAATGAGGGCAGACATTATTGAGGGCAAAAACTTCACCTTTTTTGTTTTGCCAAATAACATAATCTTTCCCATTTAAAGTAATTTTTAGGTTGATTAACTCCTAGCATAGACTTATGAGCAATCAACCAAGGTGCGCCTGGTAAAATCGGTTTCATATCTACCTCAAAAATTATATTTACTAACAAAAATGTTTGAATTTCCTAGATTTATCTATAGGGTTTTATTACACCATTTTTAAAAAAGAATGTTATGGATAATAAGTCTAATTAAAAGACAGATTAGTATATGTCCTTTTGAAATAAAAGAGAATTTATGGCCTAAAAACTGGTATTGAAGCTATTCATTCTGACTCCTGACTTCTGACTCCTGACTTCATCGACAACTGTGGACAAAATGTATAGGTATAACCGTCTTTTTTATGTACAACTTTTAATTTGCTCAGATGAACACTTTTGGCTTTCTGTCCTGGCACTGTAAAGTTAAAACTATTTGATTTTGAGCGAGGATTAACTCTACCAACTTCCCCAGTTTCAATGTTCAATGCTAAGTCTCCACTATTCCAACCTTTGATTGGTTTGAGTGGGTTATACCTGATAGGATAGCCATATTTGTTAACTGCTGCTTTCTGTCTACCTCCTTGCCCTTTACAGATAGCAGCTAAAGCTTGGGTGGTCTTAAACTCTAACTTATTCACTTCACCTACACAAGCTGCGTCTATGCAGTGTGCTTTTGGCAACTTCTGTTTTCTGCGGTTAAATTTTGTCTGTCCTCCACTACCTGTAGTTACTACCAAACCTGTAGTCTTTAAAGTATTGAACAATTTCCACCGCGTAGAATTAACCGCTGCTGCATCTTTTAAAGGCGATATTGCTTGGGTAAGTATTCGCTTTAATAATTCTGGCTTTCCTGATAAGAATTCTTTGACATCTTGATTACTCTTAAGTTGATTGCATTTACTACAGGCAACAGTTAAGTTAGATACTCTGTCTGAGCCTCCTTGAGATTTGGGGTAGATATGTTCTATTTCTAGTGGTGTATCAGTTTTGCCACAATAAGCACATCTCGGACCCCATTTTTCTAACAAATATTCTCTCAATTCATATCCTGCTAATTCACCCTGTTGATACTCTATATCCTTTAATTTCTGGATTTTGAATCAATTGAGTATCAAAGCGAACCAACTCCATTGAGATTGATGCTACAGGACAAAACTTCATTAATCGTTTGACCCAAGTCATAGTAGTTTCGACTCTGTGCATTAGAGAAGGTGCTAACCAACCAGTGGGCTTCTTTTGTTCGGGTTACCTGGTTTACGGTATCTGAGGTTTTTTGTCCTTCTAGCTCTCCGTCTGTGAGAACGCTTTTGCAGTTTTTCGGAAATTAATGAACCTCGGTGTTGAATTTCTAGCATCCAGATCACCTTGTTTCCCTCTAATAGAGCAATTCCTGTAAATTTAGAGCCTGGGTCAATCTTTAGAGTTAAAGTTGTTTTTACAACTATTTCAACAGCTTTGCGTGAGAATCAAAGTAAACGGAAAGCGTCGCCATACAGCAGCTTTACCAGAATTTAACAACCTACGAGCTACAGTTGGTTTGCAAGGTTGTAATGGTTTTTTGTTTGTATCTATGACAAAAATGTAATTAGTATTAGACATTGTGGTGTCTAGTCCTTTTCAGTAAAGTGTTCCTCGATTGCGTTCCGCAAACCGAAGCTATCATGTTGGCCAGGCTTGTTCATGCTCTAAACACTATCGGTATCAAACCCACTTCCGATTGGCGCACTTTAACGCTGTCCTTAATTTAGAGCGACCAGCATATATGCTGGAGTTCACATATGGTGGTCGTGACCTGCCAACGTAGTCATTACTGACTCGATCTGCAACCTTTGAGAGACAACCTTAGAAATGTCCAGGGTTGGCTAGGTTTTTCAAAGGTGATGGTATATCTATATGTGCCATCTGTTGCTCCTTTTATTTAACTAAATATTTAGTCAGTTATTAATATAAAGCTTTTAAATGTGGTTTGTCAAGAGTTAACGAAGCAAATGCTAATATTAACTAACTAAGAATTAAGGCCATATTTTGGCCCGAGTAATTAGTGTAAAGCTTGGCCTTTTCAGAGTAAGGTATTAACGAAGTCAGAAGTCAGAAGTCAACCCACCCCTAACCCCGACCGTGGACGGGAAGTAGGGGATTTGAGCAAGCCTCCAAAAACATTTCGTCATTTCCCGGCGGGGTTGCGCGACCCAATTATTTTGATAAACTTTTTGGGAGTCTATTTATAACAGTTGTGAACCATCAAGGCAAAGAAAACCATCACCGAACAAGAAAGGAAGATTGCGCGATCGAGAAGCAACAAAAGCAGAAATTTTAGATGCAGCAGAAGAGGAATTTGCGAAATATGGTTTAGCTGGGGCCAAGATAGATGCGATCGCAGCTCGTACAGGAGTAACAAAAGCCATGATTTACTATTACTTCAAAAGTAAGGAGGTTCTGTATCAGGAGGTTTTTCAACGCTTGGTCAGCGAACTTAATCAAATGATTCAGCAGTCCCACCTGGAGCAGTTGTCAGCAGAAGTAGCTTTGAAAATGGTCATACGTTCAGCGATCGCCTACGAAGCAGCTCATCCGTATAGAGGGAGACTGTGGTTCCATGAAGCAATTCAAAATCAGGGTAAATACGGAGAATTAACTGGTTGGCAAAACAGCTTTGTATTTTTGATGGGTATTTTGGAGCGGGGAATAGCAGAAGGAAGTTTCCGGCAGATCGACCCATTTTTGACAACTATAAATATTCTAGGGATTTGTGTTTTTATTTTGATGCTCAGGAAAATCTCAGTTATCTCAAACCCGATCGACAACTTTTGAGTCAGGAAATGATTGAAAAACAAACTCAAGAAGTCATCAATTTAGTTCTAGGTGGCGTGCTTTTATATTCAGAAAATTCTAGTAAAGTTTAAAATACAAAAAAAGTTAAATTTTTCTATAGTAATTTAATTAGTTTATTTTTACGTCTATAATTAACATTTAAGATTTTGTCATCGATATCAAGATAGAATATCCTCAGTATAGCTGTTTATATTGACGATCCCCAATCAATAAATTACTAATATTTTATGTTAAAAAATAGAATTTTTCGATTGGTATTAAGTAGTATTTTATCCATAATAATTTGCTTAATTATTGGCTATTTTACTCCGAGAAATTGCTTGGATAATTCTTGCAATATGGCTTTATTAGACCAAGGTATATCTATCTATATTTATAATACTGGTATCCATACAGATATTCTAGTTCCAGTCAGAACTAAAATTTGGAATTGGCAGCAATATTTAGACTTAAAATTAATAGCTAATCAATCAGCTTCTATCAAATATCTAGCTTTTGGCCTTGGTGATCGAGCTTATTTTCTCGAAACTTATAATGGGACATCATTGCCAATTGTGACAATTTTTAAGGCCATGTTCCTACAAACACCCTCTGCAATGAGGGTATTAGCATATAGAAATATTCCTCAACAATATGAAATTAAGTGTGCTATAATTACTCAAACTAATTACCGTAGGCTGATGGAATTTATCAATAATTCCTTCCAGTTAGATACCCAAGGTAATAAAATCAACCTGCTCGTAGATAGTAATTATGGAGGCGGTTTTTATGCAGCAAAAAGTAATTATTCGATTTTAAGAGCTTGTAATGATTGGACTGCAGAAGGTATGAAATTAGCAGGAGTAAAAACTCCTGTGTGGTCAGGACTTTCTAGTTCGATTATGTATCATATTAACAGTAGGTGCAACTGTTAAAAAAATAGTAGTTTTGAATACAAAAATCTTGTCTATGAATATTATTCCCGCAATCGATATACTAGATGGACGTTGTGTACGGTTATATCAAGGAGATTATAAACGAACGCACGTTTTTAATGATAACCCAGTTGATGTAGCAAAAAGGTGGGTAGATGAAGGAGCAACAAAGCTACATTTGGTAGACTTAGACGGTGCAAAAGCAGGTCAACCTGTCAATCAAAGGACAATAGAAGCGATTATCAAAGCAGTAGATGTACCAATACAATTAGGGGGAGGTTTACGCAACTATTCTGCAGTTGCAAGTGTGCTTGCTCTTGGGGTCAAACAAGCTATTTTAGGTACTGTAGCGCTCGAACGACCTCAGTTAATATGTAACCTCTGTCAAGAATTTCCCGGTAAAATTATTGTAGGCATTGATGCCAGAAATGGTAAAGTAGCTACTAAAGGGTGGTTAGAAACATCTGAGGTATCAGCAACTGACCTCGCTCGGCAAATGGCTAAACTAAAAGTTGCAGCGATCGTCTATACAGATATTCAGCGAGATGGTACTCTCAAAGGGCCTAACATACAATCCTTAAGGGAATTAGCTGCTGTAATTAATATTCCCATTATCGCTTCTGGCGGTATTAGTTCAATTACTGATTTGTTAAATCTGTTAGCACTAGAAGCCATGGGCGTAGAAGGTGCAATTGTTGGTCGTGCTTTGTACACTGGTGATATTAGTCTGACAGAAGCAAATCAAGCTGTAGGTCAAGGACGTTGGCAAGATATTCCTCCATATTTAGGATATTCTGCTTTTGCCTAAGCTTGAATCAGTTTAATTGCATCTACATCCAATTTATACCAATATGGAATAGGAAGTATAGCAGGGAACAAAAGTTAGACCCCGCATTGGTGACAGACGTGCTTGGTAGCGCACTTCTGCAACTCAACACTGGGAAAAACATTTCCCCTTATTCAGTTTATCATTAGTATAAGTCAAACACTAACTCGTTCCTTGCTATTGTTTCTGTGTTTTTCATTCTTTATTCTCTAAAAGTCAGGGTATTTCTTAGAAGTCAGGAGTTAGGAGTCAGGACTCAGGAGTCAGAATAAATAGTTTAGATGCCATTTTTTAGTTCATAACTTATCTCATATGATGTCCGGTAGCATCGGTATTGTATAGTGAAGTAAGGAAGAAGGAAGAGGGAAGAGGGAAGAAGGAAGAGGGAAGAAAGCTTAAAAGCTTGAAAAAACGTAAATTTCCTGTAGATATTCACCCTTGATTTTACACAAACGCGCCCCAGCGGACATGATATCATTAGTCAAAAGGATATCTCCTTTCATTAATTGATAATTGATAATGGATAATGGATAATTGATAATTACCTCTGGTTAAAACCGTTAAGGAATTGAATATAAGGAAATATTATTTCTTTATTTCCCGATCAAGGGAGGCTTCAAGGCGCGAATTATTTAATTATTAATTATTCGGTAAAGGATGCACGATCGCCCTTACTATTCGTAAAATTATTTTTCAAAGATGGTATAGTAGTCGCAAAAAAAGATTTAATATTTTATTTAAGTAGTAGACTGACACAGCTAAAACTGTACACTCTTATTTTTGTTTCTAGTAGACTGACACAGCTTAAATGGTGCATTAGATTATGAGGGTGGGGGCGGGTTTACCCAGTCGTGGGTGACACCATTAACTTAACGCGGAACCCGCCCCTACTATTGCACCAACTGAATTTTTTAGGCGTGTCACGCCACTAGCTGTCTTTATCTTCCCACCCTCCTTCTTGAACTTACAATTATTTAGTAAAAATAGTTAGTAATACTGCTCCCAACAAATAGTGATTTGCTTGTAAATTTAATCCAGTTTCTTTACCTAATTGTTCGCGAACTGTTGGACTATAAAGCTTAATTCCACCAGGAGAAATATTCAAAGACTGAAATTCATCTTGCCACTTAAAATAGGAATCAACTAAATAGAAAAATCCTCCTGGACGTAAAACTCGACTAACTTCATTAAATACTTGTTGAGGATGAGGATAATGTAAAAAACTAATTGTATTAAAAACGGCATCAAATTGTTCATTAGCAAAAGGCATCTCTTCAGCATTTCCTATTAAAAATGTTACACTTTCTGAATGACGATTACGACTATTAGCTTGATCGACCATTTCGGGAGATAAATCTAAACCAGTACCTTGAAGATTTGGAAAA
Organism: Okeania sp. KiyG1; assembly: GCF_014132355.1. Classification (GTDB taxonomy): domain Bacteria; phylum Cyanobacteriota; class Cyanobacteriia; order Cyanobacteriales; family Microcoleaceae; genus Okeania. The sequence continues at coordinate 165,040 of NZ_BLZO01000118.1, forward strand.
TTAATAGCAAGACGATGTAGAAGTTTTCCAGTCCCACAACCTAAATCTAATACATTTGCTGGACTTGGCAGATTTACATACTCCAATAATCTTTGATGTACTGCTTGATAAACTACAGATGGAAATAACCAATCATAATTAGGGGCCCAAAGATCGAAAAATTTTTGTTTAGAGGAAATATTATTTGTCATATAGCAGTTATGTTTGAGTTCATAGGAAAATAACAATTATCTCGTTCCATACAAGCGATCGCCTGCATCTCCTAATCCTGGAATAATATAACCATGTGCATCTAATTTTTCATCAATAGCAGCAGTGTATAAAGGTATATCTGGGTGATAGTTATGGAAATTTTCAATTCCCTCTGGTGCTGCCAATAAACACAGAAACCGAATTGACTCTGGGTTAAATTCTTTAATCCGATCAACTGCTGCTATTGCTGAATTTCCAGTTGCCAACATTGGGTCAATTATTAACACATCTCGCTGGTCAATATCATGGGGAACTTTGAAATAATATTCTACAGCAACTAAAGTGCTAGGGTCACGATACAAACCAATATGTCCCACTCTTGCTGTAGGTATTAGCTCTAAAATTCCATCAAGAAGTCCTTGACCTGCTCGCATAATGGAAACAATCACCATTTTTTTTTCAGCAGCTAACATGGGTGCTTCCATCAATTTCATTGGTGTCTGAATTTGTTGATATTTTATTGGTAAATCACGAGTTACTTCATAAGCTAATAACATTCCTATTTCTTTTAGCAGTTGGCGAAATTGAGCAGTGGTAGTCTCTATTCTGCGTAATAATGTCAATTTATGCTGAACTAATGGATGATTAATGATAGTAGTTTTTGTCATTTTATAATCTAGTTTTATTCATCAAATATTGTTCGTAACATTATTGTTTAAAAATGTTATAAATTATCATAAAATACAGAGACCTCTAAAACAAATTTAGGTAGTAATGTACAATAGTAGCGAGGTACATTTTTTTACTTGATTAAATTCTTTAAAAATCAAAATAAAGTATATACTTCACCACATTTAAAATAGTCTAAATTACCAAATTTATTAACTAGACATCTCCAATAGTCATTTCAGTTATCAGTTATCAGTTGTCAAAAATAAAGTTAATTATCTTACTATATACATTAATTATTTCCGCCTACTACTTACCACCTACTTGTTCTTTTCTGGAGATATGTACTAAATTAGTTGGCATTACTGAATTAAGGTATCAAAGTAGATTTATAGGGAACAGGGAACAGTTAATATTAACAAGTAGGGCGTTGCTGAATTGAAGTATGAATGCACGATTTTTTGGTTCTGGTCAAGCCCCCGCGCATCCCCCGTTCAACAAAAAAGCGCAGCAACATCTGGCTTCCCCCTTTCTAAGGGGGACGGGAGGGGGATCAAGGGGGACTTTTAGAGTTTTATTACCCCCAAATTGGCTTGCTCGGGTAGCTCTGCATCATACCCAGAATCAGCAACGCCCAAGTAGTTCAAACAATCTAAAATAAAAATCCAAAATACAGAATTATTAAATCATACCCAGAATCAACAATGCCAATTAGTTATATACTAATGCTTCCTTTTCTCTAGTAATTTCAATAGTAACTTTGCCACTAAAATCTGGTATTGGAGCTGCTAACTTAGTTACACTAACCTTGACATTTTGTACTAATGATTCTTGCAAAATAGCCGTAGCGATCGCATCAGCTACTTTTTCTAACAAAGCAAACTTAGAATTTTTTATAAGCTTTTGGACAGTATTAATTATGCTGCTGTAATCTACAGTATCTTCCAAAGCATCGCTTTTACTTGCAGCATTCAAATCTAACCCTATAGTTAAATCTACTTCAAACCATTGTCCCAATATTTTTTCTTCTGGAAAAAAGCCGATGTACCCATAGCAGCGAATTCCAGTAATTGAGATTGAGTCCATAATTACTAATTAAAAACTGTTCCATCACTCTTTATTTTAATCGGAGGCGAACCATCTTTTTCTTAATTCTTTTGCTATTTTTCGCCCTGCTGTCCATGTGCCTCCTTGTAAGACTTTTATCAGTGGTAATTCTGAACTATTTAAGTTAAGTTTTTGTTGAATTACTTGAGCAACTTTGCCTAAAAGACTAATAGTTAATGCTCTCCATTCTACAATAATTTCTGAACCTGGTAAATGTTGCTGTTGTAAAACTAGAGGGTTTTTAATTTGTATTAGTCCTATATCTATAAATAAGCCACCATTCCGATATTCTGCTAATCCAGTTAAATCATCTAATCCAATTATTTTTAAACCCAATTCTTGTAATGGTTCAAGCAATGAGTATGTTAACCATTGAGATAATTTATGAAAAGGTATATATTCATCCCCTAAACAGTCAGTTTTGAGCAGAGAATGAGACCAAACATCTCCTAAATTAATCCCTGAAATATTACTACGTCCTGGCCAAATATCACCCAACCCCTCCAATACAGCATTTAATACTGAAGTAGCTTGAATTACTTCTTTATTGGCCTGATTTTGCCACAAATAATCAACCATATTTCCTGGACGTGGACTCTCAATGCCAAATAACTGAGGATGTTGATTTAACACTTGTCCTAAGCGTTGTAGCAATTCCAGACGACCTTCAAGACCCACCAATGGATTTTCTGGACTAACTTGGAATCCTTGAGTTAAAGTCTGAAGATTAATTTGGGAAAGTCCTCTAGTATCTGCTTGCCAGGGAAAATCGGGATTACTAGAAAAAAAACCTTGGCAAAATAGTCGGAAACTACAAACTGCTAAACCTTCCGAACGGCTAAATATTAAGCTTGTTTCAGGTTCAGTGTATTGCCAGTTTATGCCCGCACCCGCATCTAGTAGTACACTAATAATGGCTAAATCAAATTTAACTTTGGCCTTTTCTAGAGGTGTGAGTCCTGCCAACATTTGGTCAAGTTCAGCTAGGCGAGGTATATCTCCTACTTGGAAATGTCGCCAACGACTATGGAAGGGTATATCTAGTTTGGGATACTGCTCCAGGATTACATTAATAACATAGTCGGCACATTTATCTAGTTGAGTTAAATCGACTCGAAAATTATTGAGTTGGTCTTGACAAGCAAGATTAAATATGCAGTCGCATCTTTCTCGAATGGCCTGGGGAGTTCTTAGATATGTAATAACTTCTGGGATTTTTTTATTCATTAAAAATCAAAGTTGAAGAATATAATATTAGGATTTACGCATGAGGTACGAAAAACTAGGATTTGAGATTGCTTTCCCTCCCGGAATGCTGCGCAAACCCTGTCGGTCGCTTCGGACGAAAATAAGTTGCAGGTGCGTAAGTCCTGAATATAAAAGGAATATATAGCATTTCTCATAAAGATGAGGTACATTTACGATCCCCCGCGCATCCCCCGTTTAACAAAAAGCGCAGCATCTTATGGTTTCCCCGATCTTCGGGGACGGGAGGGGGATCGATAAAGGGGGACTTTGAAACTTTTAAGCGGTTCCCCCTTATTAAGCTATGCTTTATAAATATCTTTCTTAAGATAAAACTTGACACAATCGACAAGTTATGTATTAGCCTTCCAAAGATTTTTGCCAGAGAAAAAGTGTATTAAAAAGTAGATTTTTCTTGATAACTTAAGTAGTTTTTCCTATATAAATTGGTTCTTTCTCCTTTCTCCCCTGCTCCCTACTCCCCTTCCCTTCCTGGGAGGGGTTAGGGTGGGTCACACAAGGTTTTCAGGAGTTCCTTATAAGGGATAGCTTATTAAGGGGGTTAGGGGGGATCTAAAACTGTATCTAACCAATTTGAGAAACGCTATAATATAAATAGTAAATTAGAAAAAACTATCACAGGCATCATGCTATTAAAAACGTTTTAGTTGATGAGAAACTTGGGTAGTTTATTGTTGGTTTTTCTAAATTTAATTCAGCAAAAAATCAGGTCAAAAATTCCCTAGTAATGTCTCATCAAGTTCACTTCAGTCAATCAGAAAAACAAGAGAATAATGTAGCTGTTGCTCTTGGTAGTAATCTTGGTGATTCTTTAAGTATTCTAGAAAATGCAATCCAAATTTTATCCAAAACTCCAGGTATTACCTTAAATACTTATTCTAGTTGGTATCGGACTAAACCTATCGGTCCAAAACAACCAGATTATCTGAATGGTTGTGCATTATTAAAAGTAGAATTAACTCCTCAAAATTGTTAGAAATTATTTTGGATATAGAAAACAATTTAAGCGAGTACGTTTAGTACATTGGGGACCTAGAACTTTAGACCTAGACTTAATCCTATATGATGATTTAATATTAGATATTCCGAATCTGCAAATCCCCCACCCTCGGATGAGAGAAAGAGCTTTTGTTCTCGTACCCCTAGCAGAAATAGCCCCTAATTGGATAGACCCAGTTTCGGGAAAGGCGATCGCTCAACTTCTAGAAGAGGTAGAATGTTCGGGAGTATCTAAGCTTTAAGCTGGCAAGTTAAAATAGCAATTCTACTAATGATCAAAAAAGCACTCGTAACAGGTTCCGCAGTGGGAATAGGTAGAGCGATCGCTCTCGATTTAGCAAGTAAAGGATTTGATGTAGCATTTCATTATAACCGCAGTGCAGAGGCAGCTAACCAAGCAACTCAAGAAGCAGCTACTTATGGAGTAAAATCTGTAGCTCTACAAGCAGATATTACCAAACCAGAGCAAGCTCAGTTTCTAGTAGAAAATGCAGCAGCACAATTGGGTGGTTTATCAGTAGTAGTTAATAATGTGGGTAACTACCTGAGAAAACCAATTAGCAAAACATCTATAAAAGAGTGGCAGGAAGTTATTAATTCTAACCTCAATGCCACTTTTTATATTACTAAAGCAGCACTTCCCTATCTCAAAGCAGCAAATGGCGCACACATAGTTAATTTTGCTTGTGCTAGTGCCCAAAATATAGCAGCACGACGAACGAATACAGCTTATATGATTGCCAAAACTGGTATTATCATATATACTAAATCATTAGCTCTTGAATTAATTAAAGATAAAATTACTGTTAATGTAGTATCTCCTGGAGTCGCAGAAAATTCTTGGGATGTAGAAGAAATGATTCCTAAATTACCAGCTAAACGTCCAGCAAAGTTGACAGAAATTAACCATGCTGTTTGGTTTTTTATTAACCCTGATTCTGAGTATATTACAGGGCAAATTTTGGAAGTTTCTGGTGGTTGGAATTTATAGATGGTTCATTAATTGATAATTGATAATGGATAATTGATAATTACCTCTGGTTAAAACCACTCTTGATTGAATATAAGGAAATATTATTTCTTCTCTTGGTTGATTGGATATGGCGAGGGGACCTCGCCATCCCTCAACCGCTTTTTTCCCCTTAAAAGGGAGGCTTTAAACCAGAATTATTTAATTATTAATAATTAATAATTCGGTAAGGCAGAAGGCAGAGGGCAGAGGGCAGAAGGGAAGAAAAGGCTAGAAGGGAGAAAGTTTTTTGATGACTGATTATTCGGAAATTATATAATATATTGCTGATAATTGCGGGAAATTTTATATTCAAAAAATAGCTACAATCAAATAAGTAATAGAGAAAAATTTAACTTATGTAAGTTGGTAAACTTCTGACTAAGAAATTAAGCAGGAAGACTTTCATATCAAGTCTCATTAATTAGCCATAATAAAAAAGATACATGATATTAGTTATCTAGGAGAAAAGGAAGGAGGAAAAAACTTAAACTTGACTAGATACTTCCCAAGAGTTGAGATATAGTAGATTCGGTGGTTAATGTGGTACAATTGACAAAATGAATATTTTTTACCGAATAATAAAGGTTTAAAGCCTCTACTTTAAAGGAGAAAAAATTTTCCCTACCGCGTCAATCCTCTTCTTTTCAAGAATAGGTAATTGTTAATAATTAATAATTAATTGTTGAACTATTCCCTCTAATTATTCAGGATATAGTAATGGTATTAAATGGAAAAAAAGAGGAAAAATGTCAAACTCTCAAAAATGAATCTAACTCAGAAACTTGGATAATAGGTAAAGAATTTAGATTTGAAGCTTCCCATCAACTACCTAATCACGATGGGAAATGTGCAAGATTACATGGTCATTCTTGGCGTGGTGTTATTTATATTTCTGGTAATGAATTAGTAAACTCTGGTGCAAAGCAGGGTATGATTATGGATTATGGAGATATAAAAAAACATCTAAAACCCCTTCTAGATGATTATTTAGACCACTACCACTTAAACGAAACTACAGGCTTAGTTAATCCTACCAGTGAAGCGATCGCTAAATGGATTTATGAACAATTAGAACATAAAATTCCCGGACTTGTAGCAGTTAGAATTGATGAAACTTGTACGAGTCAATGTATTTATTCAAAAGGGAAAGGTAATTTTATTTATCTTTGAGGGAGTAGGGAGTAGGGAGTAGGGGGAATTTTTAAAGGTTCTATGTTTTTTATTAACTAGCTCCTAGTTAGATAATTAAACTTAATAATTACGACCTAACTCGTGAATTATTTCTTCCTCAAGAAAATTAGGATTATTAATACAACAATATATAGAGATTTATATCAGGTCTCATTAATTAGACGTAATAAAAATTATCTTCATCAATTATCTTGAGAATTTATCAAATTTTCTCCTACTCTGTAGGGACGTTACATGCAACGTCCCTACCCCCTACTCCCTAATAATGTTATTTGTGGGTATTTAAAGAGACATGATATTAGTTCTATGAAGAAAATGATAGGAATTATGAGAGGGGGACCCGCATTATTCTCAAATTTGATTACAGCAAGAATTTAACTTCTGACTTCTAACTTCTGACTTCTGACTTCAGCTAGTTTGGTATTTAGAATAGGACTTACGCAGTAAAACCTATTTTCGTCATTATTCTCAAATTTGATTACAGTAAGAATTTAACTTCTGACTTCTAACTTCTGACTTCTGACTTCAACTATATCAGGTATACTAAAAAGTTAAAGTTTAGGGAATTAAAAAATGGAAAACCAGAAACAACATAAATTAAATAACGATGAAATTAAGCAGCTTTTTATTAAGGGCGTTAACATTTTTTTGGCAGGGTCAGCAATTACATTAGTATTTGGATTTATGATTTGGTTTGTACATGGAACTATTATGGTTTCTGACTTATCAGAGAAAATTGTTGCTAAAGGTTGGGGTGCTTTAATTGCACTAATGGCTGTATTTTTATCTTTTATTGTACCTTCAATTGTTACTCTTTTCGGATTTGCGGTAATGGCATTATTAGTGTGGTGGTTATCGCGGGTTTTTTCCCAATATGAAGAATTTCAACCTACTGCTTTAATTGTCTATCAATTAGTGGCACCAGTGGGAATGATAGCTGCTTTAATTTTAGCTTCACCAGTATTAATTTCCTATGCAGTTATTCGTTTATTTAATGGTAGTGGACAAGCGTTAATTTCGGAAGTTAAGGAAGCGTCAAGTATTTTATTGCCACTTGAATCTGATAATAAATTTATGAGTGGAACTCCAGCAGTTGAAACTCAATATTTAACAGGGAAAAAGTTTATGAGTGGAACTCAAGCAGTTGAAACTCAATATTTAGAAGGAGAAAAATAATAGATGGTTGATAGCTTCCAGCTTCTTTTAATGCCTTCATTCCTGCTAATTGCAATACTTCTTTACTGATTCCACTTAACTGTTATATATTTTATTTCGCATTCATTATACCCAATCAAATTAGCCTTGACCTGATTTTTTTCCCATTGTATACCCCTGACGTGATACTTGTAGTAATTTCCATATTCTATCTGAGCTATCTCTATAGCTTTAGCTCCAGTATCTCCTCTGAGTATGAACTGTAAAAAAAACACTAATATCAGTGTATATAAAATGCCCAAAATAAATGCCAGTTTTGGTGGAGATACTGAACGTTTTGGCCTAACTTTTTTACCAATTACAGATATATTTCTTAGTTTGATGTAAACCCAGAATGCAACAAAACCAGTTACTATTTCAACTAGAAGCGGAATAAAAAAACTAACTGGCAAGAGGCGAATTTGAGCCAACCAAACTTCTTTTGTCATTAGCTCTAAAGGAAGTAATATGAATAACCAGCTAATAAAGCGAGAGAGCAAAAATGCTGCAACCCATCTAACTTCCTGCACAGGTTTTCGGTTTCCACAAAAGAGTAATACTCCTCCAATTACAGCCAAAGTGTTCAAAATAGATGAGTAGGATGAATTGCTCTGAGTTTGTACTCTTAGATAGAGTATACATACAGTATTAAAAATGCTTGCTAAAATCAGAACAATACCTACCTGTCTGAAAATTACACGATTATTTTTCATTAGATATCTCTAGAAAAGAGGGAATAGGTCATTTCAGTTATCAGTTATCAGTTATCAGTTATCAGTTATCAGTTGTGATAATGAATAATAATTTATTTCATCTAATTTCGGAAAAATGGTCGTAAATTTCAGGAATATCTAATTTTTTGTAGTATTTCCTGCTCGAATATAAAATTCCAAACCTTTGTCGGTTTTGAGGAATGCCTTTTTGAACGCTCTTTTAACATCAACAATACAAATTTCCTTTGTTTCTAATTTTTCAAAACGAATTTTGATGTATTTGTTGATGAAATTAGAACCTATATACTGAGAAATTAGATTAATTAATGTTTGTTGAAATTTGTCTAAAGTTTTCTTGGATAGTAAAGAAATATCTTTTTCTAAACCGAAGATATTACCATTATCTTCAACTCCTATTAATAATGTTCCTCCTTGGGAGTTGAGAAAAGCAACTATTGTTTTTAAAGCAGCAAATTTTAACTTTTCATCCTTACAATTTCCTTTAACACTCCATTGTAAAGTGCTTTTAAATTCTAAAGTATCGCTTTCCCCTTGTTTAATCAATTCATCTACAGGTTTGAACTCGCCTATTTTACGAATAGTGGTTAAAAATCTTCTTAATTTTCGTTCCTCAATTTTTTGATTAAGTTCTTCTTCTGTATCTGCTGCTTCTATAACTGTTTGGTTAATAACTGCAATATATTCTCCCCAATATTGCTCTTCTAAGTATTCTTTATTTTCTTCAATCCATTGGTCATTTTTAACATTACCCCAACGGTTAAAATAAGTCATTGCCTCTTTAATAGACTCATCTAAAATTTCAAAAACATTGCCTTTCATATTCTTGGAAATATAATCCCAAGCTCCTTTTTTAAAAGCTGTACGACAGTCAGTAACGGTATCATTTGCTGTTAAGATAATCACAATAGAAGATTGAGCTTGGTCTAGGACAGCAAAACCACTATCATGTGTTTCCATCCGCATATCAGCAATAATAACATCAAAAGGATTTAAAGGATTTTGTAGTTTTTCTGTTGCTTCTTTAGCATTAATTGCTGTTTCAATATTTTGATAACCAAACTCTTCTTTTAACCACTCTATTAATTCTTCGAGATAATTCGTATTATCCTCAACTAATAGTAAATGAACATTCTTTATTTCCATAGTTAATCTTGTGATATTTTGATTTAATTTTGACTAGCGATCGCTATAAGGAATATACATTTGAAATCTTACACCATTTTCTCCTGTTTCTTGAATATGACCATCCATTTCAGTTAGGGTTCTACGAATAATATATAATCCTAAACCACTGCCTTGACCTTTTTTGGAAGTAGTAGTTAAGGGTTGAAATATCCATTCTTTTCTATCTTCACGAATACCTTTTCCATTGTCAGAAAATTCGATTAATAAATACTTTTTTTCTCCTGGCATTGTGAAACCTCTAATACCTTCAGGATTAGTAACATCTTGAGATTTCATTTTGATAATTAAATGTTGTTGGTATGAATTATGTTTCAGAGAATTTTCGACCATTTCATTTAAAGCACTTTTTATCTTTTCCTCATCTCCATAAAATTCTGAATCTCTGTTAGTAATTTCTAATTGAATTTCTGCATTTTCAATTTTATTATTATCTTCCCACTTTTCAAAGATTGTTTGAACTGGAAAGTGTTTATATTTAATATTTATCCCTTCGTTTATTGCCTTCAAATCGTTCAGAGCATCTTGAGTTAATTCTAATTGAGTTAAAAGTTTTTCAAACTGGGAATAACTTTTAGATTCACTGTCAACTTTACGCATTGCCCGACGAGTTTTTGACTCAATAAGTGCTAATTCATTATTTACAAAGTCAGAAATATCATGGGCAGTTTGAGAAATAACAGATAAAATTTCTCGGTAGTTATCTTCGGGAATTTGGTCTACTTTATCTTGTTGTATTTCTCGGCGATCGGCAATTTTTCAACTAAGTTTTCCAGCTTTTCAATAATGTTATTTAAAATCGAATTTTCGTCTTGATAGTTTCTTAAAATGCGATAGGCAATACTTTTGAGAATGCCAATTTCGTTATCAATTTTATGATACATTGCTCTGTTGAGCATTTGAGTATCTTTTAACTTAGTTTCGGAGTTATTTCTCTTAAAGTATTCTTCTGAGTCTAAGTTAAGATTTAATATTTTTAAAGCATCAGCATAATGAGGCGAGTCTTGAGCAATTTCGTCTAGCTTTTCTATAGCTTTTTTGTGATAAGGATTATTAGCTAAAATACTTCTAGCAGTGTAGAGTAAAGTTTTGTCTTGTTCATCAGAATTATCAATGGCTTCGTCAAAATATTGATGACCTATTTTTGGTTGTTTAATGGAGTAATATAATCTTCCTAGTATTAGTCGAATTACATTTGCACGGTATTGTAATAAATCATTTAAATTAATTTTTTCTAGTTGTTCAATTGCTTGTTGATATTGACCTAATTCTTCTAGTGCTGTTGCATATTTGTATCGTACATAGTTATCATCTTTTAGCTTTAATGATTTCTCAAAAAACTGACAAGATTCGTCAAACTTGCCTAGTACCATTAAAGCAATAGCATAGCTAGTAAGAGTTTTCACATTATCAGCTTCCAATTTTAGAGCTTTTTCAAAATAAGGTAAGGATTCTTCTGTTTTCTCTAATTTCACTAAAGCACTAGCGTAGTAATTAATAGTTATAATATCATCAGGTTCTAGCTCTAGAGATTTTTCAAAATAAGGTAAAGAATCTTCTACTCTTTCTAACTTCATTAAAGCACTAGCGTAACTACCAACATTTATAACATCATTAGGTTTCAGTTTTAGAGCTTTTTCAAACCAGGGTAGAGAATCTTCCACTCTTTCTAATTTTATTAAAGCATTAGCATAGCTGCCAATAGTTATAACATCATTAGGTTCTAGTTGTAGAGATTTTTCAAAATGAGATAAAGAATCTTCTGTTTTTTCTAATCTGATTAAAGCATTAGCGTAATTATTAACAGTTTTAGTATTATCAGGTTCTAGTTGTAGAGCTTTTTCAAATAAAGGTAAAGAATCTTCAACTTTACCTGATTTTACTAACGCATTTGCATACTTGCTAAGAAAATCAACATTATTAGGCTTAAGTTTTAGAGCTTGTTCAAAAAAAAGTAATGACTCTTCGATTTTTCCCAATTTAAACTTGATTAGAGCATTAATATAGCTAATAGTAAAATTAACATCATTAGGTCTAACTTTTATATCTTTTTCAATCAGAGATAGGAATTCTTCTGTTTTCCCTACCTCTATAAAAGCATTTGCATAGTTAGTTATGAAATCAAGATTGTTAGGCTTAAGTTGTAAAGCTTGTTCTACATACAGCAAAGATTCTTCTATTTTTTCTACTTTTATCAAGGCATCCGCATACCTGCTTATAAAATTGACATTATTAGGCTTAAGCTGTAAAGCTTTTTTAAATAAGGTAAAGACTCTTCGATTTTTCTGACTTTATTAACGCATTTGCATAGTTAAAAATAGCATCAATATTATCAGGATCTAGTTTTAGAGCTTGTTCAAACCAAAGTAAGGATTCTTGGGTTTTTCCTGATTTTATCAAATAATTGGCATAGCCAATAATCCCTTGTAGAGATATTCTGAAAAAAGGAAAAGATTCTACAGTTTTACCTGATTTCATTAAGGCATTAGCATAACTACTAATAGTTATAACATTATCAGGTTCGAGTTTTAGAGATTTTTCAAATAAGGGTAAAGATGCTTCTACTCTTTCTAATTTCATTAAAGCACTAGCGTAGTAATTAATAGTTAAAACATTATCAGGTTCCAGTTGTAGAGATTTTTCAAATAAAGGTAAAGATGCTTCTACTTTTTCTAATTTCATTAAAGCATTAGCATAATTATTAACAGTTATAACATTATTAGGTTTTAGTCGTAGAGCTTGTTCAAACAAAGGTAAAGAATCTTCAATTTTACCTGATTTTGTCAACGTATTTGCATAATTAATAATGAAGTCAATATTATTAGATTTAAGTTGTAAAGCTTGTTTTAAATAAGATAAAGACTCTTCAATTTTGCCTGATTTTACTAACGCATTTGCATACCTATTAATCAAATCAGTATTATTAGGTTTCAGTCGTAGAGCTTTTTCAAATAAAGGTAAAGAATCTTCAACTTTACCTGATTTTACTAACGCATTTGCATACTTGCTAAGAAAATCAACATTATTAGGCTTAAGCTTTAGAGCTTGTTCAAAAAAAAGTAATGACTCTTCGATTTTTCCCAATTTAAACTTGATTAGAGCATTAATATAGCTAATAGTAAAATTAACATCATTAGGTCTAACTTTTATATCTTTTTCAATCAGAGATAGGAATTCTTCTGTTTTCCCTACCTCTATAAAAGCATTTGCATAGTTAGTTATGAAATCAAGATTGTTAGGCTTAAGTTGTAAAGCTTGTTCTACATACAGCAAAGATTCTTCTATTTTTTCTACTTTTATCAAGGCATCCGCATACCTGCTTATAAAATTGACATTATTAGGCTTAAGCTGTAAAGCTTTTTTAAATAAGGTAAAGACTCTTCGATTTTTTCTAACTTTATTAACGCATTTGCATAGTTAAAAATAGCATCAATATTATCAGGATCTAGTTTTAGAGCTTGTTCAAACCAAAGTAATGATTCTTGGGTTTTTCCTGATTTTATCAAATAATTGGCATAGCCAATAATCCCTTGTAGAGATATTATGAAAAAAGGAAAAGATTCTACAGTTTTACCTGATTTCATTAAAGCATTAGCATAATTACTAATAGTTATAACATTATCAGGTTCGAGTTTTAGAGATTTTTCCAATAAAGGTAAAGATTCTTTTACTCTTTCTAACTTAATTAAAGCACTAGCGTAGTAATTAATAGTTAGAACATTATCAGCTTCCAGTTGTATAACTTTATCAAAAAAGGGAAAGACTCTTCCAATCTATCTAATTTAATTAAAGCATTAGCATAGCTAGTAATAGCTTTAACATTATTAGGCTCAATTTCTAGAGTTTTTTCAAATAAAGGTAAGGATTTTTCTATCTTACCTGACTTTATTAAAGCATTAGCATATTTATTGATAGCTTTAACATTATTCGGTTTTAATTGCGTTGCTTTTTCAAACCAAGGTAAAGAATCTTCGACTTTACCCAACTTCACTAAAGCATTACCATAGCAAATAATAGCTACAACATTATCAGATTCAAATGCTAGAACATTTTTAGCAAAAGGTAATGCTTCTTCCGCCCTATTTAATTTCGTTAAAGCATTAGCATAACCACAAATATTGTTAATAAAATTAGATTTAAGCCCTACAATTTTTTCCCAACTACCCAAAGAAACATCAACTTTACCCACTGCCAGAAAACCAATACCACAACCAACAAAACTCATCACAATATCAAACTCAAACTCCAAAATTTCTTCCCATAAATCCAATGCTTCTTCAAACTTATCCTCCTCCATTAAAGCATCAGCATCCCTACTCATTAGCTCCAAACTATTCAGAATATTTCCTTCAGTAATTAAACTGTTAATTTTATCCCTAGACATAATCAAATATCTCCTTAAAAAACAATATCAGACTTTTTCCAAACCATTTTTAAATGCCACCCGATCGCTGCTAACTAATAACCACCTCAAGACAACTCCCTTCCCTTAATCTTTGACAAAACTCAGAAAGAGAAAATAATTATTTGATTTTAACTGTTTAACTTCCGACGTTTAATACCACCTTTGCGTTGAACTTCAAAACCATATCTATAAATATCAGGCATATTAATTCGCCGATCTAAGCGACGAATTTCCACAATGCCTAATTCTTCTAAGTATTTTAAAATTTCTTGAGGTTTCCTAGAAGGAGGTTCTTGATGCCATTTTGTATTTTCTAGTATCTTCAGAAAATTTTCTTCCTCAGTTAGAAGATTGAGATTTTTAAGACCTATTTTAAGAGCTTCTAACCAGGGATATTCTTCCAGCGTAAGTTCTTCTATTCGATCTTTAGAAGTACCCATTAAAGCTACTTGTAAATCAGAAGGTTCTAATAAGCGATTTTCTGGTAAATCCTTTTCCTCAAATTTTTTCAATCTACGTTCTGCTGCTAAAGAGAATAACTTTAAAAAAGAACGAGGAACAATTCTCCTTTTAGCATCTTGAAGGTGATTAGGAATCCATTTATAAGTGTAACTTTCTTGAGCATTATCTCCCATCCATTCCCCAACTATTTTTTCCATTAATAATTCAAAACAAGACTCATCTAATGCTGGCAATATACCCAATATTTCATCCTTTTTTGAAATTAAACCAGGAACTATTTGTAAATAATCATTCATTTCTTCTCCAGAGTTAGCCAAACGCTTCACAAATACCTGATATAACCATGAAGTTTCCCACTCTAAACTAACTTGATATCCTCTGAATTTAGAAGCATCTGGAAATCCTAAAAAATCTTGTCGAAATAAATCTGTGCGTAGAAATATTTTGGGTCTAATTCGTTCCCAACGACGCCATCTATCTAGCCAAAATGCTAATAGTTCAGCGATAGGAGCGGCAAGTTCTAAATAAGAAAGAACAATTCGATCTAGCTCATCATAAGTGATAAATAACCAGCGAACGCTTGCCAATAATTCCTCATCTAATTTATCCAAAGCATAGTTGATACTTTCAAAGTTCTCCTGAACATCTGGAAACCAGTCGGAAAGGAATAATAAATTGTTATTTAAACTATTACGAGCTTCCTCTGGTATTTCCTCAACCCAACTATGACTTGATAATTCTTTTTCTTCCTGAAATATTACTCTTAATATCAATCCGATCCAAAAAATCCGCCAATCAATTCTATCCCTATATTTCATGTACTTTTCTGCGATATATGGTGCAGGAAATTTTCTTTCTCCAGTCTTACTACGACCAGATCCAGCAATCCATATTGTTGTTTCTAAAGGGGGTAAACCTCTAACATTTAAATTTTTTACTAAAGCTTGGCGACCAGAATAATTTGCTAATAAACGAAAAAATTCTGTTTTACCAGCACCTCTGTCACCTAATATTAAAAGTGTGTCAACTTCCAAAGCCATTCGGTAGCTAGGTAAGGGTAAAAAATTTTTGAGGAATATATTTTCATCATTACTTTCATGTTCCGCTACACCTCTTCCTGCTGCAACATTAGCCATAATTTCTAATAGCTTTTTTTATTAAAATTAGTCATTTTTATACCTAATTTTCTTTATTCAATTTACGCTGAAAAATACTGCAAAGTCTTTCTGCAAGTTGTTGATAAGGTTTACCTGTTAAAACATCAATAAGATATGACAAACGACTATCTTCCTCCGGAGTAGAATCTCGCTTAAATAAACTTATTTCTCTACGCAACTCACTTTGCCAATCTATAATTATTGGATAAAAACTAGCTTCTCGATCATCCGATTTAGGAACATCTTCCCTATAGTAATGCTCTTTAAAAACAATGTAAGCTTTCTCTCGAAAAGCTCCAAGTTCCTGTTCTGACCATTTTACATCTAATCCCGGAGCTAAAGCATGGATGAGTAATACTGGCAGCGGTTTAGAAGCTAAAGGTTTTGCTAGACGACGAATAACATGAGTTAAACCGTTCCAACTTTGACGAGATTGAGTGCCAAAAATGACTGCTGCATGGGATAAGTCAGCGATCGCCAACCCACCAATATCGTGAAATCCTGTTCTAGTATCCAGCAAAATAAAGTCTAGTTTTCTTGCTGCTGCATTCAGTTCTTTAAACATATCATGCCATGTTTTTAACAGTGGGTTATTGAAATCGAGTAAATTCTGGCAATCAAGTCTTGCCAACTTTTCCAGATAGTTATTATCTACATTTCCTGCAGTCAGTATAGGCAAACTTTTTTCTACATCTCCTAACAATATTGGATCGTTAACTAATTGCAAATGAGTGCTGAGTTTCCAATTTTTACCTTGGATATTTTTCTCTAACAAATAATCGATCGCCCCTGGAAAACTCTCCTCTGTATCTGGAAAAAAAATAGTTGATATACCAGGAGATTCTAAATCTAAATCAACTATAGCTACTCGATAACCGTGACGAGCTAATGTCAGAGCAGTTGCTACTAATGTTGTGGTGCGACCAACTCCACCTTTGAAGGAAAAAAATGAAACTATTGCTGGTTTATAACCTTTATCTACTACTTCCTGAGACCAAGGAAGCTCAACTTCTTTTTGATTTGTCCATGCTTGTTTAGCAACATGACGCTCTAACACATACCAACAAGGTTGACTTTCATCATCCCATTCTGCGATAACTCTTTCTTCCCGGATGACATCTATCAATTTTTTATAACCATCTTTTTCCCCTTGTGGTAACCAAATATCTTTACCGTAGTAGGGACCGAGTTTGCGATCGAGAGATTTTTCCAGATCGTCTAGGATATCCTTTTCCAGATTGCTATTTTCCAGAGGTTCCAAGAAAAGCCGAATTTTTCCCTTAACATCCCGAATGATAGTTATTGATTCTAGTTCGTCTTTTATGGAAGATTCCTCAAAACATTCTTGTACTTTGTCAAATGTTTCACCGAAAGTTATATCAATCATTTAAAGTTCCTTGCTATAGCATTTCCCAACCTCGTGAGGTACAGTTATGGAGATCCCCCCTAACCCCCCTTGAGAAGGGGGGAACTGGAAGTCCCCCTTTTTAAGGGGGATTTAGGGGGATCATAAATGCACTTCATAACTGTGGGAATTGCTTATAGATATCCTACCATCCAAAATTAGTCTGGGAATAATTTCGTTATAGATTTCCGCTGCTCGTTCAACTGCTTCTGTTGCCTGCTTTTCATTCCACAAACCAGACCTAAAATAACGTCGCTGTGGATGATAGTCAGTTAAAACAGTTCCGTTTGTCCGGGAAATTGACAGTTGAGAATCAAGAATAGGATAAATTATCCGCAACCTTTCAATACTTTGACCTTCAAGTTCTGTTAAATTGTGACCGAATTTTTGACAATCTTTATTGTCAATACATTGCTCTACTAGAACTTTGAAAGTACATTCTACCACATAACCCGCCAAATAAACTGCATTATCCCAACGATGTCGAGCGAGCAAAACTTCCGCATCATGTAAATGTCTTCCCGCAGCTTGGATAAATCAGGACTTACGCAGACACTCTACATATAGTGAGGGCGAATACCATTCGCCCCTACAGATGGTGTTTTAAATGTCAATTTGCGTAAGTCCTGTAAATGATTCTTCCATGTTTTAATCAGTTAAATTTCTGCCTTTAATCTCTGACAAAACATTCTCATCCGGCACCTCTCCATCTGTATAATAACCCGCCGCTTTCTTCGCCGCAATTTCCACCTGCGCATCTTCCGGCACCAAATCATCAGGAATAGGTACTCGCTCCACTATCTCAATACCAGAATTAACAATAGCGTTATACTTCATATCGCTCATCGACACCAAACGGTCAATCTTACTCACACCCAACCAATGCAAAACATCTGGCATCAATTCCTGAAACCGCATATCTTGTACCCCCGCTACACATTCAGTCCGAGCAAAATAAGCATCTGCGCGATCGCCTCCTTCCTGTCTTTTCCGAGCATTGTAAACCAAAAACTTAGTCACCTCTCCCAACGCTCTTCCCTCTTTACGAAAATAAACTATCACACCCACTCCACCCTCCTGCGCTGTCTGAATACAAACTTCAATACCATGCACCAAATAGGGGCGACAAGTACAAATATCAGAACCGAAAACATCCGAACCATTACACTCATCGTGAACCCTGACTGCCAATTTTTTTGTGGGGTCAGCAACATCAGCAACATTTCCCACTATATATACTGTCGTACCACCAATAGGAGGCAAAAACAAATGTAAATCTGGGCGCGTTACCAACTCCGGAAACATTCCACCCATTTGTTGAAACAACACCCGACGCAAGTCACTTTCTTCCACATTCAGTCGTTTAGAAATTCCTGGCAAATGCCAAACTGGGTCGATCGCTGCTTTCGTTACCAATAAATTACCATTATCTTTAACAATATTGCCATCAACTTTCAATACACCCTTAGCAACAGCATCCTGTAATTCTGGCATATTAATATTTGCCTTCGTGATTGCAATAGTAGGTAGGATGTTATATCCCTGTTCATAGTAAGACGCAAATACCTCTTCCACCACCGCCCCCCAAGGATCGAGACAGACAATTTTATCGGGGTCATACCAGCTCGGATGAGGGCCAATATGTGCTACCGGAGAAGTATTTGTTAAATCAGCACGGTGATTTGATTGTAGTTTACCAGAAGCGATCGCCAAAGCACGATAAACAGCATAAGAACCGGAATGAGTACCAATGACATTACGATGGTTAGGATTACTCAAAGACCCGATCGCAGGTCCCCGCTCTATGGGGTCTTGAGCGCCCCACTGCACGGGAATTGGTTTTTTGTCGGCAGGACCAGGATGAGAGGTTAATACAATATGCTTATGCTTTGCCATTTTTCTTAACTTTGAGATAATAATTATATTATTTGTTTTGATGAAAATAAGCATAGCATAATTCAACAAAATATAACTTCAAGCAGGTTTAACCTTCTGAAAAGAATGTGAAAATGTATTACATAATTATCGCCAATATAGTATAATATCCTATAACTCAAATGAACATTTATATAGTCATATAATGTGACTTTTTAGATTAGTATTCAAATGAATATTAGTTCTAAGTATTCAGCCGTCAGTTATCAACAAATGATAACTGATAACTGATAATTGAAAAAACTGTCAGCGTAAGCATTTCCTGCGGAATGCTGCGCAAACAGCTATTAGCTGTCAGCTAGCCTCCTCCGGAGGAACTGCGGACTTCAGCAACAAAATTTTCTCCTTAAGGACAGTGTTTAAATTAACAACTGACTTTAAGGGCAAGGGAATTCATTAATTGATAATTGATAATGGATAATTGATAATTACCTCGGGTTTTAACCGTTACGGAATTGAATATAAGGAAATATTATTTCTTCTCTTGGTTGATTGGATATGGCGAGGTTCCCTCGCCATCCCTCAACCGCTTATTTCCCCGATCAAGGGGAGGCTTCAAGGCGCGAATTATTTAATTATTAATTATTAATTATTCGGTAACTTTTGTAGTAAGATAATTAAATATTGCTTTGATCCTAAACTAAAAGCAATAGCTGATAGCTGAAGTCCGCAGTTCCGACCATAGGAGGCTGGCTGACTGCTGAATGCTTACCTGTCAGCTATCAACTAATGATAACTGATAACTGTTAACTGATAACTGATAACTGAAAAAGATGAATTATATTAATCGTCGTCAATTTATTCAGTATAGTAGCCTCGCTATTAGTACCAGCATATTAACAAGTTGTGCTACTCCTGATAACTCCAATTCTACTGCTAAAAATAACAAAAATCTTGACAAAGTAACCTATGGAACTAATTGGTATGCTCAAGGCGAACATGGAGGCTTTTATCAAGCAATTGCTACAGGTATTTATGAAGATTATGGATTAGATGTTACTATTAAAATGGGCAATGCTCAAGTGAATGGAACTCAGCTATTAGTAGGGGGAGTAATTGACTTTTATATGGGGGTTAGTATAGAGGCAATTAATTCTGTAGAAGCTGGAATTCCTACCATTACAGTTGCAGCTATTTTCCAAAAAGACCCTCAAGTATTAATTGCTCATCCAGGAGTCGGAAATGACTCTTTAGAACAACTAAAAGGCAAGCCGATTTTAGTATCCCCTTTATCCGAAAAAGGTTACTGGTCGTTTCTTAGAGCTAAGTTTGGTTATACAGACGACCAAAGACGTCCTTACAATTTTAGTGTAGCTCCATTTTTACTAGATAAAAACTCAATTCAACAAGGTTATCTAACCTCCGAACCTTTTACAATTGAGCAAAAAGGAGGCTTTAAACCTGTAGTTATGTTATTAGCAGATGCCGGTTATAAACCTTACGCTACTACTATAGCAACAACAACAAAAATGGTAGAAGAAAATCCTGATTTAGTGCAGAGATTTGTCGATGCTTCAATTAAAGGTTGGTATAGTTATTTAGAAAATCCTGAACCAGCTAATCAATTAATCAAAAAAGATAATCCAGAAATGACAGATGAGTTATTAGCTTATAGCTTAGAAAAAATGAAAGAATATGGCATTATTACTTCTGGAGATGCTGCCACAAAAGGTATTGGTGCGATGACCGATGAACGATGGAAATCATTCTTTGATGCTGTTGTAGAGGCTGGAATAGTCAAGCCAGATACTAACTATAAAGAAGGTTATACTTTACAATTTGTTAATCAGGAAGCAGGAAATATAATTAATAATTAATAATTAATAATTAATAATTAATAATGTAAGCATTCAGCTATTAGCTGTCAGCTGTTAGCTCTCATGAAGGGGTAATAGACTGTTTCAGCCAGCTTTTGCTTTTATAGCAAGTATAAATTATGCCTCAAAAAGTAATAGCTGATAGCTGACTGCTGTTTGCGCAGCATTCCGAAGGAAATGCTTACTTAATAATTACCTTTTCTTTATAAGAAGAGGTAATTCTGAATTCTAAATTCTAAATTTTTGAAGATTCCTGTATAATAAAAATTAGCCAACAAAATTACGCAAGAAGAAAATTATGTCTATTAATCTAAGCAAAGGTGAAAGAGTAAATCTTTCCAAAGAATCTCCTAATTTGAAACAAGCAGGTATTGGCTTGGGATGGGATGTAAATACTACAGATACAGGAGCAGACTTTGACTTAGATGCCTCTATATTTATGTTAGGAGCTAATGGAAAAATTCCGGCAGAAAAATACTTTGTTTTCTACAATAATCTCATATCACCAGATAGTTCAGTCAAACATTCAGGAGATAGTAGAACAGGAGAAGGTTCTGGAGATGATGAAGTAATAGAAATTGATTTAACAAAAGTAGACCAAGCTATTCAAGAAATAGTATTTGTAGTGACTATCCATGAAGCAGATGCCAGAAGACAAAACTTTGGACAAGTTAGAAATTCTTTTATTAGAATCTACGATATTACCACCGAAGAAGAAGTAGCTAAATATGAATTAGAAGAAGATTTTTCACGAGAAACAGCTTTGGAATTTGGCAGACTTTATCGCAAAGATAATGATTGGAGATTCCAAGCTGTCGGACAAGGTTATAACTCTGGTTTACAAGGATTTGTTGATAAATATGCCTCTTAAATCGTAAGCATTCAGCTGTCAGCCTTCAGCCATCAGCTATTGCTTTTAGAGACTGTTTGTAAAGTTAGGAATTTGGCAATCAATGAATAATATTTTTTGGTTTAATTAAACTTAATCAATTATAGCACTACAAGAATTGGGCGCGGACATTTTTTTAATCCTAAAACCCTTTTACAGTTTGCTATTCCCTATTCCCTATTCCCTAGTGCGTAGCGCCATAAAAATTATGCCCATATCTCTAGAAAAAATTGAAAGAGATGCTCCCAGATTAATCGATCTTGCTAAAAAAGCAGATATTTCAATCCTTAAGGCAAATCTAACAAATCATCAGGCTAAAGTTGCACTTTGCCTAGATATTTCTGGCTCGATGTCCTTCCTTTATTCATCTGGTAAAATTCAAACTTTAGCAGAAAAAATATTAGCTCTAGGATGTCGGTTCGATGATAACGGTTCTATAGACATTTTTCTGTTTGGACAAAATCCTCATCGGGTAGGAGAAATGACTTTAGGTAACTTCCAAGATTTTATTCCTAACATAGAACAACAACATCGTCTAGAAGCAGGAACTTATTATGGCAAAGTCATGAAAATGATTAGAAAGTTCTATTTTCCAGAGGGAAATGGCGATAGTAGAGATTCTCCTTTTGCTGCAGATGAACCAATTTATGTAATGTTTGTCACTGATGGGGCAACTTCTGATGAAGAGGAAACACAAAACCAGTTAAAATGGTCGTCTTTTGAGCCAATTTTTTGGCAGTTTATGGGTATTGGTAAGCCACGGAAAGATGTTTCTGGAGAAGGACTTTCAGGTTTTGTGGGTAAAGCATTAGCTACTGATTTTAGCTTTCTGGAAAAACTTGATGAAATGAAGGGTTATACTGACAATGCAACTTTCTTTAATGTAGAAGACCCAGAAAGTATTTCCGATGACGAGCTTTACGATATATTAATGGCAGAATATCCTACTTGGGTAAAGTTTGCTTATTCTAAAAAGTTACTTCAATAGAAAATTTTGATTTTTAGTTAAATATAACTTCAAAATCAAAAGGTGAAGATTATGTAGAACAATACTTTTTTGAAATAGAGCAACAGTTTTCCCAAGTCTATGAAAACCACCACACTATACCTAAGTGGTTGTGGCAAAAGATTCAACCAGTCTTGGAGCAGAAGAAGGAAGTATTTCACTGATTTGTTGTTCAGCTCTCAATTACTAACTAACAGCAAATTCAGTTAAACTACGTTTATAGGGGGCATGAAATCCTAAGACAATATCTTTTTTTAGGAACTCCAGCAGTTATTAACTGATTGGCAATTCCGATTTCTGTTCCATCTCTTTGAATCCATATTTTATTATCTCTTAAATCAACATGAATAATCACACCATAGATTCTTTTTTGTTCTTTCCAGCCAATATTTAAGACTTGGTAATGATGGCGTTTGGTGTCAAAAATAAGTTGAATTTCTGTGTTATTTTTTCCATCATTAACTGAATGTTCGGTGATAATTTTTTGGATAAGTTGAGAATAATTTATTCTTTCCATAATACGACTTCCTGTTTGATAGAATTAAAAATTAAGAGTTTAAATTGAAATAGCACTCAGCAGTCAGCGGTCAGCGGTCAGCTCTAAAGGCATATTATGGGTGACTCAAACCCCCATTACAGGCACACCACGCGCTTTTTCAAATAAGCTTGGGGGACTTCAACCCGCCGATTTGAGCTGATAGCTGATAGCTGATAGCTGATAGCTTATTTAATACATAATTCCCTTACCTTTTTCATTAAACTCTTTAAAAGTTTGCTCTGATAACTCCTGGGTAGTCATTGCTTTTAACACAGAAAATGGTAATGTCAGATGATTAGCACCTGCCAATAAAGTGGCCACAGCTTCATCAGGAGATTTTATACTTGCTGCTAAAATTTCTGTACCGCTACCCTGCACTACCTCAGCCATTTCCCGTACCAACTTTAAACCATCTCCCAATAATCTTGTTGCCCGGTTAACATAAGCGATCGCATATTTAGCACCCCCTTCTGCAGCTACTACTGCTTGAGCGGGATGATATATTCCAGTGACAGAACAACTAATTTCTCGATACAGATGAGATAGTGCTTGAAAACCAGTGGCAGTTGCCGGAATATTCAGAACTATTTTATGACCAATTAATTTCGATGCAGCTTTCGCTTCTGCCATCATGTCATCAAAATTAGTAGCAGTAAGTTGATAATATAGTTCTCCAGAAACAATTTCTGAAAGTTCTTTTAATGTAGCTTCTGGAGACAAATCGCTTTTTACTAACAAAGTAGGGTTAGTTGTCACACCAGATATCCAACCAAATTTACTGGCAACTCTAGCTTCTGTTACTATTGCTGAATCAAGATAAAGAACCATTTTTTCTCCTATTAAAATTAATCTGGAAAGTCTGAAGCTAATGGCTAATAGCTGACGACTGTTTGCGCAGCATTCCGGAGGAACTGCTTATATCATGTCCGGTTGAATACTTACACTTTGGAGGTCCGAAGGCAGGAGGCAACCCACCCCTAACCCCTCCCTGGAGGGGGAGGCAGAAGGGAAGAAAAGGCGCTCATGAGAAAAAGTTTTTTATCACTGATTATCCGGACATGATATTACTTCTAAATGCCTAATTCCCAATTCTAAATTCCCAATTCTAAATTCTAAATTCTAAATTCTAAATTCTTAACTAATTCCCTCAAAAGGTCCTAAAAAAGTAGGGCGAGGGCGAGTAATATGAACTTCCCATAATGCTTTTAATACTGCCAAAATTTCACGGGTTGAATAACGCCTCATGGAATCATTTCTAAACTTTCCCCAATCTGGCGTACCTAAACCTGTAGCATCTACTCCCAGTTGACGACAGGTATAAACTGCACGAGGTAAATGATAACGTTGAGTTACTAAAACTGCTTGGGTAATGCCAAATATTTCTTTAGCACGATAACAACTTTCATAAGTGCTAAAACCAGCATAATCTAAAGTAATATCATCAACAGATACACCACGGGAAATTGCATATTCTTCCATTGCCTTGACTTCATTATAATCAGGGGTGCCATTGTCACCAGTCATCAAAATTTTTTTTACACTACCAATGTTGTATAAATTAACGGCTCCTTGTACTCGATCCGCTAACATTGGTGTGGGAGTACCATCTTCCCATATTCCGGCCCCAAAAACTATAGCAATTGGTTGCTCTGGCACTTCTTCCGGGTTTTTGTATCGATATTTGCTTGTCGCTATTCTGACATAAATGTTTAAAGCTAGAGGAATTAGTAGCATTGTTAATATTAAAGCTAGAAAAATTAAGCGTTGATTGAGTAAAAATAATTTAGGTAACATAGGCAATAATTAATTAAAAAATAAATAGTATAGCAATTCCCAAAAAGAGTGAGGTACAAAATTTTTTGGTTCTAGGGAACAGGGAACAGGGAACAGGGAATAGGGAATAGAAGACAAATAAAGATAGGTGTACCTCATTAGGTTGAGAAACGCTATGTTTATTGAGAGATATTTCGAGTCACCTTGAAAGGGAGGTTCTATAAAACATCCCTTTATTCGTTTTCGCACCCATATATATGTAATATCATGTCCGGTTAAACAGTGATAAATAAATAACTACGGAGTCCTCAGGAGTCAACCCACCCCTCGCCCCTCCCCTCCCAACCCACCCTAACCCATCCCAGGAGGGGAGGGGAAGAAAGAAGAACAACTGGAGTTGAAGGAGAAAGTTTTTTTATAACTACAGGACTTACGCAGAGACACTAAATCCAGTGAGGGCGCAATTCGGAGCTTTGCGTTAGCAAATGCCATTCGCCCCTACAGATGGTGGTTTAACAGTCAATTTGCGTAAGTCCTGAACTAATTATCCGGACATGATATAAGTGTCAAAAACATCAACTTATATTAATTTTGACTTTTAACTTTTAACTTTTAACTTTTGACTTTTGACTTTTGACTTTTGATTTACTTTTGATGTGCCAAACCAATTGCTTCAGAAATAGAATTTAATCCTCTTTCATCTAACTTTTGCAATAATCCTTGGAGAATTTGTTTAACCATTCCCGGTCCTTGATAGACCCATCCTGTGTAAATTTGAATTAGACTTGCCCCCGCAGTAATTTTATCCCAAGCATCTTCTACAGTAAATATACCACCTACACCAATAATTGGTAATTTTCCTTGAGTTTCTTGCCAGATAAATTTAATTATTTCCGTCGATCTTTGAGTTAATGGCGCGCCACTAATTCCACCTGCTTCTTCACTGACAAGTCTACCAGTTTTAGCAATAATTTTAGTTTTTAATCCATCACGAGAAATAGTTGTATTAGTGGCAATAATTCCAGAAATTTGATATTGTTGAATTAGGTCTAGTATGGAAGCGATCGCTTCCTTTTCTAAATCTGGTGCAATCTTAACTAAAATTGGCTTAATGCCTTGATTTTCTCCTTGTAAATCTGCTAAAATGTTACTTAAATTTTCAGCATTTTGGAGGGAACGTAGCCCCGGAGTATTAGGAGAAGAAACATTGACGACAAAATAATCACCCCAATTTTTTAACAATCTAAAACTACCTAAATAATCGGTTGCTGCGGCCTCTAAAGATGTTATCTTGGATTTACCAATATTTATACCATAAGGAAAAAATTACGATTAAAATAATAATTATTCTCCCGTATGCTGAGAGTATCTGGAATATTTTTTCCTTGAGATTGTAATCTCATAGCTAAAGCAGCAGCACCTTGATTATTAAATCCCATTCTATTCAAAGCAGCTCGATCTATTGGCAAACGAAATAATCTTGGTTGAGGATTTCCCGGTTGTTCATGAAGAGTAACTGTACCAAGTTCAGCAAACCCAAAACCTAATTGAGGCAAGGCATTAATGGCCACACCATCTTTATCAAATCCTGCAGCTAAACCCACAGGATTTTTAAAGTTTAATCCCCATAAAGTTTGTTCTAGGCGAGTATCCTCAAAACATAAAGATTGTTGCATCATTGTCTGCAACCCATTTATTAGTTTACTAGAGGAATTAGTATCCATAAAACTGAGAATATTTAGGACTTGATGATGTACCCATTCTGGATCGGATTTTAATACAGAAAATAGAGTCGGAAATATGACAGAACGATAAATATTTAACACTTTATTCTCAATGGTAGTTGACAATTAAAAACTAAAAATGGGCGTTGGTAAATTAGGGTATGATATTAATCTTAATTACTTAAGAGTCAACCCACCCTAACCCCTCCCCCGACCGTGGAGGGGAGGGAAGAAAGAAAAAGAAATCAGGAATAGAAGGAGAAAGTTTTTTGTTTGCTGGCGCACAACGCACGTTAACGCGGAGTGCAGAACGGAGTTCTATCCCGCTCCGATCCGGACATGATATTATACATCTTTTCACCAACGCCATGAAAACTCAAATTTTGATCGAGTATAATATTAATATGATAGGACTCTTTGCGATCGAAGCATACTAATTAGTTCTTGATCGTCAATATATCATTTAGAGCGAGTGAACTTGAATATTACTGATAAATGAAAGAAACAGTAGAAAGAGTAGAGATATGCAAGGTTTCAACAAGATAATTTAATACAACCTCTCTTTTCGATCGCCAAAAACAAGATATTTTATTAATAATTGTTTATCTAAAGTTAATATAGCGTTTTTATCTGGGATGTGGAGACCAAGTGCGATGAAAAAGGTATGGAGGGAATAGTAAAGGAGGGAAAACAGCATTAAATAGTAGCAAACACAAGGATATAAGGTAATTTATCGGCGTACTTTTTTTTGATAAAAAACCTCAATCTATATTTACATCTCAAATAAAAACACTATATATATTAGTAAAAAATATTGAGAATATTATGGCCAGTTAAATACTGATAAATAAACAGTAATAGGGAGTGGCGAATATGGGTTATGAGGTCATAAATCAAGGAATAGAGCATAGAAATAGAAAGTTTTAGGTCGCTAATAAACTAATTAAACTGACATACTAGAATCTATTTCTTATCTTCTCAAAATAACTATTAAATAATGAGGATAATCCATCGATGTTCAAAAAAAATGAATCAGGAAAAAATCATAATAATCTGATTGCTTTAGAAAGCATAATTAGAGCAATTAGAGAAGAAGAAGATTTAGATATCCTCATTAAAAAAGTCATCAATTATCTCCAGTCAGAATTTGATTGTTGTTTGATTTGGGTATGTTTTTACGATCGATTAGCAAATAAAATAGTAGGCAAAGGAGGAATTACTCCCAATGGTGAAATTTCTGCTCTCAAACAAAAATTTACAATAAATCATGGAGATATATTAGAACAAGTATTACTGGAAAAAAAAGCAATTAAAGTTGCTGACTTAAGGGCAGAAAAGCAAGTTGGGGAATGGGTGAAAATAGCACAAACTTATCAGATTAAAGGTACAATTTTCTTTCCTATACATGACAAAGAAAAATGTTTTGGTATTGCCTTAATGGGTTCACAAGAGTGGGGAAGCTCTTTAGAGTCAGCAGAAAAAGCACTACTATCTTTAATTTGGGGCGAACTAGGGCAAACATTACAAAAAATAGAAAAAGAATGGCAACAGCAACAAGCAAAACGACCTGATGAACCAATACTCTCACTGCTATCTCAATTAGGAAAATTAACAACCCTAGACCGACGCCTCGAAACAGTTGCAGAAATAACTCATAAATTTTTACAGCCATCCCGCACAAATATTTACTGGTATTATCCCAATGGACGCTATTTTTGGCGTCGTGCGAGTAATCATCAAGTAATAGTAGAATGGAGCGACTTTAAACGTCCTGCTTCTGGCATTACATTGCAAGACTTAGGTGAATTCTATAATGTGCTATTAACTGGACAAATTATTTGCATCGGAGAATATCACACTTCTGTAGACAGCGATATTACTCGCAGACTTACCAGACAAATTAGAGCTACTTCCGTATTAGCAGCACCAATTATCTTAGAAGACGAACTATTAGGATTTATTGCCGTAGAAGAACAACACAACCGTCCATGGC
Organism: Okeania sp. KiyG1; assembly: GCF_014132355.1. Lineage (GTDB taxonomy): Bacteria > Cyanobacteriota > Cyanobacteriia > Cyanobacteriales > Microcoleaceae > Okeania. The sequence continues at coordinate 193,690 of NZ_BLZO01000118.1, forward strand.
AAGATGATGAAAAAAACTATTTGCAAGGAGTAGGTCAACTGCTAGCTTTAACTTCTCCCCTCTCAGAAATGGAGGATAAAATTCGTCAAGCTAAATTAGACCAAACCTTAACAGCAGGGATAACTCGTGCTATTTACGGTGATGATGATTGGCAAAAAACCCTAAAAACAACAGCAGAAAAAATATCTCAGCGCTTAGGTACTAAATATTTTATGTTGGCTATCTGCAACAGAGGACAGTTTGAAGTTGTTTATCAAAATCGTTCTACCCTAAGTCGAACAGTCAAAACTTCTCTACCCCCCCCCTCAGCAAGAAAGATATGACCTTGTTAGGCCGAAATACTGAAGTAGTAGGCATTGAAAATTGGTCAGAAAGTAATATATTGGGTGCTTGGCAGGAAAATTTTGAGAAACTAGGAGTACGTTCTCTTCTGTTGTGCAACACAATAGGAACTGGGCAACAGGAACAAGAAGAATTTATTACAAAAAAATCAAGGCGATCGGTACAACCAACCTGAAGGACTCGTAATTATTGGCGATGAAATCCCTCGCACCTGGAGTCGCAATGAACGAGAATTAGTACAAATTGTTAGTCAGCAGTTAGGTTTTCTCCTGCATCAAAAACATATTAATCAGATAATCAACAAGCAGCAGCAATATACGCAATATCTTCAGTCTGGTTTAACTACTTTACAACCAACGACAATACCCACAAATTCAACAAAAATATCGATCGATTCTTCCAACTCCTTATTATTACAAGAAGTGAAAAATTTGGAACCAGTGGGAGAACAGAGTGTATTAGGAAATTTATCACTGGACCATCTCGAACGAAATTTTCTCGAATTTATTGCTCAAGCAATTGTGGGAATAGCAGAGATAAACCTGCAAACTGTTCCCCTAGTTGGTTTAATTACCTGGTATCCAGTATCACAAACAGGTAGAGTTATGAGCTACAGTTATCTTGAGTCTCATATTACTAGCACTGACAAAATTTCGATACCAGTTCGCACTGATTCTTGGATTAAACAAATAATTTCCACAAATGGTTGGTTGCATCTGAGCGTGAGTGATGTACCAGCAAAAACTCTACGGTGGCTCAATATTCTTCATAGCGGTCAGGTCATTGCAACTGCTTTGCGTACTGCTGTTGAACATCAGCCAACTGGTATATTATTACTTGCAGACCCTCACAAAGTTTTATGGCAAAAAACAGAAGTGCCACAACCACAAAATTCTCCTACTGAAACTCTGAAAAATTTATTGACTCATTTGGTTTCTCAGTTTGCATGGTCGCGTCGCTATTTGATAGTCAAGACTACTTTGGAATCTCAGCGAGAGGAACTAGAGTGGTTGAATTGGTATAAACAAAGGCGTTTAGAAGAACTTTACCGTACTGTTGGTTCTGGTTTTAAACAGTTAAGTGAATTGAATTATACTCCATCAGAAAATCCAGCCCAACAGAAAAATGTGTTGACAAATCTACGTTATCAGCAATTACTACGGCAAATTGGGAATGTTTTATCATCTACTACTTCATTATTGAAGCAAGAAAAATGGCGTTTACAAGCAAATTTTGATGTTGTATCTGTAGCTAATTTGTTGAGGCGATCGCTCATTCGTATTGATTCCCAAGTTAAGAAAAGACAACTGCAATTAGAAGTTCATCGGGAAGGAAATTTGAATATTTATGGAGATAGTATTAAATTAGAATTAGTTGTTTACGAGCTTTTGATTAGTGCCTGTCGTCGTTCTCAAACAAGAGGAAAAATCGAGATTAAATGCCAAACTTTAGATGAAGAATGGTTAGAAATTTTTATCCTTGATACAGGTAAGATTAGCTCAAAATTAATAACAGAATTTAACTCCACTTCTATCCCAGATGTATTAGAACCTTCTCCATTAGTTTCGCCTCCAGGCAAGCATTTAATTATCTGTAGGCGAGTAATTCAACAAATGGGAGGAGAACTGGAGTTAAATTTACAAGAAAGTGGTTTAGTTGAAAGTAGGTTACTTTTACCCTTAGCTCACCTTTGATTTCTACAAAATTTGATATTTATATCATGTCCGGTTGAATAGTTATCAATAATCAAGGAGGAGTCAGGAGTCAGGAGTCAGGAGTCAGGAGGGAAAAAGAGGGAAGAAGAGGAGAAAGTTTTTTCATTAGACATCTCCAAAAATCAAAAATAAAATCAATTATCGTACAGAAATTATCAATTACTCCCCTCCTGGGAGGGGTTAGGGGTGGGTTCCCTATTCCCTATTCCCTATTCCCTATTCCCTATTCCCTATTCCCTCTTTTCTGGAGATGTCTATTACTAATTATCCGGACATGATATTACTTATAATCCTGAAAAGTGTTACAATGTAAAATTTAAACTAATTGACAGAAAAAGATAAATTCAAGCTCTTTGGCCTATTAGAGAATATTTGTCAAATAAATATTAAACTACATAGGGTGTGAAGTGTGTTATTTAAACCACACCTCCTACAGCACGCGGTGCCTGAGACATAAAGCCAACCATTATTCCAGAAATGGTAAGTGTCCCGTCACACACCCTACTTAATCAGCATATTAGTAAAAATTAAAAATCTTAGCTATGACTGACAAATACCAAGCAAACAATGTAGCTCAACTTATTTATACTACAGCTATTAGTGTAATTGAAGACTGTAGCAGTAAAATTTTTCTAATATTTTAGATGCTCATATTATTCAGTTTCAAGGTAATTCAATTATCCTGAATCCCACAGAGAACCAACAACTAAAAATAGCAATTGAACAGTTATATAGTAATTACAAAACAAAGCAAATATCACCATTACATATGGCCAATATAGATTTTCTTCTTGGTCGAGAGGAGTATGCTAATAATCAAATAGATCGAGCATTAGATAAATTTAAAAATAGCCTATTAATCTGGGAAGATAGTACAAAAATTTTACCAGGAGAAGTAGTTACTCAACAAATCAATGAAAGGTTAGAAAAAATAGGAGTTGTTCTCTTTCATATCGGATTATGTTATGAGCATCAAGGCAATTTAAACATTCCAGTAGAACAAAAAAATAATTCTTGGCAACAAGCAAAAAATAATTTTCAGCAAAGCTTAGATTTATTTGCTCAAATAGACCGACAAGAATTAGTAGCTAAATTCATCATTCAGCAAGGTGAAGTGCTAAAAAAATTAGAAGCATGGAGGGATCTATACAAGCTTGCTCAACACGCTTTAGAACTACATTTAACTTACGGTACAGAAGAGCAAATTGCTCAAGATTACGGATTTTTGGCTGAAGCAGCAATGCACGAGTCAAAATGGGACCACGCTAGTCAATTAGCAGAATTAGCAGTTGCCATTCAACATCAATCCGTGGACGATCCTCTAGAAATTGCACAATATCAGAATTCTTATTTCTCAATTTTAACTGAATCTCAAAGTAATTTAGAAGAGTGGCAAGCTACTGTTAATCAACTAGAAAAAGCGCGACGACAAACAAACCCCCATCATGATTTGCACTCTTATATTTCTATACTAAAAGCATTAAAAAAACTTTATTTTGACCAAGACCAATATGGAAAGTCTGCCAGAATTAAGGAAGAAAAATTACGCATCGAGCATCAATATGGATTAAAAGCTTTTATAGGAATAAATCCATTACAAGTACAACAAAATCCCAATAATAATCCGATAATTCCTAGAGAAATTAAAGTTTCCAGTCGTCTAGAAGACGTGAATAACTTAGTGGCAAGAATCAAAAGTCAGAAGCATAAACTAATAGTTATACATGGTGACTCTGGTGTGGGTAAAAGTTCTTTAATTAATTCTGGGTTAATACCTACTCTACTCGCAGAAAATTCAGAAGATAATCAAGCAATTTTACCCATACTACTACGAGTTTATACAGATTGGATGAGAAACTCTAACTCTGCAACTTGGAATCTAGAATATGTACTAGAAAAATTGCGTACAAACAATCAAAACAATAATGTAAAAGTATTAATTTTAGACCAGTTTGAAGAATTATTTACTGTCTGTCCTAAACCAGCTCAAAGACTACCACTTTATCAATTTTTATATGACTGTTTAAGATTGAATTGTGTCAAAGTAGTTTTATCTATCCAAACAAATTACTTACATTACTTATTAGAATGCGACCGCCTGACAAACTTAGAAGCAGTCATTAACTATGAAATTTTATCTAAGGAAATTCTTTACTACATAAGTAATTTTGAGCCAAATCAGGGTCAAGAAATTATTAAAAATCTAATTGAACCTGCTCAATTAAATTGGGAGCCAGATTTAATTTCTCAAGTAGTAAAAGATTTAAGTGCAGCAGATAATACAGTACACCCCATTGAATTGCAAGTAGTAGGTAGTCAGCTTCAAGAAGAAGCAATTACAACTGTTGAAGCATATCATAAATTAGGAGATAATCCAGTCCAAAAACTCACAATAAATTTTATAGATGGAGTCATAAAAGATTGTGGTTTTCTTAATGGACGAACAGCAATATCTGTCTTATACTTATTAACAGATGAACGTGGTACTCGCCCTCTAAAAAATTGTGTAGAATTAGCATCAGATTTATTAATGGAAACCAATAAATTAGATGTAGTTTTAGATGTATTAGTTGCTCGAGGATTAGTTTTACTGTTGCCAGATTTACCAGAAGATAGGTATCAATTAGCCCATAATTATTTAGTTCCTTTAGTTCGAGAACAGAAACAGGAAGGAGAAAAATCAATTTCTGAATTTGAATTTGAGAGAGATATGATGTATTGACATCTCTAGAAAAGAGGGAGTAGGGAGTAGGGGAGTAGGGGAGTAGGGAGTAGGGAGTAGGGAGTAGGGAGCAGGGGAGTAGGGAGTAGGGGAGTAGGGGAGTAGGGGAGTAGAGAGTAGGGAGTAGGGGAGTAGGGGAATAGGGGAGTAGAGGAGTAGGGAGTAGGGGAGTAGGAGATTGAATATTGAAATAATTATAGAATTATCAACATATATTATCAAAATAATTGGGTCGCGCAACCCCGCCTTTTAAGGCGAAATATTTTTGGAGAGAAGCTCAAATCCCCGTTACAAAAATAACTTCTGACTTCTGACTTCTGACTTCTGACTTCGTTAAATAACCGGATTCTATATGATAACTGAAATGACAAGATATAATTATTTATCTTAACTTCATTTTTAACTCAGTTTCATTTAAGGTATATACACCATTATTAAAATTGAAAATATTATAATTTTACCAAAAAATAAGGGTTATTTCAGTTATCAGTTATCAGTTATCACTTATCAGTACCTCCGATTAAAGTTGGAGGCTTGCAAATACTGAATTGAAGATTTTTTCATCCCCTTAAAAGGGGAGGCTTTAGACCTCATTTTTTGGTAAAAATACAGATAATTATCAATAAAATATTCAAACTCCAATATCAATAAACGAACCTGTTAAAAATATTATAGCAGTCACTATTACTGTATTTGACATATAAAAAGCTTAAAACTCAGACAATGCAAGATTTTTCCTTCTTATATCATGTCCGGTAACATCCTTTGTATATAGAATCAAGTCACAATTAAAAGAAACCTCTCTGTCTTCCTTCCACCAAAGTATAAGTATTCAAGCGGACGATATTACTTCTTACCGAATAATTAATAATTAAATAATTCGCGCCTTGAAGCATCCCCTTTTAAGGGGAAAAAAAGAAATAATATTTCCTTATATTCAATCAAGGACGGTTTTAACCAGAGGTAATTATCAATTATCAATTATCAATTAATTAATTCTTCCTTCTTACCGAAAAATTCATGTATAAAGCCTCTCCATTAATGGGGAAAAAAGAAAAAAAATCCTTTGATCGAATCCTCTTAACTTATAAGAATAGGTAATTCTAAATTCTAAATTCTAAATTCTAAATTCTTGAATTCTTCCTTATTGAATTATGAAAAAAATAGCTAAAATAATCCTTAATACTACTTTATTTGCTAGCTTGGGTTTGAGTTCTATAGTCGTACAAGCAGGTAGTTGGGATAACTTTAAAATTCGCTATTTTCATCTCACACAATATCTAAATAATCAAGATAGAGAACTCCAAGATATTCAAGCACAAAATCTCGACCCTCAGAAATATAGTCGAATTAATTTAGCTGAACTTTTGAACGGCGGACCCCCAAAAGATGGTATTCCTTCTATTGATAATCCAAAATTTGATACAGCTACAACAACACCTTTTTCTACTAATGAAACAGTAATTGGTATAGAAATAAACGGTGAGGCAGTTGCTTATCCTTTTGGCATTATGAATTGGCATGAAATTGTTAATGATACAGTCGGAGGAATGAATATTACTGTTTCTTATTGCCCTCTTTGTGACACGATAATCGCATTTGAACGTGGCAATACAACTTATGGAGTTTCTGGCAAACTTTATCAAAGTTGTTTAGTTATGTACGACCGTTCTAATGATACTCTTTATTCTCAACCTTGGGGTATTGGTATTCTTGGTCGGAATGTTAATAGTAATTTGAATAGAATTTCTGCGATTAAAACTACTCTGGGAAATTGGTTAGCAGCCCATCCTGATAGTAAGATTTTATCTACAAAAACAGGTTATAAACGTGACTATTTTAACTATCCTTACGGCAGCTACTATACTGATAAAATGTTGATTTTTCCAGTCAGAAATCAAGACCAAATTAACCAACATCCCAAAGCTATTATTAGTTATGTTTGGGAAGCAGACCGAGAAACACCTGAAAATTATTTCTCAGGTAATAGCGTTCAGTTTTTACACTCAGAAATTAAGCAAGTAAAAGAAAAAATTGTAGAATTTAATGGGCGAAAAATACGCGCTAAATGGGACAGTCAAATGCAAACCGTTATTGTTGAAGAATTCGATGGTACAACTATCCCTAGTTCCACAGCTTTCGCTTTTGTTTATCCAGCATTTTTTCCACAACAATAGCCATGTAGGGCCGAATGGCATTTGTCCTCACTTTGCTGTGAAATGGGCATCTTGCCCGTTCCCGTTCCCGTTCCTGGGAGGAGTTCTGAAAAGTCCCTTATGCTACATCCAAGCCCCCTAAATCCCCCAATTTTGGGGGACTTCTTATGCTACATCCAAGCCCCCTAAATCCCCCAATTTTGGGGGACTTAAAGATAGCAAATTGACTCTTGTTCCCCCCAAAGTTGGGGGGCGGCGGGGGGCAAAATTCAGTATCAAAAAACTTTTCAGATATCCTCTGAGAGAATGCTAAACCCTAAGCCGCAAAAAGTCACATAAACTCCAATGATACAGACTATAACACATTTCTCCCCCAATTTCTTGCTGATGTAAAAATTCTACCCAAGTTTCCAGCACCTCTTCTATATCATATTCATCAACATCTATGAATTGAGGGTTGCCAGAACATAGCGATCGCTCTATCGCCTCTACAGAAACTGCTTCCTCTTGCTCGACTAACACTTTCAGCACTCCTAACTCAATTTCTGACAAACCCTCACCCCCCATTTTTTGCCACAAACCCTGGTAATATTCCTCTAAACCTGCCGTAGGGACGTTCCATGGAACCTTCCAAGGGCGAATGCCATTCGCCCCTACAGTCGTCTCCCTCCCTTCCAAAGTCCAGTCCCCCCCTTCCCAAGGGGGGTTAGGGGGGATCTCACCCAAAACCCGACTCAAATACATAAAATTATTCCCACTCTCAACCACCAACTCTCGACAAAATTCCGCTTCACTCTGATAATTTTCAGCAACCCAAGATTTAATATTTGCTCCGACTCCCGGAATTGCCAAATAATGCTCAACATAAGCTCGTGCATCTTCCTGGTTTTGTTCTGGATATTCCTCTAAATTCAGTGTTTCCGCAGGAGTTTCAATTAATAAACCAGACTTTGCTCTCAGAAATGGTCTGCGTGCGAGGAGGAAATAGACTTGTTTCGGCAAATATCTGGGTAGGTAGAATATATTGGAGTCTCGTGGTTGACTTTGTGGGTCGAGGTTGTCGCATCCATCCACAACTACGATCAATTTTTCCTCTGCTGTCAAGTTGTCGCTAATTTTCTGGAGTAATAGGGATAGATACCAACTACCTTCGGTAACATTGTCGGGAAGGGTGGGGTTTTGCTTGTCTATTTTTTGGATGAGTTGGGTGCATAAGGTGATGAGAAATTCGTCAGCGCGGTTTTTGCCCTCAACTTCCGCAGTGTAATAAACAGTTTGCGGGTTTTGGATGGTGTAGTTGGCGAAGATGGCACTTTTACCGCTACCGGGGGAACCGATGAGAGTGAAGTAACCGTGGTTGTGGTTTTGGAGGAAGTTGTTGATACTGGTGGAGATGAGGGGGCGATCGACATAATTTTCGGTTTTTTGTCGAATGGGTAGTCTTGTATATGTAGTGATAACTTAATTAAATTATTAATTTCTGATACAATTATCCCAAATATTACCTGATAATTTGTTTAAAAATAAAATTTTAATTATGGAGGCGATCGCCTCCATAATAGATCCAATTATATAGTCATCAAGATTTGAGCCTATTGATTGTGAGGTTGTTGAACCGGATTTGATTTTATTCAGTTTATTCAACAAATCCCTTTTTATATATGACTTTCAACTAGCTTGTCACCCCGTAAGCTAATGGTTATGTTTAATTGGGTTGAGGACAACTACCTAAACCCCAATCTACATATAAATCACGGGGGTCTGTATCCCGTAACCAAGTAACAAATCTTTTATAGTCTGCAACAGTGTGAATTCCTACACAACCAGCAGTACCGGGGAAAGGAGGATGATTCCAGTCAATATGAATTTCAATCGCACTTCTTCTTGTGTAATTGGGTCCTTTGTAATCTATGGGAACAGTAACAGGACCTATACCTTTATTAAAAATAGCACCATAATACTTATCTTTGCCACCAGCCCATATAATATTGTTAATGTACCATTTACCTTCAGGAAGTGGTGTCATAGACATTGGAATGCTATCTATTCCTTTACGGAAATGTTGTTTATTACGTTGTCCTGAACAAACATTCAAACTATCTTTTACTTTTCCATTCTTGATATATTCCAAAATCAAGATATACACACCATAACAATCTTTGCGATTTGTTTTGGTTAATCGAAGATATGTTCCTTGTGTGGGTGGAGGAGGTTGAATTATATGTTTTTCTGTACCCCATAATTTAGCCCATGTCTTCGGTCCTACCTTGCCATCAGCTTCTCCTGAACCAAAAACATCAGCTTGAAAACTTCTGACTGCATCATCAGTACCACTACCAAAAATACCGTCAATTTCTCGTTTGTAATAACCTAAATCTTTGAGACGCTCTTGCATTTCTTGGATATCATGTCCGGGAGCATCTTCATCACTCATTCCTTTAATGAGCAAATCTCGTTCTAAGGTTGGTGGATTTTCAACACTAGAAAATAATGTTTGGGTATGCCCAACAAACTCAATTCGCTCTCCATCTGGAATTTTTTCCCCAACAGATGCGATGTGAAAATTTTTAGCTTTGGGATATTGGTTTAAAAGATTGGTTAAATCTTCTTTTAGATTACCTTTAAGAGTGACAATTTCTACTACTTTATCTTTATTGTAGGCAACAACTATTAAGTCTTCTCCTTCTGGATATCCTTTAAGCCAAGTCACCGAATGTTCAACTGATGGTTCAAAATCAAGAGGTGTTCCAAAACCATCTTTTTTACGAAATAAGAGTTCTTCTTCTTTACGACGCTTGGCTAGCCCTTCTAATACTTGTTTTACTCCATTTATTGTGGCTTTATTCCAATGTTTAAACTCCGATGCCGCCCCTTCATAATCTTTTTGATTGAGTTTACGACGTAAGGTACTGTTCTTAAATGCTCCTATTCCTACATTATAAGTAAAAGAAACTAAAGCATCGAACTGATTTTGATTAATCTCAACACTAATTAGTTGAGTAATAGCATCAGCTTTTTCTTGACATTCATCAAGGAGAAAGCCCTCTGCTTGTTGATCTGTAATTCTGTCACCTTTTTTAACTTTTTTTCCATCAGGATATACTGTTGTGCCATATCCGATAGTCCAAACTTTAGCAGGACATAGGTATGCACTAAGCTTACATCCTTCCCATTTTTTGATTAAGTCTATACAGTTTTGTGAAATTTTCATGGTAATTTCTCCAAAATTAAACATCCAATAGACCTCTCCGGAAATTTGGATTTTACAGGTTTTTACAGAGGTTTTGGTAAATTATCGGAGATGTCTAATCTGTTCATTCTGTTTGTATCCTTATATACCATTATTTTATGATCAAAAAATTTATTTACATACATTTTGATAAGTAAATTTACTTAACTACACTTATCTTAATTTCCTTGTCTAAATATCAAAATATTAAAACCCTACATACTTTGATATATCTAAATTTGAGGATGATTACTTACCATAAATACTAACAGCTTTAGGTAATGGCATTGCTGTTTCGTTTGAAACGGAAGCGACCTCGGAAATACCAGATACAGTAAGCATTAAACTTATTTTTCTGGGGTCTATCCTCCATTCCCATCCGCACCCAATGTTGTTGATAATAATCTTGCAAACCATCAGGCAACTCCCTCAAACTCAAATCTGAATAAAAACCCTTAGCAATATCCGGTAACACATAACGCAGATACATGAAATTATTTTCACTCTTGTCTGCTACCTGCTCAATAAAATCTTCCTTTTTAATATCCCGCTCTTGCACCCACATTTGCAACTTCTCCCCATAGTCTGGGTCTGCACTCAACATAAAACCGATATATTCTTTCACATCATCTCGACTCAAACCCCGATATTCACTCGCTCTCAAATCTAGTTCTGTCATCCCCACTCCTGGAGAAACATTTAAACGTTTGTTCTCTCGTTCATAAGGTCGCCTAGTCAAGAAAAAATAAACCCCATCGGGCAAAGTCGTCGGAAAATCGAGAATATTACCACCTCCACTTTGCTCCACCTCATCCAAAGCATCAACCACAATAACCAACTTTTGCCCCCCAAGATTTTCACTCACCTTTTGCAGCAAAGCAGACAAATTTACCTTATCCGTATTTCCCAACTCGTAGCGTCTAATTAATTGTTTGCGGATACTCTCCAGAAAAAGTTCAGGTCTATTACGACCATCAGCACGAATATTAAAATGACAGGGACACTTATGGTCATAAACATATTTAGCAGCAATAGCACTTTTGCCCATCCCCGCATCCCCAACCAAAGTAAAATAACCATTAGGGTTGCCTTGAATAAAATTCTCAAATTCCTCAAACACAAATTCCCGACCACAAAAAGCCTTAATTTTTTCCATAATTAAAGACTTAAATTCAGCCGGATATTCATCAAAATTCCAATCTGGATAAGGCCGAAATTCTGGAGATTTAGTCCGCTTTGCTACACTAATAAAAACTTGACCAAACTCTTCTAATTCTGACCGAACATTAATCTCGGATTCTTTTATTTCATCCCCTAAAGCATAAGATTGAATAAATTCATCAACCTTATTCCAGAAACTTATAGGAGAATTAGCAGTATAGGCACTCCAAAAAGCATTTTTTATTTCTTTCTCTCGAAAAAGCTTCAAAATAGACTCATCCTTACCCACGCCATATTCCACCAAAGCATAAACATAAACCCCATCAACATCTTTCGGAGGTTGTGTAGGGTCAAGCTTTAATTTTTTTAAAGTATTAACAACAAGTTCATTTCGTTGAGCTGCATCGATCGCTTGAGGAACAGCAGATTTAGCAGTATTAATAATCGTTTTAACAATATTATCTAACATAAATTAGACCTCAAATTAGGAATAGTAAATCAAGCGCAGAGGGTTTTTTTTACGATTTTTCAATTAGACCTAGAGCAAAGTTTAAGAGTTCCACCCGTTTTTCTTCCGAAAGGAAATTAATCAGAGCAGTAACTTTATCGGTTGTAGTTAGAGGTTGTCTGAGAAGCCTCATTTGCTACATCCAAGCCCCCTAAATCCCCCAAAATTGGGGGACTTTTAGAAGCAAATTGATTCTTGTTCCCCCCAAAATTGGGGGGCTAGGGGGGAAAAATTCAGCATCAAAAAACTTTTCAGATATCCTCTTAACCATTGCTTAGTTTGAGCTTGCCAAACAACAATAAATTGATTATTACTTAGACTACATAAAGCTAAAGTTTCTCCCTGTTCATTAGAAAATTCAACTTCATATTTTCCATCATTATAACATTCAACAATTGTCCCTCGATCGCCTATAAATTGTTGCTCCGAAGGTAAATTAACTAATAATTCAACAACATCAAATAATTCAGGTTTAATCATTATCTTTTTCTATTCCTAATCCATCTGGTCTTTCTCTCTTAATTATCTCACGATGATAACTGGTTAATTTAGGGTCATTCTGGTTCCACCAAACAAAAATATGAGTGTCTAGAACAATCATAAAACCTCTTTATAACTATTCTCCATATCCCAGTCTTCTACAGAAATAGCTGGTTCTTGGGGATCGGCATAGTAAAAATAGGGCTGGTTATTTGCCAATGGATTAGAAGGATATTCCTTTTTATTTTCACTAATATTAACAACTCCAACCAGCTTATTTTGAATAGCCTCATTTAATATTTCTGAAGCGAGTTCTTCTACAGATACTTGTTTTTTAGCCGCTGCTTTTATCAAAAACTCTTGAGCCTCTGGAGTAATATTAACATTCGTTTTAATCATAATCTTTTCCTCACATATAGAGTAATTAATCTAGACGATTAACTAAGTTAAAATAATTACTTCTAACTCTTTCTAAACTGCGTTTTTCTTCATCAGTTAAAGAAGGTAAATTGTCTTGCCATTCTCGAAAAAATTGACTATCAGTTGTTAGTTGAAGTCCAAAGTTTTCTTGTAATTCTTCTAGAGTAATATCCTGCATTAATGAATCATGGATAATGAATAATTGATAATTGATAATACATATTGACCGTATTTTACTCGTAATACTTACAGCAGTTTTCAGCTCAATGAACCACGTTAAAAAAATGATAACCCAGTAGGGACGTTGCATACAACGTCCCTATAAGGGCGAATGCCATTCGCCCCTACATGAAATTAGGTTGAATAGTTATCATTAGGAATAAAGTAGATTTCATTGAGCATGACATATAGTTGTCGCGGGCAAGATGCCCGCACTACCCAGGTTTTATCATTCTGCTAACTCCCGACTCCTGAGTTCTGAATTCTAAATTCTGAATTCTAAATTCTAAATTCTTAACTATAAAACCCCCTTAGAACTAGGAATTTCCCCAACTCGCCTGGGGTCAATTTCCGTAGCCATCCGTAGAGAACGAGCAAAAGCTTTAAACCCTGCTTCAATAATATGATGAGAATTAATCCCCGCCAACTGTCGAATATGCAAAGTCATCAAACTATTATTAGCCACAGCCACAAAAAATTCCCGCACCAACTGAGTATCATAACTACCAACCCGTTGAGTAGGCATTTCCAAACCATAACTCAAATGAGGACGACCAGAAAAATCCAAGGCCACCTGAACCAACGCCTCATCCAAAGGAGCCAGAAAATGACCAAAACGCACAATACCCTTGCGATCGCCCAACGCCTGCTTTAAAGCCTGGCCTAAAGTAATACCTACATCCTCATTAGTATGATGGTCATCAATTTCAATATCCCCTACCGCATGAATTTCCAAATCAATTAGTCCATGAGAAGAAATTTGATGCAACATATGGTCCAGAAAAGGAATCCCAGTATTAGCCTTACAATTGCCCACACCATCAAGATTGAGACTAACAGTTACATCAGTTTCTCCAGTAGTTCGTTTTACTGAAGCCACTCTAGCAGGTAAATCCAGTTTTGCTGTAGTAGATTGAGAAAGGCGATCGCTTATCTGCATAATAAAAATATAAATATAAATTTTGAATTTTAATTTTTCAATATTAGGGGCAGGTTCCGCACTATATGTTAATTGCTCAACATTAAATTTAGATGAACCCGCCCCATCCCCCTATGTCAGTCCAGTAGGTTGGGTTGACGCAGGAAACCCAACAACAACCTAGCAAACCCAACCTTAACTTAAGTCAATCGGGAAACTCTACTGCTATAAATAGCAGTTGCCATCATAATTAGGACATTCTCAAATATAGTCCGTATCACAAATGTGGGGGCGAATGGCTATTTACCCCTACTGACTTCACCTATACTTTCTTCACTTCTGACTTTTGACTTCAACACCTACTTTCTTCACTTTTGACTTTTGAATTTTGACTTTTGACTTAAATTGATACTTTCTTCACTTTTGACTTTTGAATTTTGACTTTTGACTTAAATTGATACTTTCTTCACTTTTGACTTTTGACTTAAAACTTACATTTATACTTTCTTCACTTCAGAATTCAGAATTCTAAATTCTAAATTCTAAATTCTAAATTCTAATTACATTCCCATAATTTCATAACCAGCATCCACATAGATAACCTGACCAGTAATGCCACTCGCCAGATCGCTACATAGAAAAGCAGCAGTATTACCCACTTCAATTTGAGTCACAGTCCGATGCAATGGAGCTATTTGTTCCACATGATGAATCATATCCTTAATACCACCCACTGCCGAAGAAGCCAAAGTTTTAATTGGACCAGCAGAAATAGCATTAACCCGAATATTTTTCTGGCCAAGTTCCGCAGCTAAATAACGAACATTCATCTCCAAAGCAGACTTAGCAATGCCCATCACATTATAATTAGGAACAACCCGCACGCCCCCCAAATAAGTCAGAGTTACAATACTCCCTCCTTCAGTCATCAGTTCCTTCGCCTGAGAACTCAAATCAATCAGAGAATAAGAACTAATTTCCAAAGCACGAGTAAACCCTTCACGACTAGTATTACTGAAATCCCCAGATAATTCTTCCTTACCAGCAAAGGCCAAACAATGAATCAAAATATCCAACTTACCCCATTTTTCCCCTACTTGGGTAAAAGTAGCCTTAACCTGCTCGTCATCCTGAACATTACAAGGTAAATATAAAGAAGGACTCAAAGGTTCTACCAATTCCCAAACCTTCTTTTCAAATCTACCCTTATCATCTGGCAGAAAAGTAACCCCCAAATTTGCCCCAGCTTTGTGAAGTTGTTGAGCAATACCCCACGCAATAGAACGATTATTTGCAATACCTGTTACCAGAGCATTTTTTCCTGTTAAATCTAACATAATACCTTGATTTATTGAGAAACTATAGTAAAATCTTCAATCAAATAATAAAGTCTAAAATTTAATTTCATACATAGACGCTATAATACATAGAATCTTTGACATCAGGCAAATTTATAGATAATATTAGCACCTATGGCCATAATTAGAAATTAAATTTCTCAGTTTCACTGCCCTAATCTATACAAATATAAAAGTAAAGTAAGTATTTTAGAAATATATATAGCAATATGTAGAAACTTAATAGTATATTTCAGGAACTGAGCTATTAAGGTTTAAGAGACGTTTAGTTAGTTATTAGAGAGTAAGGAAATTGGTCGTGACGTATGATAGACCGCTAGCAGCAGTTTTCCGTAATATATCTGGTGGGTCATATCCACCAGTGGTAGAAACTTTTGAACGGGGCAAGACAATATTTTTTCCAGGAGACCCTGCAGAGCGCGTCTACGTTCTAATTAAAGGCGCAGTGAAGCTATCGAGGGTGTATGAAGCAGGAGATGAAATTACAGTGGCCTTACTCCGGGAAAATAGTGTATTTGGAGTGTTGTCTCTAATTACAGGCCATAAGTCTGACCGTTTCTACCATGCAGTGGCTTTTACGCCAGTAGAATTAATATCTGTGCCAATTGACCAGGTGGAGAAAGCTCTCAGAGAAGATCCAGATTTGTCAGTTGTTTTATTGCGTGGACTTTCATCTCGAATCTTACAGACAGAGATGATGATTGAAACTTTGGCACACCGGGATATGGGGTCTAGACTGGTTAGCTTTTTGTTAATTCTTTGTCGAGATTTTGGAGTTCCTAGTAAAGACGGGATTACTATAGACTTGAAATTGTCTCATCAAGCAATTGCAGAAGCAATTGGCTCAACAAGGGTGACAGTTACTCGTTTGCTCGGGGACCTGCGGCAAGATGGAATGATATCTATTCACAAGAAGAAAATTACAGTACATAACCCAGTGGCTTTAAGTCAACAATTTACTTAATTTAGAGATGCCAATATCTGTAAAAATCAAGATGAAATAACTGCTAAGGGTAAATCCAAAAATTTTATAATGGCAATCTGAGAAAATAATACTATTCTCTCTGAAAATTTTAATAGAGATTGCCTTTTGACATGTTCTCCCAATCCCGCGCTGTCTCGTAGAACAGCGTCGGGAGGATGTCAAATTTAATAGCTAGTCAAATAAATCATTACTGTCTATAATTTTTAATATTAGGCATATAGTCTGAGATAATAGACTAAAGGCCACCTCACAATTAAACTACTACCAGCAGCCATTAATGACCGCCGGTATTATCCTAGTATTAGCAATTCTGGTTTTAGGTGGTGTCATCGCTACTATTAGCGATCGCCTAGGTACAAAAGTAGGTAAGGCAAGACTACGACTTTTTAACCTTAGGCCACGCGATACTGCCGCATTGGTCACTATGCTTACTGGCAGTATCCTTTCAGCATTAACCTTAGTTATCCTATTTGCAACTAGCAAACCATTAAGAAAAGGTGTTTTCAGAATAGATGAAATCCAAACCAAACTTAATGAAACTCGTAAGGAAGTGACAAAAGCTGAATTTGAAACAACTCGAATCAAAAATGAATTACAAAAAGCAAGAGCTGATTTAGAATTAGCTCTAACTCAGTTGAATCAAGTTAATCAGTCTTTGGAAAAAGCTTTAGTCCAAAAAGCAGAAATAGAATTCCAACTAAAAATAACTAAAGAGCAATTAAATCAAGTTCAAGCAGTAAAAACCCGTACTCAAGAAGAACTAAGGCAAGTTCAAAAAGCAAAAGCTAGAACTGAAGCCGAACTTAATTTAACTCAAAACCAACTCAATAGTATAGTACAACAAAAAGACACCCTGAGACAAGAAATTGAACAATTGCAAATAGAGCGTCAAAAAATATTAAAAGATTAATAATATAGTCTTGTTTATACAGGCAAGGTAGATCGTGTTTTACCGAATAATTAAGGTAAAAATCCTCTCTCTCGCCGTGGAGAAACAATGAATTAATTTTCCTTTTATTCAATCCTCTTCCTTTTAGGGAGAGGTAATTATTAATTATCCATTATCAATTATCAATGATTGAACTTGGCTTTTATCTACTCCCTAAAATCACATTTTTTTGACCGAATAAATAATATCATGTGCCCCTTCCAGGGGAGCTACGCTATCGGTAGAACAGTTATAATTAGGGCTTGCTGATTAAATCTAAAAGTATTTACAGATAAAGGTAAGTGCCTTTTTGGGGTCGAATTGCAGTGCCTGGTAATCAGCTCTTCACGCTCAAAAAGGAGCATATTTTAGGCGCATAGTTGGGCAGAAAAATCACTATATCCAAAACGCCCGCTCCTACCTCCTCGCTCCCGACCCTTTTCTCCTGTCTCCCCCTCCCCTCCACGGTCGGGGTTAGGGGTGGGTTGGGAGGGGAGGGGCGAGGGGTGGGTTGTCTCCTACCCTCACCCATAAGAATTTTTCAGTAAACCCTAGTTAGGCTCTTAGTTTTGCTTGAGCAATAATAGTAAGTATTGTAGAGGTTCAAGCCCAACTACAAACAAAAATTTTATTATTTATAAGTAATTATCCGAACATGATATAATTCAACTTTAAAGGCTTTTATTTAAAGAAAAATCAAACAAATACTGTTCGCCAATCCTATAATTTTCAGGAAAGGTAACAATTAATTGTTAATTCTTAATTGTTTAACTTATGCAACTGAGAAAAGCTACAACAAAAAGTAAAAACTCAAAAAACAAAATTAATCCTAGTCAGCAAAAAAATATTCAAACATGATTTTAGGATTTGACCCAGGTAGCCAAAAGTGTGGAATTGCACTTATGGATAGAGAAAAACAACTACACTACCACCAAGTTGTAGAATCTCTAGAAGTTGTCACAACAATCAAAAATTTACATCAAAAATTTGACATTGATTTAATTGTGATTGGCGACCAAACCCACTCAAAAACTTGGAAACAAAGCCTCACAGAAATAATTTCAAAAACAGTACCAATCATCAAAATAGATGAACGTTATTCTAGCTTAGAAGCTCGCGATCGCTATTGGCAAATGTATCCTCCTCAAGGTATTTTTCGTCTAATTCCTTTAGGAATGAGAATTCCACCTCAACCAGTAGATGATATTGTCGCTATAATTTTGATAGAAAGATACTTAAAAATCACTCTCTCTATAAGTAAAAATTCAGCCGTCAGTCATCAGCTATTGTTTCTAGTTTTAGATAACAATTTTATTAATTAATGCCAAATTAGAGCTTACTACAAAAACTGAGTCTTATTGCTGAAGTCCGCAGTTCCTCCGCAGGAGGCTAGCTGAAAGCTAATAGCTGTTAGCTCCGCATTCCGCAGGAAATGCTTATCTCTATAATTTATAGTTAATTTGATTATATTCATACAATTAACCTATTTCTAAAGTTAAGACAGCTATAATAAAATAATAAGTAAAAATTTAATAGCTTAAAATAAAGTCAGAAAATATAGATCCATGAAAGAACAAGAACTGATCCAGCGATACGAACAAGGAGAAAGAGACTTTAGTGGCCTGAATTTAGCTGGAGCTGACTTGAGAGGAGCAATTCTAATAGGCGTTAATCTCTCCAAAGCTAATTTAACAGGAGCAAATCTAAGTAGAGCATTCCTCACAAAAACTCAACTCAATCAGGCATTATTACACAGAGCTAACCTGAGCTTTGCCAAAATGGGTGAAACTAAAATGGCCGAAGCTAACCTGATCAAAGCTAATCTCAGTGGAGCTTTTTTAATAAAATCAAAACTTCCTAGAGCTAATCTGACAGGAGCTAATCTGACAGGAGCTAATCTGGCAAGAACTAATTTATGGAGTGCCAACCTATGTAGTGCTACTTTAGAATCTACTAATCTACGAGAATCTAATCTCACGGGTGTTAACCTTAATTGGGCTAATATGTTCGACGCAAAATTAATGGCAGCTAAACTATTTGCAGCTCAACTGACAGGAGTTAACTTTAGAAAAGCTTACTTGAACGGAATAGATTTGAGTGGAGCAGATTTGAATGGAGTTAACTTTAGTGAAGCTAAGTTAAATGGGGCAAACTTAGAAGGAGCAAATTTAATAGCAGCCAACTTCAGCAATGCTCTAATGCGTAGTATTAAATTAAATAGTGCAGATTTAACAAAAGCAAATTTAACACAAGCTTGTTTAGTTAGAGCAAATTTGAATTGGAGTAAACTTTATGACGCTAATTTGAGTGAAGCTAATTTGGATAGAGCAACATTTATCGGAGCAAATCTAGAAAAAGTAAAGTTTGTAAATACAACATTACCAGAATCAACAAGATTATATTTTAGTTTTGCCACTGCCAGATAATTCAGCTTTTAATTAAACTCAATAGCATTCCGTAAGGAAAAGCGACTCTGATAAGAGCGGGTCTCCTCGCCATATCCATAAGACCAAAAGAAGAAAAAATTTTCATTATTAGTCAATCCTCTTCTTTTCAAAAAGAGGTAATTGTTAATTATTAATTATTAATTGTTGAAATACAGTTGATGACTAAAAAGATGAACAGTTGATTTGAGTTAATTGAACAATGTTCCTACTTATTTTCCCAGACTTGATATGATGATCGGAACAATTATTCTCTCATAATTGTTCAAATGAATATAATATTTATATATTTTTGATTTTTAATTAAATAAAAAATCGACAAAAATCGTAATCTGCTGAAAAATCTAAAAATAATGATATAGTTATTGTATAAGGGTTACTATGGCTTCACGCTTGACTTTTAATTCAACGCAAATATACCCACTAGGTCAACCTAAGCCAAAAGTTTTAAGTATGACAATAGATTCTACGGATTTTAGAGCCACTTAAGCGTACTACCTAAGTAGGGCTTGCTGATTAATTCTCAAAGTATTGATAAATAAAGACTAAAGCCTTTTTGGACTTCAAAAAAGTGCCAGCTTTTCGGTGCAAAGAGCTGCATAAAGCTAGTCTTTTGGACTGACTATGGTAGAAAAATCACTCTTATACCATTTTGATAAATGTTTGTTACAAATGGTAGAAGTAAGAAAGAAGGAAGAAGGAAGAAGGAAGAGGGGAAAAATATTGAGAAAAAGGTAAAAACGATAGGTATAAATATCTAAAATAAACTGGAGCAGCTATTTTTAAGCATATTCGATAAAACTCTACCCTTTTGTAGCATTCTTTTTCAAAGTGGTATTACAATTCTTACCGAATAATTAATAATTAAATAATTCTGCTTTAAAGCCTCCCCTTTTAAGGGGAAATAAAGAAATAATATTTCCTTATATTCAATTCCGTAGCGGTTTTAACCAGAGGTAATTATCAATTATCCATTATCAATTAATGAATCCTACCTCCTCGCTCATTCCCATTTCTCCTGACTTCCCCTCCACCGGAGGGGTTAGGGGTGGGTTTCCTACCCCTACTAAAAGACTTTTTCAGCAAACCCTAAGTATTAGTTAGGTAGACAAAAAGTATATATAAAAATGAATCAAAACCGCATCCAAACCTATATAAATCTAATTCAAGAACTATTAAATAGCCCCACAGAGAGAGCAGATAAAATCCTAGCAACTAACCAAGAATTACTAGATAAAGGATTACTCCAAACAATAATAATGATGGCACAGACATCAGCAGAAAAAGGAAACCAAGAAGCTCAAGAACTCTTACTCACATTTGCAGTAGAACTCTCAGAAAAATTAGAAATTTCAATTACAGAAAATACCTCAATTACAGCAACCCCATTAGAATATTTGATATTCTTAACCCAGGTATTACAAGCAACCCACGAAAGCAAAAACGATCCTCAAATTATCTACCCTATTTTGCAAGAAAACCTCAACAAACTAGACCAAGGTTTATTAGAAACCTTCCAAACTTGGGCGACCTCAACCTTAGTAGAAATTAAACCAGAAGAAGCTCATAGTATTGCTGCAGATATAGTTAACTTCAGTAACCAGATCCAAGAATTTCCCCTTGGAAACAAAGCAAATAATTTAGAAATAGCAATTACTGGATATAGAACAGCATTAACTGTATACAATAATGCTTCTAAAACTCATCATTGGGTAAGTATTATCAACAATCTTGGCACTGCTTATCTCAATAGAATTTATGGAGATAAATCTGTAAATATTGAGCAAGCAATAGAAATTTATCAACCAGCATTAAAAGTAATAGATAGAAAAGATAGTCCCCTAGATTGGGCAATAATTCAAAGTAATTTAGGCAATGCTTATAGTCATAGAATTGAAGGGGATAAAGCCAAAAATATTGAACAATCAATAGTTGCTTATCAAAGAGCATTGGAAATTATTACCCAAGAAAATTTCCCCCAACAATGGGCAGCTATTCAAAATAATTTAGCTAATACCTACTTAACGCGAATTACAGGAAAAGTCGGCGAGAATATTGAATTAGCAATAGATGCTTACCAAAAAGCATTGCAAGTTATTAATCAAGAAGAAAAGCCTCTAGACTGGGCAGTAACTCAAAGCAATCTTGGTAATGCTTATCTAAATAGAATGACAGAAAATGTAGAGGAAAATATTGAGCAAGTAATTGCAACTTATCAGCAAGCATTAAAAATTATTAATAGGGAAAATTCCCCCAACAATGGGCAAATATTCAAAAAAATCTGGGTAATGCTTACTTAAATAGATTCACAGGGAAAAAAAGCCAAAATATTGAATTAGCTATTACAGCTTATCAACAAGCATTAACAGAAATTACTCCCATCGATCGTCTATTAGATTGGGTAATAATTTCCATAAATCTTGCCACTGCTTACCTCCACAGAGACACAGCAGAAATAGTCGAAAATATTGAACTATCAATTGCAGTTTATCAACAAGTGCTGCAAGTTATTAATCCAGAAAAATTTGCTTTATGGTGGGGAGTTATTCAAAAAAATCTTGGTGATGCTTATAGTTATAAAGTCAGAGAAAATATAGAAAATATTACTGATTTTTATCAAAATCTTGAATTAGCAATTACAGCATATCAACAAGCATTAAATATTTTTACTATAGAAAATTTTCCAATTGAATGTCTACAAATTAATCGTAAATTAGGCGATTTAGGATTTCAAAAGGAAAATTGGCAACTTGCTATTGAAAGTTATCAAGTAGCAATTAAGTTGCTAGAAATAACTCAAAGTTTGGCAAATACCGAAATATCTTACCAAGAGATGTTAGCTGAATCCATTTATATGTATGGCAACATAGTAGAATGTTATGTCAAGATTGAGGAATATGAACAAGCATTAGAATATGTAGAAGCTTCTCGTTCTCGTCGTTTAGTAGAGTTAATGATGATCAACGACATTTATAAAAATGAGGAAAAGCCAGCAGAAGTAGAAGAATATTATGATTTACAACAACAAATTAATCAGCTCAGTTTTGATACTGCTAGAATTAATAAACCAATTACAGTGGGAAGTCAGTTTAGTATCAAAGAGATTAAATCAGAGAATCAAGAAAAGATTTTTTTCTTGAAAGAAAAACAGCAAAAAATTTGGCAAAAAATTTGGAATAGCGACCGCGTACTAGCGGAACAATTACAAGTTACATATCTGGGTTTTTCAGATATTCAGCAGTTAGTAAAGGATGGACAAACTGCCATTATAGATTTTTATTCAACCAGAAATAATACCTATATATTCCTTCTGACTCAGCAGCAACTTACTGTTCATATTTGTCAAGGAGAAGGAGTTGATAAGTTACAAACTTGGATACATGATAATTGGTTGAAACTCCATGCAGAAAATAGTAGTGAATGGCAAAATAAAATGGAGGATTTTCTTTCAGAATTATCAGAAAAATTAGAATTAAATCAACCGATAGAACAACTGAATGAGATAAAAGAATTAATTATTATTCCCCATTTATATCTACATCAAATACCTTACGCTGCTTTACCAGTTACTAGAGAAAAAGAAACAAAGTATTTGTGTGATTATTTCCGTTTAAGAATTTTACCTAGTTGTCAAATTCTCAATTATTGCTCAGAGCTATGTCCCGTAAAGCACGCTTCGCGATCGCCCATTAATAATCCCCGTAAAATAGGAATTGTGGAAACTCCTATAACAAATAAGTTTTATACAAGATATGAATGTGAAACTATAGCAAATATGTACTTAATTTCTCCCCAAAAACGTCTGCAATATAGTCAGGCAAAAATTAATAATTACCACAATTTTATTCAACAACTACAAGTGCTGCATTCCAGTCACACTTCTCAAGTAAATATTGTCAATCCCTTAGCATCAAAACTAAAATTATTTGATGGAGATATAGTTCTTAGTAAAGTTTTTACCTGGCGTTTACCAGAATTATTTGATGTATTTCTTTCCAGTTGCGAAATTAATCTCAATCAAACCAAAATTTCTGACGATATTCTCACATTTGCTACTGCTTTTATTAGTGCAGGTGCCCGTCATGTAATTAGTTCATTATGGTTAGTAGAAGATTTAGCCACAGCATTATTTTGCATTTTCTACTATCAACATCGCCAAAAATATAGCCGTTCAGAAGCATTTAAAAAAGCACAAAATCAACTTCGTTATTTAACAGGAACTCAGCTTAGTAATTATAGAAAGCAGCTAGAAGGATATCTAGAACAATACATGAAACACGAAAATTCAGAAAAAATACAACAAAAAAAAGAACTCTTATCATGGTTTTGTCAACAGAGTCTTCCATTTACTCATCCTTACTACTGGGCAGGTTTTATTTCCCAAGGTATTTCAACAATTAATAATTAATAATTAATAATTAATAATTACCTCAGGTTTTAACCGTTACGGAATTGAATTAAGCAGAAATCTTATTTCTTTTTTTTTCTCCTTGCTCATGAGAGGCTTTCAACCTTTGGTGATTAATTATCAATTATCAATTATCCATTATCCATTGGTAAAAATATCTCTACTTATATCATTATCAGCAGTTGTCAATTTATCTTTTCTGTACCAGGCTTAATACTCCACCTTACTTTATACCAATTTGAAAAAAGAATGCTATGCTTAAGTGATACTTCAACTATTATTCAACTATTATTCAACTATTAAGTAATTAACACAAGCTGAATAAACTTTTTGGTAATTAGCATGCTAGTTATTCTTAATTATTCTTATTTTTACCGAAAAATTGTGGTCTCAAGCCTCCTGTACTTTTAAGGGGATAAAAAAAATAGAATCTTCCATATTTCAAGCCTCCTTATTGCAGGAGTACTGATAACTGATAACTGATAACTGATAACTGAAATGACTACTCCCCCGCTCAAGAAAATAATTATCTTGTTATCCGTTGATAAAGAATAGCCTTACCTTGTCTTTTTCCAGAATCTTTCCACCCTCTTTGTTCCAGATCGCCTAATCTATTAAGAGTAGTTATATACGCAGGAGAACAACCTAAAACCTTCCCTAATTCCCGTGCCGTTTTTAATTCTTGAACATCATCATTCAACAAGCTTTTTGTCATTTCTTTTTGTTCGATAACTGTTGTCATTGATGATTGTTCATATTCATATTTATCCCTGGATACAAGGTTTTCTTTTTCTATACTGTGTAACTCCTTTTTTTTCTTAGGAGTTACTAAATCTTCAGCATCATCTATTTCTTTAACTTCTTTAATCAATTTTTTTCTATATATTTATCTATATAACTATCCAGTTTATTCCCAATATACTTTCCTATTGCCACATTAATTTTAGTTTCCAAACTAAGCGACAAAATACCTCGTTCGCCATCTATTTCTTCTCCTAAATAAAGATTAATAAACAAATTTAAAACTTCAAAAGCTGTAGAATCATTCTCCTTACATTTTACTTGGAAGCGTTGCCATTTATCATGAGCTAATTTAAAATCGATCCTA
The DNA here is from genome assembly GCF_014132355.1 of Okeania sp. KiyG1. Classification (GTDB taxonomy): domain Bacteria; phylum Cyanobacteriota; class Cyanobacteriia; order Cyanobacteriales; family Microcoleaceae; genus Okeania. The sequence goes on from NZ_BLZO01000118.1 coordinate 218,792, forward strand.
ACTTTATCTTCTCTATCATTGCTATACATATTAACTAAATACCTAGATAAGGGACGGAATTTAGGCATACATTACCCTTGAACGCCTAAAGCCATTTATCTACCACTTATGGTATTGTCTATAATTATAGACAAAAAGTCAAATAATTTTTGCAATTCTATTGATTAATAAAAAATTAATTAACCTCGAACGAGTAATTGATAATTATCATCAATAATTCACTTAATCTGAAAGTTTCAAATTATAAATATCAATACAGGATACTAATCAATATTTAGTAATTTTCTGTTGATTTTTCAGCAAAAATTCTTGAGTAATTTTATCATTAAATTTACTCAAGAAACAAATTGAAAAAGGAAGAAGCGGTGCGACCCCGCATCGGCGACAGACCCAAGGGAATGCGCACTCCTGTGAAGAAGAAGGAAGAAAAAATGGCATTGCATAATTGCGGGATGATTTTGTCACCAGAGCAGAAAGCATAATCCCCGTGTCCCCCTCTCCTCGTGTCCCCGTGTCCCCGTGTCCCCGTGGAGCGCCGAAATCATCCCAGTATTCAGCAACACCGAAAAAATGGATGGGGATAGTCAACGACCGGCCACTCCGTGTCTTATAACCCCAACCAATTGTCAACACCGTGTAGACGGTGGGATATTAAGCCCAAAATAAAAAGATTACTAACTAACAGTAAATTCAGTTAAATTACGTTTATACCAATTCCCAAAAGTGTTGCTATACTTGGGCAGTACTTCAGTTGTCAACTGATCGGTACAAGCAAAATTACTTTGCATGCTAATTTCAGCTAATTTAATGTTAATTATTCTTATGTTTACTTCTCCCCACTCCCCCACTCCCATTTCCTCCAGGGAGGGGTTAGGGTGGGTCCCCTACTCAACAAAATGTAGAAAAGTTTTTGAGAAATGGTATTATAGGGGGCATAATTGAAAAAAGCTAAAATTGAAACGTTATCTAATTTAAAAGACACTGCCAGTTTCTTCAATTAATAAACTAGATTTATCCAAATTAAAATTATTAGTCTCAGTCATAGTTAACTTCAAAAGACCATTTTTAACAATAAACTGAGGTTGTACCAATAAAAACCTCCCTTATCCCGATAAAAAGTAATATTGACAGGAACTTTTAATTTCCTTAAAATAACTTCAGACTTTCCTGACAACTGGCGTTGTGTAGTATCTCCAATTATCTCATAGGAAATTGTAGCAGCAGTATTATTTGCAAGTTTGATATTGACCAAACCATTTACAGGTTGAATAACTCCAATAGGCAATTGTCTTGCTCCAGGTAAAGGAGCTGTAGAATCATTAACAAATAATTGTTTTGAAGGTTGAATAGGTTGAATTTGAACAGTATTTGATGGCGATACAGTCGAAGACGGTTTTTCTGGAGAAGGTTGTTTTGAGGGTTGAATAGGCTGATTTTGAACAGTATTTGATGGTGATACAGTCGAAGGCGGTTTTTCTGGAGAAAGTTGTTTTGAGGGTTGAGAAGGCTGAGTTGGAACAGTATTTGATGGCGATACAGTCGAAGACGGTTTTTCTGGAGAAAGTTGTTTTGAGGGTTGAGTAGGTTGAGTTGGAACAGTATTTGATGGTGATACAGTCAAAGACGGTTTTTCTGGAGACGATTGAGAATCAAAACGAGGCAACTGTGCTAGGCTAAGACTAGGTAAAGTTATACTTGATAGCAATATAATTATCAGTCCACAAATTTGCTTCTTTAGTCTAGTATTTATGCTGAATAACTGGAAATAAAACTGCATAATTATTTGCCTAAATAATCTAAATATTTTGTTATTAGTTAAATACCTATTATTATATCAGGAAAATCTTAGAGTAAATGGTTTATGAAAAGTTACGATTGGATTGTAGTTGGGGGCGGAATAACAGGAGCAGCTCTCAGTTATGAGTTGGCAAAAAAAGGTTTTACCGTACTCCTGTTAGAAAAATACCCTACTTTAAAAAGTGCAACCCGTTATAGTTATGCTATTTTACCCTACTGGTCTGGTACTACAGATTTGACCAATCAACTTTTTCAGGAAGGAAAAGAACGTCATCATTGCCTATCTGAAGAATTAGAAACAGATACCCAATTTAGAGAGTTAGATTTATTGCTAACTATCGCCCTAGAAGATGACCCAGAAAAAATAGCTGCTACCTTCAACCACTGCAATACTGTACCTCGCCTAATAAGTGTCCAAGAAGCTTGTGAAATGGAACCCTTACTAAATAAAGAAGCGATCGCAGGAGTTTTAACTGTTCGTAGCGGTCATGTTTCTCCAGAAGAAATGACTTTAGCCTACTGTCAAGCATTTACCAGGTTAGGAGGTCAAACTGAAACAGCTCAAGTAACGGGGTTAGTCAAAACAGGCGATAATGCTCCGCATCGCTACCGCGAACGTATAACCGGAGTCTACACAACTACTCAAACTTATCACGCTGCCAATGTAGTTATTTGTGCAGGCGGAATTTCTCGTCATTTCCTAAAATCAGCAGGTATCCATACCCGTATTTATTTCACCCATGCTGAGATGCTAGAAACTCCTCCTACAGATTTACAACTACATACTACTGTAATGTCAGCAATACAAGAACGTTTTCAATGTGAAGCTGCTACAAGTACAACTGAGTTTGAAAAAATGTGGGATGAACCTGGTCACGAGTTTGTGCCATTTAGCTTAGATACTGGTGCAATTCAATTTAAAAACGGTAGCATTAGAATAGGTCAAATTTCCCGCGTACTCACGGACCCCCACGCAAAAGTCGATCCTGCTCAAAGTGAAATTGCTATGCGATCGGAGATCGGAAAAATTTTACCAGCATTAGAAAATTTACCCGCAACCTGGTATCACTGCCTAATAGCATATAGCGCTGACAGCTTACCCCTCATTGGAGCTATTCCTAATCAAGAAGGGATACATATTTTTTCTGGGTTCAGTAGTCCCTTTGCATTTGTACCTCCCCTAGCTAAAAGATTCGCTAATTATGTAGCTGGAGAAAATGATGAGATTATCAAGCAATTATCTCCTCATCGCTTTGTCTAACTAATTAGTCTTCTTCATATTTATATCCTTACCGAATAATTAAGGTTTAAAGCCTCTACTTTAAAGGAGAAAAAAGAAAAAAATTTTCCTGAAGCGTCAATCCTCTTCTTTTCAAGGAGAGGTAATTATTAATTATTAATTAGGGCTTGCTGATTAAATCTAAAAGCATTGAGATATAAAGGCAAGTGCCTTTTTGGGGCCTTTAAAAGTGCCTGGTTTTCAGCTCTTCATGCTCATTCATGGATCGTATTTTAGGCAAGACTTGGGCAGAAAAATCACTCTTACAATTCTTACTCCTACCTCCTCGCTCATTCCCCATTCTTCCTGTCTCCTGTCTCCTACCCCTACTAAAAGACCTTTGAGCGCAAACCCTAATTATTAATTGTTGAACTACATTCCGTAATTTCTTATGTTACATTGTATTATGTAGTATAGCTCGACAAGCAATAGTAACTTAAAATCAAATATGCCATACGAAAAACTAAAACTCTCAACCCCAAAACCAGTATTGTCTTGGGCAAATCATCCCCTAGAAAATAAAGAACACCAAATGGCAAAAAATGTAGCATCCTTGCCATTTGTCTTCAAGCACGTTGCCCTAATGCCAGATGTGCATTTAGGCAAAGGAGCATTAGTAGGTTCTGTAATTGCCACAAAAGAAGCAATTATTCCTGCTGCTGTAGGCGTAGATATTGGTTGCGGAATGTGCGCAATAAAAATGCCTTTTGTTGCCAACCAACTAGAAGGCAAACTCAAAAAAATCCGACAAGATATTGAAGCAGCTATTCCTGTAGGATTTTCTGAAAACAAAGAAATCGAAAAATCTGTCACCAACTGGCAGCGCTGGAAAAACTTCAAAGAGTTACATCCAGGAGTAAAAATCTGGAGAGTAAAGCTCTCAAACAAATGGGGTCTCTTGGTGGAGGCAACCACTTTATCGAACTTTGTCTGGATACAGAAAACAATGTTTGGTTAATGTTGCATTCAGGTTCCCGTCACATTGGAAATAAATTAGCTCAATGTCATATTAACACTGCTAAAGAATTAGCAAAATTAGCAGATATGAAATTACCAGATTTAGATTTAGCCTACTTTGTAACTGGAACACCAGAATTTGCAGCTTACTGGCGCGATCTACAATGGGCACATAAAATTATGCTCGATTTAATCGAGATGTAATGATGGCTCGTTTTAAGCGAATTGTTGAAAAGCATTTAGCAGGAGGTAAACCAACAAAACCGCTATTAGATGTGAACTGTCATCACAATTATGCAGAAAAAGAAGTACATTTTGGCGAGGAAGTTTATGTAACTCGTAAAGGTGCTGTGCGAGCACAAGAAGAAGATTATGGAATTATACCCGGTTCAATGGGAGCAAAATCCTTCATTGTCAAAGGAAAAGGAAACCATGAAAGTTATTGTAGCTGTAGTCATGGTGCTGGCCGAATTATGTCTCGCACTCAAGCTAAAAACGTTTTTCTGTTGATGATTTAGTGAAGCAAACAGAGGGAGTAGAGTGTCGAAAAGATGGAGGTGTTATTGATGAAATTCCTGGTGCTTATAAATCTATTGAGGAAGTAATAAATCAACAAAGTGATTTAGTAGAAGTTGTGGCAACTCTTAAACAAGTTGTCTGTTTGACATACTCTCCGGCCTAAAGGCGCGGAGATTCTCCTGAAACCAGGATTCTTGGTTCAACGAGTCCACTTAAATTAAACACCTTGCGACATCTAACCCAGAGATGGTTCTCTCCCCAAGCGTTTGCTCTATTTCAAGAGCCTGTTCCCGTATGCCCTACGGTACAGTTCAAACCTTAAAAAACTTTGGTTCTCTGATACTTGTTGCTTAGAGCTTTTCCATGTACAAGCATTCCTGTACAAAACCCCATAACTCTAGTTTTCAAGGTGCAAACGCTACAAGTTAGGTAGCTATAGGTTTTTAGAGCGGTTGAATACCTTTCCGCTTTTTTAAGCATAACATAAAGTCCCCCTAAAAGGGGGAGGCTTTAAACCCAATTTTTCGGTAAAAGGCTAATTAATTTTTTGTGGTTTTATTGGCAGGACTTACGCAAAATCCTCGTGTTATATGCTAACTGTTGTGTAAGGTAGTTGCAGGACATCCTACAGGTATGATTGCTGTGTAAGTCCTAATTGACTAAAAACAAAGTTAGTTGCTTACTAAAAAATTGTTGGAGCTGATATTGGCGATTTTCCTCCAGGAGGCTAGGCGATCGCACTAGAAATGGATCCGAAAGATTGTGGAATTCTCTAGTAGGAATATATCGAAAGTTTGACTACTCCCCGCAGCTATTGCCGAGGGGATTCTAAGTTGATACTACGCAACAGGATAAATCCTTGTTGCTTCGTTTCTCATGATTCTGACCAAAGATATGTTCTTTGGGGACGATGTCATTGTGCCCCTACACAGTCGGCTTAAGTCTAAACTTAGCTTTCTGCTTACTTTTGTTTAAACGTTTGTACATCCAGATAATAGCACCGGACAACTAAAGAAGTCTTGTCTAAACGACTCGCTTGTTTTCATCCCCCGGTTAAAACACGCTTGCTCTCAACGTCGCTTTTCGGTAAGTAGCCTACAGAGATTTCTGGTCTACTTATCAATAGGTCTTTCCTTGGTTAGCTAGAGCGTCGAGAAGCCTCACACCATAATTGAAAATTTGGTGTGAGATGAATCGACGGTAAATTAATGGGAATCGATGTCCCATTAATTTACGAATTTTATGTTATGATAGACTAAAGCTGGTTTGAGTTAACAACCGCCAGCGATGAATCATGAAAATAAAATAAGATTAGGGGTTATATCCCAGAAATCCTAGTAATCCGTTGGGAATGTAAAATCTGATTGCGACGCTAGGTCAGCAGCTTTTTTATTGGCAAAAAGGGCGGCGGAGCATCCCGTCCTTAGAGCTTCGTGGAGTCCGACGGGATACCGGGACTGCGAAACGAGAAGCCCACACTATAGCTTCAGGTTAGTGTGGGAGTATGTCACAAAGACTCTATTGTGGTCAAAAAAACTAGAGCAACCTAATATGGGTGATAACGAGCAAGGTTTGAAACCTAGGGTTGCTCATTTTAAGGTTACCTCGATGTTACTGACCTATGGAAGCCCACCAATATCGGCGATAATAACTACAT